>NZ_AUGK01000009.1 GCF_000422625.1 Adlercreutzia mucosicola DSM 19490 | reverse complement strand
TCCGGCACGGTGGATTTGGAGGGTGTGGCCCACACCTGGTCGGCGGTGCTGTCCTACGACTACTCCATGGCCAATGCCTCCGGCAACCTGGCCGACACCGTGCGCACCATCTTCATTTATGTGAACGCATAAATCACCGAACAAGTTAAGAGCGAAATCGGCGGCCCGCTTCTCAATCAGCTTCCCCTACCGTGCGCCCTTCTCGGTTTTGGCCACTACCAGGAACAGGGCCAGGGCCATAAGGCCCACGGCGGCCATGCAGAGGTACAGAGCCGAGTACCCGATGAGGGGAACGAGCACGCCGAGCAGCACCGGGCCGATGCCCACACCCACGTCCAGCAGCATGTAGAAGGTGGCGTTGGCCACGCCGAGGCGCTCATCAGACGAAACGCGCACGGCCATGGCCAGACCGCAGGACTGCACGGTGCCCACACCGAAGCCCAGCAGCAGCGCCGCACCGAGCAGCATCCAGTCGTTAGCCGCGAACGCTACCACCACCATGCCGGCCGCGAATGAAAAGAACGCGGGAATCATCACGGGATGCGGTCCCACCCGATCGAAGGCGCGCCCGGTGAAGGGCCGCGTTATGAACATGGCCAGGGCGTAGGCCACGAAGAACACGCTGGCCGCCCGTCCCAGGCCGATCTCGTTGGCGTAGGGCGTGAGAAACGTCAGAAGGCTGGAATAGCCGAAGAACAAAAGGCCGCACACGAGCGCGATGGGCAGCACGCCGGCCTCTACGAAGCGCACCAGGGGCGAGCGGCGCACCTTGGCGGCGACCACTTCTTCCAAGTGGGTGGAAGGGATGCGCGTGCACATCGGGCAGTCGTCGTCGGTGCCGGCGCACACGGGACACGGCGCGCCCTCGGCGCCCTCGGTGCCATTATCGCCCGCAGCCTCCTCGGCCCGCACGGCCGCCGCCTCAGAGCGCGCCGCCTCGACAGGCGCGTCGGCCACGGCACCGCCCGCGGCCTCCTCGGCCGCCTCCATCTCTTCCCGCGCTGCGGCCTTGCGGCCCTTCACCCGGGTCTCCCGCGGAGGGCGCAGCAGCAGGGCTGCCGGGATGGACAGCGAGGCCAGCACCGCGGCCACGGCGAAGGTGACGGGGTAGCCGAAGTTGTTCGCTAAGAAGATGCCCGCGAACGGGCCGATGGCACTGCCCAAGGTGATCGACAGCATGAAGTACCCGATGCCCTCGCCCTTGCGCTCAGGCGGCACGATGCTCGTGATGATGGTAGCGATCACCGTGGAGCACACCCCGTAGGCGAACCCGTGCAGCAAGCGCACGCCGATGAGCGCCCCCAAAGGCTCGTTCAGCAGGTACAGCGCCGTCAGGGCCACCTCAGTGCAGCAGCCGACGATCAAAAGCGGCAGGCGCCCCACCCGATCCATCAGCGGCGCCGTGACGAAGCGCGAGAACAGCGTACCCAGGATGAACGCGCTCGCGCAGAAAGCGGCCACGCTGGCCGGCGCCTGGTACACCGAAAGCGCATAGGCGGTCATCACCACCATGAGCATGAAGTAATTGCCCGCGATAAAGAAGTTCAGGAAGGTTCCGGCGACGAAGTTCCTCGTCCACAGCGGACGGGGCCGCGCACTACAAGGCGCAGGCGACCCGGAGACTCCCCGAGACCGAGACGTCCCTGTGGGCGCCGCAACGGATGAGGCCATTATCGACAGTCGCCTTCTTTCGCGATCAGCACCGTCATGGGCGATTCCTTGGTCACGGCGTAGCTGACCGAGCCCAGAAAGCCCTTCACGCCGCCCTGGCCGCGACTGCCCATGATGATGAGGTCGCAGCCCTCCTCCTTCGCACAGTTCACGATGAGATCGGCCGGGGAGGTGCCCTTCAGCAGCTTCACCTCGGCGGGGTTCACCATGGCCTCGGCGATAGCCTCCAATTCCCTGCGAACGGCCATGGCATCGTCCACCATGACGGTGTCCATCCCGGCCGCCGCCGAACCCGACGAGAACAGCCGCATCACGTGCACGAGCACCACCTCCACGGCGGGGTTCTGGGCCGCGATCTCGCGCGTCACCTCCAGGGCCCGATGGGACGGCGCGCTGCCGTCGTAGGCCACCAGCATCTTCTTACACCACATGGGCGTCCTTTCTGCCGCAGAGCCGCCCAAAAGGGACGGCCGAGCCAATTCCACCTGCCATTGTAGACCCACCCGCCAAAACCCGCGCATTCTTTTCAAACTTGTCAAACTCCCAATAAAAAAACCGTCCCCACCAAACGATGGGAACGGCGAGAAGAATGCGGTGCGGAATATACGCGCCAACCTCGCTTACTCAGCGGCCACAAACGTGTCGCGGTCGGGAGCGAAAGACTGCATGGCCTCGATGGTGCGGGCGAACAGCTCATCGAGCTCCCAACCGAGCATCGCCGCACCGCTCGCGATGACCTCGCGGTTCACGCCGGCGGCGAAGCGCTTGTCCTTGTACTTCTTCTTCAGCGACTTCACGTTGAAGTCCATGACCGACCGACTCGGGCGCATCACCACGGCCGCGCCGATGAGCCCGGTGAGCTCCTCGGTGGCAAACAGGATCTTCTCCATCTGCAGCTCGGGCTTTGGCAGGTCGGGATTGAAGTCGGACGTATGGGACTGGATGGCGCGGATGAGTTCCGGCGTGCCGCCCGCCTCCTCGATGAGGGGCGCGGCGTACAAGGTGTGCTTCTCGGGCTCGTCGTCGTGCTCTTCCCAGTCCAGGTCGTGCAACAGCCCCACGATGCCCCAGAATTCCTCGTTTTCCGGATCGAACTCGCGGGCGAAGTAGCGCATAGTCTGCTCCACGGTCTCGCCATGCTCGATGTGGAAGGGATCTTGGTTGTGCGCAGCCAGAAGTGCTGCAGCCTCGTCGCGGGTCATACCGGCGGACAGTGCGGTCATGGATGTCTCCTCTCGGTTTTCTCGTTCCGACCACTATAACGGTTCGTTCCCGCAAACCGCTTGAGAGCTTTCGACAAAATCCGCCGCCGCCCTTAGGGGTATTCCCCAACGAAAAGGGGCCGCCCCATGGGCGGCCCCGGCAAGCGCAATCCGATGGCACCGCGCCGCAATGCCGAAGGGGCGCCTACACTTCCAAGTGCTTGAAAGCCTCGGGTACCTCCTTGAAGCCCTTGGAGATAACCGCGGCGATGATGAGACCCACGACAAACCAGCTGACGCCGACGCCGTAGGTGAGCAGATCGAAGCCGGTGAACACATAGATCAGAATGAGGATGCCGACCCACGGGCACACCAGGTAACGCAGAACGGCCTTGGGGCCGCGCTGCTTCTCGCGGCACCAGAAATACCAGAACACGCCGAAGTTCAGAATGATGAACGAGGCCAGGGCGCCGAAGTTCACCATAGGGGCGAGCACCGTCATGCCGCCGAACTGGCCGGCGGTCAAAGTGAGAACCAGCGAGAACACGCCCAGGAAGATGGCGGCCACCCAGGGGGTCTGGTACTTGGGATGCACCTTGCCGAGCACGCGGGGCAGCACGCCGTCGCGGCCCATGGAGAACAGCAGGCGCGAGGAGGCGATCTGGGCGTTCATGATGTTGGCGATACCGATGGCCACGATGTTGATCACCAGCATGAAGTTCTGCAGCAGCAGGCCGCCGGCGGTGTAGCAAGCATCGAAGAAGCCCATATCGGGATCGGTGTTCGCCCAGTCGGGCAGAATGAGGGCGGCCACGTAGGTCTGGGCCACGAACACGACGATCATGATGCACAGCGCGATAAGGATGCCCTTGCCGATGTTCTTCTCGGGACGATGGGTCTCCTCAGCCAGGGTGGACATGCCGTCGAAGCCGAGGAAGGACAGGCAGGCCAGGGAGACGGCCGTTGCCACGAAGTGGAGGTCCACCTCACCGGGCTTGTAGAACGGCTCGGTGGAGAACTCACCGTAGCCGCCGCCCCCGGAGACGTACATGCAGCCCACGGCGATGAACACGATGAGCGCCACGATCTCCACGGCGAAGATGATCCAGTCCACACCCTTCGACATGGTGATGCCGCGCACGTTCACGTAGGTGTTGAAGGCGATGAACACCAGTACCCACAGCCACCAGGGTGAGCCGGGCACGAGCGTGGTGCCCCAGTTGGCCACCATGACCAGCAAAAGCGAGGGAACCAGGATGTAGTCCAGCAGAATGAGCCAGCCGGACATGAAGCCCACGTGGGGGTTGATGGCGCGCTGCACATAGGAGTACACCGAGCCGGCGATGGGAAACTTGTTGGACATCGCCGCGTAGCTCAAGGCCGTGAAGCTGATTGCGACAAAGCCGATGATGTACACGAGCGGCGTCAGACCGCCGGAATCGACCTGCAGCGAGCCCCAGATGGACTGCGGCGCGATGAGCACCATGAACAGAACGCCATAGAGAACGACGTCGTGGAGTTGCAGCCCGCGGCGCAGCTCCTGCTTGTAGCCGAAGGCCTCGATGTTCTCACCGAGACCGATGGTTGGCTCTTGGATGGGTTTCGACATGAATTGTCTCCTTTCCTTCCCTTCCAGATCCCTCTTTCTCCAACCGGCCGACCCCTACCTTCTCCCCGGCACGGGCCGACCGATTTGCCCTTGCGCCCCAAGGCGCGGCGATAGCTTACCATCCCGCTCGCCTTTTGGGCGCAAGAACAAAACGGGAGGCCCTCCCCTAGCCCACCAGCGGCGGGAACTGGGGCAACTTCGGCGTGCCGATGCGCAGGGACAGCTGCACCTCGCAGGGCTTGCAACCCTGGCTGATCTGCACGTCGGACTGCAGCGACATGTACATGTAGGTGTCGGCGGCGTCCCATCCGGTAACGGCCATCAGCAAACGGCGCAGCTCCTTGGCGGCGTTCATCACGGCCTCGTCGTACTCCGGCGCGCTGGCGTTCACGTACCAGCGGCCGCAAGGCCCGAAGGTCTCCAGCACCGGCCAGTGCAGCTCGAAGTTCTTCAGCACATCCACGCGCACCACGATGGTGGCGGGAATCTCGATGCCCGTGCCGCACAGCTCGCCGTCGCCCATGGCCGCGTGCACATCTCCCATCTGCAGCAGCGCCCCGGGCACGCGCACGGGGAAGTACAGGCGGGTGCCCTTGGTGATAAGGTGGTTGTCCATGTTGCCACCATGGGCCCCCACGTAGCCGTCGATCACATCGTCGCCGGCAGGCGCCGTGCCGATCACGCCGATCATGGGGTTGATGGGGAAGCTCACGCCATTGAAGGTGGCCATGCCGTTTTTCACCGGCACCTTGCGCGAGCGGTAGGGCGTGCCCTCGAAAAGCGGGCCGCAGTGGTCGTCGGTGGCCACGGTGCCCTCGTCGGCCACGCGGATGTCGTAGATGTCCACCACGAGCACATCGCCCGGCTCGGCCCCTTCCACGAACACGGGGCCAGCGGCGGGGTTGGCCCCGTCGTAGCCGTAATCCAACGTATCCATGGTGACCGACTCGTCGGTGATGCGGTTGGAGAAGCAGTCGAGAGTGTTGAACTGGAGCACCTCGCCCGGCACGGCCGTGGCCGCCGGGGCGTGGTCCTTGGAAAACGAGTACACCTGATCCTGGATGATCTGCATGGAAAGCTCCCTTCGGGACGGGGGGGGTGACAATGGGCGACAGGGGAAACGCCGTTGAGGGGGCCGTCGAAACCGCAAGCGCCGGCCCGCAAAAGAGAACGGGGCGCCGGCCTCTTTCTTGCCCGCGCCCCGTAGTGAGCCGATTTTAAGCCGGCAACGAAAAGCCGATACCCTCAAGCACGTACTTCGGTACCATGAAGCGCACGGTCTTCTCGGGGTCCACCATCTGGCACACCCGCACGTCGGCCACGAGCGACAGCAGCATGACGAGCTCGTCGGCCCCCCGCCCCGTGCCCGCGGCCAAAAGATCCACCATCTGGTGCACGGCCAAATCGGCCGCGGCGTCCAAGGTCTCGGCCGAGGCGATGATGCCGAAGTGCGTCGCCGTCTCGATGAGGGGGTTCGGCACCGCCAACTCGGGCAGGGCCGTCAGGGTCACCGTGGCCCAGCCAGCCACCTCGGCCCCCGACACCGACACCTCGCCGTCGCCCATCACCGCGTGCATGTCGCCCAGGCCGAACAGGGCCCCGGGCACGGCCACGGGGAAGTACAGGGTGGCCCCGGCGCCGATGGCGGTGTTGTCCATGTTGCCGCCATGAGAGCCGGGCGTGCCGCAGTTCACCGGCTCGCCGGCCGGCGCCACGCCGATGACACCGATCATGGGCGCCAGCGGGATGGAGAGCCCCGCATCCCACACCAATCGATCGCCCTCGATGGCGCAGAGCTTCGTGGACCAGGCATCGAAGCGATCCCCGCACACGCCCTCGCCCTCGCCGGTGCACGAGGCCGTCTGGTCATCCAGCTCGATGGCGTCGATCTGCACCTTCAGCGCGCCGCCGGGCTGCGCACCCTCAACGAAGATGGGACCCGTGGCGGGATTGATGCGGTCCCAGTCGATCTCGTCCAGCACATCGGCGGCGGTGCGCACCTGGTTGCCGAAGCAGTCCTTCGTGCGAATGCGCACCGTCTCGCCCGAGCTCACCGTGAGCACCGGCTCCACATCGGCACCGAAGGCGTAGATGACCTTCTCGTCTCCCAATTCAACCATGGGCTCTCCTCCCCTTGGAATAAGACTGCGTGATGAATGGCCCCGCATCGAGGCTGCCGCCTATATTAGCAGAAGGGCCCCGGGACAGCCCTGCGGCCCACTAAATGGAGCGCGGGGGCATGCGGGAGACGGCGGAGCGCCGCACGGGCGGCCGAGCGGCGCTCCCTCCCCGTCCCCTTAGGCGCTCCGCTTCCCTCCGAAAATGGTACGCGCCCCCTTCACCGCCAAGATGACGGCGAACACCATGAGCAGAAGCCCGATGACGAGCTGCAGCACCGTGGCCGCGTCCACCGCACCGGCGGCGATGAGGCCGATCTTGCCCCACACGGTAAGCGCCAGCGAGCACAGCGTCACCACCATCATGAAGGCCATGGGCAGGTAGAACATCTTGTTGTTGCGGCCCGCATTGCCGAGCCACGCGCACACGGCCAGAAGGCCGAGGGCGGCCAGCAACTGGTTGGCGGCACCGAACAGCGGCCAGACGAGCTGGTATCCGGTCAGCCCCAACCCCACGCCGAAGACAACCGTGATGATGGTGGCCACCCACGGGTTGGTGAGCACCTTACGCCAGCCGGTCAGCTCGTCCATCTCCATGCCGTGCGGGGTGAACAGCTCTTGGAACATGTAGCGGCCCAGGCGCGTGGCGGTGTCGAGCGAGGTGAGGCAGAACACCGACACGGCCAGCACGAGCAGGGCGTAGGCGACAGACTCCACCCCGGCCAGCCCGGGCACGCAGGCGAGCATCTGCGACAGACCCGCGGCGAACACCTGGGTCGGCGAGGCATAGGTGCCGTCCATGTAGCCGGCGAACACGAAGGCCACGGCACACAGCGAGATGACGGCGACGAGGCATTCCAGCAGCATGCCGCCGTAGGCGATGGGCTGGGCCTCGGCCTCGCGATCGAGCTGCTTGGAAGTGGTGCCGGAGGCTACGAGGCTGTGGAAGCCGGAGATGGCGCCGCAGGCGATGGTGATGAACAGGGCCGGGAACAAAAAGCCCGAGGCGGCCACCTTGCTCTCACCCGCCGCGGCGGCAAAGCCGGTGAACGCCGGAATCTCGAGCGAGGCGGCATCTCCCGTCAGGCCCGCGCCGATGATGCCGACGAGAGCCAGGGCGATCATGCCGTAGAGCAGGTAGCTCGACAGGTAGTCGCGCGGCTGGAGCAGAATCCACACCGGGGCCACCGAGGCCACCAGAATGTAGAGGCCCACGATGAACATCCACGTGGTGTTGTCCAGCGCGATGACCGGCAGATTATAGCCAAGCGCCACCACGACCACAATGATGGCGATGGCCGAGACGATGTTGGCCGCCGCGGGGATCTTGCGGCCGCGGGTAACGAGGCCGTAGATGACGGCCACCACGATGAACAGCACCGAGATCATAGCCGTGCGCATATTCGCCATGTTGGCCGCCTCGGCGGCAGCGGCCTTGGCAGCGTCATCGAGCGGCACGGGCGCAACGGCGAAGGTGCTCGCCACGATGGAGGCGAAGGCGGCCACCACCAGGATGAGCGTCAAATAGGCGAAGATGCAGAACAGCTTCTTGGCCGTGTCATCGATATTGTGGGCGATAACGGTGGCCAGCGTCTGCCCCTTGTGGCGGATAGAGGCGAACAGCGCGCCGAAGTCGTGCATGGCACCGAAGAAGATGCCGCCGATGAGCACCCACAGAAGCACGGGCACCCAGCCGAAGATGGCAGCCTGAATGGGGCCGTTGATGGGGCCCGCGCCGGCAATGGACGAGAAGTGATGGCCCAGCACCACGTAGGGCGGCGCGGGCACGTAGTCCTTGCCGTCCTCCAGCTCATGGGCCGGCGTGGGGCGGTCGGGCTTCACGCCCCATTGGCGGGCGAGCCAGCCGCCGTAGAAGATGTAGCCCGCGACGAGCACGACGATGGCTACAATGAGAATGACCAATGCGTTCATTCCTGTCTGTCCTTCCTTTCCTTTCCCTTTATCTCCCCACGCGCGAAACCCTCACGGCCGACGCCTCTGCCGCCGGCGCCTCGGCATCAGCTGCGGAACGGTCCGCGACCGCCGCCACGGGCGCGGCCTTTCCGCCCTCCGCCGCCGGAGCATCTTCGGCAAACGCGTTCGCCGCCAAGGTTTCCACGAGTGGCTTTCCCTGAGTGTTGGCCCAAATGCGGCGCGCCGACAGATCGACGACGGCCACGCGCATATCGGCCCATCCCTTCAGCCCGAGGGCGAAGTTCTTGCGAAACCGGGCCCGGCTCACCAGCCGCGGCACGATATCGTCCACCTCATCGGCTACCACGACCAGCGACAGGTACGAGCTCATGTGGTCGGAGGTCAGCTGCACCTTGCCCAGGGCCTCGTGGGTCATGAAGTGCAGCAAGTCGGTCAACGCCGCCTCGTCCAGATGATCAGCGGGCCAGAAGAACAGGTACTCGTGACTGGAGGCCTCCCACAGCTTCGCGCGCTTCACGAGCACGTACTGGGAGGCTGATGAGTGGAATTCGGCATAGCCGGGAAAGATGCGGCCCGCGAAGCAGTGATCGCGCTCAACATCGAACCATGTCTCATGGGCGGCGAGAAGTCGCTCGATGACTTCTATACGGCCGGCCATGACCATCGCCTTCTTCCCAAAAATGACCCTGCAAATGAACGTTACGAGATTAGTACGATCTCATTGTCAGTGCAAGAAGATATTTTGACGAATCGTCAGTTTAAGCGAAATTTGCCCCCGGACGACAGGCCGCCTTCGCCCGAGCTTCAGAACACCACGCCCAGGGCGTTGCAGACGAGCCCCCAGAACACGCCGATGACGTAGAGCAGCGCGATGATGGCCGCATTCTGCCGCCAGGGACGGTTCGCCCGCACGAGCACGAGCAGGCCCACGCCGGCCGACACCAGAAGCCCGGCCAGCATGGCCCCGGCTCCCAGCACCCCCTCCACGTACAACTGGGCGATGACCACGCTGGCCGCGCAGTTGGGAATAAGCCCCACGAGCGCCGTGGCGAAAACGGAGAAGGCGGGATTGTCACCGAGGAGACGGGCCAAGGCCTCCTCCCCCACCGTCTCGAGCACAATGTTCAGCACGATGGTAATGACGAAGATGAACAGCGTCACCTGCACGGTGTGCTTCGTGGCGCTGAGGAGGATGCCCTTCCAGCCGTGGCCATGGCTGTGGGTGTGCTCCACGTCGTCGTGATGCTCGTAGGCCCGCTCGGGAGCGGCCTCGCAGGTGCGGCAGTCGTGGTTGCAGCCGCACTGGTCCTGCTCGCACAGCTCGTGGATGCGCAGGTGATCTTTGTCGCGACGGGCCAGGCGCAGCACCGCGTCCACGATAAAGCCCATGACCATGCCGATGACCACCTTCGCGCCCATGATGGACAGGATGGTGTTGGCCGGCACCGCCTCGGCCAGAAAGATGGGCAGCATCTCATCGGAGGTGGACAGAAACACGGCGAACAGCGTGCCGAGCGTGATGACGCGGCCCGCGTACAGGGTGGCCGCCGCGGCCGAGAAGCCGCACTGGGGCACCACGCCCAGAAACGCGCCCACAATGGGACCGGCCGCCCCCGCGTGGCGGATAGCGTCCTGGGTGCGTCCCCCGGTCTTGTGCTCGAGCCACTCCATGGCCAGATAGGTGACCCACAGAAACGGGATGAGGTAGAGCGTGTCGGCAACCGAGTGCTCCAGCACGTGCTCTGCTATGTGCATGAATTCTTCCATAGCACGATTCTAGCGCTTATCGCCCCGCGTCCACCGAACCGTTGCCCGCATCTACGACGAACGGGCCTGACACCTTCTGGTTCTTGGAAAGCATCAGGCTCGCCAGGATGGCTACCGCGAAGGCCGCACCGCCCTCGCTTTCCGCAGGAATAACGCTGTTGCGCTCTAGGGACGCGCGGCGTGTCAACGCAAGACGGGGGGGCTTGCTCATGAGCGAAATTCGATGGCGCTGGCTTCCGGATCCACGGTCTCGACGATGGCGGGCGCTCATCAACCACCTGCTTGGCCCAGAGCCCAACCTCAAGTTCACGCTTGGAAGCCCAAGCATCCATTCGGACAAAGCCCCCGACATCCTCCAGAAGGCCATCCATGTATGCGCAATCGAAGGCACCACTTGCGGCTCGCTCTCCGATCTCATTATACTCTCCGAACTTGACGGTGAGAGGATTCCGATTCCCTCCGGCCTCGCCTACAAGTCCTCACGGAGCAACGGCAACACCCTCCCCTTATTCGAGACTTGGAAAACGCGCGCTTCTGATTATCAAGGCTTCTGGATAAAAGATTTTGATAGCTTTTCAGCATTACCAGTATTAGCATATATGCTATTATCTCGTTATGGATAAGAAGCTTGAGTTCGAAATAATGCGAAGGGCGGATGACTCCTGCGAGTTCCAGGAGTTCCTTGATGCACTGCCTGATCAAGATGCAGCGAAACTCATTACCGTTATCCGCAGCACGGAGCACCAGGGCATACAGGCAGCCATTCGCCAACAATGGGTGAAGAAGCTTCGTGATGGAATCTTCGAGCTCAGGAGTCAATTCGGATCGAACGCGCAGCGCGCGCTCTACTTCCACAAAGCAGGCAGCCGCTACGTCATCACCCATGGCTTTACCAAGAAAACGAAACGTACGCCTGACAGGGAAATAGAAAAGGCGAAACGCCTGCGCGATGAGTACGACACAAGAAAGGGACGACGATGAGCTGGATTGAGGAATACGCCGCACAGCGATGCGCGGAAAGCAAAGAGTTCGCGGAGGTCTATGCGCAGGAATGCGAGAAGATGGATTTGGCCATGGCACTTGTTGGACTGCGCGACGAGCTGGGGCTTACTCAGAAGCAGCTGGCCCATCTCGCCGGAAAGCCGCAATCGACCATTGCGCGCATTGAAAACGGCACGACGAGCCCCACTGTTGGCCTGCTCACGGAAATCGCCACGAGCGTTGGCCGAACCCTGGAAGTGCGGTTTAGCTCTGGTGAAGCGGGCAGAGCCTCGTTGCGCACCGCCGAGAGAGCCACAACGCTCAGCACCATGGACAACTTTCTCGCCCCCGCAAAGCGCGAGGCCGTCGCACAGCCCGCTTAGGTGAAATCGGAATTGGAAGGAGCATCATGCTGGTGCTTGACGCGAGCGCGGCGATGGATATCGCCTGCGCGACTGACAAGGGCATGGCCCTGCGCGAGGTTATTCTAAGGGGCGACGTGGTAGCCAGCTCTAGCTCGCTGCGGCTCGACCTGGCGAATGGTTTTGCGCGCTTTATCCGCATGGGAGCAGTATCTCGAGATGTCACCGAGAAGTGCCTGGAACTTGCGCTCACCTTGGTGGACGAGCACGAGCCCTATGAGAACCTGATACCCGAGGCGTTTCGGAACGTGAGGGGCAACCAGATTTCCGTGAGCGATTTGGTGTACTACGCACTGGCTCGCCAGCAGAACGCCACTCTGCTAACGAGCAACGCCGCTGTGGCAGAGCTGTGCCGCGCCACCTCGGTCGATTGCATCGACGCCTCGGAACCACTTGACTAACATTGCAAGCACCTCATGTCTCAGCTAACAAGAAAGGCGCCCCGGAGAGCGCCTTTCTGCGAGTTAGTTTGTCGAGCGGTTACTCAACCGAAGACCCGGGGGCCTGCCGGCTTAGTACATCCCGCCGCCACCGCCCATGGCACCGGCCAAGGCGGACAGGTCGGGGCCGTCCTTGGGGATCTCGTTGATGGTGGCCTCGGTGATGAGGATGAGGGCCGCCACGGAGGCTGCGGACTGCAGCGCGGTGCGGGTCACCTTCACCGGGTCGTTCACGCCCATCTCGATCATGTTGCCGTACTCGCCGTTGGCGCAGTTCAGGCCCTCGCCGGCCGGCAGGCTCTTCACCTTCTCGACCACCACAGAGCCCTCGAAGCCCGCGTTCTGGGCGATGGCGCGCATGGGAGCCTCGATGGCCTTGCGGATGATATTGATGCCGACTTCCTCGTCCTTGTCAGCAGCCTCAACGGAGTCCAGGGCGCCGATGGCGTCCACCAGGGCCACGCCGCCGCCGGCGACGATGCCCTCCTCCACGGCCGCGCGGGTCGCCTGCAGGGCGTCCTCGATGCGGGACTTCTTCTCCTTCAGCTCGGACTCGGTAGCAGCGCCCACCTTCAGCACGGCCACGCCGCCGGACAGCTTCGCCAGGCGCTCCTGGGCCTTCTCGCGGTCGAAGTCGGAGTCGACGCGCTCCAGCTCGGCGCGGATGATCTGGATGCGGTTCTGGATGTCTTCCTTCTTGCCGGCGCCGTCCACGATAAGGGCGGTGTCCTTGGTGACCTTCACGGTCTTGGCGGTGCCGAGCATCTCCATGGTGGCATCGGCCATGGTCATGCCGAAGTCCTTGTCGATGACCTGGGCGCCAGTGACCACGGCGATGTCCTCCAGGATGCGCTTGCGGCGATCACCGAAGCCGGGGGCCTTGATGGCCACCACGGACAGGGTGCCGCGCAGACGGTTCAGCAGGATGGTGGAGAGAGCCTCGCCCTCCACGTCCTCGGCCACGATGAACAGCGGGCGGCCGGCGCGCATGACCTCCTCCAGCAGCGGGACCATGTCCTGGATGGAGTTGATCTTCATATCGGTGAGCAGCACGAAGGGATCCTTCAGCACCGCCTCCATCTTCTCCATGTCGGTGGCCATGTAGGGGGAGATGTAGCCGCGCTCGTACTGCATGCCCTCGACGATCTCCATGTCGATGCCGAAGATGGTCTGGGACTCCTCCACCGAGATGGCGCCGTCGTTGCCCACAGCGTCCATGGCCTCGGCGATCTTGTCGCCGATGGCGGCGTCGCCGGCGGAGATGCGGCCGACGTTCGCGATCTGCTCCTTGGTGGACACCGGAGTGGCAGCGGCCTTGATGGCATCCACGATGGCGTCGGTGGCCTTCTCGATGCCACGGCGGATACCGAGGGCATCGGCGCCGGCAGTCACGTTCTTCAGACCCTCGGAGACGATGACGTCGGCCAGCAGCGTGGCGGTGGTGGTACCGTCGCCGGCCACGTCGTTGGTCTTCACGGCCACTTCACGCACCAGCTGGGCGCCCATGTTCTCCACGGGGTTCTCCAGCTCCACTTCCTTGGCCACGGTCACACCGTCGTTGGTGATGAGCGGGGCGCCGTAGGACTTCTCCAGGGCGACGTAGCGGCCCTTGGGGCCAAGCGTCACCTTGACGGCATCGGCCAGCTTGGACACGCCCGCAGCCAGAGCGGAGCGAGCGTCGGTATCGAACTTGATTTCCTTAGCCATAAGTTCGCGTTCCTTTCGAGTTTTTTATCTTCTCAAAATTAACAGGGGAAACAGCAGGCTTTTCGTGGTGAGTCGCATCGTGCTGAAGGTTCTGCGGTCTTGAGCTAAGCAGCCTTTGCGCTGTGTGCGAAAGACCGCAGGTTCTGAAGCGCGAGGCGGCCGCCACGGAAAGCCGTCGGATTGTCGAATAACTAATTATTCGACAATCGCATAAATGTCGTCGGCGCGGAGGATGAGCACGTTCTCGCCGTCCAGGGCGATCTCGGTGCCGCCGAACTTGCCGTAGATGACCTTGTCGCCGACCTTCACGGGCATGGGGATCAGCTTGCCGTCCTTGTCCATCTTGCCCTCGCCCACGGCGATGATGGTGCCGGTCTGCGGCTTCTCCTTGGCATCGGAGGCCAGGAAGAGACCGGACGCGGTGGTGACCTCGGCCTCGTCCTGCTTCAGGATGACGCGGTCGCCCAGAGGCTTCAAATTCATAGCTTGCCGTCCTTTCAATGGTTGTCGATGCGCCTGCGCGCAACTTCCAATTTAACCACTCGTTGGGGGTAAGTGCTAGCACTCATTAACTACGAGTGCTAAACAGGAAGACATCATAACAGCAACGCCCGAGAAAACAAGGGGGCCAGGGGAAAAACTTGAGTTTTTTCCACTCAAGTTTCTTGCAATTATAGGTTTGATCAGGGATTACCTTCCCGCTGGGGTTACCAGGCCCGTCTCATAGGCAAACACCACCAGCTGGGCCCGATCATGGGCGTCGGTCTTGGCCATGATGCGCGCCAGGTGGGTTTTCACCGTGGCCGGCGAGATGAAAAGCTCCTCGGCGATCTCGTCGTTGGAAAGCCCGCGGGCCACCAGCATGAGGATCTCGCGCTCGCGGTCGGTCAGGCTCGCACAGGCTCGCCGGCGCTTCTCGGCGGCCTCGGCGGTGCCCCAGCCCGCCCGGGGGCGGGCGGCCACGAAGGTCTCCACGAGCCGGCGCATCACCGAGGGCTGGATGAGCGCGTCGCCGGCGGCCACCACGCGGATGGCGGCGGCGATGTCGTCGGGGTCGGCGTCCTTCAGCAGAAAGCCGCTCGCCCCGGCCCCCAGGGCGTCGTAGACGTACTCGTCGATGTCGAAGGTAGTGAGCACGAGCACCCGGGTCTTGGACAAAAGCGGGTTGGCCGTGATGGCCCGGCAGGCCTCGATGCCGCTCATCTCCGGCATGCGGATGTCCATAAGCACCACATCGGGCCTGAGGCGCTGGGCCTCTTCCACCGCCCGGGCGCCGTTGCGGGCCTCGCCGACCACCTCGATGCCCTCGTAGGTATTTAAGATCATCTTGAAGCCGCTGCGCACCAGATCCTGGTCATCGACCACGAGCACGCGAATGGGATCAGCGTCCATGGGAATCCTCCGTCTGGGTCAGGGGAATGCTCACGGTAATGCGCACGCCGCCCCAGGGGCTGCGGGTGGCGGCGAAACTGCCGTGCAGCAGGCGAGCCCGCTCGCGCATGCCCACCAGGCCGTGGTGGTCGGGGGCAGGCTCGCTAGCAGCGAGGCCGCGCCCATCGTCGTCCACGGTCAGCTGGGCCCAGGCAACAGGTGCCGCTCCCTGCACCGTCAGCGCAATGGCGGCGCGATGGGCCTCGGCGTGGCGCACGATATTGGTGGCCGCCTCGCGGGCGATGCCGAACAGGGCCACGTCGATGAAGGTCGGCACGCAGGCGCGGTCGTAGGCCTCCATGGCCAGGGACGTCTCGATCCCGGCCCCTTCCAGATAGGCCACCACGTCGCCCATGCGCTCGGTGCCCTCAGTGGGGGCCACCTCGGCACCGTGATCGCCCGAGCGCAGCACGCCGATCATGGCGCGAATCTCCTCCAGGGCCGCCTTCGAGGTGCGGCGCACCTCGGCGATGGCCTCCTTGGCCGCCGCCGGGTCCCGCTCCACCAGACGCTCGGCCGCGGCCGCCTGGATGCTCACCGCCGACAGGGAATGGGCCGTGATGTCGTGCACCTCGCGGGCGATGGACACGCGCTCGGCCTCCACGCGGCGCTCGGCCTCGGTCTCGCGGGTGCGCTCGGCCGCCAGGGCGCGCTCCTCGAAGGCCTGGACGCGGTCTTGATGCTCGCGCAGGCCGTAGCCGGCGAAAGCGGCCGCCAGGGCCAGGGCCACATTCTGCACCACGGTGAGCTGGGTGAGCACCCGGGCTTGATCGGGCGGCGTGGGAGCGAACAGGAACACGGCCGCCGCCAACGCGCAGGCCCCCACGGCCTCGCCGCGGCTGCGCTCGGCCGCCAGGGTGAACAGGGCCACGAGCGGGCCTGCGACGGACAGCGAGATGCCGCTCATCTCCGTTTGCAGCAGACCCCACGACAGGATGGTCCACAGAAACACCGGCCAGGGGAAGCGCCGGCGCGCCACCAGCGGCAACGTGACCGCAGCGATGGCAGCCAACGACACCCCCGTGGGCACCACGGCCCGGATGCCCATGAGGCGGCGCATGAAGTCGTCGGGGATGAGCAGGTTCACCGCCAGCGTCAACTGCAGGCAGGAGAACCCGAAGGCCCCCGCGGCGATAACCGCGTCGATGAGCCAGTCGATGGCGGCAAGTTTGCCCGTCTGTCGGAAAAAGCTATCCATACCGGTCATGGTAACCCTTCCCCGCCGCGGGCGCCATACACCAGCAGATGTATGACAGCGGACTGTTATCCGGGAAGGGCGGGAGGGGCCGCCCGCAGGTTGCGGGCCGCGGCAGTGAGCGGGTTGCGGGCGGGCTGAAGCGCACCCCTACGATGTGCGACGGGAAGCGCGCATGGCCCTCGCTGCAATCCTTCCGCAGGGACCGGCCTTGAGCCCGCCCGGGAAGCCCGAACCGCGTCCTACCCGTAGAAATCCACCGCGGGATAGGGCGGCTCCAGGGCGCGCTTGAAGGCGTTGGCGGCGGTGCGGGCGAGCACGCGGTCCACGAGATCGCCCACCTGGTCCCCATCGCGCCCCTCGGCAGCAAGGGACTCCACGATAGCCTCGGAGGTCGCGCCCTCCTCCACAGCGGCCACCAGGATGCGATCCAGAGTGGTGTAGTCCACGCCGAGGGACTTCTCATCCTCCTGGTCGGGGGAAAGCTCGGCCGAGGGCGGCTTCACGAACACGTTCACGGGAATGGGGCCGCGCTCGCCCGCCTCGGCGCCCCGGCGGTTGCGGGCGCGGGCCATGGCGAACACGTCGGTCTTGTACACGCCGCCCAAGGGCGCGAAGGCCCCGGCAGCATCGCCGTAGAGCGTGGAGTAGCCCATGCAGGCCTCCGACTTGTTCCCCGTATTCAGCATGAGCCAGCCGTGGGTGTTCGACAGGGCCATGAGGCACACCATGCGGCAGCGCGCCTGGGTGTTCTCGGCCGCCAGCCCCGAAAGCTCGCCGCCGCAAGCGCGGGCGAGCACCGACTCGAAGGCCTCGAAGGGCTCGCAGATGGATATCGTGCGCGCCTCGATGCCCAGATTGGCCGCCAGGGCCTCGGCGTCGTCGATGGACGACTCGCTGGAATAGGGCCCGGGCAGCAGCACCCCGTGCACCGATGCGGCCCCCAGGGCATCGACGGCCATGGCCGCCACCAGCGACGAGTCCAT
Organism: Adlercreutzia mucosicola DSM 19490; assembly: GCF_000422625.1. GTDB lineage: Bacteria > Actinomycetota > Coriobacteriia > Coriobacteriales > Eggerthellaceae > Adlercreutzia > Adlercreutzia mucosicola. The sequence goes on along the minus strand of NZ_AUGK01000009.1, from coordinate 112,578 downwards.
ACCGCCCGACAGCCCGATGACCACATCCGAGAACCCGGCCCCGCGCACAAAGTCGCCCAGAGCCGCCGTGCACGCGTCGTACATCTCCAGAGGCTCCATAGCCTCCTCCTTCCTTATCGGCAGCGAAGGGCGAAGCGTGATCCCGCACACCCGCAACCGCCGATGCCTGCAGCCCGCGCGCTCACCGTCCGACGTCGCTTCGCGCCGGGCCTTCCCCGCCCATGAAAAAAAGCGCTGCCCTCAGTATGGCAGCGCTTTGTTTCTAGTCCATTACTCGTCGGGCAGATCCACTTCGATGGAGTCGATCTGCAACTCGCGCCCGGCCACCAACTCGGTGGCAAAGCTGTCGCAGGCGGGGCAGAACAGGTGGAAGCGGTCGTGCTCGTATTCCGCGCCGCATTCCAGGCAGATGCTGCGCGGCCGCACCATGTTCACCGTCAGCTCGGCCCCCTCCAAGAAGGGATCGCCCTCGCACAGGGCGTCGAAGGCGAAGTGCAGGGCATCCTCCACCGCCTCGGACATCTCGCCGATGGACAGCGTCACGCCCAGAAGCCGCGCGGCCCCCGCGTCGCGGGCCGCCCCCACGGCAGCGTCCACGACGCCGGTCATAATGCCAAGCTCGTGCACTTACTCGTCCTCTTCGGCAGCGAGCGCCTCGTTCTGGGCCTTGATGCGGCGGCCGAGCACGAGACGCGCGAGCAGCAAGCTGCCCTCGTAAAGCACGATCATAGCCGCGAACATCAGCAGCATGGTGACCGGCGAGGCGTCGGGCGTGATGACGGCGCAGATAATCATGAGGGCCACGTATACCGTACGCCAGCTTCCGCGCAGCTTCTTATAGGGAATCACGTCGAAGATGACCAGGTAGAACACAATGAGCGGCAGCTCGAAGGCGAAGCCGAAGCCCAACTCGAACTTGATGATGATGTCGATGTAGGAGCTCATGCGCGGTGCCACGTAGCCAAGGCCCATGGCCTGGTCGGTGAGCCACTGGAACGCCGGATTCAGAATAATGCAGTAGCAGAACACCGTGCCGAAGATGAAGAGGAACACCGCCGCCGCGAAAGTGGGGATGAACCACTTGCGCTCCTCGGGCTTCAACGCCGGCAGGAAGAAGGCCAAAAGCTGCCACAGAATAACGGGAGAAGTGGCCATAATGCCCGCCCACAGCGAAATTTGGAAGCGCACGGCGAAGGCCTCGAAGGGATCGATGGCCTGTAGCGACGCGAGACCCGTAGCCGGGTTCTCCGGCAGAAATTCTGCGATGGGCATCAGCAGAAACTGGCCCATGGTGGGGGTGGCCATGTAGAACACCACGACCGCCACGGCGAGGCAGGCGACGATGCGCACCAAGCGCATGCGCAGCTCGCCCAGGTGGTCGAAAAGGGGCATACGTGCCGGTCCGATAGGCATGATCTAGTTCTCCTTCTCGGTCGCAGCGGACGCCTGCGGGGCGTCGGCGGCCTCCGTGACGGTCTTCTTGGCCTCCTCGGCCTTCTTCTTGGCCTCGGCCTCGGCGCGCTTGGCGGCCGCTTCGGCCTTGCAATTCTCGGCGGCGGCCTTCTTCTCCTCGGCCTCCTTGGCCTTGGCGGCATCGGCCTCGGCCTGCTTGCGCTCGGAGCGCTCCTTGTCGTAGCGGGCCTTGCGCTCGGCGAAGCTCTCGGCGCGCGCGGGCTTGCCAGCCTCGCCCTCGCCCGCGGCCGCCTCGGCACCCGCGTCGGCAGCCTTCTTGGCGGCGGTGGCGGTCGCTCCGGCCGTGGCGGTCTTCTTCGCGTCGCTCACCTTCTTCGAGGCGGTGGTGGCGGCCTTCTTGGCGGCCTCGGCACCCTTGCTGGCCTTAGCGGCCACGTCGTCCAGGGCGTCCAAGGGGTTCTTGAAGGGATCGTCGGCATCCTTGTCGAACACCATCTCGCCCTTGAGCACGCCGCTCATTTCCTCCTGGGCGCTGCGGAACTTCGCGATGCCCTTGCCGATGGTTTTTGCGATAGCAGGCAGCTTATCGGGTCCGAAAATGAGGAACCCGAACAGCAGAATGAGAAAAAGCTCGAATCCGCCGATTCCAAACACGTCTACGGTCCTTTCTACAGCCCTACAGGGAGAGCACGGTCAGAGCCATGGTGGGAATGCCGAGGGCGAGCACGAGGATGATGCAGACGACCACGGTGAAGATCTTCTTGGTGCGCGCCCGGGCCTCGGCGGCCTCCTTGGCGCGGCGCTCCTGAAGCTCGGCGCGGCGCACGCGCTCGGCCTGCTGCTTGCGGGTGGGATTCTTCGAACCGGTCTTGTTTTTCCTCTGCGACATCGCGTCTGCTCCTCGGTTTCCCTTAATTGCTTAGGCAAATTCGCCATTATCGCAGATTGTCCCCCCCGGCGCCAGTGGAAACCCGCGCAGGTCCTTGTGCCCGCGCGATCTCCACGGAGCCGCGAGACCCTAGGCCTCGGGGCGCAGCTTGCTGCGGATCTCGATGACCCGCGCGATGTTCTTCGCCACTTCCACCTTCACGTGCCAGCGGTTCTTCTCGTAGAGCACGTTGCCGTCCACCATGGTCATGAGCACGTCGGCCGTGGTGCAGGTGTTCACCACCGCGGCCACCGGGTCGGTGGTGAAGGACTGGTGCGAGCTGGACAGGTCCACGGCGATGAGGTCGGCGCGCTTGCCGATCTCGAGCGAGCCCACCTTCTCGCCCAGGCCGAGGGCGCGCGCACCCCCGATGGTGGCCACCTCCAGCATGGTCTTGGCGTCCAGGAAGCGTCCCGGGTTCACAGCGCGCTGCAGCAGCATCCCCAAGCGCATCTCGGACAGCATGTCGGTGGATTCCGTGGCGGCCGGGGAATCGGTGCCCAGGCCCACGCGCAGATCGGCGCGGATGAACTCGTCCAAGGGGGCCACGCCCATGCCCAGCTGGGCGCAGGCGCGGGGGCACACGCAGACGGCCACGTTGTACTCGCGCAATTTCCGCAGATCCTCGTCGTCGACGCATACCGCGCCCACGATCATCACGTTGGGGGCGTCAAAAGCGCTCCAGTTCAGGGCGTAGCGCACGGGGCTGACGCCGGTGGGCAGCCACGGCGGGATCTCCACATAGCCGCGCTTCACATCGCCGCCGTGCACCTGGAAGGGCGACGAGCCGTACTTCACGAAGTCGCACTCCTCGCGGCTGCCGGCCAGCCACATGGCCACGGGCAAGTTCTCCTTAGTGGCGAATTGCGATACGGCCGTGAGCGTGGCCGGGTGGTTGGTGAACAGAGGCGCCGGGGCGATGCCGATGGTCACACGATCGCCGTCCACCTCCTCGCGCCAGTGCAGGATGTCCTTCTGGGCCAGCTGCATGGCGGCGTTGATGCGGTCCTTGTCCATGGCGGCCACGGAGCGGTAGATGACCGAGCGCAGGCCCAGCTTGTTCACGGCGGTACAGGAGGCGCCGGTGGTGGTGATATCGGCCACCGTGGTGATGCCGCTGGAAAGTGCGTCCAGGCCGCCCAGGATGGCGGAGTCGAACCAGTCGGCAGCCTCCAGGCGACTCGCCTTGCGGCCCACTTCCGACAGCCATTCCACGTAGGGGGCATCGTTCACCACGCCGCGCAGCACCGACTGCTCCAGGCGCGTGTGCAGATCCACCAGGCCGGGCATGATGGCCGCGAGCCCCTGATCGACCACTTCCTCGTCGGGATAGCGCAGGCGCAGCATGTCGGCGCTGCCGATGTCGCGGATAACGCCATCGCGCACGAGCACGGCGCCATCGATGATAGGCTCGGACGTGACAGGCAGAATGTACTGGGCGCACAAAAGCATGGGACCTCCCGTGGGACGAGGGGCGATAACAAGTTCGATGGCCCATGATAGCATGACCGCCCGCCGTGCACGGATAAGCGCCGCGGTTTTGCGGCCTGGGGGCGTATACTGGGGACAAACGACGAGCAACCCAAGGAGTTCCCCGCTATGAGCATCGATACCGCCACCGGTCTTGAGGCCCCGGCCGAGCTATCCAGCGAGCGCGTGAAGGACATCTTCTCCTCCATCGCGCGGAAATACGAGCGGTTCAACGCCATCTCCAGCTTCGGCGCCTATAAGCTGTGGCTGGCCGGTATGATGCGCCAGGCCCCCATCGCCGAGCACCACGACGTGCTCGACATCGCCGGGGGCACCGGGGACGTCACCTTCACCGTGGCCCGCACCAAGCACCCGGCCCACATCCAGTGCACCGACTTGGTGCCCGAGATGCTGGACGTGGCTCGCATGCACATCGACGAGGGCGACGGCGCCGGGGTGCCCATCGACTTTCAGGTGGTTGACGCCCAGAATATTCCCTACGCCGATGGTTCCTACGATGTCATCACCATGGCCTACGGCATCCGCAACATGCCCGACCGGCCCCGCGCCCTAGCCGAGATGTTCCGCGTTTTGCGTCCGGGCGGGTCGCTGGTGTGCCTGGAGTTCTCCACGCCGCCGAACCGCGCCTGGCGGGCGCTGTACCATTTCTACCTGCGCCATCTGATCCCCTTCTGGGGCGGCCTTATCACCGGTGACAACGAGGGCTTCGTGTACCTGGCGAAGTCCATCCGTGCCTTCCCCGATCAGGAGGGCCTGGCCGATCTGATGCGCGAGGCCGGCTTCACCGACGTGACTTGGAAGAACTACACGGGCGGCATCGCGGCGGTGCACGTGGCCCGCAAGCCCGCCTAAGCGGCGGCGGTTTCGGGGAGTGCCATGTTCGGATTCGTGGTAGCCGACGCCGATGCCCTGTCCGACGATGAGAAGGCGCGCTATCAGGAGGTGTACTGCGGGCTGTGCCTGGCTCTGCGCGATCGCTACGGTCAACGGTCGCGGGCCTGCCTCACCTACGATCTCACCTTCTTCGTGCTGCTGTGCGCCTCGCTGCACGAGCCCGAGGAAACCCGCGGGAAAAGCCACTGCGTGATGCATCCGGCCCCGGCAGCGCCTCGGGCGTGGGCGCGCTCGACCTGGACCGACTACGCAGCCGATCTTTCCGTGGCGCTCGCTTACCACAAGGCGCTCGACGACGTGGCCGATGGCGGCAGTCTGGGCGCCCGCGCCGCCGAGCGCCTGCTGACTGGGGCCTACGGCCGGGCCGCCGAGCGCATCCCCGAGGCCTGCGCCGCCATCGAGATGTCCATGGCGGCCATCCGGGCCATCGAGAGCGCTCCTGCCGACGCCTTCGACCCCGATGCCGCCGCCCGGGAGTTCGGCGCGCTGCTGGGCCGGTTGTTCGCTTACGGCCAGGGGTTCTGGGCCGATGCCATGGGCGAGCTCGGACGGGCGCTCGGACGTTTCATCTACCTTATGGACGCGGCGGTGGACTTCGACGATGACGAGCGCAGCGGCAGCTACAACCCCTTCGTGGCCCTGGGCTCCGACCCCGAGGCCATGGGCACGACCCTGGCCCTCACCGCCGCCGAGACGGCCGCCCCCTACGAGCGGCTGCCCCTCGTGCGGGACAAGCACCTTATGGACTCCATCCTGTATTCCGGCGTCTGGGCCCAGTTCAACAAGGAGCACCGCGCGCCTCCCACCCAGTAACGGGCGCTTTCCGCCACCGAGCGTCGCTTTTGCCCTCATTTGTGCAACAAACTCCAATAGGTAGACATTCCGCCCGGCCTCAAGAGGGCGTCGCGGCCTTCCGCACGACGTTTTCCCAGGAAATCTCCCCTACCTCGGAGCGAATCGGCGAAACACGCAGCCCAACGTGTCTACTTATCGGAGTTTGTTGCACAAAAAGACGGCCGAAAAGAACAGAACCCCGCCATACCCGAGGCGGGGTCCTGCTTCGACCGTACGTTTGGCCGCGCAATTGCCAGCGGCCCTGTGCTCACTGATGAAGTTGCCGGCAGCGCTACGCTAGCCGATGAATGCCGCCAGCAGGTTCGCCGCCGTGCGGTAGAAGGGCACGCGCGAGGCCTCCTGCACGCCCTCGGCGAAGCGGCCCATCCACACCCGGGCGTGATCGGCCACAAACTCGTCCCAGGCCGCGGCCGGCGAGCCGCCGGGCAGGTCGGCGGACGCCACCACGTCGCCGGGCTCGGGGCCCTCGTCGGTGTCGAACTCGTCGATCTCATCGCCGATCTCGCGGTATTCCGCGGCCTCGGCCTCGGTGGGCGCGCCGTCGCCGCCAGCGGCCACGTCAGCGGCGCCCTCGGCGTCCAGGGCGTCGGCGGCGGCGCGCAGAGCCAGGTACTCCATCAGCTCCAGCTCGGTCCACACAGCGTCCAAGGGCTCGTTGGTGCCCTCGGGACGGCCCAGGCCGCAGGCCTTGCAGAAGCGCTCCACCGCCATGGAATGGGGATTCACGAACAACAGCGGCTGCACGCCCTCGGCATGCGCGCGCCACACGCCCTCATAGGGGCTGGCCGCTGCCTCGGGAGCGCCCACGAACAGGCGCGTGGCCTCGGTGCGCAGCGACTTCTGCAGCTCGGCCGGATCGTCCAGAGCCGCGGCCTCGGCCGTCCCGGGCGCCGCCGCGACCGACCAGCTGATCCCCAACGCTCCGGCGATCTCGTCGGCCGCCTCGCCCCATTCGCCCGAGGCGATGGCGTCGGCCAGCACCCGGTCTTCCGGATAGCGAAACGACAGGGCCAAAAGCTCGCACATCGCCGCACGGGCCTGCCACCTATCAGCACTCACCGTCATACCACGTCCTCCAATCCAAGGAATTATCTACCGCTCCGAATAATACCACGGCACGGGGGGTCGCTCGACTCCGAACCGCCTATTCTATGCGCCTCATCGTCTTGATGGTCGCACAGTATTACATTATGATGAAGCCACCTCGAAAGGAGGCTATCATGGATGCCACCGTCTCCGCCCGCGTACCGGTTGCCGTCAAGGCAGAAGGCAACGCTCTCTTGAGCGAACTGGGCGCCACTCCTTCCCAGCTCATCAATGCCGCCTATCGCTATGTGCTGGCAGAACGGCGGCTCCCCGAGCCGCGAGGCACGCTCGAGCGCCAGCAGGGCCAGCATCGCCAGTTATCCGCCGGGCAGCAGGCGCGGATCGCCCGCTCGCTGCGAGCCATGTACGTCGGCGACAGCTCTCCGGCCGCCGAAGCCCCATCCTTCAAACAGCAACTGAACCAGGCGAGGGATGATCGCTATGCGCGTTTTGCTTGACACCAACGTGCTCATCGACCTGTACACGAAACGGCCTCCCGAGGGCGACGTCGCCCAGAAACTGCTCATCATGCACGAATTTGGCGACGCAGAGCTGTGGGTGTCGGCGAAATCATTCACCGATGTGTTCTACGTACTGCACAAAACCTATAGCAGCGAACGCATCCAGAGCGCTTTCGAGGAAAGCTATCGGTGGCTCAATATTTGCTCGCTGGACTCAGCCGACCTCCAACTCGCCGCCAGCCGCCGATGGCGCGATTTCGAAGACTGCCTCATCGACGTGTGCGCCGAAAAAGTGAAGGCCGATGTCCTGCTCACCCGCGACGAGGTGGGCTTCGCCCAGTCGAAAACCCGCGTTCTCAGTCCCCGTGAGTTTTCTGCCTTCATCGAAGACGAGTACCGCATCGTCTACGACGAGATCGAGTTGCCCAGCGATATCGTTGCCGAATAAGACGCAGAGCAAACTAGCTCGCTCCAAAAGAGGCCGCCCCATCCGAGGGAGGAAGATGGGGCGGCCTCGCTCTGCTCGGCGACCAAAGACCGCGCTACAGCTTGGGGAGTTGGACTCAAACGAGATAGTACACCGACGGACCAGTGCCTTCGTCAGGCAAGAGCTGCTCGCAAGTGCGCTGAGCGACAAGCTGCGACACTTCGGAATAAGGATCGTCGAGATCACCGAAGAAACGAGCCCGGCCAGCACACGCCTGAACGCACACGGGCTGCTCGTCGCGGGCTGCAGCCCTCCTCGCTTTCTAAAAAATCACGACGAAAGTGGCACTGGATTGCGAAAAGTAGTCAGGGCGCGGATACTTTTCGCCCGTTGGTGCCATCGAATCATTTCCCACCTGGGAAAACGCCGACGGGTTCTAGCCATGGGGGACCGTTTCGGGGATCGCGTGTTTACTCTTCGCAATCCAGCGCCACTTTTGCGTACCAAAAAAGAAAAACGATCGACTGCGTCAGAGGGCGGCCTAAAGCCCGCCCCTACAAGGGGCTATATAGTTGCCCCACGGCCACGGCAACGCGTTTCGTAGGGGCGGGCTTTAGGCCGCCCGTCGGGGTTGGCAAGTCATCCGTAAGGGTCAGAGGCGCAAACCTGCCGCTTCCCTACTCTACCCGCAGCATACGGTAGCCGATGCCGACATGGGTCTGCAGGTAGCAGGGGGTCGCGGAGTCGGGCTCGATCTTCTTGCGCAGGGTGGCCATGAACACGCGCAGGCTGGGCAGGTCACTGGCCAGCGCCTGGCCCCACACCTCTTTCAGGATGTAGTTGTGGGTCAGCACCTTCCCCGTGTTGCGGGCCAGCAGGGCCAGCAGCTTGTACTCGATGGGCGTGAGATGCACCTCCGCGCCATCGCGCGTGACCACGTGGGAATCGAAGTCGATGGCGAGACCGCCGTTGCGGTACACTTCGGCGGCGGGCGCGGGCTCGTCGTAGGCCAAACGGCGCAGGGCCACGCGCACGCGGGCCAGCAGCTCTTCCACCGAGAAGGGCTTGGTGAGGTAGTCGTCGGCCCCAGCGTCCAAGGCCGCCACCTTGTCGGCATCCTCCTGGCGCGCCGACAGCACGATCACCGGCGTGCGCGACCACCCGCGCAGGGCGCCGATCACCTCCACCCCGTCGCGGTCGGGCAATCCCAGATCGAGAATGACCAAGCTGATGTCGGAAGCGCAGGTCAGCTCCATGAGGGCCGCGGTAGCTGTGGGCACCTCGCGATGGGCGTAGCCGTGCACGTCCAGGGCCGTGGATACCAGATTGCGCACGGCGGGGTCATCCTCCACCACCAGAATAACCGGCTCGTTGCTAGCGCTCATCGCGCCTCCCCTCCCTCGCCCGCTGGCTTTTCACCGGGTGCGCCCGAGGCCGACGGACGCACCGTGAACAAGGGCGCGGCCGTCGGAGACGTGTCGCGTCCCCCAGTCGCTCCCGCGCCTTCCCCCGCCGACTCCTCGGGAAGCGCGGCGGCGGGCAGGCGGAACGAGAACACGCAGCCGTGGGGCTGGGCATCGGTCAGAACAATGTCGCTGCCGTGGGCGCGCAGGATAGAGCGGCACAGCGCCAGCCCCAGTCCCATGCCGCGGCGCGCGTCGCCCCCTTCCCCGCCCACCGAACCGCCGTGGTAGAACAGATCGAACACCCGCGCCTTCTCCCCGTCGGGAATGCCCGGGCCGTCGTCGGCCACGGTGATCACCACGAAATCGGCTCCACGTCGGCGCTCACGGTGCGCGCCGACGCTGATGCGCGATCCGGCCGGCGTGTGGGCCACGGCGTTGTTCACCAGGTTCACCACCACCTGCACGATAAGGCGGCCGTCCATGGAGGCCATGAGGAACTCGTCATCCAGCGACACCGCAAGCTCATGGTCGGCAGCCGCGCGGCTTCCGTGGCGCAGGGCGTCGGCGAAGATGTCGGCCACCAGCTCGGGCTGCATGGTCACCGGCTCGGCCCCATCATCCAAGCGCGTGACCGACAGCAAGTTCTCCACCAGGTCGATGAGCCAGGTGGCATCCTCGGAGATGTCGGACAGCAGACGGCGGCGTTGGGCCGCGTCCAGGGCGGCGTCCGACGACAGCAGCATGTCGGCGTCGCCGGAGATGCTCGTGAGCGGCGTGCGCAAATCGTGGGAGATGGCCCGCAGCAGATTCGACCGCAGGGTCTCCTTCTCGGCCCGCACCGACAGGTCGCGGCGCTCGGCGGCCAGGGCGAGGGCGCCCGCCGCCTGGCCGCACTCGTCCAGCAGGGCCACCAGCAAGTTGCGCTCGAAGGCGCCGAAGTCCTCGCTATCCTGCTCCATCACGAGCCCCGCCACGCCGAACACCCGCTCGGCCGTGCGGATGGGCAGATACAGGCAGCGCGTCTCGCGCAGGGTGTCGGTGGTGGCCCCGGCCGGCTCGCCGTTGGCGGCCACCCACGCGGCCACGGCCGCCTCGCCGGGAGCCACCAGCGCCGCGCAGCTGCCGTCGCCGCCGCCTGTGCCCGGCACGTCGAATACGCGGGGAGGTCGCAAGCCCCCGGGCACCGTGGCATCGGCCTGATAGATCACCACGGGCCGATCGAGGATCTTCACCACCTGGGCGGCCGCCGTTTCCAGGCAGGCCCCCAAAGTCGTCGCCGCCTGCAGCTTGCGGCTGCTCTCCAGCAGCACCTCGGTGCGGTAGGACCGCCGCGCCGCGGTGGCCGCCTGGCGCTTCAGGCGAATAGCCAGAGACGAGGCCGCCAACGTTCCCATGAGCAGAAACGCGAAGATCACCGGCGCCGACAGCCCGTAGGCATGGAAGGTGAAGCGAGGAGCGGTGAAGAAGAAATTGTAGGCCACCACGCTGCCCAGGGCCACCAGCGCCGCATACAGAAAGCCGTCGGCCCGCGTGGCCAGCAGCAGCGCCACCAGCAGATACACCATGAGAATGACCGAGGTGGCGGGACTTATGGCCCAAGACACGGCGCTGATGGCCGTCGCCACGGCCACGGCCGCCAGGGCGCGGGCCCCGTCGGCCACCGTGGGCGTGAAGCCCGAGCGCGCATGCAGCCGGCGCAGCACCGAGGGCGCATCCACGGGCGGCACCACGGTCACCGTGGCCTCGGGAGCGGCGCGCATCACCCGATCGGCGACGGCGCGGCGCCGCCACCGCCGATGGCGCCCGGGACAGGCGCCCACCACCAGCTGGCGGATGCCCGCCGTGGCGGCGTAGTGGGCGAAGGGCATCACCGGGTCGTCCCCCGACAGCGTGACGCCGCGGGCGCCCATGCCCTCGGCCACATCCAGGGCGCGGCGCAGGGCCTTGGCGCCTTCCGGGTCGCCCTCGCGGCCGTCGGGGTCCTCCACCGCCAAAGCCGTGCAACGACCGTGCAGCGCCTCGGCCAAGTTCACCGCCGCTCGGATAACGCGGGGCGCGCCCGCATCGGCCGTGACGAGCACCAGCACGTCTTCTCCCGCATCGGAGCGCGGCACCGAGGTGCCCGTACTCGCCCGGGTCAGACGGTCGGCCGCCCGGCGCAGGGCCATCTCGCGCAGGGCCGCCAGGTTCGGCTTCGAGAAGAAATGCGCCAAGGCCGCCTTGGCCCGCACGGGCGCGTACACTTTCCCCGCTTCCAGGCGGGCGATAAGATCGGCCGGCTCCAAATCGACCAGCTCCACGGAATCGGCGGCATCGAAGATGCGATCGGGAATACGCTCGGACACGGCCACCGCCGTGATGGCGGCGATCTTGTCGTTGAGCCCCTCCAGATGCTGCACGTTCACCGTGGTGTACACGTCGATGCCGGCGCGCAGCAGCTCCTCCACGTCCTGGTAGCGCTTGCGGTGACGGCAGCCCGGGGCGTTGGTGTGAGCCAGCTCGTCCACCAGGATCACCTCGGGCCGACGGGCCAGCGCGCCATCGAGATCGAACTCGCGCAGAGCGATGCCGCGGTGGTGCACCGTGGCGCAGGGCAGCACTTCCAAGCCGTCGAGCAGGGCCAGGGTGTCGGCACGGGTATGGGGCTCTACATAGCCCACCACCACGTCGGCTCCGGCCGCAACGGCGCGGTGGGCCTCGGTCAGCATGGCATAGGTCTTGCCGACGCCGGCCGCATAGCCGAAGAACACCTTCAGCTTGCCGCGGCCCGCGGGCGCCTCGTCGGCCTCCTCCTCCCGCATGCGGGCGAGAATGGCATCGGGATCGCGGCGCGCCTCGGCCTCATCCCCGTTATCGCGCCCAAGCGCCACCGCAGCCTCCCTTCCGCTCCATTGCTTACCGTCTCCATCATCCTATCACCGCACCCGCTTCCGATGGTTTCGCCCCATCAACAGTTAATCAATGGCGGGGAAGCACCCCAGGGGCCAGCGAAGGTCCGACCGGCGCCCATCGGAGCCGCAGCGTCGGCGCAATTCGCTCGTCCCGCCAGAGCGAGCGAATCAAAGAATGCCGTCCAGCATGAGATTCACCTTCAGCACGTTCACCCGCGCCTCGCCCAAAGCCCCCAGCAAGGGGCGCTCGGTGCACTGGCGGATGATGCCGCGCACCTCTTCGACGCTGCGCCCCGTGGCCGCGGCGATGCGTCCCACCTGGTACTCGGCGGCGGCCGGCGAGATGTGCGGGTCGAAACCCGACCCCGACACGGTGACCAGGTCGCTCGGCACCGGGGCGTCGCCCTGGTCGGGGTGGGCCGCCCGCACCGCCGCCACGCGCTTTGCCACCCGTTCGCCGAACTCGTCGCTGGCGGGGCTCAGGTTCTCGGGGCCGTACCACAGAAGCGGTGCGCCGTCCTCGTCGGCGAAGGCGCGGGCGTCGGCCAGGGTGGGGCGCCCCCACAGGTGGCCCTCGCCGCGGAAGGGCTGGCCCACCAGGGCACTGCCGTACTTCACCCCGTCCACCTCGATGATCGATCCCGTGGCTTGCCAGGGGAAGGCCACCGCCGCCACTCCGGCCACCGCCAGCGGATACAGCACCCCGCACAGCACCGTGGCTGCCGCGAACAGCACCACCGCACTCACCGCGCCCCGCGCCACCGACTTTCCGTTCATGATCCGTCCTTTCCGAAGGTACTTCCCGAACGCCTCTTCCGAACGCCCGCTTAGAACGTCTTCGCCCGCTTCGAGCAAACCGCCAGGTCCCTAGGCCACGCCCATGGCTACCATGAGCACATCCAAGGCCTTGATGGCCACAAAGGGCACCGCCACGCCACCGAGGCCGTACACCACCAGGTTGCGGGCCAGAAGCGAGGCCGGCGTGCCCTCGCGGTACTTCACGCCGCGCAAAGCCAGCGGAATGAGCGCAACGATGATGAGGGCGTTGTACAGGATGGCCGCGAGCATGGCCGAGGCGGGGCTGGCCAGGTGCATGATGTTCAGCACCTCCAGGCCCGGGTACAGCGGCACCAGCAGCGCCGGGATCACCGCGAAGTACTTCGCCAGGTCGTTGGCGATGGAGAACGTGGTCAGGCTGCCGCGGGTCATGAGCAGCTGCTTGCCGATGCGCACGATCTCGATGAGCTTGGTGGGCGAGGAATCCAGGTCCACCATGTTGCCCGCCTCTTTCGCCGCCTGGGTGCCGGAATTCATGGCCACGGCCACATCGGCCTGGGCGAGCGCCGGCGCGTCGTTGGTGCCGTCACCGGTCATGGCCACGAGGTGCCCCTCGGCCTGGTAGCGGCGAATGGCCGCCAGCTTCGCCTCGGGGGTGGCCTCGGCGATGAAGTCGTCCAGCCCCGCCTCGGCGGCGATGGCCGCGGCCGTGAGCGGGTTGTCGCCGGTGACCATGACGGTCTTGATGCCCATGGCGTGGAGGTCGGCGAAGTTCTCGCGAATACCCGACTTGATGATGTCCTTCAGGTGAATCACCCCGAGTACCCGCCCGTCGCGCGCCACCGTAAGCGGAGTGCCGCCCGAACGGGCCACCTCGTCGGCGACGGCCGCGGCCTCGGCGCTGTAGGCGCCTCCGCGCGCTTCCACGTAGGCGCGCACGGCGTCGGCGGCGCCCTTGCGAATCTCATGGCCGTCGAAGTCCACACCGCTCATGCGCGTTTGGGCCGTGAAGGGCACCACGGTGAAGCCCGCCCCGGCCAGGGTGCGCTCGCGGATGCCGAAGCGCTCCTTGGCGAGCACCACCACAGAGCGGCCCTCGGGGGTCTCATCGGCCAGGCTCGCCAGCTGGGCGGCGTCGGCCAGATCGCGCTCGCTGGCGCCGTCCACGGGCAGGAAGGCCGCGGCCTGGCGATTGCCCAGGGTGATGGTGCCGGTCTTGTCCAGCAGCAGCACGTCCACGTCTCCCGCCGCCTCCACGGCCCGTCCGCTCGTGGCCAGCACATTGGCCGCGTTCAACCGGCTCATGCCGGCGATGCCGATGGCCGACAGCAGCGCGCCGATGGTGGTGGGCGCCAGGCACACGAACAGGGCCACAAGCGAGGTGAGTCCCACGGGATTCGCCTCACCGGCCTGGGCGGCCGCGAACGAGCTGAAGGCGTACAGCGCCGTCGATACCGCCAGAAACACCAGGGTAAGCGCGATGAGCAGCAGCTCTAAGGCCCGCTCGTTGGGAGTCTTCTTGCGCGCGGACGACTCCACCATGGCGATCATCTGATCGAGGAAGCTCGCGCCGGGCTCGGCGGATACTCGGGCCACAAGCCAGTCCGACAGCACCGTGGTGCCGCCCGTCAGCGCTGAGCGATCGCCGCCGCTCTCGCGCACCACGGGGGCCGATTCGCCGGTGATGGCGCTCTCGTCCACGCTGGCCGCGCCCAGGATGATCTCGCCGTCGGCCGGCACCGCCTCGCCGGCGCACACCACATACACCTGGCCGCAGGTCAGGTCGGCCGAGCTCGCCGGTCGGGTACGCTGAAGGAGGAAGGCCGCGACATCGTCGACCTCATCCGCCGCCAGGGCTGCCAGGGCCGCCTCGTCCACCACGTGGGCCTCCACATCGCGCTTCGCTGAGCGCAGGGCGTCGGCCTGGGCCTTGCCGCGGCCCTCGGCCAGCGCTTCGGCGAAGTTGCCGAACAGCACCGTCGCCCACAGCACCGCGCACACCGCCGCGATGTAGCCGGCCGGTGCGTCGGAGACGCCGCCTAGGGCCAGCGCGAACAGCACCGTCGTCAGCACGGCCGACAGATACACCATCAGCATCACGGGATTGCCCGCCTGACGGGCCGGGGCCAGCTTGGCGAAGGCCTCCCGCACCGCGCGCTTCGTTTCCGTTTTCATGGTCAACCGCCTCCTCTAGAACGCACCGGCAAACTGCTCGGCCACGGGACCGAGGGCCAGGGCCGGCAGCAAGGTGAGCGCCCCCACCAGCACGATGATCACCAACAAGAGGGTCACGAACAACGGGCTCGCCGTGGAAAGCGTCGCCGCGCCGGATGCCTGGGGCTCGCGGGATGCCAGGTGCCCCGCCAGGGCCAGGGCCGCCGCCATGGGGATCAAGCGCCCCAGCAGCATTTCCCCGCCCAGAACCAGGTTGATCAGCGGCAGGTTCGCATCCAAGCCGCCCAAGCCGCTGCCGTTGTTGCCGCCGGCCGAGGTGGCCGCGTACAGCAGCTGGCTGAAGCCGAAGGGGCCGCCCTCGCCCACCGCTGATGCGCCCACAGGCGACAGGGTCAGCACGACCGCCCCGGCCAGGATCACCAGAGCCGGCGCCACCACCATCACCGTGGCCATGCGCATCTCGGCCGGCCCGATCTTCTTCCCCAGATACTGGGGCGAGCGGCCCACCATCAGACTCGCGACGAACACGGCGAGCACGGTAAATCCGATAAGCCCCGCAAGGCCGGTGCCCGCGCCTCCCCCGACCACCTCGCCCAACCCGATGAACACGAGCGGCACGAGGGTGCCCATGGGCGTCATGCCCACCAGGGAGGCGTTCGACGAGCCGTTGGCGATGGCCGTGGTGAAGGCCATCCACAAAGCCGAGGCCCCCACGCCGATGCGCACCTCCTTGCCCTCCATGTTGCCGGCCGCCTGGCCGAGGCCGCCCGTGTACACGGAGCCGTCGGCCGCCAGCTGGGGCGTCGCCTGGGACTCAGCCACCACTACGGCCACGATACCGACGGCCAAAAGCACCAGCACCGCCGCCATGAGTGCCCGCCCCTGACGGCGATCGCCCACCATGCGCCCGAAGGCCAGAATGAGCGCGAAGGGGACAAGCGGCATCGCCACGCACTGGAGGAAGTTCGTCAGCGGCGTGGGATTCTCCAGGGCCGAGGCGGAGTTCGCCCCGTTGAAGCCGCCGCCGTTGGTGCCGAGCTGCTTGATGGCCACCTGCGATGCCTGGGGCCCCAGCGGCACCACGGCCTCGGTCACCGTCTGCACGGCGGCCGGGTCGTCGACGTCCACCACATTGCCCTCGGCGTCCACCGCCACCGGTTCCAGCAGCTGCACCGTCTCATAGCCCTGGAAGGTCTGGGGAATGCCCTCGGCGGCGCCCACCAGGGCCAGCAGCAGCGCCAGGGGCAGCAGCACGTACAGCACCGCGCGCACCACATCCACGAAGAAGTTCCCCACCTTCCCCGTACCGCGGACCACCAGCCCCCGCATCAGCGCGAAGGCCACCGCGATGCCCGCAGCCGGCGACAGGAAGTTCTGCACCGTTAAGCCCACGGCCTGGGAGAAGTAGCTGAGATGGGTCTCGCCGGCCACGGGCTGCCAGTCGGTATTGGTCACGAAGCTGGCCGCCAGGTTGAAGGCGGTATCCGCCGGCAGCCCGGGCAGGGCCTCCGGATTGCCCGGCAGCGCGCCCTGGGCCATCAGCAGCCCCATGAGCCCCGCCAGGCACACCGCCGTGAACACCAGCAGGCTCGTGAGGAAGCGCTTCCATCCCATGGTGTCGGTCGCCTTCGTGCCCATAAGGCGGTACAGCCCGCGCTCCACCGGACCCAGCACCCGCGTGGCGCCCAAACGGCGCCCCTCCATCACGGCCACCAGGTACCGCGACAACGGCACGGCGCAGGCCAGCACCACCCCTCCGTAGGCCACGGCCAAAAGCAGCGTGGCCCCCACGTCTGCGCTCATCGCCGCTCACCGCCGCCGAGCAGCAGCACCGCCAGATAACCCATGGCGGCCAGGGCCAACAGGCCCACGATCGTCGTCACCACAGCCATGACGCTTCCTTTCACCAAACCCCCGCAGGGGCCGCCGATCAACCGGACGAGCCGCGCTCGCCCACGTCAGCCAGCATAGGAAAAGAAGCCTAAAGACGCCCTTAAGGTTCCCCCACGGGCATTAAGGGAGTATTAAGATTGCAGGCGGCCAAAGATCGCCCGCGGCAGAGATGCCGTCCCAAGAGGGCGCTAGTAGGGCACTTCCAAATCGCCGTGGGCGAGGGCGTCGGCATCGAGGGGGGCGAACTTGCCGGCGCGATAGCGATCCAGGGCCACCTCGGCGATCATGCCCGCGTTGTCGCCGCAGGCGGACAGCGGCGGCATCACCAGGCGCACGTCCATCTCGGCGCACATCTGCTCGTAGGCGGCCCGCAGCGAGGGGTTGGCCGCCACCCCGCCGCCCAGGCAGAACGTCGGCGCCCCGGTCTCTTCCAAGGCGGCGCGGGCCTTCGCCACTTGCACGTCCACCACCGCAGCGGTGAAACTGGCGCAGATATCGGGCACGTTCAGCTCCCGACCGGCGGCCCGCTCGCCATTGATGTAGGTGACCACGGCGGTCTTCAGCCCCGACAGCGAGAAGCGCAAGTCACCCGAATGCAGCATGGCCCGCGGAAAGGGAATGGCCGCCGGATCGCCCTCGGCCGCGAACTTCGACACCACCGGGCCGCCGGGGTACCCCAGGCCCAGGGCCTTGGCCACCTTGTCGAAAGCCTCCCCCACCGCGTCGTCGATGGTAGCGCCGAGCACGCGGTAGTCGCCCCAATCGGCCATGAACACGAGCATGGTGTTGCCGCCGGACACCAGCGACACCACGGCCGGCGGCGCGAAGTCGTCCAAGCCGATCTTGTTGGCGTACAGATGACCCTCCAGGTGGTTCACCACGATGAAGGGGATATCGGCGCCCCAGGCCGCGCCCTTGGCGAAGGCCACGCCCACCACGAGCGCCCCCACGAGCCCCGGCGCGTAGGTGACGGCCACGGCATCCAGATCGCGCCAGCGCAGGCGCAGCGGGCGCGCGTCCTGCTCGCTCTCGGCGGACAGGGCGCTTGAGGTGGCCGCCACCGGGCTGCCAGCCCCTTCGCCGCTCGCCGCCAGCGAGACCGCGGCCGCATCCAGCGCCTCACCGCATACGCCGCAGATGGCCTCGATATGCTTGCGGCTGGCAATCTCGGGCACCACCCCGCCGAAGCGCGCGTGGAAGTCCACCTGGGAGGCCACCACGTCTGAGCGCAACACGCCCTCACCGTCGATGACCGCAGCAGCCGTCTCATCGCAAGATGATTCGATGGCAAGGATAAGGGGGCGCGCGACAGCAGGCGCGGCGGGCGCGACAGCGCCGGCAACGGGGGCGGCGGGGGCGCTGGTGGCTCCCAGCCCAGCCCCCGCAGGGGCGGCCTTGAGCCCGCCCGCATCGGCAGACGTCGCCCCATCGCATGCCCTCTCCGATGCAAGATCCCCCTCGCCGAGGGCGGCCTGAAGACCGCCCCTACAGAGCTCCGCAGCGGATGCGGCAGCCCCCACGGCACGGGCAACGCCGGCCACCGCATCGCCGTTCGGCACCATCGGCAATGCCATGGTGGGCAAGGGACCGGTCATGATCACGGCGTCTTCGCCATCGGAATAGTAGCGCGCCCGGCGGCCCAAGGCCGTGAAGCCCAGCGCCTCGTACAATGCCTGGGCGCCGGTGTTGGCCGCGCGCACTTCCAGCGAGCAGGTGCGGGCGCCCAGATTGCGCGCATCGTCGGCCACGCGAGCCAGCAGCACGCGAGCGATGCCGTGGCGGCGCCATGCGGGATCCACCCCCACCTTCAGAATCTGCACGTCGCCGTCGACCACCCAGCCGCCGGCATAGCCCACCAGAGGCGCATCGGCAGTCAGGGGCATCTTCGGATCGGCGGCATAAGCCGCCCACCACAGGCGATCGGCACGACCCAGCTCATCGGCCACCAGCGCCTCGTTCCACGCATCCGAGCCCATGACCTGGGCCTCCAGAGCCGCCACCGCGGCCACGTGGCGCGCATCCAGGGGCTTGTAGGCGATGCCCTCGCCGTTGGCCCGGGCGTTCGCGATAGCCGTGTCGTTCATCGTCACATGCTTCGACCCGCGCTTGCCCGCCAGCGTGTCGGCAGCCTGGGCCAGGCGCACCCGCTCGTTCTCCTCGGCATCGGACAGGCGCGTGTACACGGGCAGCAGCAGCCCCGGATCGTGGCGCACCGCATCCAGCGGATCGCATTCCCCGGCCCGCCATGCCGCCTGCAGCGCCCGCAGCAATCCCGCGCCCGTCGGCGTCCATTGAGCCTCAGGCAGTAGGGGACCCGCGCCCGCGAACAGATCGGCGTACTTGCGCAGCCCGTCGCCCGTCACGAAATCCAGCGGACCGCCCTCGGCCAGCTCGGTCGCCGCCGCCTCGGCCTTCACCACGCGATCGGCCGTCAGGCGCCGTGCACCGTCATCGGTCAGCGCGAACCGAACGGGGTACACTTCCTTGCGCATGGCATCGGCCACCACCGCACCTGTGCCGCGCACTCCGGCCGCCCAGGCACCCCAGGCCACCCCGTCCAGCGACGAAACGCCCACCAGACCCACCTCCAGGGCACTCGCGATGCCCTTGGCGCAGGCCAGGGCGATACGCACGCCAGTGAACGACCCCGGACCGCGGCCCACGCACACGCAACCGATCTCCTCGCGGGCCACGCCAGCCTCGGCGCACAGCCCGTCGATGCGCGGCACCAGCTGGGTGTTCGACGCCCGCCGCGCCTCCACTTCCGCGCAGGCCACTGCCTCCACCGTGGCCGTCTCGGGGCACAGCTTTCCCAGCCCCAGGGCGATAACCTCGTTGGCGGTGTCGAAAGCGAGAACAAAGGGGCGCGCAGTATCCACGGGAAGCCTTCCTGAAGCGGCGATAGCGAACCTGCGTATTTTACCGCAGGAAGCCCCGCTCACCCCAGCCGCCCGAAAAACGACCGAATTGACGGTTGGGCGAGGACGCGCGCGACCAAAATGACGTTTGAGAGAGGCTTCACCCCGGAAAAGGCCGCCGAAGACCCTCCGAGGCTCGCTCAAACGTCATTTCGGTCGCTCCAAAGCAGACAGCACACACAACTCCGCGCTTTCCAAGGACACCGCTGCGACCAACGCAGCAAAAGACCGGTGCCGCACAGCAACCGTCGCAGAAGCGGCCGGCGAAAAGCCGCACGGGAGCCGCAGAAATCCCGAGCAGCGCGCGGGCCTACAGCTGGCACTTTCCCAGGCGCGACTTGGAATCGTTGGCCCACACGCAGAGCAGCTGGCGCGACCGAGCGCCGTAGGAGTGGGCCACGATGCGACGGGCGCCCTCGGCTTCCACGGTCACGGTCAGCTCCAGATAGTCGTAGGGCATGTCCTCGGGGAACTTCTCGGCCCATTCCACGAAGGCCACCCCGTCACCATCGCCGTCGATGGCGCTGTAGTAGTCGATATCCTCCAGCTGGAAGCGATCGTCCAAACGATACAGATCGTAGTGGTACACCGGAATGCGGCCCTCGCCGTACTCTAGCAGAATGTTGAAGGTGGGACTGGTCACCGGCGTGCGCACACCCAACGCGGCGGCCACGCCCTGCACGAACTGGGTCTTTCCCGCCCCCAGATCGCCATCGAGCACCACCACGTCGCCCGGATGCAGATAGGGCGCCAGCGTGGAGGCCAGCTGCTTGGTCGCCTCGGGGGTGGAAGTGGTACGCTGATATGTCAGTCCGTTTGCCATGGCCCTATCATACGCCGCAGCCGCTGGCGGCCGGCGCGGACGGCCGAACTTGACCAGATTACCCACATTCCTTACGAATTCGTTCGGTGAGGCAAACCGGCGCCCTCCCCCACCTCCGCCTCCGACATCCGGCGGCATCCGACAGCGGCCGCCCCTCGCGGCCCCTAGTCCTTCTTCGTCTTGGTGCGGTGGCACGCGTACATGGTCAGGCCCACCAGCACCCCGCCCACGATGTTGCCCAGGGTAACGGGAATCAGGTTCGCCGTGACGAACTGCCCGAACGTCAGCACGGCCGTGTTTACGCCCGCCGCGTCGATCATGCCCGTATAGGCCGGGTTCAGGTAAGCGAAGATGCCCGCGGGCACATAGTACATATCGGCCACGCAATGCTCGAAGCCGGCCAGCACAAAGCCCATGATGGGGAAGAAGATGCCCAGAATGCGCCCGGCGGTGTCCTGGGCGGTGTTGGCCTGATACACGGCGATGCACACCATGAGGTTGCAGAAGATGCCCAGCACGAAGGCGTTCATCCAGGGCATGCTGCTCTTCGCCGCGCCCACCATGGCGGTGTACACGGCCAAGTCGCCCCCGCCGATGTTCAACTGCCCGAAGAACGCCATGCAGGCGGCCAGGGCCACAGCGCCCACGAGGTTGCCGGCGAACACGATGCCCCAATTGCGCAGCAGACGCCCCCAGGTGATGCGGCCGTCCAGCGCCGCCGTGATCATGAGGGCGTTGCCCGTGAACAGCTCGGTGCCCATGAGGATGACCATCATGAGTCCTACGGGAAAGATGAGGCCCGATACGAGGCGCACCATGCCGGCGTTGTCGAGGGCGTGGGCCGCCGTGGAGGAGGTAACGCCGCCCAGGCCGATGAGCAGGCCGGCGGCCACAGCCAAAATGAAGAGGCGCCACGCCGGGGATTCCGCCTTCCCCACGGATGCCTTCATGTAATTGTCGGTGATCTCGGTGGGGCTGAAGATGGGCATGGCGCTCTCCTTCTCGCGAATATCAGTGAAGGACACATCATTTCACGAGAACGCCTCTGACGCTGCGTCATCATTGCGCCAATCGGCTGACGGCACGACCTTCCTTGCCTTTTCCCGCAATTCCCATCCAACTTCGCACGGCGAATGCGAAGATGCGGGCACTGTTTCCAAAAGCGCCTCCATACAGGTGCTTCCCCATTTTATGGGAAGCACTCCGAGCAAAACTATCCCCATTCCATGGGAAGCGCAAGCCGGCTTCATGGGCCATGATGATCACCGACAAGAGACGCTCGGGCACCGCAGCCCGCGTCCAAGAAACAGTGCAAGGAGGGACTCATGCAGACCATGGATCGCAGAATGTTCATCAAAGGCGGCATCGGCGCAGCGGCCGGAACCGCCCTGCTGGGAATGGCGGGGTGCGCCCCATCCGCCACTGCGAGCGGGAAATTGGCCGACACCGCAAACGACGAGCTTCCCGCCGACCTCAAGGAGAGCGACTTCGATTTCAGTATCGTAGAGCGCGAGCCGATCACCGAGTTCGCCGCCGAGGAAACCTACGACATCGTCGTAGTAGGCGCGGGCTGCGCCGGCGTGCCCGCCGTACTTACCGCCGTGGAAGAGGGCGCAAAGGTAGCCTGTCTCCAGAAAGAGGCCGTGGTGTCCGCCAATGGCAACGGTTGCTCCTTCGTCGCGAAAGAGCACTCCACCCCCGCCGGCATCAAGCGCTGGCGCAGCGACTGGGCCCGCCTCAACGACTGGAGGATCAACAACGACTTGTTCGACTACTATGTGGAATACGCCGAGGAAGCCGTGCCGTGGGTGATATCCCAGGGCCGCTCCGTCGGCATCGAGCCCATCGAGTTCCTCACCGACAGCTCCATCCGCTACGATGACGGCAGCGTTGTCGCCGTTTGCGACGCGACCCAAGCCTCGAATCAGGACCTCATGACCGCTCTCGCCCAAAAGGCAGCCGACGGCGGTGCCACGTTCTACTACGAAACCCCCTGCGTGCAGCTCGTCCAGGAAGAGGACGGCACCATCACCGGCGCCATCGGCAAGCAAAAAGACGGCACCTATGTGAAGCTCACCGCCACAAAGGGCGTGGTGCTGGCCGCCGGCGATTACATGAACAACGAGTCTATGGTGGATCGGAACATGCGCGATGCGTCCATGTTCCCCCTCTGCCTGATCAACCACACAGGCGACGGGCACATCCTCGGCATTCTGGCAGGCGGGCGCATGGCACCGCTCGGACACGCCCGGCAGATCCACACCAACTATATCGGCCCCTTCATGTTCTATCCCTTCCTGGCCCTCGACGTCAACGGCAAGCGCTTCTGCAACGAAACCGTTCCGATGAGCAGCCTGAACATCTCCATGTCCGCCACCTACAAACCCGAGGATCGCGGCATCCACTACCGCATCTTCGACTCTAAGACCGAAGGCGCCGTGGAGGGCATCCCCGGCGTACCGCCGGTGGCCCTCGTAGGCGAGGGCAGCGCCTGGATGGATCCCGAAACGGTGGTGTCGGGGAATACCCTCGAGGAGCTCTGCGAGGCGGCCGGCATTCCCGTCCAGGAGGGAGTGGCCAGCATCGAGCGATACAACGAGCTGTGCGCCAAGGGCACCGACGACGATTTCGGCGTGGCTGGATCCGACATGGCGGCCATAGACACTCCCCCGTTCTTCTGCATCAAGGGAGATGTGGGCATCTCGGGCATCAACGCCGGCATCATGGTGGACAACCGCTACCGAGTGACCGACGGCGAGGGCAATCCCATTCCTGGCCTCTACGCCGCCGGCATCCAGGCGGGCAACCCCTGCGGGGGCATCAACTGGAACATGCCGGGCGGCTTTTCGAACGCGCATATCTTCACCGCTGGACGCTACACCGTCATCCACGCGCTAACCGGGGACATGACACCCTCGAACCCGGCGAGCTTCGATTCTATCGCCGACTCCTTCATCGGGGAAGACGGCGGCTACGCCTGGGACAGCCCCGCTTGCGCCACGGCCATCTCGGTCTGGTAATCGACCACTTTTCGCCCTCCCCCTGCGACCGGGCCCCTCAGCGGGTCCGGTCGCCTTTGTCCACAGCCTCGTTCACCATGTCGATGAGCTCTTGACGCGAGTGCACGCCGAGCTTTCGATAGAGGCTCTTTGCATAGGTTTGGACGCTGTTCACCGACAGGAACAAGCGCTCGGCAATCTTTTTCTGGGTGTTACCGCGGTAGAGCAGCCCGAGCACTTCGCCCTCCCGCTCGCTCAAGCCATGTTCGTCGGCCAGAGCAGCGATAACCGCCGACACATCGATGGCGCCCGCAAGGTACCCAGAGTGCGCGGGATCCGTGCCGTCAAGGCGCAGTCGCACGAACCAGAGCATCCCCAGCGTCATGACAAAGGCCGTAACAAGCATGACGGCATTGACGACTGAATCCATCTGCGCGGAAGAGAGCCCGACAAGTCCGATGGCGTGAATGGCGCAATCGACGGCAACGGTGAGCATGGGCGCAGCAACCGCGGACTGCCACCAAGGAAGACCCCGCGCACGCATCCCCTCTTGAACCGCCACCCACAGCAGCATGATGGCCATGGGACGGCTCGACAGGATCAAAGCTCGGCATAGGACGGCCAGCGGCGCATACAGCAGGGCGGTACAATAGAGGCAGGCGATGCAGAGGATGAAGAAACCGAGCCACGGATAGCCCGCGCGACCCTGGCGCCATGCGGCGAATGCGCAGAGGCAAAAAGCCGGATAGAGTCCAAGGGCGATGGCGCAATGGATCCACCCATCGGAAAACCACGTCTCGCCCCGAGCCACCGACGAGAGGCTCATAAACGCCCCGCTTCCTAGCAGGTAGCACAGTAGAATGGCAGCCGCGAGCGCAGCAGCACGACCCGAGAGCGACGACGCAGGGCGTGGCGGAGACGGCGGTTCGGAATCACTGCGGCCGAGGCGGCCGAGAATCACCAGGAAGACACCGCCCAAGGCGGGCATGAGCGGATTGGAGATCTCCCCGGTGGGCAGAGGATCCGTAAGCGCTACGATAGCCTCGCCGATCAGGAACGACAGGAACAGGGAGAGAGCGAGCATGACGGCGTTGTCCCGAGAAGACAAGCGCCGCGATGCCCCCGCAAGGGTAACGGCGGCCACCACGCCATAGATCGCCACGATGGCGGGGTAGACGACCATCAGCCAAAGCGGTATCGCTCCGATATGAGCGCTGACAATGAGCGCGGCGCCGCAGGCAAGCAGCGCGGCGCCGGACCCAACGACAGCCATCGTGCTTCCGGCCACCCGCTCGGCCAGACCGTCACGAAGCGCTACGAGAACCCCGCCTGAAAGGGCCATCGTAACGAGCGTGACAACGCTGCTGGCGAACACAGGGGCCGCATCGTAGGAGGTATAGGATTCGGGCACTACGTTCGACGGGTAGGGAAACAGCACGAACAATGCCCAAAAGCAGGCGTAGGCCAACGCGAGCAGCAGGATGCGCAGCTTGTTCAACCTCTCTCCCCTCGAATCAGAACCGGTCGCGCGCGGCCCCAGGGGGGGGCCGCCACCATTATACCCGCCATCTGTCCCCAAGGGGCAAGGCTCATTTCACGAGTCGTCCGCCCCTAGCGCTGCCCAGCCTCGGCCGCCTGCACCACGTGGGCCATAGTGACGCTCGTAGTCACGCCGCCAAGGCCCCGGGGCACCGGCGTGATGGCGCCTTCGGGCCCCAGCACGGGCTCCACGGCGTCGAAGTCCACATCCCCGCAGAGGTTGCCATCGTCGTCGAAGTTGATGCCCACGTCGAGCACCGTCTGGCCCGGCACGAAGTATTCTGGCCCGAAGGCGCGGGCGCGGCCCGTGGCGCACACCACGATATCGGCCTCGCGGGTGTGGGCGGCCGCGTCTTCGGTACGGGAATGGGCCAAGGTCACCGTGGCGTGGCGGGCCAACAGCATCATGGCCACAGGCCGCCCGATCACCAGGCTGCGACCGAGCACCACCACCCGCTTGCCCTCCACGGGAATGCCGTAGAAGTCCAGGGTCTCCAGGCAGGCCCGGGCCGTGGCCGGAGGGAAGCCCTCCCCCGTATCGGCGAACACCCCGGCCAGCGATGCCGAGCCGATGCCGTCGATATCCTTCTCCGGCGCCAACCGATCGCACACGGCCCGCTCGTCCATGGCGACGGGTAGCGGCCGGAACAGCAGGCAGCCGTGGATGGCCTCATCGGTGTTCACGAGATCGACGACCTCTTCCAGCTGGGCCTGGGTAGCGTCGGCCGGCAGCTCGAAGCGACGCACGGCGATGCCGAGGGTGTCGGCGCGCTTGGTGGCGGTGCGCTCGTAGGACAGATCATCAGGACGCTCCCCCACGCGCACGATGGCCAGCGTCGGAGCCACCCCCGCCGCCCGCAGACGATCGATGCGCGGCATCAGGTTCTCCCAAATGGCCGACGACACCTCTTTACCAGTCAGCAGTTTCGCCATTATCCGAGCCTTTCCACCACACCGGCGTACACGTCGTCGGCCAGGGTGCCGCCCGCGGCAATGAGATCCTCCATCTGGTCGCGGTACGCCTTCGCACGGGCCTTATCGGCCATGGAGCCGATATTGATGCGCACGTTCAGGCTGGCCGACAGGAGCGCCGCCTTCGCCAGCATCACAGCTGCCCCGGCATCGGACAGGGCCAGCACCGAGCCGTGCTTCGCCATGAACACGCAGGACTCGATCACCTGCACGCACTGGCGCATAATCTCCAGCGGCACCTCGCAGGCATCCACGAGGGCCACTTGCAGGGCCGCGCGCTGAGCCGCTGCGGCCTCATCGGTATCGCGGGCCATGCCATAGGCCGCGGCCAGCGGCGCGAAAGCCGCCGCGTCACCGTCGATGAGCTCCAAAAGGCGCAGGCGCGTGGCCTCCAATGCCAACAGTTCGGCCTGCACGCGCTCTTCCACGGCAGCGTACTTCTTCTTTCCCACCGTGAGGTTGCCCACCATGGAGGCCAGGGCACTCGCCAGGGCCCCCGCGTAAGCGCTCGCCCCGCCGCCGCCCGGTGTGGGCGCCTTCGACGCCAACGCCTCGATGAACTCGGTGTCAACCATATTCATTCCTTCCTCTGAACGATTACGCACGGCCAGCGGCCGCCCATTCTAGCAACAAACAAGGCCCGCAGCTTCACGTTGCGGGCCTTTCTTGTAAATCTAAATACCCTAACCCACTGGTTCGCCCAAGGAAGTCAGCGAGAGTTCGACCGGCGCCTGGAATTGTGCCGAACCGCGGCCGAGCAGCCTTCGTGCTGCGAGGGAAAGCGGTGAGGCGCAAGGCCAGGTGCCTGTCGGAGCCGCAGCGGCAGCTGCGTTGGGTCGCTCCTAGAACAACCCAACAATAGTGCCGTCTTCCAGCACGTCGATCTTGTGGGCCGCCGGTGCCTTGCCCAGGCCGGGCATGGTCATGATGGAGCCGGTCAGCGCCACGATGAAGCCGGCGCCGGCGGACACCTTCACCTGGCGCACCGTGACGGTGAAGTCGCGGGGAGCGCCCAGCTTCGTGGCATCGTCCGAGAACGAGTACTGGGTCTTGGCCATGCACACGGGCATATCGCCGAAGCCCAGGGCCTCCAACTGCGCGATCTCCTTCTGCGCGGCCGGCTCGAACACCACGCCGTCGGCCCGGTAGACCCGCTTGGCAATGGCCTCGATCTTCTCGGCGATGGTGAGATCGTCCTCGTAGGAGAAGGTGAAGGTGTCGGCCGAGCGGCCGGCCTCATCTCCGTTCTCGCAGAGGGCCACCACCTCGTCGGCCAGGGCCAGACCGCCCTCGCCGCCCTTGGCCCACACCTCGGACAGGGCCACGTTCACGCCCAGCTCGCGGCACTTGGCCTCCACCAAATCCAGCTCGGCCTTGGTGTCGGTCGGGAAGGCGTTGATGGCCACCACGCAGGGCAGGTTGTACACATTCGTGATGTTCTCCACGTGCTGCAGCAGGTTCGGCAGACCCGCCTCCAGCGCTTCCAGGTTCTCCTCGTTCAGGTCGGCCTTGGCCACGCCGCCGTGG
Source organism: Adlercreutzia mucosicola DSM 19490 (assembly GCF_000422625.1). Taxonomy (GTDB): domain Bacteria; phylum Actinomycetota; class Coriobacteriia; order Coriobacteriales; family Eggerthellaceae; genus Adlercreutzia; species Adlercreutzia mucosicola. The sequence continues at coordinate 85,103 of NZ_AUGK01000009.1, read as the reverse complement.
TTCTTGAGCGCGCGCACGGTGGCCACCACCACCACGGCGTCGGGCGCGAGGCCGGCCAGGCGGCATTTGATGTCGAGGAACTTCTCCGCGCCCAGATCGGCGCCGAAGCCAGCCTCGGTCACGCAGTAGTCGCCGAGCGCCATGGCCATGCGGGTGGCCATGATGGAGTTGCAGCCGTGGGCGATGTTGGCGAAAGGGCCGCCGTGCACGAAGGCCGGGGTACCCTCCAGCGTCTGCACGAGGTTCGGCTTCAGGGCGTCCTTCAGAAGCGCGGCCATGGCGCCCTCGGCCTTCAGATCGTGGGCCGTGACCGGCTTGTCATCGTAGGTGTAGCCCACCACGATGCGGCCCAAGCGCTCCTTCAGGTCGGTGATGGAGGTAGCCAAGCAGAAGATGGCCATGACCTCGCTGGCCACGGTGATGTCGAAGCCGTCCTCGCGGGGCACGCCATGGGCCTTGCCGCCAAGACCGTCCACGATGTGGCGCAGCTGGCGGTCGTTCATGTCCACCACGCGCTTCCAGGTGATCTTGCGGACATCGATGTTCAGCTCGTTGCCGTTCTGGATATGGGCGTCCAGCAAAGCCGCGAGCAGGTTGTTGGCAGCCCCGATGGCGTGGAAGTCGCCGGTGAAGTGCAGGTTGATGTCCTCCATGGGCACCACCTGGGCGTACCCGCCGCCGGCAGCGCCGCCCTTGATGCCGAACACGGGCCCGAGCGACGGCTCGCGCAGGGCCACGACCACATTCTTGCCACGCTGGGCCAGGGCATCGGCGAGCCCGACGGTGGTGGTGGTCTTGCCCTCGCCGGCCGGCGTGGGATTGATGGCGGTCACCAGGATGAGCTTGCCCGGGGCGTGCTCCTCCTCGCGCAGCAGGTTGTAATCCACCTTGGCCTTGTAGTTGCCGTACAGCTCAAGGTACTTCTCGTCGACGCCGGCAATGGCGGCGATCTCGCCAATGGGTTTCGGTTCGGTCGCCTGGGCAATTTCAATGTCGGTCAACACGTCGGGCCCTCTTTCTCATGTCGCGGCGCCGGGAGTCTCCTGGCAGCCTCCTTTGACGAATGCGCTCCGCCCTTGCGGAACACCTTCCCATTCTACCGATGATGCCCCGTCAGCGACCGCCGCGTCCCTCAAAGGGCGCAACTTCCCCGCCATAGGAGGCGGCCACCGGGGCGGCTCTCAGGATGCCGCAGCCCCCGTCGCCGTCGCACCCGCAGCGTCGACCGCAGCCACGCCCGCGCCCTCGGCATCCTTCCGCGCCGCGGCCGCATCGGCAGCGGCCTTCTCGGCCAGCAGGCGCAAACCCTCCAGGGTCAACTCGGGATTCACCTCGTCGATGGTGTCCGAGTGGCGCGCCACCACGCTGGCCAGACCGCCCGTGGCGATCACCGGCGCCTCGTAGCCCAGCTGGGCGAAAATGCGGCGCACCAGGCCGTCCACCCGGTCGGCCTCCCCCAGCATGATGCCGGACTGGATAGCCTCCACGGTACAGGTGCCGATTACCGCCGGAGGCGCCACCAGGCCGATGTCGGGCAGCTGGGCGCCATGGGAGAACAGGGCGTTGGCCGAGGTCTGCACCCCCGGGGCGATGATGCCGCCGCGGAAGCGTCCGTCGCGATCGATCACCTCGATATTCGTGGCCGTGCCGAAGTCCACCACCACGACCGGCGCCCCGTAGCGCGCCCGAGCCGCCACGGCGTCGGCGATGCGATCGGCGCCGATCTCGTTGGGATTGGGGTAATCGGCCTCGAACAGCCCTTCGGCCGCCTCCGCACAGCACACGAGAGACAGGGCGCCCGTAGCGTCCTTGATAGCCTTCAGCCAAGCCTTCGTCAGCTGCGGCACCACCGAGGCCACCGCCGAGGCCCGCATCGACTCGAAGGACAGGCCCTCCAGGGAGAACAAGTTCGACAGCGTGATGCGCAGCTCGTCGGCCGCCGTATGACGACTCGTGGCGATGCGCCACATCGCGCGCAGGGAATCCCCTGCGTACACCCCGATAACGGTGTGAGTATTCCCGATGTCAATAGCAAGTAACATAATTATGACAATCTTCCTTAGTTTTACTTTAGAATGTGACACAGTGTTTATAGTGAACACGTCCTGATTATATCAAGGATTAAACGATCTGCCCCCGTGGGGCAATCGTCGACATGACGAGAGTAAGGCAAGACCATGATTGAGACACCCAGCCGAATCCTTGTCGTTGACGACGAGCCATCGATCACCGAATTCGTCAGCTACGCGTTGCGGAAGGAAGGCTACGACGCCGACGTCGTCGATAACGGCGAGGAGGCCTTCGCCCTCGCGAGCGCGAACAACTACGATCTGTTCGTCCTCGACATCATGCTGCCGGGAATGGACGGCTACGAGCTGTGCCGCCGGCTGCGCTCCAAGACTACGGCCCCCGTGTTGTTCCTATCGGCCCGCGATACCGAGCTCGACAAGGTGGTCGGACTGGAAATCGGCGGCGACGATTACCTCGCCAAGCCCTTCGGCGTTCGTGAGCTGATCGCCCGCGTGCGCGCCCTTCTGCGCCGCGGCCAGGGCGGCGAGTTCCCCGGGGCCAGCAACTCCATCACCGCCTCGGGCATCACGCTCGACGAGGACGCCCACACCGCCGCTGGCGACCACGGCGAGATCGATCTTACCCCCCGCGAGTTCGAGCTGCTCGCGAGCCTCATGAAGAGCGCCGGCAAGGTGGTTTCCCGCGAGGATCTGCTGCGCGACGCCTGGGGCTGGGAGTACCTCACCGAGACCAAGACCGTGGACACCCACATCAAGCGCCTGCGCGACAAGATCCACGCCGCCGGCTACGATCCGGCCCTCGTGGAGACCGTCCGCGGCTACGGCTACCGCTTCAAGGCGTAAGACGACATCATAGCTCCGCCAAGCCAAGGGCCCCTGGGATCATCACCCAGGGGCCCTCTACGTTTCCCGTAGTGCGAAACGAGGACGACAGACGGCGAAGGTCGCGCGCTCCTCCCCCGTTGCTTCCCTACCCCACGACTTCCTTCACCGCGCGAGCGCACACGACGGCCGCCACGATCTTGCAGAAGTCCACGACGATGAAGGGGGCACAAGCGGTGAGGAAGGCCGCCAGAGGGCCCACCTGGGCGACCACCATGAAGTGGGCCCAGCCGCATACGTAGGCCACCGTGGTGAAGATGACGCCGGCGGCCACTTCCAGACCGAAGTTGCGGAAAAAGTTCGCCGCACGCTGGGTCGGTGACAGGGCCGCCCGTTCAGCGCGGGTCATCCGCGGGATGCGCCGGCCGCCCGCCTGGCCGAAGCGGGTGCGCGCCGCGTACAAAAACAGCGCCGCCGCGGCCACGCCGAGCAGGTAACCCCACAAGAAACCGCCCGTGGGGCCGGCCAGCACGCCGATGCCGCCGCGCATCCCCGAGAACACGGGCACGCCCACCGCGCCCAACAGCAAATAGCCCGTGATGGCCGCGATGGCCTCCTTAGGGGTAAGCACCACGATGGCGAAGGTGATGGCGAACATCTGCAACGTGAAGGGCACCGGGCCCAAAGGCACGGTCACCCATGCCGATACCGCCATAATGGCGATGGTCAGGCCCACAAAGGCCACGGAGCGGGTGCGCGCGGAAGCGCTGGTTTTCGTGCGTACGGTTTCCATGGTCATTTCTCCTTTCGACGAAGGAGATACTACGGGACGAAATGCACCGGCGCCCCCGCGCGAGCCCTTCAGCGGTTAACGGGAAGTGATTTCCTCATTTTTATGCAAGTGCACAAAAACTTGATGCCGCACTGGCCGCGCGCCCCACCGTCGTCGAACGCGAAACCCAACCCGCCGTCTACCGCGCAAGACGACGCAGGCGCGCCATCTCCCATCCGATAAACACCGCCGTGGTGAAGATGGACAGGAAATCGGCGATGGGCATGGCGAACAGCAGGGCGTCCAAGCCGTTGTACTGCGGCACCACCGCCGGCAGCCACAGCGGCATCAGGTACAACAAGGGCAGCAAGAACAAGATCTGGCGCGTGAGCGTCAGGAAGATGGACTTCGCCGGCTGGCCGGTGGCCTGGAAGTAGTTCGCGCCCACGATCTGGAAGCCCACGAAGGGAATCATCAGGAACTGCAGGTGAATGGCGAAGGCCGTGAACTCCACCAGCCCCTCGTGCTTGATGCCGAACGCCTGGGCGATGGGCGCCGCGAACAGCTGCACAGCCGCGAACATCACCACCGAGATGGTAGTGGCTGCCCCGATTCCGTACCACAGGGTTTTGCGCACGCGATCAACTTTGTGGGCACCGTAGTTGAAGCCCAGAAGCGGCTGCAACGCGATGGACATGCCCACCAGCGGCATGATGGAGAACTGCGCGATGCGCTGCACCACGCCGATGGTGGCCAGGGCGTCGTCGGCCCCGATGGGCGAGAGCGCACCGTACTTCACCAACTGGAAGTTCAGCACGAAGTTCACGGCCGCCATGCCCGCCTGCACGCAGAAGCTGGGGAAACCGTAGGCCACGATAGTGGTATCCATGCGCGGGCGCAGCGCCATAAGAGGCGGGCGCAGACGCAGGGGAGCCTCAGCCTTGCCGCAGAAATACCACAGCACGGCCACGCAGGAGCAGCCCCAACCGAGCACCGTGGCAAGGCCGCTGCCGGCCACGCCCCAGCCGAGCAGGATAACGAAAATGAAGTTGAAGATAACCGAGCTGACCAGGCCGATCACCATGGTGCCAAGGGCACGGTTGGGCGCGCCGCAGGTACGGATGAAGTTGTTCACGCCCAGACCAATGCACTGCAGAATGAACCCGGAGCAGATGATCTGGATGAACACCGACGCATGGGGCCGCACCTCATCGGTCGCACTCGACAGGTCTAACAGCCAGTCAGTCGAGGCGGGAAACCATCCCAGGAAAGCCACGATCACAGCCATGACCAGGCTGAGAGACACCACGTTGCCCAGGGCGCGCTCGGCATCTTCGCGGCGCCCCTCCCCCAGCCGCAGGGCCGCCAGCGCGTTGCCGCCGTTGCCCACCAGCATGGCGATGGCCATGAACACCACCATAATGGGGTTCGCCACGGTCATGGCCGACAGGCCGATCTCGCCCACAGCATGGCCGAGGAACACCGAGTCGATGATGGCATAGGAGCCGTTGATCAGCATGCCCACCACCGACGGGATGGCGAATTCCGTGATCAGCCGCGGAATGGAAGCGGTGCCCATGCGCAGCACCTTGTCGTCGGCCGCCGAGGCTCCGTGCAGACGCTGCCCGCGCGGATCGGGGTCGACGGCACCCTCCCGAGGTTCTTGCTCAATCTTCTTCTCGTCACTCATGCTCTCGCGCCTTTCTTCTTTGCTGCGCTATTGTAGCCCTGGAGGCATCTCGCAGCACGGGCTGCACGACAAGACAGGGCGACATCACCGCCAGCGGCGCGATAGTCGCGCGCGGACACCGCCCGAAACCCTCCCGTGACACGAAAGGGCCCTTAATTGCATGGAATCGGACTTATATAGCTATTCGCGTCAGTTCTCAGGGGCAAATACCGCTATATAAATCGAAAAATATGCCGATGAGTCCCCTCGATCGCCGTCCCAAGGCTATATAAGTCGATTTTTGCGCTTCCGCCCCTCGTAATTCAGCCTTCACCCCGCCGCATGCCGCCGACACCCGCGCGAATGGAACCCCTCGGGGCTCTCGCCCGCAGAGGAGGGGCAGGGTTCGTCCCGCCGCATGACGGCGGGAACGCTCTTTGGGAAACTCCGCCCTCTAGGGCTTCGGGATAACGTGAGCCTCGCCGGACGAGACGGGGACGAGCCGGTCGGCGGTGCGCACGAGCAGGCGGCCGCGTTCGTCGACGGTCTCCGCCACGCCTTCCAGCACCTCGTCACCGGCGGCGTTCTCGATGCGCACGGGCCGTCCGTTCAGAAACGACGCCGCATCGTAGTTGGAAAGCGACGGCTCGAAGCCCAGCTCGCGCCAACGGCCGTAGCTGACGAGCAAGCGGGCCAGCACCTCGCGCTGCACGTCGGAGATAACCTCTTCGCGATAGGCCGTCTGGGCGCGGCCCTCGAGGGTCGCGGCGTACTCGGCCACGGTCGCGCCCGCCGGTGCATCGGGCGCCTTCGCCAGCATGAGGTCGGTCATGTATTGGGGAACGTTGCGGCCCTCCACGGGGCGCTCGATGTCGGGGGCGAACACATTGATGCCGATGCCCACGCACACGCCCCCGCCGCAAGCCTCCATGGAGATGCCGCACATCTTGCGGTACTCGTCGGCCCGCTCCACGGTGGCGTCCATATAGACGATGTCGTTGGGCCACTTCAGCTGGATGCCATCGCGGAAGGGCGCCTCGGCCATGGCGGCCAGGGCGCGCTGCACCGCCAGGCCCGCTACCAAGCTTAGCGTGGCCAGACCCGAGCCGGCCACATCGGGGCGCAGCAGCATCGACATGTACAGGCCGCCCTCGGGGCTGTCCCAAATGCGGCCCTGGCGGCCGTAGCCGCCGCTCTGACGCCGCGCGCGCACCACCAGCCCCTCGGCCTTGCCCTCGCGCAGGGCGGCCTTCACCACCTCGTTGGTCGAGGCGACTTCGTCCAAAATAGTCAGTTTCATCTAGAGTCGCCTCGCTTTCCCCACGCGTGCATCTTCGGGGACGGAATTCACGGGAGTGCCGTCGGCCAGCTCCCAGCCGGGCAGTATCTCCAGCAGCGGCTTCACCACGAAGTCGCGCTCGGCCACGCGCGGGTGCGGCAGCGTCAGCTCGTCGTCGGAGGCCACGTACATCTGGTAGTCCAGGATGTCCAGATCCAGCGTGCGCGGGCCGTTCTCCACGGTGCGCACGCGGCCGAGGGAGTTCTCGATGCCGTGCAGATGTCCGAGCAGCTCTTTCGGCGGCAGGCCCGTGCGCAGCAGCACCACGGTGTTCACGAAGGCGTCCTGATCGGTATAGTAGGCCGGCTCGCTCTCGTAGAAGGAGGCCATGTCGACGATCTGGGTGTCGGGCAGGCTGCACAGCGAGCCCACGGCCAGGTTGATCTGGGCGATCTTCGCCTCGGTTTCCTCACCGGGCTCGGCCACCAAAGCCACGTTGGAGCCCAGGCCCAAAAGCACGGCGGGGCGCAGGTCCTTCAGGGCAGCCGCGGTCATCTCCACGTTGTGCGTGCGCACCACGCTGGCCCCCAGCTCGCAGGCGAGCAGCGCTTCGGCCGCCGAGGCCACATCGCGCTCGTGCATGTCAGCGCCGTCCAGCTTGTAAGCAGCCGAAACATAGCTCTTGCGGGAGGCGGCCACCATCACCGGATAGCCCAGGTGCACCAGCTCGTGCAGATTCCGCATGAGCTCGATGGTCTGCTTCGGGGTCTTGCCGAAGCCGGGACCCGGATCGATGCAGATGCGGGAATGGTCGATGCCCGCCGCCTCCAGGGCCGCCGCGCGGTCGCGCAGGTAGTCACGCACCTCGGCCACCACATCGACGTAGGTGGGGTTCTCCTGCATGGTCTTGGGCTCGCCGGCCATGTGCATTACCACGCAGCCGCAGCCGCTGCGCTGAGCCACGGCCACCATGGCCGGATCGCGGAAACCCGACACGTCGTTGATGATGGAGGCGCCGGCCTCAAGGGCCCGGGCGGCCACCTCGGCGTGGCGCGTGTCCACCGACACGCACAGCTCGCGCTCGGCCAGAGCCGCGATCACGCTGCCGATGCGCTCCCATTCCGTCTCCGGGTCCACCGGGTCCGAACCGGGGCGCGTGGACTCGCCGCCCACGTCGATGATCGCCGCCCCCTGGGCCGCCAGTTCCAGCCCGTGGGCCACGGCGGCCTCGGTATCGAAGTATTCCCCGCCGTCGGAAAACGAATCGGGCGTGACGTTCACAATCCCCATGATGAGAGGAGTGGAAGTATCGAAGTCAAAGCGTCCGCAATGCCAAATCATAAAAAAGGTTCCTCATCCCTTGCCAGCCTAAAAGTCAAGTGTAAGGGGATGAGGAACCTTTCAAGGCGACGTTTCTGGCGAAAGGGCCTATTCGTCCTTGGTCTTGTTCGGATCGGGGGCCAGCGGCGTGGAATCCATGTCGTCCTCGCGATCGATCTCGGCATCCACCTCGGCCTGGGTGGGCATATCGGCGCGATCGGCACCAGTGGCCGCGGGGCGTCCCGCGTCGTTGGGATCCTGATCGCCCGGCTCAACGTGCTCGCTGCGCCAGTTGGGATCGGCCAGGGTCTCGCCGGCATCAGGATCGCTCGGCAGCGCAGGCTCCACCGACGCCCCGGCAGCGCCCATGAGCTCGGCGTCCTTGGCGCGGGCCGCCGCCTCCTCGGCCTCCTTGGCGGCGATGATGTCGTCCTCGCGAGCCAGGTACTCGTCCCACTTGTTGTCCAGCAGAGCCTCGCAAGCCTCGCCCTCCACGGTTTCGCGCTCCAAAAGCACCGTGGCCATAAGGTTCATCTGATCGCGATGGGACACCAGGATGGCGTAAGCGCGATCGTGGGCCTCCTTCATGATCTTGGCCACTTCCTCGTCGATGCGGCGGGCCGTCTCCTCGGAGTAGTCCTGGGTGTTGCCGTAGTCGCGGCCCAGGAACACCTCGTGGTTGGGCTGGCCGAACACTTGGGTGCCCAAGGGGCTCATGCCGTACTGGGTCACGATAGCCCGGGCCATCTTGCTCGCGCGCTCCAGGTCGTTGGAGGCGCCGGTGGTGATGTCGTCGCAGAAAATCTCCTCGGCCACGCGGCCGCCCATGAACACCGCCAGCTCGTCCTTCATCTCGGAAAGCGAGTTCAGCACCTTGTCCTCATCGGGAATAGAGAGCGTGTAGCCGAGCGCGCGCCCGCGGGAGATGATCGAGATCTTGTGCACCGGGTCGGCATGATCGAGCAGATGCCCCACCAGGGCATGGCCGCTCTCGTGGTAGGCGATGGTGTGCTTGGTCTTCTCGTTCATGACGCGGCCCTTGCGCTCCGGACCGGCAATGACGCGCTCCATGGACTCGCTCACTTCGCGCATGGTGATGATCTTCTTGCCGCGGCGGGCCGTGAGCAAGGCCGACTCGTTCATGAGATTCGACAGGTCGGCGCCGGTGAAGCCCGGGGTGATCTTCGCGATCTTCGCCAGGTCCACGTCGCTGCCGATGGGCTTGTCCTTGGCGTGCACCGTGAGGATCTTCTCGCGGCCCTTCACATCGGGGGTGTCCACCACGATCTGCCGATCGAAGCGACCGGGACGCAGCAGTGCCGGATCCAGCACGTCGGCGCGGTTGGTGGCGGCGATGAGCACCACCGAGTCGTTGGACTCGAAGCCGTCCATCTCCACGAGCAGCTGGTTCAAGGTCTGCTCGCGCTCGTCGTGCCCGCCGCCGAGACCCGTGCCGCGCTGGCGGCCCACCGCGTCGATCTCGTCGATAAAGATGATGGCGGGCGCGGCGTCCTTGGCCTGCTGGAACAGGTCGCGCACGCGGGAAGCGCCCACGCCCACGAACATTTCCACGAAGTCGGAGCCGGAAATGCTGAAGAAGGGCACGCCGGCCTCGCCGGCCACGGCACGGGCCAGAAGCGTCTTGCCGGTACCAGGAGGGCCCACGAGCAGGCAGCCGCGGGGAATCTTCGCGCCCATGGACTGGTACTTCGCCGGATTCGCCAGGAAGTCCTTGATCTCCTGCATCTCCTCCACGGCCTCATCCACGCCGGCCACATCGGAGAACTTCACATCGGGGCGCTCCTCGGCGGCCTTCTTCGTCTTGGCCTTGCCGAAGTTCATCTGGGAGTTGTTGGCCTGCTGCATCTTGAAAAAGAAGAAGAACAGCAGACCGCCGATAATGAGGATGGGCAGCAGCGTGGCGATGATCTCCAGGAAGGGGCTCGGCAGCGTGACCTGATAGGAGATATCGGGGTGCGCCGCCAACAGCTCGCCGAGGGAATCGCTGCCCACGTAGGTGGACGTGTAGTTGTGTTCCTTGCCCAGGGTGGCCGGGTCCAGGGCGGTGGTGCCCACGCCCGAGAGCACCTTGCCCGTCTCGGGGTTCTGTTCCGTGGCCATAAGCGCGTTCATCGCGTCGAAGGCCCCATTGAAGGCGCTCGCGGCCTCGGCGCCGGCCGTAGCGGCCGGGAAGTAGGTGCCCGACACGGTGTAGTCGCCGGCCGAGTACACCACCGACTTCACGCGGTTCTGTTCCACCGCCTGGGTGAACTCGGAGGTGATCAGCTGATCGGTCACCGTGCCACCCATGGCGCCGGTGCGCATGAATTGGCTGCCCACGAAGAACGCCACGGCCAGCAGGATGAGAACCATCACCATGGTGGTGCGCGACGAGGACGAGGGGTTCGGCTTCTTTGAGTTGTTGTCTGCCATAGTGTCTATCTGCCTTTACTGGTAAATCTCGGGCTTCAACACGCCGATGTAGGGAAGGTTGCGATAATGCTCCGCGTAATCGAGGCCATAGCCCACGATGAACTCGTCGGGGCACTCGAAGCCCACATAGCGGCAGTCGATGTCCGCCTGGTTCGGCGTGTCCTTGCGCATGAGCGCAGCGACGGTGAGCGAAGCGGGTTCGCGGGAGAGCAAGTTCTTCATCAGGTACTGCAGGGTGAAGCCCGAATCGATGATGTCCTCGGCGATGATGACATGGCGCCCGCGGATATCGGTGTTCAGGTCCTTCAGAATGCGCACCACGCCCGAGCTCTTCACGCCGTTGCCGTAGGAGGACACGGCCATGAAGTCCATCTCCAGAGGCAAGTTGATGCGGCGGATAAGGTCGCAGGTGAACACCGCACCGCCACGCAGGATGGAGATGACCACCACCCCGCCGGGCACCTCGACGTAGTCGCGCGTGATGGCCTCGCCCATCTCGGCAACGCGATTGGCCAGATCCTGCTCGGAGAAGATGATCTTGGAAATGTCGTTGTGCACGTGAACTACTTTCTCGCGTCTCGCTTCGCATTCCCCGTCTACCGCGGGGAATCTTGATCGCAGTTCAGTGTACCAAAGACCTGCAACCCCGCACCCGACATACGATAACGCAACACAATTGTTTCGTTCGCCTGGCGGGCCGCCCCCTAACGCCCGCAGAGGGCCGCACCCCTCCCCGTAGGGCAACCTTCGGCCCGCCCGTCAGCCATGGCGCGCCCACGTGCACGGCGGACCGCCAAAACCGGCCTCCAACACACTCTGCGGCATCCGGTATCCGCACTCGCCCGACTGCAGGAAAATATTTTGCCCGCAAAGTGGCGCAAAAGAGCGAAAAGTAATCGGCACGGAAAGCCTTCACCTGCGACCCGTGTGCCCATGGCTTTCTGACCAGGCCTTTTCAAAATCGTTTTCGAAATGCATGGGCACAAAAGAACGAAAAGTAGTCGCTGAGGGGGCATGCGCGCCTCCAGCCGTTTACTTTTCGCAATCCAGCGCCACTTTCAGCGCTTACCACTCATTTCGGCCCGCTACGAGGCAGCTTCCCCGCCCTGTGCCTCGGCGGCCACCAAGTCGGGGAATTCCTTGACGAGGCGCTCGGCGGGCAGGCCGACGATGGTGTCCCAGGCGCCGTCGTAGTGATCCACGAGCGCGCGCCCCTCCCCCTGGATGGCATAGGCTCCGGCCTTGTCGAAGGACTCGCCCTTGCGCAGGTAGTCGGCGATCTCCTCATCGGTCAGCTCGCGGAAGGTCACACGGCTCACATCGGCGAAAGTGCGGAAGCCCAGCGAGATGTTGTCTGCCTCGGGAGCAGCGATCATCCACACTGACACGGCCGTGATCACCTCATGGGTACGCCCAGATAGTTCGCGCAGCATGCGCTTCGCGTCTGACAGGCTACGGGGCTTGCCGTAGATCTTCCCGTCGAGCACCACCATGGTGTCGGCGCCGATGACGATGAGCATGCCCGTGTAGTTCTGGGCGAGCACCTCCTGCACCACGGCCCCCGCCTTGCGCTCGGCGAGCTTCTTCGCCGCTTCCTCGGGGTTGGCAGCCAAATCGGGCTCCAGGCTCTCGTCCACCGGGGTTGCGGGCGTGTGCACGATGAACTTCACGCCAGCGGCTTCCAAAAGCTCGCGGCGGCGCGGGCTGGCGCTGGCGAGCACCACCTCGAAGACCGGCGCCGGCGCCCCCGCTGCGGCACTGTCCGCCTTATCGGATTCAACGGCTTCAGGCTGCTTGGCTTCTTCGGTCATAAGAACATCCTTTCACATGTTCGCAAGCATCTCATACCCTGCAAGGCCTTCGCAGGAGACGCCCCACAGACGGGCAGTCAGGCGGCACGCAGAGACCGCCGCGTCGGAGCGACCTCGTAGAGCCAGCCTCGTAGGGGCAATCTCGTAGGGGCTGCCTTGAGGCCGCCCATCGACCCAGGTAGCCGGGCGGGCTGAAGCCCCCTCCTACGGCGGCGGCCCTACGGGGTGGGCTTCTCCTTATCGCGTTTGCGGCGGGCGCGGAAGTAGGCCATGGGCTCCACGAGCACGCCCTGCTTGTTGGCGCTCACGGCCAGATCGTGCTGAATGTTCGTCACATATCCGCCGCGTGGCTTGCCCTCGGCAAAGCCGTCGAGCACCGCCTCCACACTGGAAGCGTCCACCCGGGCATCGGGACCGAGCATGGCCTGCAAGAGGGCAAGCACGGCCCGGCGCTGCAGGGGACGCGCCACGGCGCCGAAGGCCGGACGCAAGCGGAACCCCTCGGAGCGGTCGATGCCGAAAGTGTCATCCTCGGCTACCCACTCGCTGTCGCGCTCGGCCACCTCAGCAGCCATCTGCTCCAGCATATCGTCTTCATCGGCAATGAGGTTCATCGAACGCACCAGCACCTCGGGCAGCGCCTCGTTCCACTCCTTGCACGGCGGTACCACCTTGTGCCGCACGTAGGCACGAAAGCGGTCGGTATGGGCGTTGGTAGCATCCTCGCGCCAGAGGTTGCCGACCGCATCGCACGCGCAGGGCTCGCCGGCTGCCTCGCGGGCAGCCAGGAAGGCCCGCAGCTCATCGCGGGTCGCATCCAACAGCGGGCGCACCACCGGGCCGTTCTCGTAGCGCATGGAGCGGAAGCCCCCCGGGCCGGTGCCCACAATGGAGCGCATGTAGAAGTTCTCGATGCGGTCGTCGGCGGTGTGCGCCGTGAAGATGCGCGCCTCGGAGAGCGGACAGCCCTCGTGCTGGCACATCGAGCGCAGCGCCTCGTTAGCGGCCAGATAGCGCTCGCGCCGAGCCACCGCCTCCACGTTCTCGCGGGAGCGGGCGGCCTCGGCGGCGATATCGATGGAGCAGATGAACAACGGAATGTGCAGCAGCTCGGCCAGCGACGACACGAAGCGCTCGTCGCCGTCGGAATCGTCGCCGCGCAGCTGGTGGTTCACGTGCAGCATGGCCACCGGCCCGATGGCGCCGGCCTCGTGCAGGGCGGCGCCCAGATAGGCGAGCGCCGTGGAATCAGAGCCGCCCGACACCATGAGCAGCACGGCCGCGTCCGAGGTGGCCAGATGGTGGTCAGCGATGACTCGCCGCGCCTTTTCTAAGAGATCGGTCATTCTCTTTCCTTCACTGTTGTGGCTCCTCGGGGTCGAACCGCGGGGTAATGCCCAGTCCCTCAGACAGTCCTCGCTCGGCGAAACAGCCCACGGGGCCGTTTCGAACGCTCCCGGAACTCGCTTGGCGAGAACCACCTCGCGGCCCTCTGCGCAGTTCTGTTGTTGAGAGGTTTTCGCATCTCTTCTCCAACATGACGATGGATTCCACGTGATCGGTATGGGGGAACATGTCAACGGGGCGCACCACCCGCACCTCGTAGCCGGCCTTCACCAAATGGCGCACATCGCGGGCCTGGGTGCAGGGGTTGCACGAAATGTACACGATGCGCTCCGGGGCCAGGGCAGCCGCGGCCTCCAGGAACGCGGGCGTGGAGCCGGCCCGCGGTGGGTCCATGAGCAGCACCAGCGGCTCGGGACGCTCATCGGATGCGGCCAGCTCCTTCATGAACTGCGTGGCATCTTGGGCCACGAAGGCGGCGTTCTCGATGCCGTTGTGGCGAGCGTTGTTGGCGGCATCGCGGATGGCGGCGGCCACGCTGTCCACGCCGATGACGCGAGCGGCTCCCCGCTTGGCGGCTACCAGCCCGATGGTGCCCGTACCGCAGTAGGCGTCGATGACCGTCTCCGCCCCCGTGAGCCCGGCCAGGCGGATGGCCTCGTCGTAGAGCACCTCGGTTTGGGTGGCGTTCACCTGGTAGAACGACTGCGACGAGATGCGGAAGCTGAGACCGCAGAGCGTGTCCAGGATGAATCCCGGGCCGTACAGCACGCGCTCCTTCTCGCCGAGGATCACATTGGTGGCCCGCGTGTTCACGTTCTGCACGATGGTGGTGATGGCGGGCACGCGGCGCGCCAATTCGCGGCAGAAGGCCTTCGATGCGGGGAACTCATCGCCGTTGGTGACCACCGTGACCAGCACTTCGCCCGACTCGTGGCCCACGCGCACCACGGCATGACGCACGAAACCGGTGCCGGCATCCTCGTCGTAGGGCTCCATGCCCCAGCGAGCCATGATGTCGCGGATGGCCAGGATGACGTGCTTGGCCACCTCGTTTTCGATGGCGCAGGTATCGGTGGGAATGAGACGATGGCTGCCCGTCTCGTACATGCCCGTGAGGATGCCGGCGCGGCCGAGCTTGGCGGCGTCCTTGGCGGATTTCACAGGCTTGGAGCGACCGGCGCCGTTCGGGGCGACTTTGACCGGGGTCTGCCGCCCCTTCCCCTTTCCCCTCCCCTTCGCTGGGGCGTAGGGCGAGATCACCTTGTTGCGGTAGTGGAAGGGGTCGTCCATGCCGAGAATGGGTTGCACGGCCTCGACCGGTGCCATCGCAGAGAACAGGTCGGCCACGACTTGCTGCTTGGCGGCCAGTTGGCTTGCGTAGGGAACGTCCAGCTGGCTGCAGCCGCCGCAGCGACCGAACGCGGGACACAGGGCGCAGGGGCGCGGAGTTGCGGGCGCGGAAGAGGGATGGACGGGGCGACGGGCGCCCTCCGGTTGACGGGCGGGCTGAAGCTCGCCCCTACGGGAGCCGCCGGCGCCATGGCGGCTGCCGGCGCCGCGAGCGCCCCCGCGGGCGGCTTTCCCGGTGGGGCTGGCGGCTTTCCCTGCAGGGCGGACGGCCGGCTTCTCCCCCTGCTTGGCGGAGTGGCTACGGGCGCGTTTCGGCTTGTTGTCATGTTTTCTCGTCATACTCTCATTTTGACATAATGGGATCACTGGAAAAGGAGGCATTTATGAACTTCATCATTCGCTGGATCGTAACCGCCATCGCTGTCGCTGCCGCCGTGTGGATCGTGCCCGGCATCGAGATCATCAGCGGGGGCGCCTCGTGGGTGGGCATCGCGCTGTTCGCGCTCATCCTGTCGCTTGTGAACATGTCCATCAAGCCGATTCTGCAGGTGCTGTCGCTTCCGGTGACCGTGCTCACCCTGGGCATCTTCTACCTCATCGTGAACACGCTTTTGCTCTACCTGGCTGCCTGGCTCGCCAACGGGCTGTTCGGCGCCGGCTTCTACATCGCCAGCTTCGGCAGCGCCTTCGTGGCATCCATCGTCATCTCCATCGTGTCGGCCCTCGTGAACGGGCTTGTGGGCAACGACCAGTAAGATCCCGAACCAAGCGAGGGAACCAAAGCCGCCTTCTGCGCCATCTCCATTGGAAAAAATGTCGCAAAGAGGCACTTTGGTTCCCTTGCGCTCATTTTCGGTTGAAATCGACCAGGCCTTTTGCCGGCCTTGGGAACCAAAGTGCCTCTTTGCGACACACCCGCGGGAACCAAACCGGCCTTTTGCGCCCGCTTGCCTCCAACACCTGTCGCAAACGCCCGGTTTGGTTCCCGCGACTCCCCTGGTTCCCGCGGCCCTCGCAGCCTCCGCGACTCTCGCAGCCCCAAAAAAGCTCCCGCGGCCCTCACGCTCCCGCGGACCCCGGCCTTACGCCCCCTATTCCGAGCGCAGTGCCTCCACCGGGTCCTTGCGGGCGGCGGCCATGGCGGGGAACAGACCCGCGATGAACGACAAGAACACGCTGATGCCCACGAGGATGGCCGCAGCGGCCCAGGGCAGCAGCGCCACATCGGGCACATCCAAAAGCGAGTACACCAGCGCGTTCACCGGGATGCACACCAGCGCCACGAACCCGACACCGATCAGACCCGCCACCAATCCCTCGATGATGGTCTCGGCGTTGAACACACGCGAGATATCGCCCTTCGACGCGCCGATGGCGCGCAGGATGCCGATCTCCTTCTTGCGCTCGAGCACCGAGATGTAGGTGATGATGCCGATCATGATGGACGACACCACGAGCGAGATGGCCACGAACGCGATGAGCACGTAGCTGATCATGTCCACGATGGTGGTGACCGATTTCATCAAGGTGCCCACGAAGTCGGTGTAGGAGATCTTCTTGTCGTCCTGGCCCGAGGCCACCATGCGGTTGTTGTAATCGTCCAGAATGGCGATGACCTGCTGTTTATCCTCGAAGTTATCGGGGTAGATCTCGATCTCTGAGGGCTTGGCCAGATCGGCGTAACCCAGCTTCGCCAAGTTGCCGTCCAGCGAGCGCGTGCCGTCGGTCATGAGCGACAGAATCAGCTCGCGCAGCTCGTCCTCGGTCATCTTCATTTGGAAGGCGTTCTGGAAGGCCGCGGTGTCCACCGACATGGCCAGGGGGATGTTCGCCTGCAGCTGGCCCATCACCTGCTGCACCGAGGCCTCGGTCTTCGCGCCGATAACGCCCATGGCCTCTTGCATGTAGGCGGCCATGGACTGCTCCAGAGCAGCCGATATCTTGCCGGCCATCTCCTGTTGCATGGCGTTGGCGTCCACGATCTTGGTCGCGTACTGGTTCATAATCGCCTGCATCTCGGCTCCGCGCACGTAGGTCTCCAGGGTGGTCTGGGCGAGCTGCTGAAAATCGGGCGGCGTGCCCGAGGCCACGGCGTCGGCGTAGGCCTTCCCCAGCGCCTGGGTGTAGCCGGCCATGGCGGCCCCCATCATCTCGCCCATGGCCTCCTCGCTGAAGGCCGACGACAGATCCAGGTTCAGCGCGCTCGGATCCAGCGACGGCGCGGCCGGCAGATCGCCGGCGGACAAACCTCCGCTGATGGAGCTCGTGTCCACAGCGATCTTCGACTCATCGAACTTGAAGGCGTTCTGCAGCGCCTCCTCGTCCACGGTGAACAGGGAGTCCATGTTGAAGCCCGACGAGCCCTCATCGTCCTCGGCGGCGAACTGCTTGCCGTTGAACACGTCCACGTCGGGGTAGTTCAGCTGCTCCTGCACGATGGGCGATTCCTTGGCCGCGTCGATGATGTGGCGCGTCAGCTCCGGCGTGTAGTAGATGCCGATGGACAGCGCCGTGGCCTTCGCGTCGGGCTTCGGCTGCACCACGCCCACGATCTTCAGGTCCTCGCCGGCGTTCACGAGCGAGCGCATGTACTCGGTATCGCCGGTCTTGTCCACCCACACCTTGTTCTCGGCGTCGTAGGTGTAGAAGTCGGCGGCATTCACCATCTTCAGGGGCACAGCCATCAGCTCGTCGTAGGTGAATTCCAGCTTGTCGTCGGGCGGGGTAACCTCTTCCTCGTTCATGAACTGGTCGATCATGTCCTCCAGTGTGGCGTGGTCGCGCAGGCCGAGGGCATAGGTGACGATGTCGGGCAGGGTGCCGCGGGCCGTGAGCACGATGACGCACTCGTTGTAGGCGGAAGGCCAGCGGCCAGCCTTCACGTCGTACTGGTCCTCCACGATGGACGAGTTGCCCATCATCTCGTTGAACACGTTGGTGCTGTACATGGTGGACATGAGCGAGTTCGACGACGAGCCGCCGCCCATGCCGAAGGCCTCGAAGGTGGTGTCGGGGTTGATCTGACGCACCTCTTCCTCGGTGTTGCCGGAGAAGACCTGCGGGGTGACGTTGTAGCGGTACTCGATGGAGTTCACGTAGTCGTTGATGCCGTTGCCGCCCTCGTCGAAGAACAGCTTCAGCGCGGCCAGATCGTTGTTCTCCAGGCTGGCGAACATGTCGGTGACCATGCGCGTCTCGGGCACCGTGGTGTGGGTGGTCGGGTCGTTCTCGTCGCCGTAGGTGCCGCCCTTCACGCCGGCGGCCTCCAGGGCATCGGCGGCGTCGGCAGCGCCTTCGGCCGCGCCCTCGGTGCCTTCGGCATCACCGGCGTCGTCGGCGTCGCCGCCCGTGGACATGGTCATGAGCGCGCTCATGTCGAAGCCCGTGGACATGATCTGCAGCGGGTACACCGACAGCGTCTCCTCCTCGGTCTTCTCGATGTAGTTGTCCACGCCGTTGGCCAGAGCCAAAATGGCGGCGATGCCCATGATGCCGATGGAGCCGGCGAAGGCCGTCATGATGGTGCGGCCCTTCTTGGTCATGAGGTTGTTGAAGGACAGGGCCAGCGCCGTGAGGAAGCTCATGGACGTGCGGCGCACCGGCTTGCGCGACAAGTGCATCTCCTCTTCCGTGGGGAAGTAGGGATCGGTATCCGAGCGGATGACGCCGTCGGCCAGGTTCACCGTGCGCGTGGCGTACTGGGCCGCGAGCTCGGGGTTGTGGGTAACCATGATGACCAGGCGATCCTTGGCGATCTGGGTCAGCAGGTCCATGATCTGCACCGAGGTTTTGGAGTCGAGTGCGCCGGTGGGCTCGTCGGCCAGCACGATCTCCGGGTCGTTGATGAGGGCGCGGGCGATGGCCACGCGCTGCATCTGGCCGCCCGACAGCTGGCTCGGCTTCTTGTTCACATGCTCGGCAAGCCCCACCGAGGCCAGGGCCTCCTTGGCGCGGCGCGTGCGCTCGGCGCGGCCCACGCCCGACAACGTTAGGGCCAGCTCCACGTTTTGCAGGATGGTCTGGTGCGGAATGAGGTTGTAGCTCTGGAACACAAACCCGATGCGGTTGTTGCGGAAGGTGTCCCAATCGCGGTCCTTGTACTGGTGGGTGGAGATACCGTCCACGATCATGTTGCCGGAATCGTAGTGATCCAAGCCGCCCATCACGTTCAAAAGCGTGGTCTTGCCCGAGCCCGAAGGGCCGAGGATGGCCACGAACTCGTTGTCGCGGAACGAAATGGACACGTTGTCCAAAGCGACCTGGGTGAAGTCGCCCGTGCGGTAAGATTTGCAAATATCTCTCAGCTGCAGCATATGCGGCTCTCTTCCTCTTCTCAAAATCTCACCTATTGTGATGCAGCGGTCGCATATTCGTTAAAATACGACGGATTTTCTCATTGAAATACGCCTTATCTTCACATGGATTAAGGCGTTTGGGGTATCCTGTTGCGCGCAATCGGACCCATCGACGGCAGCTGCCGAAAGAACTGCCGAAAAGGAGAAAGGACGTTTCATGGACGCCAAGGTCTACGAGCTCATCAACGACCAGATCAACAAGGAGCTCTACAGCGCCTATCTGTATCTCGCCTTCGCCGACTACTACGAGGAGGAGGGCCTGTCCGGCTACGCCAACTATTTCGAGATCCAGGCCGCCGAGGAGCGCGACCACGCGCTGATCTTCCGCAAGTACCTGCACGAGAACGGCGAGAAGGTGCGCCTTTTGGCCATCGACCAGCCCGAGGTGACCTTCGCGAACTTCCTGGAGCCGCTGGAGGCCGCCATGGAGCACGAGCAGTACGTGACCTCGCTCATCCACGACATCTACGCCGCGGCGCTTGAGGCCCACGACTACCGCGCCCAGAAGTTCTTGGGCTGGTTCATCGACGAGCAGATGGAGGAAGAGGACAACGCTGACACCATGATCACCAACATGAAGCTGTTCGGCGGTGACCCGAAGGGCCTCTACGACCTGGATCGCGAGTGCGCCGCCCGCGTGTACTCGACGCCGAGCCCCCTGGCCGCCGAGTAGAGCCGGGCACCCTTGCAGCGCATCCTGCTACATGCCTGTTGCGGACCGTGCTCCTTGGAGCCGGTCCGCATTTTGCGCTCGGAGGGCATCGAGCCTGTCATCTTCTACGCGAACTCGAACATCCACCCCGCCGAGGAATACGCTCGGCGCCTGGCCACCCTGCGGGCCTGGGCCGCCGAAGAAGAGGTGGCGGTGGCGGAAGGTGCCTACGACGCGGAAGCCTGGGAGGCCGTGGTGGGTCGCATCGGAAACGCGGCCGAAGCCAAGTTCGGCGTGATCTGCAACGAGGAGGGCGACGGGAGAGGCGAGACCGACTCCGAGGCCCGGGCGGCCCGGGAAGGCGACGGGGCCGCAGCCGACGGCCCCTCCGAAGCCCGCATCGCCCGGGAGGCCCGTTGCCGCGCCTGCTACCGGCTGCGCTTCACGGAGGCGGCCCGCTACGCCGCCGAGCACGGCTTCGACGCCCTGGGCGCCACGCTCTCCGTGAGCCCCTACCAGTACACCCGCATCATCCGGGAGGAATTGGAGCGGGCCTGCGAGTGCGCGGGCATTGAGGCCCACTTCGAGGATTACCGCCCCTTCTACGACGAGGCCACGCGCCGCTCGCGGGAGGGCGGCATGTACCGCCAGAACTACTGCGGCTGCCGTTTCTCCGAGGCAGAGGCCGCCGCCGAGCGCGAAGAGCGCGCCGCCGCCCGCCGCGCCGCCCGCGAGGCCGCGAAGGCGGCCCGGGCTGCCGAGCGCGCCGCCGAAGAGGCCGAGCGCGCCCGCAAACGGGCCGAGAAGCAGGCCTACGCCGACAGGCAGGCGAGAAAGCGCGCCGCCCTGAAGGCCCTGCGGGGGCAACGGAGAGGAGATCATGGTGAATGAGGGCAGCCCGCGCCTGCAGTCCATCGGGATCGGCGTCGTGGCCCTGGGATTACTGCTGACCAATGCCACGGCGACCCTGCTCTCATCAGGCGCCTCTATCCTCGGCTGCCTGATTGCCCTCGATCGGCCCGCGGGCTTTCTGCCACTGGTCGCGGGCGTGGGTGCCGGCCTGCTTGTCGGCAGCGGACTTCTGCTCGCCACCACGCTGAGAAAGCTGCCGACATCCCTGATCTCCCCCACGACGGGAGCAGCGGCGTGGGCAGCGGCAGTCCTGTTCGCGGGCATCGGGCTGAACGCGCCGAACGAGGGGTTCGGCCTGTGCTTCGCCATCGCCGGCATCGCCTATGGCATCGGCGGCATCGCCCTTATCGCCAGATGGCGCGACCTTTTGGCCTTCCTGGCCCCGACCGCCGTGCTCGCAACTGTCAGCTGGGCCCTTGCCCTGGCCTCCCTCATCGCCATCGCCTGCTTCTCCTTTGCGAGCACCGCCGTCATGCTGGGTATGAACGTCCTCACGCCGCTGGGCGGCTGCGCCTTGACGCTTAGGGCCCGAAGTCGGCGGCGCGACGACGAGGCCACAGCGCCGGCGCATAGCAGCGGCGCGCCGGCGCTGTGGCCCCCTCTGGGTGGTGCCCTCATCTGCTGCGTCGTGCTCGGCTTCACCTGCGGCACGCCCCATCCTGCCGACGGCTTCGTGCACGCCGAAACCATATCGCGCGGCGTCTTCCTGGGCTTCGCTCTCTGCTCCGGCATGCTGGGACTGGTCGCCCTCGCCCTGCCGCAACCGTCACGGCTCCGCACGATCTTTTCCGCCCTCTGCCCGATCATGGCCGCCCTCCCCTCCATCCCCTGCTTCGCGCCCGTGCAGCCCGACGGTGTCGTCGGCACGGTGCTCGGCGTTCTCACCGGTGTCGGATTCGCCTTCTTCGCCACCTTGACGGGATGGTACCTGTACGCCTTTACCGGCCCTTTGCAGGCCGACAAGGAACACTGCGCCTCGGCAGCCCGGCGCTGGTGTCTCTCCATCGTTCTTGCCACCGTGGCGCTGGGCGGCGGAATCTTCGCCAGCCCCCTGCTGAGCGACCTAGCGAAGACCACCGTGTCGCTTACCTTGTTCGTCGGCTACCTCGTGGCGCTGGCCACGGTAGCCTTCGCCCGGGGAAGCGCTCGGTCGGGCGCGCCCACCGCACCAGCGCCCGAGGACAGCGGCGAGGACCGCGAAGCCCCCGCAGTCGACCCGCTTGATGCCCGCTGTGCGCAGTTGAGCGAGCAGCACGGCCTGTCTCCCCGCGAGAGCGAGGTGCTCGGCTTGCTTGCTCGCGGGCGCACCGCCACCTACATCGCAGGCGAGCTGTATGTATCGAAGGAGACCGTGAAAGTGCACGTGCGCCATATATACGAGAAGCTCGGTGTGCATTCGCGAACCGAGCTTCTCGATCTGTTCCAACGCTAGGAAAGCCCCAACCCCCGCTCTCGCTGGCCGCCATTGGGCGCGCCAGCCGACGAGCCGCGCCGATTCCGCATGAAAACGGGAGTTATGAGCGTTCGGGAGCCCCAATTTCCCCCATATTGAATGAAAATCATTATTTCTCGAGGATTTCCCAGCCTCTAGACGCTCATAACTCCCGTTTTCGACCCCTTTTTGCCTCCTTGGGCACCTCTCATGCTACATGGCCCCGCCCCGAACCGGAGGGAGGGAGGCCGGTTCAGGGCGGGGCCCAGAAGAGAATGCGAGGGCGCGAAACCTGGCGCCTTCGCCGAAAGAGCATTCAGCGAGCTACAGCACTTCCTGGCCGGTGATCAGCTTGCCGGCCACACGGCCATGGGTCATGGCCATACCGATAGAGTTGCCGGCGAAGGGCGTAGTGTACTGCAAGCCGTAACGGCCGCCCAGGGTGTTGCCTGCGGCGTACAGACCGGGAATGGGCTCGTAGTTCTGGTTCACCACCTGCAAATCGCCGTTGGTCTCAAGGCCGGTCAGCGTGACCAGGCTCACGCCCATGGTGCGCTTGTTGGCGCCGAAGCCCTCGGCCGCGGCATTGCCGCAGCCATAGAACGGGGGATTCTCGATGGGGGTCATCAGTACCGCGTCCTTGCCGAAATCGCTATCCTCGCCGGCGTGGCACAGTTCGTTATAGCGCTCGATGCTGGCCAGGAAGGCCTCCTTGGTCTCGCCCGTATAGCCGAGCATATCAGCCAGGCCGTCCAACGTGCTGGCGGCAAACACCTGGGAGGGCATGCGCTCGGCCACGGTGCACATGCGCACCGTGCCGCCCGCCGGATCGTCCACGGGAACAGCCTGCATATCCTCCACCAGCTCGGTGTAGTAATCGGGGCGGCCAAAGTTGGCACAACCATGGTCGAGCGAGGAGTTCTTCAGCGTTTCCTCGTAGTTGGCATCGGTGACCAAGGTGAAACCACCGAAGGGCTGGCGCACGGCAATGGCCATGGAGTCGCAGACAGCCGCCTCGTTCATGAAACGCTCGCCCTGGGAGTTCAGCCACAGGAAGGGGCTCGATCCCCAGGGGCCCGAGGCGCCCCCGCCGAAGCTCATGGCACCGCGCGGGCCGGCCTCAATGAAGCCGCCGGCCCAGCAGCCCATCTTGTGGCCCTCGCCCATGCAGTCGGACTGGCCCTGCAGCGACGAGGCATCCATGCCCATGCGCTCGTTATGCTCGCGGTATTCCGTCAGCAGGTTCCACGTCATATCGGTGTTGGCCGCAAAGTCGCCGGTGCACAGGATGACGCCCTTGCTGGCCACGTACTTAGCGTAGCCGTCGGAACGCTCGGAGATGACACCGGTCACCGCACCGCCCTCATCCTGGGTGAGCACCGTGGCCTTCTCGCCGCAGTACCACGTGACGCCGAGGTCCTTGCCCTCCAGAATGGAGAACTGCTGGAACTCGTCCAAACGCGACAGGGCAGCCACGCCGTCCACGGGCGCATGCTGGATGGGGCCCATGAACTGCACCACGCAGGGCCAGGTCTTGAAGCCGCCGCGATACAGCGGATAGTCCACCGCGCCATCCAGGGCAAGGCCGCTCTGGTGAATGCAGATCATGCTGTCATCGAGGGGGCTGATGGACGGGTCGGCCTCGCTCACCAGCTTGATGCGATCGTCGGGCCAGTTCACCAGCGAGGCTGCATGGTCGAACATCTCGCCGGAATTCGCCACGAACTTGCGAATAACCTCGGTGTTCACACGACCACCGGCGCGCAGGCAGAACTCCTGCACGATCTCGCCCTCGTTATAGGGCCCGAACCCGCGCTCGATGAGGAACTGGGAATTCACGTGTCCGATGTCCTCGCCCTTCACCTTGCGACTGTCCTCGGGCGACTGCTCGATGACAGCCACCTTCGCGCCGCCCTCGGCTGCGGCTAGAGCCGCCTGGATACCCGCGTGACCACCACCGCACACCACGACGTCGCACTCGATGACCTCGACGATCTCGTCATCGGAGATCTGGGGAGCGGCACCCAACCAGTCCTCGGTCGTCGCATAGCCAGGCGTGGCCGCACCGGTGCTGGCAGCCGCGCCCGCGTCGCCGGTGGCGCCCAACGACTTTTCGCCATTGCCCTGCGGGGAGCACCCGCTGGCAACCCCCGCCGCCAGAGCCGCAGCGCCCGCCAAACCAGCTCCCTTTAAGAAATTGCGGCGCGATACGCCTTCGCCCATCGTTTTCTCCATGGTTTCCTCCTTGTAGACCATTGTCTCTCCCATCCCCTCCCGTCGCGCAGACGACAAGGGCTGAAACTGGCTCTCAGCATAGGCTCGCCACGCCTGCAGCGTATCCCCCCAAGCAGGGAAACCACCTAACCCCAAAGGGGGTATTTTGGCAGCATTCCCCCCCGTAGACCCCCTGTTTTCAATATGCTGAACGGAAATGGATCCCAGCTACGATCAATCCAGCCATCAACCCCGCGAACGAGCGGCGAAGCTGCCTTTCCCCTGCGGTTTACCAATCGTCACCGCGAAAACCGACCTGGTAGTCTATGATGCGGGGACACCCCCGGCCGAAGGAGCTCCCCATGCCCGCTATCGCCCTTCAACACCCCGAACTCTCCCCCGATGCCGCCGCCGCTGCGGCCAAGGTTTCCCCCGAAATCAAGGAGCTCATCCGCCGCTCCGGCAAGAAGCCCGCGCGCGAGTACACTTTGGGCGAGGAGATCTTCAACGCGGTGACCCACGGTGTGGGCGCGGGCCTAGCCGTGGCGGCGCTGGTGGTGCTCATCGTGAAGTCGGTGGCCGACGGCGGCGGCATCCTTCTGGCCGCGGCGCTGGTCTACGGCATCGCCCAGCTGGTAGAGTACCTCATGTCCACCCTGTACCACGCCCTGGCGGCCGATGCGGCCAAGCGCGTGTTCAAGGTGCTCGATCACGCGGGCATCTACCTGCTCATCGCTGGCACCTATACCCCCTACTGCCTCATTACGCTGGGCCATGTGGGTGGTCTATGGCTCGCCGTATTCGTGTGGGCGGTGTCCCTCATCGGCATCGCCTGCGAGGCCTTCTGGACCTACCGCCCCCGCTGGATCTCCTCGGTGCTCTACGTGGCCCTAGGCTGGTCCATCGTATTCTTCCTGCCCACCTTGTACGCCCAGCTGCACCCCGTGGGCTTCTGGCTTCTGGCCGCAGGCGGCATCAGCTACACCGTGGGCGCGGTGTTCTACATCTTCAAGAAGGTGCGCTACCTGCACTCCATCTTCCACCTGTTCGTGCTGGCAGCCAGCATCCTGCAGTTCTTCAGCGTGTATTTCTTTGTGATCTAACGGCGCGCCGCGCGCAAGGCGGCGATCTCGGCGCCCCAGCCGGCAAGATCGTCCTGGGGCGTTTCCAGGAAGAAGGGCAGATCGCGCAGCGCGGGATGATTCGTCACCGCGGAAAGAGCCTCGAAGCCGATATGCCCCTCGCCGATGGGGGCATGGCGATCCTTATGGGCACCGAGCGGGTTCTTGGAGTCGTTCAGGTGGATGGCATGTAGGCGATCGAGGCCGATCACGCGGTCGAACTCCTCCAGCACGCCGTCCAAATTGCCGACGATGTCGTAGCCCCCATCCCACACATGGCACGTGTCCAGGCACACGCCCACCTTGTCGGAAAGCTCCACCCCATCGATGATGGCGGCCAGCTCCTCGAAGCGGCCGCCCACTTCCGTGCCCTTGCCGGCCATGGTCTCCAGTAGAAGCGTGGTGGACTGGTCGGGGGCAAGCACCTGGTTCAGAGCATCGGCAATAAGGGCGATGCCCGCCTCTGCGCCCTGGCCCACATGACAGCCCGGATGCATGTTGTACAGCTGGCCGGGGGTGTTCTCCATGCGCATGAGGTCGTCGGTCAACAGCTCGATGGCGAACTGGCGCGTCTCGGGCTTGGCCGCCGCCGGGTTCATGGTGTAGGGCGCGTGAGCGAGAAAGCGCGTGATGCCGTGGTCGGCCGCAAAGGCGTGGAAGGCCGCCACATCGGCCGGGTCGATAGCCTTGGCACGGCCGCCCCGCGGGTTGCGCGTGAAGAACTGGAAGGTGTTCCCGTCGATGGATGCGGCATCCTCGGCCATCTTCAAATACCCCTTGGCGGACGACAAATGGCAACCGATAGTGAACATGGAGACTTCCTTTCAACGGGAACACGGGACGCTGCAATATGGGCGAACGAGAACGCGGCGCACCCAAGCTCGGATCCTCAGCGCCGAACCCGAGCGGCGGTGCGATCATGCGGCAATGACCGTGTCAGTATACTTATGCACCCCTTCCGTCACCGCGCCGGGCATTTTTTCGACAAAAAGCACGTTTGAGCGAGCCTGAAGCCGCCCATTCGGCATTGTGGCCGCCTCTCTTCGACTAAAAGGCGGGCAAAATGCGCCGATAGCGAGCGAAAGTTCGCTCCTCGGCTCGCTCAAACGTGCTTTTTGTCGAAAATGAAAGCAAAAGCGGAACGCAACACGGAGAAGGACGGCATGGAAGCGGGAATCGTCAGCATATTCAAAGAGATGGTGACCTTGTTTGCCATCGTCGGCGTCGGCTACGGGGCGAAGAAGGCGCGGTTCATGAACGATCAGTTCGATCGCATGCTGTCGCGCCTCGTGATCAACCTGGCACTGCCGGGCATGATCCTGGGATCGGTGCTGACCGCCGATGCCCTGCCGCCCCGCGAGGAAATCCTCGTCACCCTGGCCCTGTCCTGCGCCAGCTACGGCGTGCTGCTGGCCGTCGCCTACGGGTTCACGACGATCCTGCGCATTCCCGACGGGCACCGCGGCGTGTACCGCTTCATGCTCTGCTTCGGCAACGTGGGCTTCATCGGCTATCCGGTGCTGTCGGCCATCTTCGGGCCCGAGGCGCTTATCTACGCCGCCGTGTTCAACCTGCCGTTCAACTTCTTCGTGTTCACCGTGGGCGCATGGTTCCTCACCCAGGACACCGACGGAGATGTGAAGGTGCAGACCAGCTGGCGCACCTTTGTCACACCGGTGATGCTCTCCTGTGTGGCGGCCATGGCGCTCACGCTGGCGGGCATCCACCACGCTCCCATCCTGGGCGACGCCCTGAGCAATCTCGGATCCATCACGACCCCGGCGGCGCTGCTTATCATCGGATCGTCTCTGGCGAATATGCCCGTACGTGATCTTCTGGGCGGCCCGCGCCTGTGGGCTTGCGCCGCCTTTCGTCTGCTGGTCACCCCGGTCATCATCTGGGCTGTGTTTCACTGGTTCGTGCCCGCGGGACTGTTGCTGTCCATCTGCATCGTCATCTCGGGGATGCCCGTGGCCACCAACGGCACCATGCTCTGCTACCAGTACGGCGGCAACTCCCGCGTCATGGCCCAGGGCACCTTCGTCACCACCGTACTGGCCCTGGTGAGCATCCCCGTGCTCGTGGCGTTTGTGAGCTGGGTGGGCTAATTGCATTGAATTGCGATAGATAGTTTTCTATATCTGACTAGTATCGGGTCATCCAAAAGGAATCGAGTCGAAGCAGCCTTCGCCACAGCGCAGCACAAGGCGCTGTAGTCGTTCGGGTATGTCTCAGAGCGTCGCAATTCCTGAAGTCCAGCGAAAGTGTTAATGCCCCTGCCGGCGAGCGGGCGAAAAAGTGTATGGGATTTCGAGCTATGAGCGTCTCGGAAGTCGCTCGACCAGAAGTTCGTAAGAATCTCCAACCAGCGCACCGATCTGACCTGGCATTTTTTGGAACGATACTTCGAGCGGCATTTCTCCGCGCGGGGTTCAGACGCTCATAACTCGAAATCCCATACAAAATCAATCCCTTTCGGAAGCCAGAGGTAGCGCGGGCCACCGCGAACTCCGCCAAAAGTGCGCCCTCGAGAAGGGCGGGCCCACCTTAATCCCACCACAACAAACTTCCCCACAGCAATTCTCGCAGACGTTCTCGCAACCGCGTCGCTTTAGGGCAAGCAAACCCGGTAAGGCAGACGGCGGGTGAGGCCGCAAGCCGCCCTCACCCGCCGCACATCGCCTACCCCTCGAAGTGCTCCACGGCTTCGGCGAGGTGGTCGATGATGGGAATGGACTGGGGGCACATGGCTTCG
Organism: Adlercreutzia mucosicola DSM 19490; assembly: GCF_000422625.1. GTDB lineage: Bacteria > Actinomycetota > Coriobacteriia > Coriobacteriales > Eggerthellaceae > Adlercreutzia > Adlercreutzia mucosicola. The sequence continues at coordinate 56,829 of NZ_AUGK01000009.1, read as the reverse complement.
CAGGTGCCGCACTGGATGCACTTGGACGCGGGGCCCTCGGCGGCCTGCCAGGAGTACAGCCCCTTGGCAAACGCGCGGTCCTCGGTCTGCCGCTCCAGGTTCAGCAGGTTCAGGGCCACGGGGATCTTCACGCCCTCGGGGCAGTCTTTCACGCAGTAGCCGCAATTGGTGCACGGGACGAGGTCCACCGAGCGCAGGGCGGCGATGGCGCCGTCGATGGCTGCCCGCTCCGCCTCGGTCAGCGGCTGATGCGTTTGGAAGGTGACCATGTTGTCCTGCATCTGCTCAAGGTTGGAGGCACCGGCCAGCACCGTGAGCACCCCGGGCAGGTCGAGACAGAAGCGGTAGGCCCAGGAAGCCTGGCTGGCCTCCGGATCGGCCTCGGCCAGTACCGCCGCGCCGCGCTCGGGCAGGTTCGCCAAACGGCCGCCGCGCACCGGCTCCATGACGATGACGGGCACGCCGTGCTTGGCCGCCACCTCCATGCAGCGGGCCGACTCGGTCACCGGATCATCCCAGTCGAGGTAGTTCACCTGCAGCTGCACGAAGTCCATGTTCGGGTGCGCCGTGAGCAGCTCGTCGAGCACGTCGGCGCCGTCGTGGATGGAAAAGCCGATGTGGCGCACGAGCCCGCGCTCCTTCGCGTCGGCCACGTAGTTCCACATGTCGTACTCGTCGAACTTGGCCGTGCGCGCACCACCCACGTTGTGCAGCAGGTAGAAGTCGATGTAGTCCACGCCCAGCCGTTCCAGGGAGGTGAGCAGGCATGCCTGGGCCTCCTCTTTGCTCGCGCAGGCCCAGGCCAGACACTTCGTGGCCAGGGTGAAGGCCTCGCGCGGGTAGCGCTCCACGAGCGCTTGGCGCAGGGCCGGCTCCGAGCAGCCATTATGGTAGACGAAGGCGGTGTCCACATAGGTGCCGCCTCGGGCGATGAACTCGTCCACCATGGCCTTGACCTGCTCGATGTCGATGGCGGTCGCGTCATCGGGGTCGGTCAGGGGCAGGCGCATGGCCCCGAAGCCGAGCTTGCCCACGCCCTCGTAGGATGCGGTCATGTCGATCTCCTCTCTCATCTCCATATCGGTGAGAGAGTAAAACCTGGAGTCAACTTCAAGTCAAGGGCGGGGCCGCGAACGGCATCGGCGACGGAAACCCCCTAGGCCACTAGCTCCAGCAGACGCTGCTTGGACTGCTCGCCCACGAGGCTTTCCACCTCGGAGCCGCCTTCGAACAGCGCGAAAGTGGGGAAACCGTCGGGCGCGTAGGTACCGGCCAAGTTGGGCGACTGGTCGATATCCACCTGGTACACGGCCACACGCCCGGCCGCAGCGTCAGCCACGTCGTCGATGATCGGCATCATGCGCTGGCAGTGCGGACACCACGCGGCGAAGAACTCCACGAGCACCTTATGCGGGGCCTGCAGCACCTTCTCGGGGAAATTCCCCTCGTTCAATATCTCGATCATGGTTGCTCCTTTGCTGGGAAACTGAGCGGACCCGCCCATTGTGAGGGGCGGCTTCCGACGCGCGGCGGCACGTTCCGGTTTTGTTGTCTTGGCGAATCCGACCGTTGCCTGGCCGTTTGTCGCGGGCGCAGTCTATGATGCATCCATGGACTTGAACGGGACATACGAGAAGCGGCCCCTGCGCGCCGCCGCGCGGGCGTATCGCGACCAGCTGGACGCCGCCTACCGCACCGACGCCGACCGGGCGATCGCCAGCCGCATCGTGGCCAGCGCTGCCTTCGCCGAGGCGCCCGCGGTGATGGCCTACTACGCCGTGGGCACCGAGGTGGACACCCGTGCCATCATCAGCACGGCCCTGGAGGCGGGGAAAACCGTGGCGCTGCCCCGCTGCCGGCGCGGCGGCCTCATGGATTGGCACCGCATTGCCGCGCTGACCGATGTCGCTCCGGGCTACGGCGGCATCCCCGAGCCCGCCGACGATCCCTCAACTCTCATCGATGCCGCCGCGCTGCCCCCGACCGCCCTGGCCCTCGTGCCCGGACTGCTCTTCGACGATGCGGGTTTCCGCCTCGGCTACGGAGGCGGCTTCTACGACCGCTTCCTCGCCGCGTTCCCCGGCCGCGCCATAGGGCTCATCCGTGCTCGCCAGCGCATCGAAAGCCTGGCCGACCATAGGGCGCTGGAGCCCTTCGACCGCCCCGTTTCTTATGTGGTCACGGAAGAAGATGGGCTAACAATCCCGTGACACTTAGCCGCCGTGACCGCGGGGCGGCGGCGCTTCGGTCACCATGAACCTGACCTCATCCGTCAAGATTCTTCGAAGGAAGGTGTGCCATGGGCCTTCTTGCCGCATACGCCGTTCCCCATCCGCCGCTGATCGTTCCCGCCGTGGGCGCCGGCCAAGAAGCGCGCATCGCGGATACCATCGCCGCCTACGAGGAGGTGGCCCGCCGCGTCGCCGAGCACGCGCCCGACGTCGTGGTGATCGCCTCGCCCCACGCGCCGCTGTACCGCGACGGCTTCTTCATCGCCGACGCCCCCACCGAAGAGGGCAGTCTGGCCGCCTTCGGACATCCCGACGAGCGCATCGCCATCCATACCGACCTGGCCTTCGCCCAGGCCGTGGCCGACCGCTTGAAGCGACGCAGCATTCCCACCGCCGGCGCGCCCTCGCGCCACGAGGAGATCGACCACGCCACCTACGTGCCGCTGCATTTCCTGAGTCGACACATCGACCTGTCCTCGGTGGCCGTGGTGCGCATCGGGCTATCGGCCCTGTCCGATTCCGACCACGAGTTCTTGGGGCTATCCATCACCCGGGCCGCCGAAGACCTGGGACGCCGCGCGGTGCTGATCGCGAGCGGGGACTTGTCCCACAAGCTGACCGAAGATGGCCCCTACGGCTTCGATGCCGCCGGGCCCGCCTTCGACCGCGCCGTAACCGATCTGTTCGCCCACGGCCAGCTGCGCGCGTTGAGCCGCCTGGACGCCGAGTTGTGCGAGAGCGCCGCCGAGTGCGGCCTGCGCTCTTTCGAGATTATGGCCGGCGCTCTGGAAGGTCTGCCCTTCACGCCCGAGCTGCTCAGCTACGAGGGACCCTTCGGGGTGGGCTACGCCGTGGCGGCCTTCGAAGTGGAGTGCGGACCTGCCTCCACCGAGGAGGAAGTGGAGGCCGAGGTGCGCGGAGCCCACGCGCGCGGCGCCTGCTCGCCGGTGGATCCCATCGTGGCTCTGGCGCGGGCGAGCGTGGAGTTCATGGTGTCCACGGGCAAGATGCTGCCGCTGCCGCCCGACTTGCCCGACGAGTTGACCGGTCGGCGCGCCGGAGCCTTCGTCAGCCTGCATGAGCACGGGGGCCTGCGCGGATGCATCGGCACTATCGCGCCGGTACGGGAAAGCCTGGGCGAAGAGGTGATCGCAAACGCCGTGGCCGCAGCCACCGACGACCCGCGCTTTACCCCGGTCACTCCCGACGAGCTGAACTACCTGTCCTACTCGGTGGACGTGCTCGGCGATCCGGAGCCCGTAGATTCGCTCGAGCAGCTGGACCCGCGCCGTTACGGCGTCATCGTCACCCACGGCTTCAAGCGCGGCCTGCTGCTGCCCGACTTGGAAGGCGTGGAAACCGTCATGGACCAGGTGGCCATCGCCAAGATGAAGGCCGGTATCAGCCCCAACGAAAAAGCCCAACTCGAGCGCTTCGAAGTGACCCGCCACACCCAAGGCGGCCAAGCCCGCCTAGCGTAGAAGGGCGGACGGCCGGCCACGCTGGGCGGGACGGGCTGAAGCCCGCCCCTACGGGGACTGCGAAGGGGTCGTTTGGGAACCCCGGCCTTATAGGGTCGCGATGAAGGCGGCCCAGCCGGCGCGGCCGCGCTCGTCGTCCTTGAAGACGCCCGCGGCCCGCAAGATCTCGTAGTAGGCGGCATCGCACACCGGGCGCACCTCGGGCAGCTCGGCGGCCAAGCGGCCCGGCAAAATGGCGCGGCCCATGATCTCGATGAGGCCGATGTTCTCCTTCTTGATGTGGAAGAGGCGCTCGGGCACGTGGAAGAGACCGCAAGGGTGCTCCAGCGTTGTGCGGTTGTTGCGCAGCACGAGATCCATCACGTAGTCGTCGCCCTCGCGCCACAGGATGGGATTTGCCGTGTTGTGATAACGGCGCTCGGACGGCCCGGCGTCCCCAGGCTCGTCGGTCCAGGGACGAATGCCAGACGGCTCCCAGACGAAGGTGCGCCAGGCTTCCAGCACACGCCCCGCCGCTTCCAGCAGCGCCCCGCGGCCGGGCGCGCGCAGGCGCACCACCGATGCCGGCCAGCGCACGACACCGGCCTGCACCCCTTCCAGCCCCGGCAGGGCAAAGTGCCGGCGCACCGGGGCCTTCATCAGGGGGAAGCGATAGCCGCCGCCCTGGAAATGGTCGTGGGCCAAAAGAGAGCCGCCCACGATGGGCAGATCGGCATTGGAGCCGATGAACCACTGCGGGTACGCATCCGCGAAGTCGATCAGCCGGCCTATCGTTTCGCGATCGATGGCCATGGGCCGGTGAACAGGAGCCGACACGATCACGTGCTCGGGGAAGTATCCATAGGGCGAGAACCACCAGGCCCATTCCTCATCGCCCAGGCGCACCGGCTGTACTGCTCCCCCGCCGGCCCCGGCACAAGTAAGGCTCCCATCGGCAGCGCGCTGCCAGCAAAGAACGCAATCGCCCCCAGCTCCCGTCGCGCTGCCAGGCTCTGCAGCTTGGGCAATGTCCCGGGGGTCCTTCTCGGGCTTGGCGAGGTTGATGGTGATGTCCAGCGGGCCTGCGGGGCTGTCGGCCGCCCAGGCCAAGACTTGAGGCTTGCTCATGACAGGCGGCGCGCCCAAGCGCCGGCGCCGCCGACGACCACCGTGCGACAGGCCTCGTAGCCGAGCGCCGCGTCCATGGCCGCCACGAAATCGTCCACTTCGCCAAGGGGCACGAACGCCAGCACAGCGCCGCCGAAGCCGCCACCATGGATGCGCCACGCGCCCCGATCGCCAAGCCAGTGGGCGCAGAGCCCCTGGATGAGCATGGCCGGCTGGCAGCCCTCGGTACCGGGCCCCCTCAGCGACACGTTCTGCAGGAACTGGGCCGAGGAGACCCCCGATGCGCGCACGAGCCCGAGAAAGGCCGCGAAGTCATCGCGCTCCAAGGCCACGCGCTGGGCGTTCACGCGCGCCACCTCGTCGTAGTAGTGCAGTGCCCGCAGGGCGCACTGGTCGCCCAGGGTCGCGCGCACGGCGCCGAGCCGGTCCAGCAGTTCGTCCACCGAGCCGTCGCCCAAACGGTCCACCCCGAGCAGGCGCGCCACCCGGCCCATGTCGGCGGGAATGGCGGCGAACTCGTCGTTGTGCTGGGAATGGTCCTGTCGGCTATCGATGAGCACGATGCCAAAGCCCCAGGCCGCCGCATCCAGGCGCACCGCTTCCACCGCGGGCACCGCGGGCCCGAAGTCGATGGCGACCACGCCGCCGCAGGCGCTGGCCAGCTGATCCTGGGCGCCGCAGGGCTTGCCGAAATAGCGCTGCTCCACCGTTGTAGCCGCCAGCGCCAGGGCCACCGGGTCCACAGCCACCGCCCCCTCGCCGTCCGCGCCCGCAGGCACCGAGCCGGCCGCGCCCGCAGGCACCGAGCCGGCCGCGCCCGCGCCCGACCACGCTCCCCCGCCGAACAGCCCCGCCAGGCACGCCCCCACCATCACCTCGAAGGCAGCCGACGACGACAGCCCGCAGCCCGGCGGCACATCAGAGCACGTCACCATATCGAAACCTGCCAGCGCTCCCCCATCGCGGGCGAACCGGGCCGCCATGCCGCGCACGAGTGCCCCCGAACTTAGCGCGTCGGCCGGGCGCGGGGCATCCCAGCCCTCCTCGGCCAGATCGATCTCATCGGCCCCGAAGCCCTCCATGACCACGCGGATGCGCCCGCCATCGTTCGGCGCCGCCAAACCCCACGTGCGCTCGCCAATGGCAGCCGAGATCACCCGACCGCCCTGATGATCCACATGGTTGCCGGCCACTTCCAGACGCCCCGGCGCCGAGGCCAGCACGGTGCGCTCCGCCCCCTCATCCGCAGATCGTCCGAATGCCGCGCGAAACAGCGCGCTCAGGTGAACGCGGGCGGCCGCCTCGTCCCTCATAGGGTCCCCTCTCCCCACATCTCTTCATCGTCTTCCAGCTTGTTCACCCGCCGATCGTAGGTGAGGATGCCGTTGACCTCCTCCTCCACGTCCGACAGCTGGGTATACACGAACCCGGCCAGGCCATCGGTGGCCAAAGCCGTCGCCTGGGCCAGAGCAGATCGCACCGCCCCGCGCCAGGCCGCCACGTCCTCGAAGCGATCGTAGCCGTAGCTGCCCTCGAAGGCGCTGTGGCCCGGCACGCGAAAGGTGACGCCGCCGAATTCCGAGATCACGAAAGCCCGGCCTCCGTGCTCGGCCGCATAGCCTTGCAGGTCGCGGACGCGATCGCGGTACACTTTCAGGGGCCGGAAGTAGTTGTGCACGCTGAGAAAGTCGCCGCTGTGCTGGTCGTACCACCCGCTCACAGCGTCGATGGGCCGGGTGGGATCCAGCTCGTGCACCATCTGGGCCGCCGATGCGGCATCGAACTGCCCCCAGCCCTCGTTGAACAGCACCCAGCTCACCACCGACGGATGGTTGCCCAGATACTCCACCGTGGCGCGGCAGCTCTCGCGCCAGTGGTTGCGATAGCTCTCGTCGCCAGCGCCCAGCTTCTCCTGGTGGGCGATGTCGGTATCGCTGTAGTTGTCCCAGCTGCGCCGCCACAGCGTGGGCTGGAAGCTCGTCTCCCACGTGCCGTAGGCGCCGCCGCCGCTCACCATGTCCTGCCACACCAACATGCCCAAGCGATCGCAGTGGTAGTACCAGCGGTCGGCCTCCACCTTCAGGTGCTTGCGCAGCATGTTGAAGCCGGCGTTCTTCATGGCAACGATATCGAAGGCCAGGGCGTCGTCGGCCGGGGCGGTCATGAGCCCGTCGGACCAGTAGCCCTGATCCAGCACGCCACGCAGCAGCAGCGGCTCGCCGTTCAGGAAGAAGCGGAAGCGGCCGGCCCCGTCGGGGCGCACGGCCACGGTGCGGAAAGCGGTGTAGCTGTAGACGACATCGGTGCCGAAGCGCAGCGTGAGGTTGTACAGGTAGGGGTCTTCGAGGCTCCACCGGCGCAGCTTGGGGATGGGCACCGTCACGCGCACCCGGCGGCGACGCTCGTCTTCCTCGGCTCCGCGGGACGTCACCGGCACCGCGCCCTCCTCTGCCGGCGCCGACGCCGCCGCCACGGGCACGCCAGCCGCATCGGACACGTACAGGCGCAGCAACCCCTCGGTGCCGCACACGTCCACATCGACCGCCAGCTCGGCAGTCTCGGCATCGGGCAGAAGACGCAGCGCCTCGATATGGCGCTCGGGCACCACTTCCATCCACACCGGCTGCCAGATACCGCTCTGGGCCGTGTACCAGATGCCGCCCCGCTTCAGCTTCTGCTTGCCGCGCAGCTGCGTGCCCGTATCGCTCGGGTCCCACACGCACAGGGCAATGACGATCTCGGCATGCTCGCCCGCATCCAGCGTATCCTCGCCGTCCACCTTGGTCACCGCCTCGGTGATATCGAAGACGAAGGGGAGGTAGCCGCCGCGGTGCGTGCCCACCACCTGGCCGTTCACGCAGCAGGCGCAGGCGAAGTCCACGGCCTCGAAATGGAGCAGGCAGCGCTCGTGCGGGCGCAGCGGCGGTCGAGCGACGCGGCGCACGTACCACAGCAGCTCATCGGGACCCAACTGGCGGCCCACGCAGGACAGCACCGACTCGGGCGAGAAGGGCACGAGAATGCGGCCGTCGAACTCGTCGGGCGGCCGCACGGTGCGACCCGTCCCCATGGGCATGATGGCGTAGTCCCACCAGCCGTTCAGCATGACGAAGCGGTCGCGCACGAATTGGGGATGGGGATGCTCTTGGCGCACGGCCAGCGGGTGCAGCGATTCGCCCCACGGCGTGAGCAGAGGCCGCTCGGGGCCCAAGTCATGGTCGCGGGGGGCACTGGCCAGCACGCGCTTAATGTCCACAGCGCACTTCTCCTTGCATCTTCACGGGGAAAGGCCCCGCCGCGCAGGCCGGGCCGTACCTTACAGGAAGATGATACCCGTCCCACAGGGACGTAAGCAGCAGACCGGGAAACGTAACTGATTCGCCACACCCCGAAAGGCCGCGGAAGCTCGGGCAACCTAGAGACCGCCCGTCAGGTCAGTCGAACCCGCAGCCCCCGCGCAGCCGCCTTCCCTATGCGACCTGTTCGATGTGCAGCATGCGCGACACGACGTCGATGAGCACGTCATCGTCCGCGTCGGGGTGCGAGCGCAGGTAGCTCACCAGGCCCACGATCAGCACGTAGAACGTCTCGTAGAGGTGATCGGACTGCTCGCTGTACTTCGTGGGAGTCGTCAGGGGGTGCGCCACCATGAACTCGGCGCCCTGGGCGGCGAACCGGTTCAGAAAATCCAGGTACAGCGCGGCGTTCTCCTGAGTCGACAGCGCCATACGGAAGGTGTTCTTCTCGAACAGCACCATGCGCATGATCTTCACCATGGAATGCAGCGATTCATCGGTCTCCTGCACCGCCTGGCTCTCGTGCCAATGCTGCATCGCCTCGATGAAGTCGGTAATGTACTGGTCGAGCACCGCCGAGGTGACCTCTTCCTTGTTCTGGAAATAGTGGTAGAACAGCGAGCGCGTCACGCCCACGTGGTTGGTGATGTCCTGGATGGACGTGTGGGCAAGGCCCTTCTCCTCGTACAGTTCGCGCGCCGCCACCACGATCTCGGCACTGCGCTTGGCCGTATCGTTGCTCCGAAGGACCTCGCGGGTCGTCACACCCCGTGCGTTCTTCCGTACTGACTGCATGGTCCCTCCTTTATCGCCAACGTGCCCAGAACAGAAAACGTCAGCCCGCACGGATCGCGCGAACAGGCAAATTGTTTTGATGCTCTATATTGACTATACGTCTGCACAAAAAATGCCGCCGTTACGTCAGCGCTCTGTTACCGAATTGCCATCTGCTGTTGACAGAGTGTTCTCATTCTTTCATAACCTCCAAACTTACCCGCGCATTCTCCTCTCACGGCTCGCGCGGCTCCTCCCCTGCTTTCCAGGGTAATGCCAGGGAAGATACCCCGCCGCGCAAAAGTCCCCTTTTCATTCCCCATTTCGAATCGTTTGCCCCTATATGTAAGTGAATTCCTCTGTAAGATCGTCTTTGAATGGAAAATCACTGCCGCAAAATAGGGCAACGTGGAAAAATCGATGCAACCACCAGGGCTTTTGCGCCCCCCATGCGAAAGAGGAACCCCATGGATGGAGTGACCAGCGCCGTTACCCAGATGATCATCCTGCTTGCCATAGCCGCCGCCGGCTACGGCTCGGCCAAGCGGGGCATGCTCGATGAGCACACGAACCAAAAGCTGACGAAGCTGCTGATGAACGTCACCCTGCCCTGCATGATGCTGGCCTCGGTCTACGGCCTCGATGCCTCCGAGGCGGGCATTCTGATACCCTGGGCCTTTGCTCTGGCAACTGCACAATTCTTTCTCATGCTTTTGTGCGGCGTCGTCATCGTCTTCGTCCTGCGCGTGCCGAAGGCCGACCGCAAGTACTACCTGTTCATGGCCGTGGCCACCAACAACGGCTTTATCGGCATCCCCGTGACCGCCGCCATCCTGGGCGCGCCCTCGGTCATCTTCGCCAGCATCTTCGTCATGGTGGCCAACGTCTTCCTGTTCAGTGTGGGCTTCGCCATTCTGGCCAGCGGCACGGGCGAGAGGTTCGCTATCCCCTGGAAGGCCATCGCCAGCCCGTCGATGTTCGCGTCCTTAGCCGCCCTCGGGCTGTTCTTCGCCGGCATCCAGCTGCCCGGCGTAGTGCAGGAATCTTTGGAGCTGCTCGGCGGCATCACCTCACCGGTATCCATGCTCGTCGTGGGCTCGATTATGGCCCAGGCGAATTTCAAGGACATCGTGGGCGAGCTGCGCCTGTACCCCTTCATTATCTTGAAGCAGCTTATCGCGCCGGCCCTGCTGTTCGCCGCCTACACGGCCCTGGGGCTGAATCCCCTGCTCATCGGGGTCTTCACCATCATGTTTGCCATGCCGGTGGGCGCCATGACCCCCACCTTCGTGGAGCAGTTCAACGGCAACGCCACCTTGGCGGCCAAGGGCACCGTGCTCACCACCTTGGGGTCCTTTGTGGTGCTGCCCGTTCTGCTGGCGCTGTTGCCGGTCATCTAGCGTACAATAGGGCCACGACCCGCCTCGATGTTCGGAGCAGCCATGGCCCTGAGGATTCTGAAAGTCATCGTCGCCCTTTTCGTTGCCGTTCTGCTGGCTGCGGGCCTCTACGCGGCCTATGTGATGGTCAGCTACCACCGCCTGGACGACAATCTCGCCCTGGCCGTCGATTCCCCGGCCGCGCCCAACGAGGGCGGCGCCCCCGCCATCGATCTGACCCTGAACCCGGAGATGACCGTGGTCTCGGCCAATTTGGGCTTCGGTGCCTACAACCAGGCCTTCGATTTCTTCATGGACGGGGGCACCGGCTCGGTGGCCGCCAGCCCCGAAGCGGTGACCAAGAGCATCGAAGGGTCGGCTGCGGCGGTGAAATCCCTCGCGCCCACCTTCGTCCTGTTCCAGGAAGTGGACATCGACGGCACCCGCAGCTATCACATCAACGAGTATGACCTGCTGCGCCGGCAGTACCCGGCGCTCTGGTCGGTATTCTGCCAAAACTACGACTCGCCGTTTCTCGCCTGGCCGCTCTACGCGCCCCATGGCGCCAACAAGGCCGGGCTCGTCACGCTTTCCGCCTATCCCGTGGCCGACGGCACCCGCCGCAGCCTGCCCATCTCCGAGGGCTTGGGCAAGTTCCTCGACCTGGACCGCTGCTATTCCATCTGTCGCATTCCCACCTCGAGCGGCGCCGACCTGGTGCTGTTCAACGTGCATCTGTCGGCCTACGGGGCCGATGACTCCATCATGGCCGCCCAGCGCGCCACCCTCTACGAGGACATGAAGCGCGAGCGAGCCGCGGGCAACTACGTGATCGCCGGGGGCGACTACAACCACGACATGATCGGCGTGTCGGGCGATGTCTACGGCAACGCCACCGACGCGGTGGAGAGCTGGGCCAAGCCCTACGACTTTGACGGCGTGCCCGAGGGCTTCACCGTGGCATCGAAGGCGAAGCTGGACGAGACGGGCATCGCCGGCTTCTCCGACGCCGGCACCTGTCGCGATGCGGGACGTCCCTACGACGGCACCAACGACCGCTGGGTAATGGACACGTTCATCTACTCGGACAACGTGGAGCCGACCTTCTACGAGACCGTCGACTTGGACTTCGCCTATTCCGACCACAACCCCGTGCTGCTGAAGTTCCGCTTGAAGTAGAGCGCGGGCGCGACGCCAGCCCCCTTGGCACCGGTGACTTTCAAATTTAAGCGGACGAAAATGGCACAAAACGACGAAAAGTAAACGTCTCCCGCTTTCTCTGGGAGGCGTAGGGGAAGTTTTCCCAGGTCGGCTTTTACGGGGATGGCGCGGAATTGCGAATAGTTGTCAGCTGCGTTTACTTTCCGCAATTCCGCGCCACTTTCAGGCGCTTCGCTCACCAGTCCGCTTCATGGAAGGTGGCGGGAGTGGTCAGGTCGAGGCGCAGCTCGCGCAGCACCACCTCTCCTTCGCGCGGCTCGCAGATGGCGTAGCTGATGGCCACGGGCGCATAGGGCATCGTCGCCTCCAACGCCGGCAGAGCCACCAGCGAGAACTCGGTGAAGTCGAAGTCCCCATCGTCTTGGAAGGGAGCGCCGGCGGCCGTCAGGGCGTCGCGCGCGGGCCCTCGATCGGCTCCGAACACCTTCGCCGACTTCAGGAAATGGTCGCGCGGCGACATCTGGCGCAGCGGATAGGTCGCGGCATGGGGCGCGTTCTGCTGGAACACCTGGCCGGTGTGCTTATTCTCCATGGAGCAGTAGTGGGCACCCAGGGAGAGCCCTTCGTCCAGCACGAAGGCCAGCAGTTCGCGGCAGGCCTCCTCGCTGCCAGCCACCGGCAGCCCGGCGGCGTAGGCGTAGTCGTACAGCACGCCGTAGGGCTCGGCCTTCAACTGATAGCCGCGGCGGGCGAACTCCTGGCCGTTGAAGAAAGGGAAGCCCAGTTCCAAGAGGTTGATGCCGCGCACCCCGAAGCCATCGAGACGCACGAGCAGCTCCTTCATGAGCGCCACCTCGTCGGGCATCACGGGCATCTCCACCATCACATCGGGAATGAACGCGCAAGCGCGGCGGATGAGGCCAAGCACCGCCTCCCGGTCCTTAGGAGCGTCGTCGGTCTTGATGCTGAAGCGCACCTCATCCAACCCGACGGCGCGCAGACGGGCCAGCAGGTTCTCGTCCAATCCCGCCCCGCTCGTGTACAGGCGCGTGTGCACGCCGGGGAACAGCTCCTTGGCGCGCCGGAAGAAAGTCACGGTGTCATCGGGATACAGCAGAGGCTCGCCACCGGTGAGGGCCAGATGCGTGTAGCGAGCACCTTGGGCGGCCCGAGCCTCCAGCTGGGCCACCACATCGCGCGGACCCGGGGCGCGATCGTCAAAGTCGGCCTGATTGGGATTGAAGCAGAAGAAGCAGCGTCGCGGACAGGCCAGGGTCATCACAAAGGTCTCGGTGCCCAGACCCAAGCGGCACACCTCGCAGGCCGAGGACTGCCAGTTCGCCACCAGGCTCTTCCCGTCGTTCAGCACGCGCAGGCCCGCGGGGGCGGAGACGGTCGGCGCCGCACCGTCGCTGGCACTTGCGGCCCCGGCGGTCTGCGCGGCGGTCCCGGCGGGTCGCGCGGTCACACCGTCCGGCGCGACCGCTTCCCCCGCCGCCCGCTCCGCAAAGGGCACGCCGAAGGCAGCCGCGGCCTCGCGGAAACCCGCCTCGATATCCACGTAGCGCCGGGCGTAATCCCGCAGCACCGGATTGGCGATAGCGTCCAGGTTCGCTGCCGTTATCTTCTCGATCATGGGGGCCTCCTTCTCACCGCGAGAGCAGGCCCAGTGTACTATGAAGCTAGCACGAAGCGCGGATTCTCCGCGTCATCCACGTATTGGAACCCGAGGCGGGCGGCCCAGGCGCGCCCAAGGCCGAACACCAACTCGCCCACGCCGCGATAGAAATCGGTGCGCGCGAACTGCGCCACCGACCAGCGCCAGGCGGCCAGCCACGGCAGCACGGAATGCTGGAACAGCTCCCGCTGGCACGCCACCGTGCTCTCGACCGCAGCCGCGGCCCCCTCCCCGCGGGCAACCAACTGCTGTTGAATGAGCTGGGCGGCGAAGGCCAGCATGAGGCCCAGGTGATCGTCGGGCTCCTGGTTCAGGCGCTGAACCTGGAAACCGTGGCGCTTGTACAGGGCGCGCACGGCCAGGGCACTCTCGCCTAAGATGGCGCTGCTGGGGTTCAGGTAGTAGCCGGCCCAGCTGGGAGCCTTCGGCGCGCCGGCGCCCACGAGCAGGTTCAGCCAGTCGCTGCGCAGATCGGCCGCGCGGCTGTGCAGGGCCGCCGGGTCGGCAGCCACCGCGGCGGCCGTCTCGCGGCACCAGGCGTCCAGCAGCGTCAGCCCCGCTCGCACCGCTTCGTCGTCCTCGCCGAAGGGGCTGCTCTCGAACAGGCCGGGCTCCAAATAGGCCGCCAGGGCCTCGTCGGTGGGCTCATCGTACAGCAGGTGGGCCGCCAGGTTCAGGGCAACCTGCGCCGCCCGCAACTCCTCATCGGTCATCGCATCAGCCATCGTGTCGGTCACAGCATCGGTCATAGCGGTTCCTTTCAGTCAGCGACGATGAGACGTCGCGGCTGTTTTTCAATACTTGCCGCCCAAAGTGGCACTCGATTGCGAAAAGTAAACGCCCGTGACTACTTTTCGCAATCGAGTGCCAGAATCTTAGGATTCAACCCAGGAAATGCCCCCTAAAACGCGAAATGAGCGCGGTTGCCGTTTACTTTTCGCAATCGAGCGCCACTTTCACGCGCAGAAGGCGAAATCCAACCCCGATCTGCCTTTCGGGCGATTGCCCATTCGCACTTCGAAGTAGGGAGGGCCCGAACAACGGATTCCGCGGCGGGCGCCGACGCCGGACGGGAAGCAGAGGGAGGGGGGGGGCTTCCCGCCCGGCGTCGGCAACGGAACTGGGAGGGCCGCCGCGCGACCCTCCCGGCAACACGCGCCTACAGCTCGTCGGCGATGGTGATCACCGAACCGGTTCCAGAGCCCGTCGCCTGGGCGGACGGGTGCGGATCGATAATGGTAGTGGCGCCGGTGGCGTTCTTGGGCAGCGGCTCGGTTTCCATCTGGCCCTCGCCGTAAGTGGCCACCAGCTCGTCGCGCTCGCCCCAATCCAGGGCGCGCATCGGGCAGGCCATCACGCAGACGGGCTTGCGGTCGAGCGTCAGCTCATCGCGGCACATGTCGCACTTGATGGAGTAGCCGGCGTCCTCGTTCAGCTGGGGCGCCTCGTAGGGGCAGGCCGACACGCAGGTGCCGCAACCGATGCACACCTCGTGATCGGTCCACACGATGCCCGTCTCGGCGTCCTTCTGCATGGCGCCCGTGGGACAGTTCTCCACGCAGGCGGGGTTCATGCAGTGATTGCAGGCCATCGACATGAAATAGCTGAACACACCGTCGGGCACATAGTGGCCGGTCTCGGTGGGCTTCCACGAGCCGCCGCCGTAGTTCACCACGCGGCGCTGCAGATTCGCAGCGGGCAGGTGGTAGTACTCCTTGCAGCCCACCTGGCAGGTCTTGCAGCCGGTGCAGGCGGCGGAGTTGAAGTAAAAAGCGTACTGAGTCATAAGTCAGCTCCCATCTATTCCGCGATGCCCACCGGCGTGACCACCGGACGCGCCCAGTCGGCCTCAAGGGTAAGCGGGCCGTCGTATTTCTCCACCTGCAAAAGCGTGCCCGTCCACGCCTGGCAGCCGCCACCCGAAGACTTCGGCGCCTGCAGCACGTTGGGACAGCCGCCCAAGTCGATGCCGGTCTCCTCGTCGATCTCGAACCACGCGCCGTCCTGCATCGCCACGGCGCCGGGCACGATGTAGGGGGTCACCTTGGCATGGCGCAGCACCTTGCCGTGGGGGCTCGTCATCAGCACGGTGTCACCGTTCTTGATGCCGCGGGCCTCGGCGTCCACCACCGACATGAAGCATTCCTGGGGGAAAGCCTGGCGCAGCGAGGTGACGTTGTCGTTCACCGAATGGGCACGACGCAGGGAATGCGGGGTCCACAAAAGCAGGGGGAACTCGTCGGTCTGAGTGCCGGCACCCTGCTCGGGATCGCCGATCTGGTACATGCCGATGGGCGCGATCTGGGAATAGCCCACGGAGTTCACCATATAGGCCAGCGTCTCGCAGTAGATCTCGAACTTGCCGGACGCCGTGGCCAAAGGCGCGCCCTCGGGATCGTTGATAAACGCCATCCAAGGCTCGGGCACGAACATGTCCTCGGTCAGCGGCGCCTTCAGGATACCCTTCTCGCGGAACTCCTGGAAAGTGAACTTGCCCTCCTGGGGTTGGCCGGTGGTGCCGGGGAAGTAGGTGTCCACCTCCTCCTGAGTAATGGTGAGCAAAGGCGAGGTCTCATAGGTGGTGCCGTCCATGAAGATGCCGTCGCGTACCGTGGCGTAGGTGCGCTCGGCGTCGGTCATGGTGTTCACCACCTTGGGATCCAGGCCCAGACGGCTCGCCAGCTCCTCGGCGATCCAGCTCTCGTACTTCGATTCGTACAGGGGCTCGAGAATCTGATCGAACCACAGCACGGAGGAGGCATCGCCGAAGAAGGCCTTGTTCGGCTTTTCCCAGAAGGTGACGCAGGGCAGCACCACGTCGCAGTACTGGCGCGTGGAATCGAAGAAGGGATTCACGCCCCACACGAAGTCCATGCCACGCACCACTTCGATACCGGTCATGGTGTCGGCGATCTGGTTCAGCGTGCTCATGTGGCCCCCGAAGTAGGCCGCATGGATATCGAGCTTGATCTTGCCGCCGGGCCAGCAATCGCGGCCGTACTCGCCGGCCTTGATGGAACGCCAGCACTCGGAGGGTTCCAGGTTCAGCCATTCCTTATCGCCCAGCTTGTCGAACACGGGAATGGGATAGAACATGAAGACGGGAGCACCCTCGGGCATGAGCGGGTTCACTGGGTCGGCATCCACCGGGCAGTAGGCGCCGGCCATGACCATGCTGCTCGTGAAGTCCTTGATGCCCGACCAGCCGAAGTAGTGACCCGGGGTGCCCACGCCGCCGTGCATGAGCGCCATGGTGTAGAAGCTCTGCACGAATTGCTCGCCCGCGGGGATCTTCGACGTGGACTGGCTGGCGAAGAAGTCCACCTTGTCCACCGCCGCGATCTCGGCGGCAAGCTCGCGGATCTTGTCGGCGGGCACACCGCAGATGGCCTCGGCCCACTCGGGGGTCTTGGGCGTCATGTCGTAGCCCGTACCCATGACGTAGTCCTTCCACGAGGCATTCGCGGGCGCGGTGGCGGGCATGGTCCTCTCGTCGAAGCCGACACAGTACTTGTCGAGGAACTCCTGATCGAAGGTGCCCGCATTGATCCACTCGTGGCAGATAGCGATCACGAGGGCGGTATCGGTACCCGGCAGAATCGGAATCCACTCATCGGCGATGGCCTGGGCCGTCTGGTTGAGCCACGGGTCGATGATGATCACCTTCGCCCCGCGCTTGCGGCACTCGTGCATGAACCACGTGTGGTTGCCCGCCTTGTTGGCCGCCCAGTTGCAGCCGAACATCACATGCAGATCGCTCGTCACCATCTGGAGATGGTGCGGTGTGTTGGTCATATTCAGGCTGCCGCCGAGAATATGGGTATCCGCCACGGCCCACGAGCCGTAAGACACGGTGCCGGCCTCGTGGTGCACCGAGCCGCCCAGAGCATCCAACAGGCAGACGTTCTGATCGTAATAGCCGTCGGAAATATTGGTGGAACCGCCGCAGAGAATGCCCTTGGAGCCGTATTTGTCAATCATCTTCTTGATACCCTCGGCCACCAGATCCAGGGCGTCTTCCCAACTCATGCGCTCCCATTCGTCGCGTCCGCGCAGCTCGCCCTGGGGGTTATCCAGGCTGAAGTTCTTGCGCTTCATGGGATACTTGATGCGGGCCGGCGAGTACACCTCGCCGATCTTCGCGCGGCCGCGCAGGCAGCTGCGGCGCTGCGGCACGGCATAGCTGTCCTCTTCGGCCTCGTCGGAGCGCATCTTCAGCGGCACGCCGTCTTCCACGTACACGCGATTCAGGCACCGCGAGCTACCGCAGCTGCAATTGTTGTAGCAGGGCGCGTTCTTCCACTCGCCGGTTTCGGTCAGGCCGGTCTCGGCGAGGTTATCTCCACCCTCGCCGGCGCCGTCGCCCGAAGCGCAGGCCACCAGGCCCGAGGCGCCGATGGCGCCTGCGCCCAGCGCGCTCCACTGCAGGAAGCTGCGTCGTGACAGAGATTTCTCAGACATGAATCCTCCCCTATCTCATTGCCGCACGCTTTCGGCGAATCTGAAGGCCGACGTCAATTCCCCCAGCGTCACCCTCACTCGTGCGAGCCCTCGAACGCTCCTCGGCGTTCACAGGTGTCATAATATACCGATTCACCGATTCGGTCAAATAGATTCTCGCGAGAAGCGCGAGTTGGTCGTCCCCCCATCGCTCCCCGTCGCTCCCCATCGCTCTCCCGCCCCTGCCCCTGCCCCGCACCTGCCGTCGCCCTGCCCCGACCCACGCCCCTCCCCCGCCCCTGGCCCCTTGCGCCCCGCGAGTCCCCGCCGCACCAGCCCCATCTCCCGCCAACCCTGATCTTTTGTGTCATAATGTTGCGAAACGGTGGGACACTAGCGGCGGAAGGGCCGAACGTGTACAGCGAGCTCGTGATCGTATACCTGTTTCTCGGCGGCGCGGCCAGCGGGGCCTTCCTCGTCATGGCCGTATGGAGCCTGGGGTTCCACCACCGCGAAGAGCGGGTGCGCGATCGCCGGCTGCGTCTGGCGTTTCGGGTGATGAAGCGCGTGGTGTACACGGTGAGCTTCGTGCTGCTGATCATCTCGCTCGGCTGCCTGTTCGCCGATCTGAAGGTGCCCGAGAAGGCGCTGCTGCTGTTGCTGCGGCCCCAGCCCACGGCGCTCACCTTCGGATTCTTCGTACTCAGCTTAGAAGCGCTGGTGGGATTCGCCCTGGTCATCGCCAACGGGCTGCGCCCGCGCTTCGCGACCGGACGCGCGAAGGCGGCCCTGGAGTGGGTCTGCGTCGCCACCTCCCTGGCCGTGATGACCTACACCGCCGTGTACCTGTTCAACCAGAAGGCCGTGGCCCTGTGGAGCTCGCCGTGGCTCATCGGGCTGTTTCTCTGCTCGTCCACCTCGTCGGGTATCTCGGTGGTGCTTTTGTGCAACTGGTTCGTCCAGGGCAAGACCTTGCTGCTGCGCGCCGCCCGGCCCCTTCAGCGGGCGCACCTCGCCGTGCTGGCCGCCGAAGCCGTCACCCTGATCGCCTTCACCGCCGCCGTGCTGGCCAATCCCGACACCGCGTCGGCCCTGGCGCTGCTGCGCGAGCCGGGGCTGCTGCAAACCGCCGTGGTGGGGGCTGTCGGCATGGGGCTCGTGGTGCCGCTGGCGCTGGAAACCTATGCGCTGACACAGAAAAGCTGGCGGGCCATCCCCGTCTCTGATGTTATCTGCCTGATCGGAGGCTTCTGCCTTCGCTGGTGCTTGATCATGGGAGGAGCGCATTAGCCGATGAAACCGTATCCGCACGCCACCGCCGCACGCGAGGCCACCACCCCCAGCGAGCTGGGCCCCGGCGATCTGTTCGCCGTGGATGAGAACTCCGATCTGCCCATCTGGGCGCAACTGCGCAACCGCTTCACCTTCCTCATCCGCACCGGCGCGTTGAAGGAGGGCGAGCAGCTGCCCAGCGTACGCAGTCTGGCGGCCTCGGCCCACATCAACTACAACACGGTGGCCCGCGCCTATCGCGACCTGGAACTGGCCGGACTCGTGGTGTCGCTGCGCGGCCGCGGCATGTTCGTGCAGGCGGCCACGGGCACCGACGACACCACCGCCGACGTGGACGCCATCTTCGAAGACTGCATCCGCCAGTACCGCGCCCGCGGCATGACCTACGAGGACATCGCCGGGCACCTGGACGACATCCTGCTTTCCGTACGCCTGTCCGCCGAGAAGGACGCCGACCCGCAAAGGAGCTAAGCGCCCATGAAGAAGTTTCCCAAGGCCACACTACCCACCGGCTCGCAGCGCCGCGAGCGCGAGGACACCTTTTCCATCGAGGCCTACAACTCGCCCAAGACCCGCTACGCCGACGAGAACGCCGGCACCATCTTCTCGGCCGCGCTGTTCTGCACTACGGCCCTGATCGCTGTGGCTGTCGGCTGGCTTATCGCCGGCGAGGTGAACGTGTGGGTGGTGGCCGCCTCGGTGCTCGCGTCCACCTTCACCGTGCTCACCGTGCGGGTGGCCTCCCAATGGGAGCAGGTGGTCATCCTGCGCCTGGGCAAGTACCAGCGCACCGCCGGGCCGGGCGTGTTCGTCACCGTGCCCTTCATCGACCACGTGGCCCTGCGCGCCGATTCCCGCGTGCAGCTGACCGGCTTCGGCGCCGAGGAGGCCCTCACCGCCGACATGGTGCCCGTGAATGTGAACGCCATCGTGTTCTGGATGGTGTGGAATGCCGAGAAGGCCTGCATGGAGGTGGAGGACTACTACGACTCCGTGGCCCTGGCCAGCCAGACCACCCTGCGCGACGCCATCGGCCGCAAGTCCATCACCGACCTCATTTCGCGCCGCGTGCGCCTGGATGAGGAGCTGAAGGCCGCCATCGAGGAGAAGACCGAGCCCTGGGGCATCTCGGTGCTGTCGGTGGAGATCCGCGACGTGGTGATTCCCCGGTCGCTGCAGGAGGACATGTCCGCCGAGGCCCGCGCCGAGCGCGAGCGCGACGCCCGCATGGTGCTGGCCGAGGTGGAGAAGGACATCGCCGCCATGCTGCACGAGGCCAGCGACATCTACCGCGACGACGAGTGCGCCTTCAAACTGCGCCAGATGCATCTGCTGAACGAGGGCGTGAAGGGCGCCAGCGGCACGCTGGTGGTGCCGAGCGCCTACACCCAGGGCTTCACCGAGGAAGCCGCCCGCGAGGCCACGGGGCAATAGGGGAGCCTGGAGCGCTTGCGAAAGCAGCCCACGAGAAGCATCCGCCGTCGTTCGGGGAATCACCGCTGGCCGCGATTGCGGCCCATGGGCTGTACGACATCGACGTACTTATCGGGGAAGGCCATCGCATGGTTGCCGACCCCAATTGCCTCCCCGCGGGAGAGCCGCCCACCGATGCCGTGCAGCAGGAGTTCGACCGCATTCGCCGCAGCCGGCAGCCCCAGTAGGCACCACTCGATTGCCTACGACTCGCAACAGCAGGCGGGAACAAGCGGGGCAGTCAACTCCGCCACGAGGCGGCGATCCTCTTCCACAAACGCCTCGGTAACGCGACCAAAGGTGGCAAAGAAGCCGCTGGCGTCGTGCGCCTCGAGGGCCGTCCTCAACTTGGGAAGCCAATTGGAAAGATGCGTGCCCGCAAAGGCGAGCTGAGCATCCAGCAGGCGCGCAGCCCGTCCATCGTCGCCAGCAGCGGCCGCCTCGTAGGCACGCTCGGCCACGGCCGCCATGAAATCGAGCATCATGGACAGGTGGTCTTCGGGGAAGTGTCCCTTTTCCTGGGCTTGAAAGCCCAGCGATTCGTAGGCCGCGCGCACATCGAGCGTGCGACGCGTGAACAGCGTGGCCTCAGCCGTAGCGTACACCGATTCCCAGGGCTTCACGTACCCCTCGCCGGGCACCATGAACAGACGGACGTACTGGTCGCGCAGCTCGTCCGCAAAGGCCGGAGTCTCCAGGCGGTCTGCGAAGGGCGAGACAGCCGAGGTCAGCAGCGCCGCCTCGCTGTAGCCCGCGAAAGTCAGCGCCGCGCACGCTGCGGCGGTCGCCTCACCGCCGAGCAGCGCTAGCTCCTGCTCGGTCGGCTCGCTGCCGAACACGATATGCAGCATACGATAGGTGTAGGTGCGCGCCGCCAATTCGGCCAACGCACGCTCGTCGAAATGCCCCATGGTCTTCCCTCTCACTGAAACACTACTTTTCGGCTCCGAACAGAAGTGCCCGCAACCGAGCGCAACCCGTTGGGCGGCGAAGGCCCCAGGCCCTCGCCGCCCGCAAGCGCTGTCTTACCAGGACACTTCGGTGGGCTCGCCGCTAGTCGCGGCATCTTTGGCGCGCACCAAAAGGCTCGGGCTCGTCATGGACGGATCGCCATGCACCGTGGTCTCGTTCACGAGGCCCTCGCCGTAAGTCGCCTTCAAGTCCTCGATCTCGCCGAAGTCCAGGGCGCGGTTCGGGCAGCCCGCCACACACGCCGGCGTGCCGCCGGCCTGGCGGATGGCCACGCAGCTGTCGCATTTGCGAGAGATGCCCAACTCCTCGTCGAGCACCGGCACCTGATAGGGGCACGAGTTCACGCAGGTCTTGCAGCCGATGCACACGTCGTCTTTGTGCAGCACCGCGCCGTCCTCCGACTTGAACATCGCCCCGGTCGGGCAGTTCGCCACACAAGCCGGGCTCTCGCAATGGTTGCAGGAGAACGTGCAGGAAAACATGCCAATGTTTGGAAAGGTACCTGTCGTGTAGGTATGCGCGTTGCGGAACGTCATACCCACATTCAGGCGGTTCTTATCCTTGCATGCCACCTCGCAGGCGCGACATCCGATGCAGCGGGTCATGTCAACGTAAAATCCAATGGCCATTGTGCCCCTCCTTACGCAAGTTCGATGATACGCTGATCGACCATGCAATCGGGCTCAATAGACTCGCCAGCGTATTTCTCAAAGTTGCAGTTATTGTTGTTGTAGCCGGTCACGCCCATACCGTAAATGTGATTACCAATCAGGTAGTTGTCGGCCCCGCCATGATCGATGCCGGTCTCCTCGTCCACGTTTGACCACGCACCGTGGGGAATGCCCACATGGCCCGGCATCATATTCTCCATGAGCGCCGCCGTGCGCAGAACACTGCCGAATTCGGTCCACACGCGCACCGTGTCGCCCTCGGCCACACCCTTCGCTGCCGCATCGGCAGCATTCAGGAACACGGGGTTCGGCCACGATTCACGCAGCCACGGGCAGTTGTTGAACACCGAGTGCGAGCGCCGCATATAGTGAGGCGTAAACAGCAGGAACGGGTACTCGCCTTTCTCGCCCCCAATGTCACCGCCGGCAAACGTGCTCTCATAACCCACTTCGGGAACCAAATACTCGGGGTAGGGCTTGTAATCGTGATTGCTGAAACCGACCTGGTTCAGACCATCAGCTTTCGCCTGGCTGCAAATCTCGAACTTGCCGCTATTCGATGGCAGCGGGTTAGCCTCGGGATCGGCGATGAATGCCGCATAGCCGATGTACTGACTCTGCTCGTCGCCCAACTTGCGCTCAACCTGGTAGCCGCCGTTCTTAATGAAATCGGCAAGAGCGACCACACCTTCTTGCGGCGTTCCTTCCACGCCCCACTCCGCAATATCCTGTTCGGTAATGGTCACCAGAGGACCGTAGCCCTCCTTGCCCATCACCATACTTGTGGCGATAGAATTGAAGAAGCCCTGCTTTTCGTCGAACGGATACACCGTCATCGGGTCGACTCCCAGCGCCTCAAGGAGCAGCGTGTTGATTTCCTGATCGGATTTCGACTCGCCCAAAGGCTCGATCACCTGTGATGCACAAGAGAGGAACTCGCGATTCGACATATCCAGGCGCCCCGGGCGCTCCCATTCGGTATTCACGGGCAACACGATGTCGGAATATTTGGCGTTTGTGGTAAGGAACTGTGCCTTCGACACAACGAAATCAACCTTGCGATGCGCCTCAATGCCGCGCTTCATGTTAGGGCCAGTCTGAAGATAAGCCGATGTATCATGAACGATGCAGCGGATATCGCACGTGCGATCCTCGCCAGGCACGCCCTGCACGCCACCGTAGAAGTCGCCGCAGTAGTGATACTTCCCCGAGAACACCGCATCCCATGCCTGGGGACCAGGAATGACCCCTTCAACCGGGTTCGGCACGACAGGCAGACCAGCGGCGCCCGGCAGCACCAAATAGGGCCCCGAATTCCCGCAGTTCATCTGATGGTAGTTCGACGACATGCAGTTGCCCGGCTTGCCGATGTGGCCACCCATAGCGGTGATCGTCATGAACAGCTGAGGTATGTTCTCGGCCCCTGTGCAACGGGCCATACCGAAGTTGTGCAGCATCCACACGTTGTGGGCCTTGCCGATGGAGCGAGCAAACTCTGTGATCTTCTCCACCGGAGTGCCGCAGATGCCGGATGCCCATTGGGCGGTTTTCGGGATACCGTCGTAAGCGCCCGCCAAGTAATCGCGGAAGTTCACGTCTTCCTTCAAATCGGTAGGCTTGTGGTCGGCATCAAAACCGACTGTATACTTATCGAGGAAGTCCCAATCGACAATATTGCCCTCTTCTTCGTCGAGGCGCAGCATCTCAGAGGCAACTCCAAGGAGAAAAGCCGTATCGGTGCCCGTGCGAACAGGCACCCAATCGGCATCGAGCATGTGGGCCGAGGCGGTGTACATCGGATCAACCGAGATGAATTTCGTTCCGTTTTCTTTCGCCCGAATAAAACTCATGATAGGAGTACCCGCGGCAGACCAGGCAGGATTCGAGCTGTAGAATAGCACCGTATCAGCGTTCAGGAGATCCATGCGGTCATTTCCCGTTGTCATCATGGTGGTCCAGTCCATCAAGTCCATATTGGTAATGCCGATGTACTGGGGCCACGGCATGTTGTACACCCCATGAGATGTTGAGTCGGAAATAGAGGTATGACCGCCAATAGCGTTCAGATACGGCGCCTCCGAGCGAGAAGCGAGACCACCGACAAGGATAGATTCAGCGCCATACTTCTCAATAATTGTCTTGAACTGATCGGCCACATACTTGATGGCCTCGTCCCAACTGATGCGCTCCCATTCGTCTTTGCCGCGCAGATCGCCGTTAGGGTTCTCGGGCGACCAATTCTTGCGCTTCATGGGATACAGCAGACGGTCGGCGCCGAAGCATTGCTGCTGCTGGGCCTTGCCGCGCACGCAGCCGCGCTGCTGGGGATACTCGGGGGTATCCTCGTGGCTGTCGTCGGTTTTCTGGCGCACTACGACGCCGTCCTTCACCATCACCTTGTTGACGCATCGACCGCCGCAGTTGTGCCAGCAGGCTGCGGGCACCCAGGTGCCTCCTTCTTCGGGATTGGCCACGACGAAATCGTCGTTCTCGCCGCCGGTCTCGGCGATTTCGGTACCGGGAGCGCAGCCCACCGCCGACAGGGCGGCCGCCGATGCGGCGATGGCGCCGCTCGCCTTAACGAACTGACGACGACTCAGCGAGTCGTGCGTCGCAGACACATGAGGTTTTTCCATTGTCTCCCCCTTCATGCATTCCGTTCCGAAACTCCCCGCGCAGAAACGATGCACGCAAGCAACCCGGAACTCTCTCTTCCAATGCGAAACCGTCCGGATCGATTTCCCTACTGATATACTATAGTGATTCAGTACATCAGTCAACCACCAAATATCACGCCCCGGGACCACCTTGCAGAATCGCCTTCCGCTCTCCCATGGCAAGTTCGTCCTGAAAAGTGTTGGCTCACATACTTTTACGTCCTTGTTTTTACAATCCCCCTTTGTTTTCGAGGGCGAGACCCCCCGGTGCAAGCGCGTCGGTTCTCGCTTTCGAATTACCGGGAGCAAGCATGGATGGAGAGCATCCCCTTGTACCTTATTGGCAATAGGGTGCTCTGGCTTAAAGCAGAGTCCATCTGATATAGTTTAGGCATTCAGTAATTCAGTAGTGAGACGCAGCAGGGCGGAGGAGCAACGGGGACACCGCGCGACCGGTCACAACCGAGCCAATCGCGGCCCTCTCCCGCCACGTGGAACGAGGGGCTTTGTACAGCACGTTGATCATAGCGTACCTGTTTTTGGGTGGCGCCGCCGGCGGCGGCTTTCTCGTGATGGCTGCCTGGTCACTCGCCTTCCATCGCCGAGCGCCCTACCGGTCCGATCGGCTGCGCACAGCGTTTCGCACCCTGAAATCGGCAGTCTACACAGCCTGCACCGCCATCCTCGCCATCTCCATGATCTGCCTGTGGTGGGATCTGGAGATGCCCGACCGGGCCCTGCTCATCTTCCTCATCCCGCGACCGACCGTGCTCACCTTCGGAGCCGTGGTGCTCGCCTGCGAACTGGGCCTGGGTATTTTGCTCACTCTGGCGAACCTGTTCCACAGCCGCTTGCTCGGCGGGGCGGTGAAGCGCGTGCTGGAAACGCTCTGCTGCCTGTGCTCGGTGGCCGTCATGGCCTACACCGGCGTCTTCCTCATGAGCAACATCGGGGTGCCCCTGTGGCACACCCCCGCCCTCGTGGGCCTGTTCTTCTTCTCGGCGCTGTCGTCAGGCATCTCAACGGTGCTGCTCATCGACTACTTCGTGCAAGGGCAAACCTACCTGCTGCGGGCCACCCGCCCCCTCCAGCGCTGCCATCTCGCCTGCCTGGCTCTGGAATTTCTCTGCCTGGGCGCCTTTGTGGGAGCCACCGCGGCCAATCCCAAGGCCGCCGCTTCCCTCGCGCTGATTACCTCGCCCGACCTGCTGCCCGTGAGTA
This sequence comes from Adlercreutzia mucosicola DSM 19490, assembly GCF_000422625.1. Lineage (GTDB taxonomy): Bacteria > Actinomycetota > Coriobacteriia > Coriobacteriales > Eggerthellaceae > Adlercreutzia > Adlercreutzia mucosicola. The sequence continues at coordinate 30,995 of NZ_AUGK01000009.1, read as the reverse complement.
TATTGGGAGTGATCGGCTTAGGAATTGTGATACCCTTCCTCGTAGAACTGTACGCGCTCTTGCGCAAAGACTGCCGCACCATTCCCGTCTCGGATTTCGTGTGCCTGGTCGGCGCATGCTGCCTTCGTTGGATCGTCATAGTCTGTGGGGTGCACTAATGGGAACGAATGTCTACCAGCTGATCGACACCAAGTTGGCCGATGTGGAACCGAATCGCGCCGAGGCTGCCCGCGAAGCGCCGCCGGCCGGCCGAGAGCGACGGGACGCCCCCGCCGAGCCCGGCGCCGCGGCACTGGCCAACCCGACTTACCCCACCGCCTCGAGCCCAGACGCCGGCGACGCGGAAAGCGAGGCGCTCTTCGCCATCGACGAGTCGTCGGATCTGCCCCTGTGGGTGCAGCTGCGCAACCGGCTGGCCCACCTCATCCGCACCGGCTACTTCAAGGCCGGCGAACAGCTGCCCAGTCTGCGGAGCCTCTCGGCCGAGGCCCGCGTGAACTACAACACCGTGACCAAGGCCTACCGCGACCTGGAATCCAGCAACCTCATCGTGTCGGTGCGCGGGCGCGGCATGTACGTGCAGAAGAACGTCACCGTGGACGATTCCCCCGAAAACGCCGTGGACGCCATGGCCGAACAGTGCGTGGAGGAATACCGCGCCCTGGGCCTGACCTACCGCGACATCCAGCGCCGCCTGACCGACATCGTGCAGACCCTGGCCGACAAGGCCGCCGTCGCCGCCGACGAGAAGAGGGACTATTATGGCAAGACGCACTAGCAGCCACCACGACCCGCGCCATCGCGATGCCGAAGCCAAGCTGGGCGACGCCCCGCGCATTGAGCGCTACAACTCGCCCAAGACCAAGCACACCGACGAGAACGCCCCCATCGTGTTCTCGGCCGCCCTGTTCGTGGGCGCCTTCCTCGTGGTGTGCGGGGCGGGGTTGGCTCTCACGGGCGGCATCGACATCTGGATCATCTGCACGGCCATCGCCGTGGCGGTGCTCGCCATCTTCACCGTGCGCATCGCGCCGGAATGGGAGAAGGTGGTCATCCTGCGCTTCGGCAACTACAGCCGCACCGTGGGGCCGGGCATCTACCTCACCATCCCCTTCCTCGACCATATCGCCCTGCGCGCCGACCAGCGCGTCATGCTCACCGGCTTCGGCGCCGAGGAAACCCTCACTGCCGATCTGGTGCCCATCAACGTGGACGCCGCCGTGTTCTGGATCGTTTGGGACGCGAAGAAGGCGTGCCTGGAAGTGGAGGACTACTACGATTCCGTGGCCATGGCGGCCCAAACGGCCCTGCGCGACGCCATCGGCCGCAAGGACGTGGCCGACGTGGCCATGCGCCGTGTGCAGCTGGACGAGGAGCTGCGCCGTGCCATCGAGGAGAAGACGAGTGCCTGGGGCGTGTCCATCCTGTTCGTGGAGATCCACGACATCGTGATTCCAAAGGACCTGCAACAGTCCATGGCCGCCGAGGCCAAGGCCGAGCGCGAGCGCGATGCCCGCGTCGTGCTCGCCGAAGTGGAGAAGGACATCGCCGCCATGCTGCTGGAGGCCACCGAGCTGTACCGCCAGGACGAGATGGCCTTCAAGCTGCGCCAGATGCACCTGGTGAACGAGTCCATGAAGGACTCGAAATCATCGCTCGTGGTACCCACCGCCTACGCCGACGGCTTCACCGACCTGGGCGAGAAATAGGGTAGCCTACCTTCCCGTCTGCGATGGTTGGCAATGTGAACTCGGGTACAATGGGAATACCTATGGAGGGGAGGATTGGTGCTCGAGAACCTACGCGCAAACGGGATGCCACTGCGCCGGCTGGGCTGGGCGTTTCTGCTCGCCTGGGTGTTCTGCGTGTTCTACACTAATGCCACTGGAGCCGTGAGCACCCAGGTATGGCAAGAGGGCATGGCCCTGGGCTCGGCTCTTTACTACGCGGCCTTTCCCCTGGCCACTTCCGTGACCACTCTTATCGTCATTGTCGTTGCCGAGCCACATTTCGGGGCGCCGACCAACCACCGCGCACTGCGCGCTGCCGCGCCTTTCCTCACTGCCGCGAGCACGCCGCTGCTGTTCATTGTTCCCACCGATCCAGCAGCCAACGCTGTACTGTTCGGTGTCGGATCGATAATGACAGGAGTCGGCAGCGCACTGCTCTGGGTGATGTGGGGCGAGTACTACGCCGTCATTCCCCGCGAGAAATCGGAGCTGCTCGCGCCGATCTCCTCGGTGTCTGCGGCAGTGCTCGTACTGCTCGTTTCGGCCATGGAAGGCTGGGTCGCCATCGCCGCTGCAACCGTGCTCCCCCTTTTGTCAGGGCTGTGTCTCCACCTCGTCTGGACCGACAACGCGGATAAGACGGAACGGCGCCTAGCCCAGACTGCTCGCACAAGCGGGAAAACCGACGCGCGGCATCTCTTGGCGGGTCTCGGCCGCACGGGGTGCGGCATCCTCGTGGTATTCGCCGTCGTCAGCATCGCTGGTATGAATCGGGCCGATTACGTGGAAGGTCTCGCCCTGCAGACCATTCTCGTGTTCAGCGCCCTTATGATGGCACTCGTGGCCGCTATGGCCGTATCGGGCCCGCGTCGCATCTCGATGTTCTTCCTCTACCGCTGGATTTGCCCCACCCTGGTCATTGGGCTTGCCGCCGTAATCCTGCTCGGCAACGACGGGAACATCGCGGCTGCGGCAGCCTCCCTCGGAGGTCGCTTCACCTTCTGCCTCATCGCGCAGATCTACTTCGCGAACTATGCCGCCGCCGGGCGCGCCACCCCCGCCCAGGCATCGAGCCTCGGGTGGCTGTTCGTACACGCCGGCGATCTTTTGGGCGTAGTGATATGGACCGTTCTGGGGCCATGGATCACCACTAGCCCTGAGGGCATTCTGTGGGTCAGCACCATAAGCATCGTTGTTCTTGTCGTCGTCACCATGATGGTCATGGGCGAGACGTCGGCTTTCCTGCAAGTGCCCGAGCAAAATCCCGTCGAACCCGCTGTTCACGGCGCAGCCGAAAGTGCCAGCACCGTCGACGGTGCCAACGCCCACACCGCCGACAGCATCGGTGCCGGCATCGAAATCGCCAGCGTCGTGGAGCTGGGGCCGAACCCCAACAGCGAATCCGCTACCGAGACCGACCCTGAAGCACGCATCGCCGCACTTGCTGCAGAACACCGGCTCACGCCCCGCGAAACCGAGGTGTTCGCGCTGCTTTCCCAGGGCCGCTCCATCCCCTACATCCGCGACGAGCTCATCATCAGCCGCGAGACGGCGGCCACCCACGCCAAGCACATCTACGCGAAGCTCGGCGTGCATTCCCGCCAAGAGCTTATCGATCTCGTTCAACGCTAGAAGCTAGAATGGCCAAAAAGGAGCACTTATCGTAGTCGGAGGCCTGCCGCAGGCTATTCTCATCGATAGCGACCTGGGGAAACGCCTCCCGCCTTGCCTCCCACTTTCCCTGTGCGGCGCAAAACAAAGCCTCCAATGACGAGAAGTGGTGCTTTTTGTCCATTTCCAAGCGAAGCGAAACGTCGGAAAGGCACTCCGCTTGCTGATCGAAAAAACGCCTCCCCTTAGCCCCGAGCGCCACGGAGGCGACCAACGTGAATCGCCGTGTCAAACAGAAGGGCTCTCCCGAGGGAGAGCCCCAAGATGATCGCCTGCGGGGAGGGAGGCAGGCTCGCGATCGACTAGCAAAGCCGCAACATCACCGGGCGGAAGGAGGCAAAGGACACCCGTGCCTCCTTTGCCCGACCGCACCTCGCAACGACGGCGGAATCGCGCTACTCTACGCCGAGGGCGTGTTTGGCGGCGATGCGACCGAACGTGGCGCAGCGGCCGGCGTTAATGCCCGTGAAGTTTGACGGGTAGTTGTGCGGGTAGAAGCCGCCCTGGTCGTTGCCGCACACGTACAGCCCCTCGATCACGCTGCCGTCGGTGCGCAGCGGCTGAGCGTTCACATCGGTGATGACGCCATGGATGGTCACCAGCAGCTCGCCGCCGATGCGCGCCGCATAGAAGGGCGCCGCTTCCACATCGGTGAGACGATAGGCCGGCTTGCCGAAATCGGTATCCTCACCTGCGGCGGCCAGCTCGTTGTAGCGGGCCACGGTAGCCAAGAAAGTGGCCTTCTGATCGGCGTCGAAGTCCATCATATCGGCCAGCTCCTCCAGCGTATCGGCCTTCTTCAGGGTACCGGCCTCCAGGCGGGGCGCCAGCCAGAACTCGTCGAGGTGCTCCTTGGTGATGGCCTCGCAGTCGTACACATCGGCGTTGAAGGCAGTGCCGGAAGGCGCAGGGTACAGGCGCGAGCAGCCACAGGTATCGAACTGGGCAATGTCGTCCCAGTAGTTGCCGTCCCACACGATCCAGCTGTAGTGCTTCGGCTGGTTCGCGCCGGCAGCATAGCTCATGGGGTAGCACTGGTCCTCGTTCATGAAGCGCTCGCCGTTCACGTTCACGTGCAGGAAGGGCTGGCTGCCAGGCAGGAAGATGTCGCCACCCATGCGGTCCTCGGAGAACTCGAAGCCATCGGGCAGAATGGCGCGATTCCAGATCATGCACGCACCGCCGGCCTCCAACTCGGCCCCGGCCCACAGGGCCATGCGGATGCCGTCGCCGGTCTCGGTCACGGAATCGCGCAAGGCGCACCAGGTGGAATTGCCCGGGCACAGGTCGTTCAGCATCTCAATGTTGGCGCCATAGCCACCTGTGCACACGATGACGCCCTTGGAGGCGTTCACCTGGATGAAGCCGTCCTTGCCCTCAGCCACCACGCCGGTCACACGACCGGACTCATCCAGGATAAGCTGCTGGGCCGGCGTCTCGAAGCGAATTTCGCCGCCGAGCTCCTGGAACACCTCGGCCATGACCTCCACGTGAGCATAGGAGTTGTAGTTCGGGCCATCGGGATTGTACTCGCCAAGGCAGGGGTTGTAGCACATAGCTGGATAGTAGGCATGCGGATCGTCGGGGCAATGCCACTCGAAGGGGAAGAGCATGCCCTTGGGGCCCAGGGTATCGGCCATCCACTCGATCATCTCGCCGGACTTCTCGGCCCAAGTCTTGTACATAAGCATGTTCGCGTCGCCCGACTGGGTCATGTTGGCGTGGTTCATAAGCTCGGGCACGTCCACGATGTGATCGGGAGCCAGCTTGGAATTCAGAGCGCCCACGGCCTCGCGGGCCATGGCCACCGTTCCCTCCTTTTGCAGCACGACCACCTTCGCGCCGTTCTGGGCCGCCGTCGTTGCAGCCGGCATGCCCGCGTTACCGCCGCCCACGACGACAATGTCGGCGTCGATAGTCTCCACGAACTCGGTGGGCATCTCCGGCTTGTCGCGCCAGGACGGGGCGCTTCCCGTGTCGGCAGTCTTCGTGCCGCCCTCACCGGCAGCCTGGGGCGCACAGCCCGCCAAACCCATGGCGGCCAGCGCGCCGGCAGCGGCGGCGCCCGTCAGAAATCCGCGACGAGAGAGATTAGTTTCCATAGCAGATCCTCCTTGGTATCGGTTCCGTCCGGCCCTCCCTAGCGAACCGAACGAAACGCAGCCTACCCGAGGATCCACCTCGGGGTCATCGCCCGCATTCGGGTATTTACCCTCATGCGACCTGGGAAAACGCGAAATATACCCGAGAATGGGTGAGATGGTTTCCCTGGAGGTGGGGCGAATTTCACCGCGCCGTATGCCAAGTCGCAGCATTCCGTCTCGGCCACCTGGCAGCCTATGAGGCAGAGGCACGGCGAAGGGCCCTGCCGAATGGTCATATCGGCGAACGTGCTGTAAACTAACATAAAACTCGAAAGGAGCCGCATTATGCCAGAGCTCAGCCGATTCAAGGGCATCGTCATAAAGATGTACTACGACGATGTATCACAGCACTATAAACCCCACGTGCATGTATTTTACGGAGACGAAGAGGCGGTAGTTGGCCTCGACGGAGAAGTACTATCGGGCAAGCTGCCATTGCGCCAATACCGAATGGTGAGCGGCTGGCTCGCCCTGCATGAGGCAGAGGCTTATCGCGCATGGAACCTCGCCGTCGCGAAGAAGCCCTTCGAGAAGATCGAGCCGCTCGCATAACCCAGGAGGAGCGAAATGTTTATATCGCAGGGATACATGTGCGCCAGTCAGCCCGCCGACAACTTGAAGATTGTCAGCGCCCGGTACGTTGGCAACCTATGCATGCTCGTAACGTTCAGCACCGGAGAGACCAGGCTGCTCGACGCCACTGAGTTACTGGACTTCGAGGCGTTCGCACCCTTAGGAAATGCCGAGGTCTTTTCCGCGTTCTCGATTGAGCACGGTGTTCTTACCTGGAGTGACGGCGAGATCGACATCGCCCCCGAAGGACTTTACAGCAGGACTTACGAATACCCAACGGAACAAGTCGCTTAACCCTTTCTGCGAAAGCCCAGTCGCCGTCCTCGGGCAGTAAGAGCCCGTATTCTCATGATCGAGCTCAACAGCTGGCTGCCGCAGGCGCACACCTAGCACCCGAACAACGCGGCGGCGGCTTCCATGCGCTCGGGGATGGGCACGCCGAAAGGACAGCGGGGCTCGCACTGGCCGCAGGCCGTGCACGCGTCGGCCGTTACCGCCATGGCCTCGTAATGCGCCCGCACCGAAGCGGGCACGGGGGCCGCGCCGTCCCCGACGGCCATCTCGGCCAGGTCGTAGAACTTGTTCGCCAGGGCGATGTTGATGCCCACCGCGCACGGAGCGCAGTGGCCGCAGTAGGCGCACTGGCCCATATAGGCGTGCTTCGGGGCGCCGGCCAGCACGCTGGCGTAATCGCGCTCGGCCGCCGTGGCGCCCTCGTAGCCCAAAGCCTCGTCCAGCTGTTCCACGGTTTCCACGCCCACCATGACGCTGGCCACGGCCGGGCGCGTGAGCGCGTAGTGGATGCACTGCACCGGCGTGAGGGCCACGCCGAAGGGCGATGTATCGGCCGCGAGCAACCGCCCGCCCGCATACCCCTTCATCACCGTGAGGGCGGTCTCGGTCGCCTCGGCCCGAGCGTACAGGCGGGCACGTACCGGCTCGATGCCGTCGCCGGCCACGTTCTCGTAGTCGCCGAACAGGTCTTCCAGATCCTCTGAGGCCGGCATCATGTCGAAGGCCGGGTTCAGCGAGAACATGACGACCTCGATCTCCGGCTCCTCGCAGGCCAGAAGCGCCACCTCGGGGTTGTGGGTGGAAAGGCCGATGTGGCGAATGCGGCCCGCGGCCAAAAGCTCGCGCATGTAGGCGATGAAGTCACCGGCCATGATGGCGCGGAACTCGTCGCAGGCATCCACGTAGTGGATCATGCCGATTTCCACGTGATCGGTGTGCAGCCGTGCGAGCAGGTCGTCGAAGGCCGCCGGCACCAGCGCCATGTCGCGGGTGCGCACGTACTGGCCGTCCTGCCAGGTGCTGCCCACGTGTCCCTGGATGATCCACTGATCGCGCGCAGGCGCGAGCGCCTCGCCCAGGGCCGAGCGCACGGCCGGGTCGCTCATCCAGCAGTCGACGATATTCACACCCGCCGCCGCGCCCCGGGCGGCCATGGCGTTCACCTCGGCCTGCTCCATCTGGCCGATCCACTCGGCCCCGAACCCGATGACGCTGGCCTCAAGGCCCGTACGACCCAGCTTGCGGTATTCCATGGTGCTCCTCTCGCCCCTTGTCTCGTTGCGGCCATTCAATCACCTGAAGCGAACTCCAGGTCAACGATTATAGCGTGAAGCCCTTCTGCATTATCGGTCGTTGACGCGCCGCCAGGGGCCGACGGGCGTACACTGGCCCCAAGGACCGGCGCCGTCCCGCGCCCGCCAACGACAAGGAGATGCCATGCTGAACCATTTCTGCAAGCAACCGCTCTGGGAATGCACCCGCACCCTGGCCGCCGTGGCCCAAGGACAGGCCCCGGCCGATACCGTCATCAAAAACGCGCGACTCGTGAACGTGTGCACCGCCGAGATCCAGGATGACATCGCCGTGGCCATCGCCGCCGGGCGCATCGCCTATGTGGGGCCGAGCGCCGACCACTGCATCGGCGAGGGGACCCGCGTCATCGACGCTGCGGGCGCCGCCATCGCCCCCGGTTTCCTCGATGGGCACATCCATGTGGAATCCTCCATGCTCGGCGCCGGCGAGTACGCCCGGGCCGTGGTGCCCCATGGCACCGTGGGCATCTACTGGGACCCCCATGAGGTGTGCAACGTGCTGGGGCTTGAAGGCGTGAAGGTGATGATGGACGACGCCGCCCGCACGCCCCTGAAGGCCATGGTCACCACGCCCTCCTGCGTGCCGGCCGTGCCCGGCTTCGAGGACACCGGCTCCTTCGTGGGCCCCGAGGAGATCGCCGAGTCCATGACCTGGGACGGGGTGGTGGGCCTCGGCGAGATGATGAACTTCCCCGGCGTGCTGGCCGGCGCCGACCACGCCCACGGCGAGCTGGCCGAGACGCTCGCGGCCGACAAGGTCATCACGGGCCACTACTCCATCCCCGAGACCGACCGGGGGCTCAACGCGTATGTGGCCTGCGGCGTGCGCTGCTGCCACGAGTCCACCCGGGCCGAGGACGTGCTCGCCAAGATGCGCCTCGGGCAGTACGCCCAGCTGCGCTACGGCTCGGCGTGGCTCGACCTGCCCCAGCTGGCGGCCGCCATCACCGAGACCGGCATCGACACCCGCTTCGCGAACCTCATCTCTGACGACACCCACCCCCACACCCTGGTGGCCGAGGGGCATCTGGACTACATCCTGCGCATGGCCGTGAGCCTGGGCATCCCCGTCGTGGCCGCCATCCAGATGATGACCATCAACACCGCCACCTGCTTCCGCATGGAGCACGAGCTGGGCTCCATCACCCCGGGCAAGTGCGCCGACATCGTGTTTCTGGACAACCTGGAAGATTTGAACGTCGTGCGCACCATGATCGACGGCGAAGTAGTGGCCGAGATGGGCGCATGCACCTTCGATCTGGTGCCCTTCGACTACCCGGACTGGGTCACCCACTCCATGCACCTCGGGCGCACCATCACCCCAGACGCTTTCCGCGTGGAAGCGCCTGCCGACGCCTCCGACGGCGATACCGTCACCGTGCGGGCCATCGAGCTTCTGCCCGGATCGGTGCCCGACCGCGAGGCCTCCGTGGCGCTCACCGTACGCGACGGGGCCCTGGAAAGCGACCTGGACCAGGACGTGCTGAAGACCTTCGTCTTCGAGCGCCATCACGAGACGGGCACCCACGGCGTGGGCTTCACCAAGGGCTTCGGCATCAAGCGGGGCGCGATGGCCTCCACCGTGGCCCACGACGCCCACAACCTGCTGGTGGTAGGGACCAACGACGAGGACATGGCCCTGGCGGCCAACACGCTCGCCGAGGTGGGTGGCGGCATGGTCGTGGTGGCCGACGGCGAGGTGCTCGGACTCGTGGAGCTGCCCATCGCCGGGCTCATGGACGCCCTGACCGCCGAGGAGATGAGCGCGAAGGTGCACCACCTGGAGGACACCTGGGCCGAGATCGGCTGCACCATACCCTCCCCCTTCATGACCATGGCCCTCATTCCGCTGGCCTGCCTGCCCGAGCTGCGCCTCACCAACCGCGGCCTGGTGGATTGCACCACGTTCCAGTTCACCGATTTGGTGGTGGACGGGGAATAGAGCGGGCAACCTATTCCTGCCGGCGTTACTTCACCAGCAGCATGTCGCGAGCAACCCGGGCGGTCGCTTCGGCGCCGGCCAGGGCGTTCAGCAGGGCCACGCCGAACACGAGCGCGATGCCCGGGCCCGTGGCGGTGATTAGGTTGCCGTCCACGGCCACGTCGCTGCCGGCCTGATAGGCGCCGGCGGGGAAAGCATCCTCGCAGCCGGGGTAGCATACGGCTTCGCGGCCCTCCAGCAGCCCCAGGTTCGCCAAAATGGTGGGGCCGGCGCAGATGGCGCCCACCAGCTCGTCGGCGGCCATGCGCCGGCGCAGCTCATCGGCCAGGGGCGCGCAGACGGCCAAGTGGTCCACGCCCACCGAGCCACCGGGCACCACCAGCAGGTCATAGGAGGACAAGTCCACCTCGTCCAGCAGCTTGTCGGCCACCACGGTCACCTCGTGGGCGGAGCTCACCTCCGCGCGCCCCATCACCGACACCAAGTCCACGACCGCACCACCCCGGCGCAGCACATCGGCCGGCCCGATAGCCTCCACTGGCTCGAACCCGTCGCCCAGCATGATCGCTACGGTCTTCTCCATTGCGTTGTCCTTTCGCCCGATACCCGTTTTGAAACCTGCCCGAGCATAGCGCATTGCCGCCCGCACCGCCACCCGCAAATCTCCCACAACAGAGGCGGCCCCTGCCTCCGGTGTGCGGCGGAGACAGGGGCCAGCAGGGGAAAGATAGAGAGGATGTCGTCGTTGGAGTCCGCGGGGCCGCCCCCGGGCCTCACGTCCCGGGGCGCGTCCGCGGGACCTCAGGTCGCGCCCGCACTCGAACGGGAGCGACCCAGGCACCCTCGGGATTTACAGGCGGCCGAGCACGTCCAGGGCGGTATCGGCGTCCATCACGATGCCCATATCGCAGTGCTTCATGAGCGGCGCGTTCTTGTCCTTGTTGATGGCAACCACGTAGGCGGCCTCGTTCATGCCCACGGTGTGCTGCACCTGGCCGGACACGCCCACGCCGATGTAGATCTGCGGCTTCACCGTGGCGCCGGACACACCCAGGTAGCGGCTGCGGGCCAGCCAGCCCTCGCCCTCGGCGATGGGGCGGGTGCAGGCCACCTCGCCGCCCAACTTGTGGGCGATCTCCAGGGCCTTCTGCACGTTCTCCGCCGAACCGATGCCGCGACCCACACAGATGACGCACTTGGCGGCACCCAAATCCACGGTCTCCTCCTGGCGCTCCTCGGTGGACACCAGCTTCACGGCACCGGGCTCGATGGCAATGCCCTCGTCCACGATATCGCCCACGGCCGTCACTTCCTCGGCCGGGAAGGAGCCGGCGGCCAGAAGCAGGATGGCCCCGGCGGCCACGCGCTCGGTGCGGATGGCGGCGCCGCCGTACACCATATGGGACACCTCGGCACCGTCGCCGGCCATGGTCACGCCGGACACGTCGTTGACGACCGGCACGCCCAAACGCACGGCCAGACGGCCCGCCACCAGGGCGTCGCGCTTGCCCGCGCGGGACAGCACCAGCGCCGGCTGCTCGCGCTTGATCGCGGTCTCGTAGGCCGGAACCACGTCTTCGGCCATGGCGCCCGCGGGGATCTCGCCGAAGTACAGCACCTTCGCGCCGAAGCCAGTGATCTCCTCGGCACCGGCGCGGGGGCCGGCGTACAGGGCCACGGGCTCGCCGCCCAGGGCACGGGCGGCACAAGCCAGCTCTTCATAGGCGGACGGGACATCCGCGAACATCAGAATTTGAGCCATGTTCATCTCATCCTTTCCTAGAGCTGCTCGCGAATGGCCGCGAGAAGGCGGTTCACGGTGTCCTCATCGGCGCCTTCCAGAATGGTGCAGGCGCGATCCTTCTGCTCGGGGGCCAGGGTGCTGACCACCTCGACGGCCTCGGGGGCGTCCGCATAGCCGATCTCATCGAAGCTCACCACCGAAGAGGGCTTCTTGCCCGCGCCGAGGATGTCCTTCATCGAGGGAATGCGCGGGTCGTTCATATCGGCCACCACGGAGATCACGGCCGGCAGGGGCACCTCCAGGGTCTCCACGACGTTCTCCACGGTGCGCTGCACGCGGGCCACGTTGCCCTCGATCTCGATGGCGCTGACCGCGTTCACCACGGGCAGGCCCAGCATCTCACCGAGCTGGATGCCCACCTGCTGGGAGTACAGGTCGGCGGAACCCTCGCCCGTAAGCACCAGCTGCACGTCCTCGAGGGTCTTCACGGCCGCGGCCAGCACTGCGGCGGTCTTGGCGGAGCCGGCACCGGGCAGGCTCGCGTCCTTCACGGCCACGTTGGTCTGGGGACCGCGGGCCAGGATGGCCTTCTTGAGCTTGGAATCTTCCACAGCGTCGCCACCGGCGGTCAGGCAGGTGAGCGTGGCGCCCTCCTTCTCGGCCAGAACGGCACCGGCCTCGACGGCGTTCAGATCGTAGTCGCCGATCTTCAGGGCAGCGCGCTCGAAGGACAGCGTGCGGTCGGCCTGAACCTGTGCGTCTTGTTCGTCGGGAACAATCTTGTAGCACACAACGATGTTCATGAATCACTCCTTAGGTCATCGGTCTTGCGGCTTCGAAAACCTTAGAAGCAAATAGCGTGCCAAAATGCCTTTCAGTCCGTCACCAGCGAATGCAGTCGGATATCTCCTCATCGTCGATAACGATGCGGGCCCGCAGCCCCAGCTGCTCCAAGCGATCGCTCAGCTCGTCGGGCGCAATGCCCAGATGCCGGGCGATGCGATCGATGTCGCCGTTAAGCTCGGCCACCGTCTGCCGCAGGCTGCGCCGCTCCTCCTCGGCCCGCAGGGCGGCCGCCTGGCGCTGCAGAAGCTCACTGCCCAAGGCCCATTCCAACGACATCATGGGTCCGCTCGCCGCTGAGCTGGCCACGTTCTCGATGTAGAAGGGCAGCGACGAGGTGCCCACCTTCGCGCCCTCGCCGTCCATGATCAGGCAGCGCTCCACCACGTTGCGCAGCTCGCGCACGTTGCCCGGCCAGCTGTAGGAGCGCAGCGCCTGCAGCGTCTCGGCGGGAAACGGCGTGAAGGGCACGTTCAGCTGGGCCGAGAGCTGCTCGTTGAAGTACTCCACCAGAAGGGGGATGTCATCGCGGCGCTTGCGCAGCTGGGGCAGGCTCATCTCCACCATGGACAGGCGGTAGTACAGATCGCTGCGGAACTGCTTCTGGGCAATCAGCTGCTGGATGTTCTGGTTGGTGGCGGCCACCACGCGCAGATCCAGGGCCTTGGCCGTGTTCGACCCCAGCTTCGTCACCGTGGACTCCTGCAGCACCCGCAAGAGGCTCACCTGCATGTCCACGGGCATCTCGCCGATCTCGTCCAGGAACAGCGTGCCGCCGTCGGCGAACTCGAACTTGCCCGTGGCCCCCTCGTCGCGGGCGCCGGTGAAGGCGCCGCCCTCGTAACCGAACAGCTCGGTGGCCAGCAGGTCGCGCGGAAGCGCCCCGCAGTTCACCGCCACGAAGGGGCCCTTGCGGCCGCTGCGGCGGTGGATGGCCCGGGCCACCACTTCCTTGCCCGTGCCCGTCTCGCCGAGCAGCAGCACGTTGGTGCGGATGGGCGCCACCTTGCGCACCAGGGCGTCGATGGCCTTCCACTCCTCGGTCTCGCCGATGTAGTCCACCGTGGCGCCCGTGGGCATGGCCGTGGCGTCGCGTCGCGGGGTCTCCTTCTTCTTTCCCGCAGGGGCCGCCTCGCGGGCACCCCCGCCGGCACTTTCGCCCTCGCCCTGGAACACCAGCATGATGAAGGGGTCCATGCCCTCGCCTTCCACCTTGCCGCAGCGCACCAAGGGCAGCTCGGCCACCGCCCGCGACCGGCCGCGCTTGAAGGGCACGGGCAGCGGCTCGTTGAGCCCATCGGACAGCCGCAGCATGTCCTTGAAGGTCATGGACTTGGCCAGGTAGGCGCCGATGGACTGCGAGCCGTAGGAGAACTCGTCCCAGTCGGGACACCAGGTGCGCATGGAGGCGTTGGCATTCAAGATGCGGCCTTCCATGTCCACGAGCAGCACCGGCGATCGGTACAGGTTCAGCAGAGGCTTGAAGAACTCGGTGGTGGCCAGAAGCAATGGCGAGCGCGCCCCGGCGGCGAACAGCTCCTGGGTCAGCTTCACGGCCTCTACGCACAGATCCAGGGCCTCGGGCGGCAGGCTCTGCAGCGGGCTGTTGATGTTCATGGCGCCGAAGTAGCGCCCGTTCACATCCATATAGGGGGCGGCCACCCCGGAATAGTGCTGGGCGATGGCGCGATAGTGCTCGAAGCCGTCCATCCGCACGGGGCGCCGCTCAGTGGCCACGAGGGTAGCGTTGCCGGTGCCCACGTCCTTCTCGCGCATGAAGGTGCCCAGGGTGCGACTGTACATCATCATGGGCGAGAGCAGCTCGAACACGAAGTTCTCGCCGTCCATGAGCGACACGTTCGAGCCCAGCAGCCGCACGAGGAACTTCATGACCGGCGTGGTGGCGCGCAGCGAGGCCGCAAAGCGCTCGCGCTTCTCGCGCAGAAGGGAGGTGTTCTCCTTCTCGAAGGTACTTGACCAGGGGTCGAGCCCCATAGCCCGGCAGCGCAGCCACGAGGCCGCCACCTCGGGCCGCACCTTGTCCTCCATGATGGTGCCCGAGCTGACGAAGGCCTTCCATGCCTCTAAGGCGTGCTCGTCCGAATAGGTCATCTGTATCCTTTCCCGTGCTCATCGCTCCCCGTTTGCCTGCCCCGGTGCCGTTGCCGGCAGCCCCATCCGCCGCCCAGCATTCTTTTAACGGCCCGCGCGTCGTCGCGCTCCCCTAGCGCCGCCGCTGCGACTGCCGGGGGATGCCCAGCGCCTCGCGGTACTTCGCCACCGTGCGCCGCTTGATTTCCACACCCTCGCCGTTGAGCGCCTCGGTGATGGCCGCATCCGACAGCGGCCGGCGGGCGTCCTCGGCGGCGACCAGCGCCTTGATGCGCTCCTTGATGGCCAGCGACGACAGAGCCGCGCTCGTGCCGCCCGCGCCCGTAGCGGGCAGGGCCGTGGAGAAGAAGTGCTTCAAGGGGTAGGTGCCCCAGGGTGTGAGGATGTGCTTGTCGGCCACGATGCGGCTGACCGTGGACACGTGCAGCCCCAGTCCGTCGGCCACCTGCTGCATGGTCAGCGGCCGCATGGCCGCCTGTCCCTGACGGAAGAACCCGTACTGGGCCTCCAAGAGGTACATGCCGAAACGGAACAGGGTGCGCTTGCGCTGGGCCACGTTGACCAGGGCCGCGTCGGCCTCGGTGCGCTTGTCAGCCAACCACGAGGCAGCACCCGCATCCCCGCTGGCCGCCACCAAAGCCTCGTACTCGTCGTGGCGCACGAGCCGCTCGGACAGCTCGCCGGTCACCCGCACGGCAAACGACGCGCCCCTCCGTTCCACCACCAGATCGGGAATGACGTAGACCGTGTCCTTGCGCTGGGAGAACGAGGCGCCCGGCCGCGGATCGAAGCCGGCGATGACTCTGCGGATCACCGCCAGATCGTCCAGGCTGACGTGGTAGGCGCGCATGAGCTTGGTGGTGCGGTTGTCGGCCAGATCCTCCAGGCTCTCCTCGATCATGAGGCGCACGGTGTCGGCCAGAGGAGCGTCGTCGTCCAGCTGCAGCAGCAGGCATTCCTGCAAGGTGCGGGCCCCCACGCCCCGGGGCGTGAGCCCCTGGACGAAGGCCAGGGCGCGCTCGGCCGCCTCCATCTCGCAGCCCTGCTCGGCGCAGATCATCGGCAGGCTGCCGTCGAAGTAACCGTCGTCGTTGATGCAGTCGATGATGGCGTTCACCAGCGCCAGGGGCACCTCGTGGCCCACGGCGCCATCGAGCTGGGTGCGCAGATGGCAGGCGAGGGTCTCGGTTTCCGAGCATTCGTCGCGCAGGCGTCCCACGTCGAAGCCGTCCTCCTGCTGGCGCGTGCGCGCCGGCGGGCGGAAGGCGGCGTCGGAGTCGGCCCATTCGTCGCGTTCGGCGTCGACGTCTTCTTGGAGCAGATCCTCCACCGCCACGGTGAAGCCGTCGGAATCGAAGTCGAGCAGCGGGTTGCGCTCCACGAGATCGCGCACGTAGGCGGCCAGCTCGGTCACGGGCAGCGAGAGGACCTCGAGGCCTTGGATGGCAGCCGGCGCCAGATGCGCGTGCTGGGTGACGGCCGCGCGCGACCGAGACTCAACGCGAAGCGACGACTTCGCCGGTGCGACCATACAACCCCCTGGGTTCTCTCGTTTCCCCAAACACAAACCGTGCCGAGGGTTGGCCGGGGGCCGCCGGGCGACCCCGCGCCCGCCTTCGGTTACCGAACGGTAAACCAGAGGCGAAATTTTCCAACTTTTGGCACGGTCATTGCATCGCTAGCATGATTTCTGCTATGCATTGAGCATACTACCCCCCCCCCGTAACTCGTCAAGGAGAATCCATGGGCCACCTTCCCGCCGCAACGACCGAAGCCGCTGATCATGGCCGCAACGTCTCGATGGCGCCGCGGGAAGCGACCCTCGAGGATGCCGGCGCCGAGCCTGACACGGAACCCGCCGAGGCGGCCCGCGGCGACGCCATGCTGCGGGCCGCGACCCCGGATGGCGTCGTCATCCTGCGGGCGGCGACCCCGGATGATGCGGCCGCCATCGCGGCCCTGGCAGCGGAGGCCTCGGTAGGCGCGCTCTCGGATCGCGGACGCAGTTTCGTGGCCGAGCGCCACGGGACCGTGGCGGGGTTCATCCGCCTTGTAGAGGCCGAGGGTTGCTGGTACGTGAACCCCGTGGTGGTGGCGGCCGAGCACCACCGCACGGGGCTCGGCGCCCTGCTCATGCATTTCGCTCACGAGCGCTTCGGCGAGCTGCGCTTCGTGGCCCGCGGCTACGCGGTGCCCTTCTACGAGGCCCTGGGGTGCGAGAAGATCGGCTGGGACGCCATCGCACCGATCATCGCCGCCGACTGCGATGGCTGCGAGGCCGTCCCTACCTGCCGCGCCACCCCCATGCGCATGTCCTAGGGGGCGGGGGCGCCACAGACGACTCCCGCGCAGTCGCGGGCGGCCCGAAGGCCGCCCCTGCCCCCCCCATCACGCCCAAAAAACGCAAAGCGGGCCCGTCCCCCTCCCTGGGACGGGCCCGCTTGCGTGGGGCGCCCGGCTTAGCGCGGGTTCACCGGCTCGGGGGCCGGGTCGGCAGGACCCGCGTAGGTCTGCACGATGGTGGCATAGGTGCGGGCCTCGTCGCCCACCACCTCCAGCTCGGTGTCCATCCAGTTGCGGCGACGGATGGCCGTAAGCGCCCAGTCCTTCGCGGTGCCCTTGATGTAGTTCTCATCGTTGGGAGTGCCCATGGCCCACAAGCCACCGCTGGGCATGGTCAGCTCCAAGTACATCGGCGTCTCGGGATTGAACTCCTTGCCGTTCACGTTGTACATGTTCGGACGGCCCTGCCACGACAGGAACAGCGTGGAGTTGATGCGGTCCTTCACCGGCACCTCCACGCCCAGGGCGTCGTAGATATCCACAGAATGGGCCCACAGCTCCATGAGGCGGGCGGAGGCCAGCGAACGCACCGACATCGGCGGAATGCCCGCGGCCCACGGCACGCGGCCCTTGGGACCGGCCTCCATGAAGGCGGCGTCCATCAGCGTGCGCTGCTCGCGCCACCAGTTCAAAATCTCGGCGCCCGACTTATCGCGATAGGCAAGCACGTGGTAGTGCTCGTCCTGCTCGGAGGCGGCGTCGGCCACGGCGTTCACCGACTCGCCGCGCCCAGCGAGCAGCTCCACGGCGCAGTAGTCGAAGAACGCGATGTGGCAGATGACGTCCTTCAACGTCCAGGTGTCGCAGTAGGAGGCGGTGCGGTTCCAGTCCTCCTCGGTGAAGTCGGCCACGAGCATATCCACCGCAGCCTGCTCGGCGATCAGATCGTCAACCGGATTAAAGATCTCAGCCATCGATATTACCCCTTTCAAAAAAATATCCCAACTCACAGGTTCGCCCAAGGAAGTCAGCGAGGGTCCGACAGGCACCTGGAATTGCCCCGCCTTGGGGCCAAGTTGGCTTTGGCCAACGCCGTGCCCCAAACAAGGGGCAAGGCCAGGTGCCTGTCGGAGCCGCAGCGTCGACGTTCCCGCCGTTGCGTGAGCAACGACGGAACAATTAATTCTTGAACGGCTTCTGCAGGGCGCGGCCGGCGATGTGGATCATGATCTCGTCGGTGCCGGCGCCGATGCGGTAGACGCGCTGGTCGCGCCAGATGCGCGAGACGCGGCTGTCCTTGGTGTAGCCGATGCCGCCCATGATCTGCAGGGCCTTGTCGCACACCTCGAAGGCGGAACGGCCGCAGTACAGCTTGGCACAGGCCGAATCCACCATCACCGACTCGCCGCGATCGATCTTGGCGGCGCAGCCGTACACCCAGCTGCGCATGTTCTCGATCATGATGTACATCTCGGTGATGTGCTCCTGGATCAGCTGGTTGTTGCCGATGGGCTTGCCGAACTGGATGCGCTGGGTGGCGTAGCGCACGGCGTCCTCGTAGACGCACTCGGCGGCACCGAGGGACTGAGCGCAGGCCAGCACGCGCTCCACCTCGAAGTTCACCATGGCCTGCATGAAGCCCTGGCCCTCAACGCCCACCAGGTCCTTCTCCTCCAGCTCCACCTCGTTCAAGGACATCTCGCAGGTGTTGCCCATGTTCCAGCCGATCTTCTCCAGAGGATCGATGGTAATGCCCGGCATGAGGTTGCCCTCGTCGTCGTGCAGCTGCACCCACCACATGGAGAACTTGGAACGGTTCGCCTTATCGTTGGGATCGTCGTCGGCGTCGCGGGCCACGCACAGCATGTACTTGGAATTGCAGGCGTTGGTCATGAAGGACTTCGAGCCGTTCAGGTACACCTTGCCGTCGCGGCGCTTGAAGGTGGTGGCCAGCGAGCTGGAATCAGAACCGGCGCCCGGCTCGGTGAAGCCCAGCACGAAGCCCGGGCGGCCCGCCATAACCTCGGCGAAGCACTGCTCCTGCTGCTCGGGGCTGCCGAACTCGGTCATGTCCTTCAGCGAGCACAGATTGCCGTACACGTAAATGGGGGCGCCGTTCTTGCAGACACGCTCGGCCACGAGCATCAGCGTGGTCACGTCCACGGGCGTGCCGCCGAAGCGCTCGTCAACGCCGAGCATCTGAAAACCGTTCTCCAGCAGCGCGTCGGTGAACTCCTGGGGCCACTCGTGCTTCTCGTCGCACTCCTTGAAGTACTCCTCGGTGCCGTAGCGCTCCATGAGCTCATCCAGGCTCTCGAGCAACAGCTCCTGCTCGTCGGTCAAGATCATGTCCATGCCCTTCGTCCTTTCTCGTGTTTAATCCCCGTCTGCGGAAAAGTAGCGGTGCAACCCTCCGCAGACCTCCCTGCGCGCCTGCCCCGTTTCCACCAAGTGGTCCAGGTGGGCCGCCGTCTCGCCGACGATGATCCAGCGCTGGATGATGGGGATGTCGTCCCAAGCGTCATAGGGAATGTTCCAATGAATGGTTTTAGCAACTTCCGTGCCAGTCATGCCGGGATGGGCCCGCAGAGCCGCGCCAATCTCGTCGAGGCGGTGTCGATGATGCTCGTGCAACCACGTCAGGCGCGCGGGCAAAGCCTCGGCCTGGGCCTTCACATCCACGAAACCGTGGGCCATGCAGGCAGCCCTCACCGCGTACGGCGCCACCTTGTCCAGGCTGGCCAGGTAGTCGCCCAGAGCGTCGGGCCGGCCCGGGAAAGGCGCGATGTTCGGCGAGCTGTTCAGCAGCACGTGATCGCCGAAGAACATCACGCCGGCCCCTTCCACGTACAGGCACTGGTGGCCCGGCGTGTGCCCCGGCGTATCGATCACCCGCAGCGTCCAAGGGCCTATCGCGAAGGACTCCCCGTCGGCCAGGTTCACGAAGGTGCCGGGCATGGGCCACTTCACCCGCGGGATGAGGGCCGCGTCCGTGGCCATCAGCTGGTCGATGTCGCCGTGGCAGAAGCCCTCGGTCTGAAGGCGGTCCTTCATGGTGCCGCGGTAGGCCCCCGCGCCCCGCTCGCGGAACAGCGCCTCGTCGGCGGCGCTCAGATAGATGCGCGTCTCGGGCGCGGCGATGGCCGCTGCCAGGCCCAGGTGGTCGATGTGGAAATGGGTGAGGAAGATGTCGGTGTCGGCCATGTCCACGCCCAGATCTTCCAGGGCCAGGTGCAGCACTTGAAACGATGCCTCGTGGCTCGTGCCCGCGTCCACCAACAGCCCCCGCTCGGGAGTGCGCAGGTAGAACACGTTGGTGTAGCCGATGGGCGTGCCGCCCGAGAAGGGCACCTGGATGAGATAGATCTCCGGGTCGTCCCACACCTTCTCGTGGAAGCGCGGGGCCGCCTGGTCCTTGTGGGCGTCGAAGTAGTCCACGATGGCGCTTTTGCGCACCTTGCCGGCGCTATCGCGGCCCATGTCGTCCATGAACACCACGTAGCGGGGCTTCTTGTAGCTGGCGATCGTCTGCTTGCAGTGGTTCTGCACCGTGGTGGCCGTGAGCAGCGCGCCGGGACGCGGCTGCACCACGCAGGCCACGGCCTCCCCCATCACCGGGTCGCTCGTGCCGAACACCAGGCAATCGTCGATGTCGGGGTGCTCGCGCAGCACCGACTCCACCTCGGCCACGAACACGTTCTCGCCGCCTGATTTGATCATGTCCTTCTTGCGCGAGCGGATGAAGAAGTAGCCCTCCGCATCGCGCATCATCATGTCGCCGGTGCGCAGCCAGCCGTCCTCGGTGAAGGCGGCGGCCGTGAGCTCGGGCTGGCCGTAGTAGCCGGCCATGGCGGCCTCGGTCTTGATGAGGGCCTCCCCCACTTCCCCGCAGGGCAGCTCGCGCCCCGCCTCGTCCACCACCTTCAGCTCGGCGTAGGGCATGGGGCGCCCCACGCTGCCGAGCAGCGGCGAGTCGGTCTTGAGCAAATCGCGGGTGATGCGCAGGCTCGTGCCCGTGCCGCTTTCCGACTGGCCCCACCCGTAGTTCAGCTCGGCGTTCGGGAAGCGCTCGTACACGGCGCGAATCATGGCCAAGGTGGTGGCCCCGGCAGCGCTCTGCACGATGCGCACCGACGACAGGTCGAACTGGTCGATGGTAGGGCAGCGCAAAAGCCGCTGATAGGTGGTCGGCGGCAGCAGGATCATATGGGTGACCCGGTAGGTCTCGATGTCGTGCAGGATGCGCTCGGCGTTGAAGGCCTCGCAGATGATGAGCGCCGCACCCGTGGCGAAGGCACTGGTGAACCAGCTGTGGCCGCCGTGATGCTCCAAGGGGCACT
Source organism: Adlercreutzia mucosicola DSM 19490 (assembly GCF_000422625.1). GTDB lineage: Bacteria > Actinomycetota > Coriobacteriia > Coriobacteriales > Eggerthellaceae > Adlercreutzia > Adlercreutzia mucosicola. The sequence continues at coordinate 10,006 of NZ_AUGK01000009.1, read as the reverse complement.
GCACGAGCACCACCGAGCCGGAGTTGTCGATCATCCCATTAGAGATGGTCACGCTGGCCAGCTCCACCAAATCGGCCCGATGGGTGCGGGCAGCGCCCTTGGGCAGCCCTGTGGATCCGCCCGTGAACTGGATGCGCGAGAGGGCCGCCCCGTCCCGCACCAGCGCGGGCTCCTCGGCACTGCACCGGGCCAGCAGCGCCTCGCCGTCGCGGCCCAAGGGCGCCGGCCCGCCCACGCTGAACAGCTGCACCCCATGATCGAACTGCGCGGCCGCCTCGGCAACGGCCGCGGCGAAGCGCGGATCGAAGAAGAGCACCTCGGCCCCGCTCGCGTTCACCAGATAGCCCACCTCACGCCCGATCAGCTTGAAGTTCAGCGGCACCGCCACGGCGCCGATCTTCTGCACGGCGTAGTAGATCTCGGGGATCTCGGGGCAGTTGGCCAAAAGGTAGGCCACCTTGCCGCCGGGCCGCACCCCCGCCTCGTCGCTCAGCAGGTGGGCGAAGCGGTTCACCCGCTCGTTCATCGCCCGATAGGTGGTGCTCACCCCCTTGAACACCACGGCCGTGGCCTCGGGCCGTGCGGCCACGCTGGCCAAAAGCGGCTCCGCCACGTTGTCGTACTGGAAAAATCGCATCGAATTCCCGTCCTCGCATTCCGTATCATGGCGCCCGCCGGCGACGGGAGCCTTTTGCAACGGGGTGAAGAGAAGGGGCCGGCTTCTCCCCGCGCCGGCCCCTTTTGACTTCTGTTACTTCGCGAACCGCTCCATGGTCTTGGCATAGGCGGTCGTTGTCGTGCAGAAGGGCGATGCCGTGGACTCGGCCTCCAGGCTCGCGGCCAGCGTCTCGTCGGCCAGGGCGTTCATCATGGTCTTCGTGATCTGGATGGACGCATCGGGCATGGCCGACAGCTGGCGGGCAAACTCCAGCGTGGACGCCTCCAGCTCGTCGGCGGGAAACAGGCGGTTCACCAAGCCCCAGTCCTTCATCTGGGCCGCGGGAATCTTGCCGCCGATGAACAGCAGCTCCTTGGCGCGCTGGGCGCCCACCAGCTCGGGCAGCATCTTCATCATGCCCATCTCGGGGATGATGCCGATCTGGCAGAAGGCGGGCACGAACTGGGCGCGATCGCTCGCGCAGACCAGGTCGCTGGCCAGGGCCAGGGCAAAGGCGCCGCCCACGGCGTAGCCGTCCACCATGCACATCACGGGCTTGGAGATGGCGCGGATGGTGCGGACGGCGTTCAGGTAACGGCGCAGGGTCTTGCGGGCCTGCTCGGGAGTGGGCTTGCCGCCGTCGCCCTGGTTGAGATCGCCGCCGCTGGAGAAGTTCTCGCCCACGCCGCGCAGCACCACCACGCGCACGTCGTCATCGTCGTCGGCCGCGCGCAGCAGATCGGACAGAATGTCCATCATCGGGGCCGAGATGGCGTTCTTCTTCTTGGGCTGGTTCAGGTAGATCACACGGATGCCGTCGCCGGCGTCCTGCGCATAGACCACCGCTTTCTCTTCAGTCATAAGCTCGCTCCTAGATCGCGCAGGCGGCCACGTAGCCGGCCTTGGTCGCGTCGGCAATGCGACCCGGGTTGTCGCAATCGCCCACCAGGTACACGTCCTTCACCATGGGCTTGATCTTCTCGCCCAGGGTGTGGTTCGGGTCGAGGCCCAAGGTGATGGCCACGGTCTTCGACGGCACGAAGATGGTCTTCTCGTTGCCCTCGCGATCGGTCTGGATGCATTCCACACCGTCCTCGCGGATGGCGGTCACGCGGGTCAGCGGATAGAGCTCCACGTTCTCGGCCTTCTTGAAGGCGCTCGTCAGACCGAAGCGCTCAGAGGGGCTCACGTCGTAGCCGATCTTCTTCTTTTCCTCGATGATGGCCGTGGTGCGACCGGTCTCCATGCAGAGGTGACCCAACTCGCAGCCGGGCAGGCCGCCGCCGATGATGGCGATGTTGCGGGAGATGGGCCAGGTCATCTTGCCGGTCATCTCGCGGGCGAACGAGGGGGTGTAGTAGCGCTTCAAGAAGAAGGCGCCGCCGCCCCACATAATGTTGTTGAACAGGCCCTTCTTGCCGTGGGGCTTATGTCCGTTCAGCATTTCAAGGAAGTCGTGGGAGGTGATGACGTTCTTGCCGTCGGCACCGGGCACGTCAAGCCCGATGGGAGCGCCGCCCACGGCCACGATGGCCGCGTCCGGCTTCACCGAGCTCACGAGCGCCGGGGTCACCTCCGTGTTCAGGTGCACGGTGATCTCGGGGTGCTTCTTCATCTCGTTCATGAGATAGGTCAGGTAGCGCTCGTGGTAGGGGCTGAAGATGGAGCTCATCTTCACGCAGCCGCCCAGACGCGGGCCCTGCTCGTAGAGGTCCACCTTGTGTCCGCGCTGGGCCGCCGTGAGCGCCGCGTTGATGCCGGCCGGGCCCGATCCCACGACCATGACCTTCTTCGGGGCGTCGGCCTTGGGGTACAGCTCGTGGTCGAGCTCGGGGCCCAAATGCGGGTTCACGCCGCAGTAGATGAGCGACAGACCGCGGGACACCACATCGTCGATGCAGCGGCAGCACACGATGCACTTGCGCATGTCCTCGGTGCGGTCCTCCATCACCTTCAGCGGCAGGGCCGGATCGGCGATGGAGTAGCGCAGGCCGGCGATGACGTCGCACTTGCCGTCGGCCAGGTTCTGCTCCATGGTGGTGGGGTCGGTGTTGCGGTAGCCCTGGCCCACGGGCTTTTTGGCCACGGTCTTGATCTCCTGGGCGATGTACATCCAGTGACCATCTTCGATGCCCTTGGTGGTCAGAGGCACGCTCGTCTCATGCCAGCCCACCGACAGGTCGTGCAGGTCGAGACCGGCCTCTTCCATCCACACGGCGATCTGCTTGGCCTCTTCCATGGACAGGCCCGGGCCGTTGTCGGTCTTGATGAAGTCCACCGGCGACCAGCGCACCACGATGGGGAAATCCGGGCCGACGATCTCGCGGACGCCGCGAATGACCTCCAGGGTGAGGCGGGCACGGTTCTCCAGGCTGCCGCCGTACTGGTCGGTGCGGTTGTTGGTGGCCTGGCTCATGAAGCGGCTCAAGATGCCGCCCACGCCGGCCATGACCTCGACGGCGTCGAAGCCGGCCTCCTTGCAAACGCGCACGGCGTTGAAGTACTGCTCTTTGAACTCCTCGATCTGCTCCAAGGTCATGGCCTTGAAGCCGCCCATCATGGGGATGACGGCGATGTCGGAGGGGCCATAGGGGCTCTCCTTGGCGTCAGCGGCCGGCTTGAAGTCGTGCACGTAGTAGATCTGGGCGCAGATGAGGCCGTCGTGCTTGTGCACCGGATCGACCATGTACTTCTTCAGCTCGGGAACGCAGCTCTCGTCGTAGCAGCAGGGCAGCGGGTGCAGCCCCTCGATATCGGTGCGCTCCCAGGGGCAGATGGTCTGGATGATCATGGCGGTGCCGCCCGCGGCGCGCTCTTCCAGATAGGCAGCCAGACGATCGGTGGGGTGGTTGTCGTCGTCCACGTAGCCGTGGCCCGGCGACATGGACGTGGTGATCATGCGATTCTTCAGCGTCACGCCGTTCACCTTCAAAGGCGAGCCCAAAATGGGATATTGCTTGCTCATAAACCAGTTCTCCTTTTCCTTCTGATCCTTTGCATCCCCGTACGCGCTATCCCAGGCGGAATTCCACGCCCATGCCGCCGCGCGGGTAGTTCCACGACTTCACCACGGTGCCGCCCGCGGCCACCAAACAGGTCCCGCACTCCAGACAGCCGGCGTAGTCGAAGGTCAGCTCGCCGTCCTCGTTGATGACGTACAGGCCCGCGGGGCACAGCTTCACGAGGCGCGCGATTATGGCTGCGTCCCCCTCCTTATCCACATCGATGTGAGCAAACTCCTCATCAACGTGGAACTTGTCCACGGCGAGCTTCTCCTCGACGGTCATATCCTCGATCACAGTGCCTTCATCCCCTTTCGTGCGTCCTTGGCGATGTTCATGAGGCCCACCTTCTTCACAGCTCCCATGGCCTTCTTGGTCAGGGGCACCGGCGCGCTGCCGTCCACGGTGAACAGGCCGCCCATGATCTCGTTGAGCATGGGGCCGTAATCGGTGAACATGCGGCGGGTCTCCTCCATGAAGGCGGGGAACTTGGCGTAGTGCTTCAGGTCCTTCATGATGAAGCTGTCGTCCAGCTTCGCCGTGTAGGTGGCCAAGCTGGCGGCCGAGTAGTCGTCCTTCTCCTTGGCGGCCAGCACCGTCTCGGCAGCCAGGCGGCCCGATTCGATGGCGAAGTCCATGCCGCGCACGCAGTAGCCGGTGTTCAGGCCGAGCGCCCCGGCGTCGCCGGCGATGAGCACGCCGTCGCGCACCAGCTCGGGCACGCCGGCCAGGCCGCCCTCGATGACCATGCGGCCCGTGTACTCGCGCATGTCGCCCCCGGCGATGAGCGGGGCCACCACGGGATGGGCCTCCAGGCGCTTCAGCATGGCGGGCACCGAGATGTCGCTGTAGTCGATGTCGCCGATGGTGGTGACCACGCCCAGCGACACGGAATCTTTGTTGGTGTACAGAAAGCCGCCGCCGATATGCCCGTGGGTGGGATCGCCCACGAACAGCCACGCGCAGCCCTCGTCCGGCGCCACGCCGAAGCGGTCGGACACGGTCTTCTCGTCCAGCTGGATGGTCTCCTTGGCGGCCACGGCGTACTTGTGCGGGTCCAGCTTCGGCACCATGCCCAGCTTCTGGCCCAGAAGCGACACCGCGCCGTCGGCCAAGATGGTCACGCGGGCGTACATGTCGTCCTCGCCGGCTCGCACGCCGCGCACCCGGCCGTCCTCGACAATAAGATCGTCGACGCGGATCTCATTGACGAACATGGCCCCTTCGCCTTCCGCCTGCTCGGCCAGCCACTGATCGAAGGGGGCCCGCAGCACGGCGTAGGACGCGCAGGTGGGATCGGACAGGGCCGGATTGGTGTAGTCCACCGTAGTGCCCTCGGTCTCGGTCAGAAACGACAGGCGCTCCTTGGTGATCACGCGCTCCACCGGCGCCGTCTCGGCGAACCCGGGGATCACCTTCTCCAGGCTGTGCCCGTACAGGCGCCCTCCGGTCATGTTCTTCGAGCCGCTGAAGGGCCCGCGCTCGATGACCACCACCTCGCAACCGGCTTTGGCCAGCACGTAGGCGGCCGTGCACCCGGCCAGGCCTCCGCCGACGATGATGGCATCAAATACTTCTTCGTCCACACGCTCTCCTTTCTTACTTCTTCTCTCTCATTGCTTGCTCAAAGGGGAAACTGTCGGGCCGCTGCGGTCAGTGCGCCGGCGCGGCCCGGCAGGGGGTCGGTTCGCTCAGGCGCGCTTCCACGCCTTGTGGGAGATGGCGATGGTAACGGGCACCAGCACCACGCCGATGAGATACATCGCGATGACCAGCACGAAGCACAGGTCGTAAGAGCCCGTGGTGTCGTAGATCATGCCGTAGACCACGAAAGATATGGCCGTGAAGATGAAGATGCCCGTGGACACCCAGGAGTAGACCTGGGAGTAGTTCAGCGAGCCGAAGGACTCGCGGGCGAGCATCGGAGCGATCACGGTGAGGCCGGCATACCCGCCGCCGAAGACCACCATGCCCGCGTAGAACACCGTCACGTTCGCCCCGGCGATATAGGCGAGGAAGATGCCCAGGGCACCGCAGATCGCGGAGATGATGCCCGTCCAGCGCACGCCGATGCGGTCGTTTAAGGCGCCCAGCACCAGCTTGAACACGATGCCGCCCACCATCATGATGGACACCGCCATGGCCCCGGCACCGGCGCCCAGCTCGGTGCGGGCGCAGAAGGCGGGGATCTGCTGGAAGAAGGCGGCGCACATCACGAAGATGCCGGCCACCAGCACGAGCAGGTACAGACCCGGCGAGCGACGGGCCTGCTCCATGGTGGCGCCGTCCTCGAAGGTGAGCTCCTCTTCCTTTTCCACGGCGGTCTCGTTCGGCTTGTGCTCGGCGCCCACGGGCAGAAGGCCCATGACCGACGGGCTTCGGCGCACGAACAGCACCGTGAGAACCACCGAGAGCACCGTGGTGAAGATGGACATGATGGCGCGGGCCGTCTGCCAGCCGTAGGCGTCGATCATGCTCTGGCCCAGCGGGCTCGCCACGGCGGCCAGAAGCGACAACACCGCCGCCGTCACCGAGATGGCCACGCCGGCGCCCTTCTCGAACCAGCTGTTGATGAGCACGGGAGCTGCCAGGTACATGAAGAAGCCGGCGGTGATGCCGAAGACCACGCCGTAGAGATTCCACTGCCACAGCTCGGTGGCGTACGCGCTCGCCCAGGAGGCCAGGCCGAAGGCCAGCGATACCGCGGCCAGCACCCAGCGCGGGTCGCGCGTCTGCAGGATGCGCCCGGCGAAGGGAGCGACGAGGGCGGACACCAAGGGTTGGATAGTACGGTACATGGTGGTGTCGGTCTGGCTCCAGCCGAACTGGTCCATCACCGGAGCCACAAAGATACCGGAGGTGTTACCGATAACGCCCGTGGGTATCGAGTAGAAACCAAGGCAGCCGATCACCACCAACCACGCCCAAATCGTACTTCTCTTCTGCAAAGCGTTCATGCACACACCTCCTGTCGGAGTCCATCTGGCGTATTGCCATTACCAGAAGGCAAGCAAATACCGTGCCAAAGGTGGCCGGCGGAAGAGAACCAAGGGCGGAAAAGCAGGCGCCCCCAGCTGGGGGCGCCCGAAAACTTCCTGGTCGACGGGATTTCCTAGCCGAAGGGAGTCTCTTCCTTCTTCAGCAGCTTCTCGTCGTACATCGCGGCGATCTGGTCGGGGGTGGCGCCCAGCTCTTCCAGGATGTCCTCGTTGTCGGCGCCCACCAAGGGCATGCCGCGCCAGATCTGGCCGGGGTTCTTCGCCAGCTTCGGCACCACGTTCACGCCGCGGATGGTCTCGTCGTTGAAGGAGTTCTTCCACTCGGTGAAGCTCTCGCGGGCGATGTAGTGCGGGTCCTTCTCGGCGATGGCGAAGTTGTAGATGCGGCTGCAGGGCACGCCGCACTCCAGCATGATGCGCTCGGCCTCCTCGGCGTCGTGCTCGCTGAAGAACTTCTCCATGGCCGCCTCCAGCACGTCGCCGGCCTCGCTGCCGAAGGCCACCACCGGCGTGCCCACGGGGAACAGGTCGCTGCCGTATTCCAGGCCGAAGGCGGGGATGGCCTTCTTCACCACGCCGGGGCCTAAGATGAGCACGTAGACGGGCACGCCGTCCTTGCAGATGTAGGTGCCGTAACCGGCCGACGAGGTGGAATGCGAGCCCTCGCGCACGGGCAGACCGCCGGTGTTCAGGTAATTCACCGCGTAGAAGCCCTCGCAGCGCAGCATCGACTCGTACTGGGCCACGTCCACGCTCTCGCCCTGGCCGGTCTTTTGGGCGTTGATGTAGCCGGCCAGCGCGCCCAAATCGGCCATGAAGCCGGCGTAGTAGTCGGACACCTGGGGAAAGGCCAGCACCGGCAGACGGTCCGGGAAGCCGTTCATCTCCATGAAGCAGCCGAAGGCCTGGCCGATGCCGTCGAAGGAGGCGCGCTCCACGTAGGACGGATCGCCCGTCTGTCCGAAACCGGAAATGTGCACGATGGTCAGGCGCGGGTTGATCTCCCACAGCACCTCGTCGGGCATGCCCCACTTGGCCATCTGACCGCCGCGGAAGCCGTCCATGAGGATGTCGGCGTCTTTCAGCAGTTCGAAGAACCATGTCCGGCCGGCGCCCTCTTTCACGTTCATGCACAGCGAGCGCGTGTTGCGGCGCTCCATCTGAGTGCCCCAGCCCTGCAGCGCCTCGTTGGTGGGACGCGAGGTGTCGCGGCCGAGCGGGCTCTCAATGCCGATGACGTCGGCGCCGAGGTCGGCCAGCAGCCCGCAGGCGAAGGGGCCGGCGATGGCCATGGTCAGGTTCACGACCCTCACGCCCTGCAAGGGGCCGAATTTCGGGCACTCTTCTGTTTTCATAGCATCCTCCTTTTGCGTTTGGCTGCCGAAAAGAGGCAGCGTCTCCGAGATTTATGATGCAAATTCCGTGCCATACTGGCACGGAATTTGCGAGCTGTATCGTTGAGTGACATTCGCCGCACGAAAGCGAGGAGCTATGACCGCGAAGGACCTTCCCAAGCCCCTGCCCTGCGAGAGCGCAGAAGTGCAGCTTGAACTGACCGACGGCACCTTGCCCCTCAGCCTGGGCATCGAGGTGCCGGGCGGCCGCGTGCAGCCGGTGCTCGCGCGCGGCGTTCGCGCTCCCCACCGTCACACCGAGCTGTACTCCACGGCTGACCCCTTCCAAATGGCCGCAGAATTCCACATCGTCATGGGCGAGCGGCCGCTTTGCCGCGACAACCTGGATGTGGCTCGCGTGCGCGTGCGCAACGTGAAGTGGAGCGGAGCCGGCGTGCCGAAAATCGAAATCGCCTTCGCCATCGACAAGAACGGGCTGCTGAGCATCTCCACCACCAACAAAGACAAGAAGAGCACCGAGATGCTGGCCCATGTGGCCGCCCCCGTTATTACGGCCGCCGACGTTGAGGCGGCGCTGGCCGACGCCGAGGCCCATGGCGACGAGGACGAGCAGCACCGTAAGAACATCGATATGATGCTTTCCGGCTACTACCTGCTCGATCAGGGCTACGAGCGCTTCAGTATCGCCAAGCGGCGCATGGGGCTCATCCGCAAGCGCGCTTACAAAAGCACGCGCAACCGCCTGCAGAAAGCCCTGAACGTGATGCCGCCCGAGGCCACTGAGGCCACCATGGCCGAACTGGAAAGCGCACTGGATGCCTACCGCGCGTTCTACGAGAGCCTGGAAACCGACTACAAGATGGTCATGAGCTGGTGGAACAAGAAATGAAGGTGTACACTGACGGCGTCATGGCCGACGCCGAGTCCCTTGCGTCTGCCACCTTGGAACAGCGCGTGGCACGTTTGGAGAACCGGTGTTCCATCAGCGAGGCCATTGCCCACTACGCCCGCTGCGTCGACGCCCGCGATGCCGTGGGCGTCGCGTCCTTTTTCACCGAAGACGGACAGCTTCACGGCCCGGGTTTTCCCGCCGTCTGCGGAAGGGCGGCCATCGAGCGGTTCTACGGGCGGCTGCTGCCAGCCATGAGCTCGTCGACGCACCTGGTTTCCAACTTGCAAATTATGGAAGAGAATCCCGCTTCGGCGCTGGCCGCCTGCGTTCTGTGGGCCTGGGAGGGCTTCGGGGACGAATTGACGTTTGAGGGCACGCCCCAGGGAGAGAACCGGTTCTCGCTCGGCCGCTACGAGTTCCACTTCGTGCGCGAGCAGGACGGCCAATGGCGCGCCCAGGCCATGCACGTCCACTTCGCCGGTCAAACGGGCACGGGGCGCTTCGCCGAGCACCTGAATCGCCCGTGGCCCCCGCGCCCTACCCAAGACTAGTCCCGCGGACATCGATTCCGCAGACTGCAGCGCCAACGGCCCTTCCCGCCGCCGACGCTGCAATCTGGCTACGGACCCCACCCGGACACGGCCGCCCCCGTAGCAATATCCGATTGTCAACGACAAAAAAAGGCGCCCTCCCGAAGTGAACTGCCTCCCATTTCTTGGACACGAGAAATGGGAGGCTTTCTTTATGTCTGGAAGACCGCTTTGCGATGCGGAGCTGCGGCGGCGCGCCGTCAGGCTCTACGAGGAGGGACACGGACGCGACGTGATCGCGCGTCTGGTCGGCGCCCCCGAGGGAACTGTGAGAGAATGGCTGGACACCTACAGGTCCGTCGGCATAGGAGCCCTGTCCGCCATGGGAGCAAAGAAGAAGACCTACTCGTTCGATACCAAGGTGGCCGCCGCGAGGGCGGTCGCGGACGATGGCCTGACCGTGCCAGAGGCCATGGCCCGGTTCGGAATTGCCTCCTCCAGCCCCCTGCGGAAGTGGCTGAGAGCCTACCGGGAGGGCGGACCGGAGGCCCTGCGGCCCAGGCCCAGGGG
>NZ_AUGK01000008.1 GCF_000422625.1 Adlercreutzia mucosicola DSM 19490 | reverse complement strand
CCGGGCACCGGCACCCCGGCCTCGGCGAGCGTCTTCTGGATGATGTCCTCGTTGCTCACGGCGTCGGCGAAGGACAGCGAGCCGTAGCCGAGCGAGGAGGTGGAGGCCGAGTAGCCGGCCTGGACGATCTTGCCCTCGGCATTAAGGCCCAGATACACCGTGGGGGTGTTCGTGGACCCGTCGGAGGGCTCGGCCGTCAGCGTCACGCGGGCCTCGGTCTTGATGGGGTTGCCCTCCTCGTTCACCTCGCGGGAACTGGACACCTGGGCGCCGTGCTGCAGCTTGTCCACGGCCTCGTCCTGGGTGAGGCCGAGAAGGCTGGGGAGCTGGGGAGCGGAGCCGGTTTTGTTAGGGGCTGCGGCGGGAGTGGAGTTGATTTGAGGGGTATCGCGCTCGGGCTCTGATGAAGCGATGGGTGATGAGGCGGAGTCGCTTTCGGCGGTGGGGTCAGATTCGGCGGCGTTGTTTTCCTGAGGTGTTGCTTTGTCGTCGGAGCGAGATGGTTCCTCGTGAGTGTTGCTCGCAGGCGAAGTGGCGTCTTTGTTGTCTGCGATTCTCGTGTCCGTCGACCCTGTGCTTGGAAGATCGACACTGTTGTGAGACGTCAGGGCGAAAGTGCCTGCCGCGATGAGAGCCAAAGCGATTGTTGCGGCTCCGATGATAAAACCGCGCCGATTTTTCCTCGGTGCGGGCGCGACGACGGAAGTTGCCTCTACGGGGGTAGGGGAATGATGCGGTGAGGGCATTGCCTGGGTGTGTTCGGACGCATAGGCTTGGTGAGGGTTGAGTATGCGAGTGGCCTCGGATGCGGTGTTTGGGGCGGGGGAGAGCACCTGGGTTGTTCCCGCGATCGCGTTGAGAGGCATTGTGGCAGCGGAGGGGTGCGAGGTGGTTGCGCCGAGGGCGCGACCCATGGCCTCGGCAGATTCGAAGCGATCTTTGGGATGTTTGGCGAGCGCCTTCAGAATGGCGGATTCCAAGGCGTCGTCGATGTTCGGATTAACTGTCTTCGGAGTTACGGGCTCTGCGCTGACATGCTGGAAGATGATGCTAATAGGGTCGGGCCCTTGAAACGGAGGTTGTCCTGTAGCGGCCTCATAGAGCACGGCGCCGAGTGAATACAAGTCGGTTGCCGCGGTCGGTTCCTTGCCTCGGGCTTGCTCGGGTGCTAGGTAGTGTGCGGTTCCGATGATGGTGGAGGTCTGCGTCATGGTGGCGCCCGCGACCTTCGCGATGCCGAAGTCCATGACCTTGATGTTCCCGTCGGGCAAGACCATGATGTTCTGCGGCGTAATATCGCGATGTATGATGCCGTGCTGATGGGCGACTGAAAGCGCCTGACAGACCTGAGCTCCCAGTTCGCGCACCATCTGGGGAGCAAGTACGCCTTGACGGGCGATCGTTGTGCGCAGATCGTGCCCGGAAAGCATTTCCATGACCAAATAACACTCGTCGTCTTGCTGCCCCCAGTCGTGGATGCTGACGATGCGGGGGCTCTGCAGGGACGCGGCGGCCGTGGCCTCCTGGCGGAAGCGCTGGGCGAAGGCCGAGTCGCCGGCGTACTGCGGCAGCATCAGCTTGACGGCCACCCTGCGCCCGAGCACCGTGTCCTCGGCGGCCCAGACGGCGGCCATGCCCCCGACGCCGATCCGCTCTTTCAGGAGATAGCGGCCTCCCAGTATCCTCTCGCCCATGCTCCCACGCTCCCTGCGCTCTCGCCTCCCGCGGCCCCGGGGCGCCGGCCCCGCACGGGCCGCGGCCGTGTCCTCTCGACGCGCCATCGTACCATTTCGGGGGGGGGTGGCAACTTTCCCGCGGGATCCTGCGTTGGACGGTCGCGCCGAGGGGCTGGGGGCTACTGCATGGAGCTGAGCGGCGAGTTCCCGTGGTACAATCGCGCCGTGGTGCTTCGCCATTCGGGCGGCTTCGAGTGATTGGAGTCGCTTATGGACACAGAAACCGTTACGGCGCTATGCGAAATCCTCTTGGTCGTGATCGGCATCATCGGCCTTGTGCTGGTGAAGAGGGAATGACGAACAGCAGAACTTGGAGATGAAGAAGCCCCGCGCAGCTTGGACACTTAGCGGGGCCTAAACCCAAAAAGCAATGCTGCCCGACTTGGCGGGGCACCGCTTCTTTCGCATTCTAGCACGATCGTTTTCTCCTATCAACGATGCGGTGCGCTGCGTTGCGCTGTTCGAAGCGGTGGCCGCATGTTTGGAAGGGGCGTGTGCGTCGCGCGGAGCCAACTGCGGCTGACTTTACGAGGGTTCTCGGTTATCCCTGCCGCCAAGTTCTCGTGCTCATCTGCGTTGAGCCTCTATAATATCGTCAGGATCAATCGAGGAGGGATGGTTTATGGTTGATGGAAGATACGAAGGGCCCGTGCTATACACAGACGAGCAGCTCGAGGCCCTCGATGGTCACTGTGAGCGCTTTTTTTGGGTCGCCAGAGAGGGTTTTTTACGAGTTAATGTCTTTTGACATTCATGTGGATGTACCGGTTGTGCCGCCGACAGACGCACGTCCGTGGATCACGTTGGTCACCCAGGGCGCCGGAGCCCGTGTGATGAACGCTCCCGACGGATTGGATCCAGAAGAGTGGGGCCGTGCAGAATATCTCATCTGCCTTCCTCCCGATTGGGGTTCGTTCGAGAAGGCATACATGGGGGATTTCAGTGAGACGGCCTACTGGCCTATTCGACTGCTGAAGACCTTGGCGCGCCTTCCCATTAATGAGGATGGGTGGCTTGGCTGGGGGCACACGGTCGATAATGGTCAGCCCTTTGCCGACGATACCGAATTGTGCGAATCGCTGCTGCTTGGTCCGTACTCGTTTGACGAGGGCTCTGCTTTTTGCGCGCTGCCCGATGGTGGGCGTGTCGCATTCTACCAGGTAGTCCCTTTGTATCGAGAGGAAGGCGACTACGCGGTGGCCCATAATGCCGACGCGCTGATCAATTGTCTGTCAGATGTAGTGGAAGATTGTGTGGACATTCATCGGCCGAACTGCTGCAAGGAGCCCGAAAGCGCCTGATTCGGTCAAGGATTTCAAGTTGTTCTGCGGCGACCGCTGCGCAAACGTGCGAGAAGCCGCGCGGTGGCGGCTTCTCGCGAGGGGAGGGCTGGGGCTGGCGCGTCGGGTTGCTGCTGGGCTCCGCGACCTGTTTCGTTTTTGCGGCCCGCGCCCGTGCGCGCTGCGCTACGCCTGCTTGAGGTAGTCCACCATGGCCCGAGCCGCCACGCGGCCCGAGGCGATGGACAAGCCCGAGCATGAGCCGCCCACGGCGTAGTAGGGCGAGCAGAACAGGCTGCCGTTCTCCACGCCGCCCACGTAGAGCCCCTCGATGGGGTTGGAATCGGCGTCCAGGGCGCGGCACAGCTCGTCGGTGCGGGGGCCGCCGAAGGTGTTGAAGGCGCTCGGATTGTACTCGAAGGCGTAGTAGGCCGCCGAGTCGTCTTGGATGGGCTGCAGGAAGGCGGGGTCCTTCAGGAACAGCGTGTCCTTGCCCGCCGCCACGCAGGCGTCGTACTCGGCCACGGTCTCGGGCAGGGCGGAGAGCCCCGTCGTTTCGGCCAGCTCCTCCAGCGTGGCCGCCTTGAAGCACCAGCCCTCGTCGATGGCCGCGGCCAGGTTCGCGTCGAAGTCGGGCAAGGGGGCGTTGAACATGGTGGCCGCCGAGGTCCACACGGCCGGTGCCCCGATGCTTTGGTAGTAGGGCGCGTCCTTCATGGCGTTCACGGTGTTCTCGCTGAAGATGGCGTAGTAGCGCTTCTCGTGCAGGGTGGCCTCGCCGCCGCCGTTCATGGGCTCCTGGGCCAGCATGTACTCGTTCATGAAGCGCTTGCCTGCCGGGTCGGTCAGAAGGCCGCCGTAGAAGGCCAGCTGCATGAAGGGGTTCGCGTCGAACACCGAGATGGTGCTCTTCTCGTTCATGCCGTAGATGTCGTTCATGCCCATGCCGCGCACGCGCTCGGCCACGCCGCCGGCCTCAATGACGATGCGCTCGCCGTCGCCGGTGTTGTTGAGCGAGCCCATGTTCACCACTTTGCAACCGCCGTATTCCGCGGCCACCTTCTCTTCGTTGGCCAGATATCCACCGGTGCACACGAGCACGGCCCTTGCGTTCACGTTGATGATGTCTGAGCCGCTCTCGCACTGAACGCCCGCGGCGCGGCCGTCTTCCATGAGAATGTGGGTGACCGGCGCGTCGTAGAGGAATTCCACGCCGAGCGCCGTCAGGCCCTCCTCGAAGTTCACGCCCTTGTTCTTGCCCGTGAAGCCGTGCACGTTCAGGAAGCCGAAGTTGTAGCGGTCGCCGAGCACCATGGTCTCCACGCCCATTTCGTCGAAGATGTCGATGTTGCTGGGCAGCAGGCTCACGCACTGGCGCAAGAGGCGCGCGTTCACCGTCCAGTGGGCGTAGTTGATCATGCGATCGTACATATCGTCGACGGTATAGGTCTCGCCAGCGGCCTTGAGCGCGGCGGTCTCCACCGAGGCGGTACCGGTGATCTCGTTGAAGTTGGAATCCGTGGCGTTGCCGCTCTTGGTGACCACGAGCACGCTGTTCGCACCGGCCTTGGCGGCCTCGTAGGCGGCGAAGCAGCCGGCCGCGCCCGACCCGACGATCACGATATCGGCGTCGCGGGTGGCGGTGGGTTCCTTCAGGGTCGTCTCGCCGGTATCGGCCAGCTCATCGGCACTCGGCTGGCCCGCGGGCGCGCAGCCGGTGAGGCTGGCCGCCCCGGTAACGCCGAGCAACGCGGCGGCGGTCCCGGCCAGGAAGTTGCGGCGGGTCAGTGCGAAAGATGTGATGTTGTCGTTCATGGGGTCCTCCTTTTCCCTCTCTCGGACGGCCCCAGTCTAGAAGCGCCAGCGGTGCTTTGGGAAATATCCTTTTGCTCGATAGTGAGAAGCAGTGCTTATAGATGCTGGTCATCGATGAAATCGAGGAACTTTTCCAGGGCTGGGTTCTCGTTGTGGGCCAGGTGCGCCCAGCCGATTTCCAGCGAGGCGCGGTAGCCGCGCACCTCGCGGGCGATGTATTCCCGATCAAGTGAGGCGATCACGCTGGCGGGCACCGCCTCGATGCCGAGGCCCAGCGTCATCATCATCCAGGCGATGCCCTGGTCCTCGGCCCGCAGCAGAGTCACTTCGGGGTGGTCGGCGAGGTGGGGATAGGTGGCCCTCGCCAGCTCGTCGCCGGGCGCGTCGGCGACGATATGGGGGTAGGGGAGAAGGTCGCTCACGGTCAGATCGCTCTTGGTTGCCAGGGGGTGGGCCTCGCTCATGATGATGGACAGCGGTTCGCGGGAGGCATGGGCAAAGGCCAGGCCCTCTTGGTCGGTGAAGGCGCACGGGGGCGCCGGCGCCACATCGTAGGCGCCGCTGCGCAGCTGCTCTTCCTGGATGCGCGACAGGGCGCGGCGCAGGTTGATGCTGATTTCGGGATAGGCGCTGCGGAAACGGTCGATTACCCGGAAGGTGCTCAGTTGCCCCGAGCTGGCCACGCCGATGCTGATAGACCCTGCCTGTCCGTGGGCGATGGCGGCTGCGTGTTGGTCGGCTCGCCGCAGCGCGTCCAGCACGTCGGCCACGTCGCGGTAGTATTGCCGCCCGGCCGCCGTCAGCTCCACCCCCTTGGTGCTGCGCGAGAACAGCGCGAAGCCCAGCTCCTTCTCGAGCGCCTGGATCTGCTGGCTGATCGCCGGCTGCGCCACGTGGCATCGCTCCGCCGCCTTGGTGAAGCTCAGCGTGTCGGCCACGGCGATAAAGTACTCAAGCTGAGACGTGCGCATGGGGGTCCTTTCGTCGGGTGTACCAGCCAGCATACCCGATGTGGCGTTCGGGACGCACGCTTTCCGCCCATGCCGGTGGCCGAAACCTCGTCCGCTTCCTCATTCCCCGATTTGGGCGACGGAATCTCTCCCGGTCAGTTGGGTGCTTTGCGCGCGGTGTCTCAGCTGACTCTAGGGAGGGGGTATGTGTTTCGATTCGAGTTGGGCCGCATCCCCGGCAGCGAGCGGTAAAATCACGATTTTCAGAACGAGTCGCGGCAATTTCCCTGACTTATAAACGATAAACGATAGTAGAATACTGAAATCTCGCAATATAGAAGCGGTGTTGTTCTGAAAAACGCATATTTGCGCTGCTGGCGTCACTGCGGTGCGACTGAGTGGGAAGAAGTGGCTGGGGTACTAGGATTCGAACCTAGGTAGCTGGTACCAAAAACCAGAGTCCTGCCGTTGGACGATACCCCAGTGCCGAAACGAGGCGCGAGCGTTGGGCTGCCGCGGCCATCGAAGGCGGTGCGGCGAAAAAGTGGTGGGCCCTGCGGGGATCGAACCCGCGACCTTGGGATTAAAAGTCCCCTGCTCTACCGACTGAGCTAAAGGCCCGTCGCTTCACGCAAGAGTGTAGTTTACCGCTCGGACCCTCTGCGGTCAATGATGCAATCGGCGGCGCGCCGCCATCGGAGCACCCTTGCGCGGGCATATTGCAGATTGATAGCGATGCGGTGGTGATTGCCGGGCCTGCGCGGGGCAACTGGTAAACTGGGGTGCGAACATCAGATTTGGCGGCCGGCGCGGTCGTCATACCCTTGGGAGGCAATCATGCTGCACGCCCACCACGAATCGGTCCGCCCCCATCTGCTGGAAGGGGGCTTCGGTCTGGAGAAGGAGTCCCTGCGCATCGACGGCGGCGGCTTTCTGGCCCTCGGCTCCTGCGACTTCGGCGACGACGGGCACATCGTGCGCGACTTCTCCGAGAACCAGGTGGAGGTGAACACGCCGGTGAATCCCACCCCGGCTGCGGCTATCGCCTCGCTGGAGCACTACAACGCCTCGGTGCAGCGCACTTTGGCCGCCCTGCCCGAGCGCGAGCTGTTGTGGCCGTTCTCCAACCCGCCCTACATCCTCAGCGAGCGCGACATTCCCATCGCCGAGTTTCCCGAGGAAGAGGCCGCGAAGACGGCCTACCGCGAGTACCTGTCCGACCGCTACGGCCGCTACAAGATGGCCTTCTCGGGCATTCATTTGAACTACTCTTTCGCCGACAGCCTCCTGCGTGCCGACTTTGCGCTCGCGGGCCGCGATGACTTCGACACCTACCGCGATGATCTGTACGTGCGCCTGGCCGAGAACTGCGTCACTTGGGGCTGGATTCTCACGGCGGTCATGGCCGCCAGCCCCGTCATGGATTCCTCCTACGTGGAGAAGGGCAAGATCGGCGGCGACCTGTTCCAAGGGCTGGCCACGGTGCGCTGCTCAGAGCTGGGCTACTGGAACTTCTTCGCGCCGGTGCTGGACTACACGAGTGCCGCCACCTACGCCGACTCCATTCAGAGCTACGTGGACGACGGCATGCTGCGCTATCCCTCCGAGCTGTACTATCCCATCCGCCTGAAGGGCTTCGGCCCCTACAGCCTGGACAGCCTGAAGGAGGGCGTGAGCCACATCGAGCTGCGCATGGTGGACTTGAACCCGCTTGTGCGCGCCGGCATCGACGAGCGCGACGTGCTGTTCAGCCAGCTGTTCTTGGTGTGGGCCGCCTCCACGGAAGGCCCGCGTCTCACGGCGAAGGACCAGGTGCAGGCCGTGCAGAACTTCAAGAACGCCGCGCACTTCGACCTGAAGACGGTGAAGATCGTGATGCCCGACGGCAGTGCGCATTCGGTGGTGAAGTCCGCGAAGAAGGTGATCGACCGCATGGAGGAGTTCTATGCCGACTTCGGCGAGGAGGTGGCCTCCTGCCTGGCCTTCCAGCGTCGCAAGTTCGACGAGCCCGAGACCCGTTACGCCTGGAAGATCCGCGAAAAGTTCGGCCAGGGCTTCGTCGCCCGCGGCCTTCAGCTCGCCCGCCAGCGCCAGCGCGAGTATCTGGGGGAGTAGGGAAGCTTGCATCCCTTTCGGGGCTGTGCTATCATTCCCTCTTGCCGACAAGGCGGCGGCGCTCTTGGCAGCGCGATAATACCTGGCGGCTCCGGTTGATCTCCGAGAGCTGCGCGGCTCGACCGCAGGCCTGACAAGCAGGTCATTTCTAAAGCCAAATCCGCTTTTTGGTTTTTTACGCCCTTGTGCAAAATTCTCCTTTCAATTCTCTTGCGCTTTTGCTACTATTTCGTGTTGCTGCTTTATCAGTCCGCTTGGAGGAGCAACTTTTGGCTAAAGAAGATGTAATCGAACTCGAGGGCACGGTGCTCGAAGCCCTGCCCAACGCGATGTTCAAGGTGGAACTTGAGAACGGTCACACCATTCTCGCCCACATTTCCGGCAAGATGCGCATGCACTACATCAAGATCCTGCCCGGAGACCGTGTCACGGTGGAATTGTCGGTCTACGACCTCAACCGCGGCCGCATCACCTACCGCTTCAAGTAGTTTCCCAGACGGCCCGATCGGGCGCACGCTCCCGCGAAGACTCGGATCCTTCGCGCGGGGTCACAGCTGAGAAAACAATCGCCAGCGGCTGGGCGTGCACGTATAGAACGATCCGCATACCGAAAGGAAAGTGATATGAAGGTACGTCCTTCGGTCAAGAAGATGTGCGACAAGTGCAAGATCATCCGACGCCATGGCAAGATCCTCGTCATCTGCGAGAATCCGCGCCATAAGCAGCGTCAGGGCTAGGAAGAAAGGACTCTTAAGAAACATGGCACGTCTCGTTGGTGTCGATCTTCCCCGCAATAAGCGCATTGAGATCGCCTTGACCTACATTTACGGCATTGGCCTCACTACGGCCAAGCAGATCATCGCCGAAACCGGCGTGAACCCCGACACTCGCGTGAAGGACCTCTCCGAGGAAGACCTCGCGAAGCTGCGCGACTACATCCAGCAGAACCTCAAGGTCGAAGGCGACCTGCATCGCGAGGTTTCGCAGAACGTGAAGCGCCTCATGGAGATCGGTTGCTATCGCGGCCTGCGTCATCGTCGCGGCCTGCCCGTTCGCGGTCAGCGCACGCACACGAACGCTCGTACCCGCAAGGGTCCGCGCAAGCAAATCGGCGGCAAGAAGAAGTAGTGAGGTAAGCAAACCGTGGCTAAGAAGCAAGTACGTACGCGCATCAAGCGCTCCGAGCGTAAGAACATTGCCGTGGGCGCCGCTCACATCAAGTCTACGTTCAACAACACCATCGTCTCCATCACCGATCCCCAGGGCAACGTGATCTCCTGGCAGTCCGCGGGCACCGTGGGCTTCAAGGGCTCTCGTAAGTCCACGCCGTTCGCCGCGCAGATGGCCGCCGAGGCCGCCGCGAAGACGGCTATGGAGCACGGCCTGAAGAAGGTCGCCGTCTTCGTGAAGGGCCCGGGCTCCGGTCGCGAGACCGCTATCCGTTCCCTCCAGGCTGCCGGCCTCGAAGTGGCCTCCATCCAGGACTGCACTCCCATCCCGCACAACGGTTGCCGTCCCCGCAAGCGTCGTCGCGTGTAACTGAAAGGATCGTACATTATGGCAATTAATAGAACTCCGGTTCTTAAGCGCTGCCGTCAGCTGGGCATCGATCCTGTGGTGCTCGGTTACTCCAGCAAGAAGGAATCCATCCGCCAGCCGAAGCGTCGCCGCAAGGAGAGCGAGTACGCCATGCAGCTGCGCGAGAAGCAGAAGGCCAAGTTCATCTACGGTGTGCTCGAGAAGCAGTTCCGTGGTTACTTCAAGCGCGCCAAGTCCATGCAGGGTCAGACCGGTGAGAACCTCATGACCATCCTGGAGACCCGCCTCGACAACGTGGTCTTCCGCCTGGGCTTCGCCCGCACCCGCAAGGAAGCCCGCCAGATGGTGACCCACGGCCACATCTGCGTGAACGGCCGCCGCGTGGACATCCCGTCCTTCCGCGTGCGCGCCGGCGAGCTCGTCTCCGTGGCTCCCAAGGCCAAGGAGCTTCTCGTCGTGAAGAGCGCTCTCGTCTCCAACGAGCGCGTGCAGGTGCCCGCCTGGCTCGAGATCGACATCGAGAAGCTGCAGGGCAGCGTGCTGTCCCTCCCGACGCGTGACCAGATCGATCTGGACATCAACGAGCAGCTCATCGTCGAACTGTACTCGAAATAATCGCGGCTCATTAAGGAGGCTACTCACACATGACAGAGTTCATGAGGCCTACAGTTACTACGGAGGAAGTCAACGACACCGTTGCCCGTTACATCGTCGAGCCGCTCGAGCGCGGCTATGGCAATACGCTGGGCAACTCCATGCGTCGTGTGCTGCTCTCCTCGCTGGACGGGGCGAAGGCCACCGCTATCCAGATCGAGGGCGTGCAGCATGAGTTCACCACCGCCGAGGGCGTCATCGAGGACATCACCGACATCGTGCTGAACGTGAAGGGCTTGGTGTTTTCCCAGGTGTCCGACGAGGCCGACGAGGCGACCGCGCATGTGTTCGCCGAGGGTCCCTGCACGGTGACCGGTGCCGACCTGGAGGTGCCGGGCCAGTTCAACCTGGTGAACCCGGATCATGTCATCGCCACGGTGGCCGACGGCGGCCAGCTGGACATGACCATCCGCATCGGGGTGGGCCGCGGGTACGTGTCCGCCGAGCGCAACAAGCGCACGGAGGATCCCATCGGTATCATCCACGTGGACTCGCTGTTCTCGCCGGTGCGTCGCTGCACGATGAACGTGACCGACACCCGCGTGGGCCAGCGCACCGACTACGACAAGCTGGTTCTGGAAGTTGAGACCGACGGCTCCATCGACCCCACCGAGGCGGTGTGCCGCGCGGCCAACATCATCAACCAGTACATGGGCGCGTTTTTGTCTCTGGCCGCCACGGGCGAGGAGGAAGAGGGCGAGGCCCCGTCCATCTTCGCGCCGGAGGGCCAGGAGTCCAACGCCGAGTTGGACAAGCAGATCGAGGATTTGGACCTGTCGGTTCGCTCCTACAACTGCCTGAAGCGCGCGGGCATCCACTCCGTGCGCCAGCTCGTCGAATTTTCCGAGAACGACCTGCTGAACATTCGGAACTTTGGTGCGAAGTCCATCGAGGAAGTGAAGGACAAGCTCATTTCCATGGACCTCAATTTGAAGCTTTAGGAGACACGAGATATGAGACACAACAAGAAGGGGCGGAAGCTCGGCACTGACTGGAGCCACACCAAGGCTATGAAGCGCAGCCTGGTTGCCGCTCTGTTCCTGAACGACCGCATCAAGACGGTGGAGGCTCGCGCCAAGGAGATCCGCCCCGACGTTGACAAGGTCATCACCTGGGCCAAGCGCGGCGACCTGCATTCCCGCCGTCTGGCCATCGCCTACCTGAACGACAAGGAACTGGTTCGCGAGATCTTCGAGAAGGTCGCCCAGGGTATGTGGCAGGATCGTCCCGGCGGCTACACCCGCATCATGAAGCTGGGTCCCCGTAAGGGCGACAACGCCCCCATGGTCATTATGGAGCTTGTGACCGAGCCCTGCGTGCCCAAGGCCGAGCGCAAGGCCGCCGAGGCCAAGAAGGCCGCTCCGAAGAAGGCTGCCCCCAAGAAGGTCGCCAAGAAGGCCGAGAAGGCCGAGGAGGCCAAGGCCGAGAAGTCCGAGGAGCTCGCTGAGGATCTGGGCTTCGAGAACGACGGCACCGTGGAGCAGATCGAGGCCGTAGACGCCGCCGAGAAGTCTGAGGCCGTCGAGGAGGCCCGCGAGGAAGCCGAGAAGGCTGAGGCCGAGGCCGCCAAGGAGGCCGAGACCGTCGACGCCGAGAAGATCGAGGAAGAGAAGGCCGACATCAAGTAGGCTCCCTCGGGAACTTCGGATGCATCCGGCGGCAACCAGCCGCAAGTGTTGCCGTCGGAAATATCGTTCTATGCAAAAAGCGACTGCCCATAAGGCGGTCGCTTTTCTGTTTCACGGCCGTCAGACGTGATTTGCGACAAAACGACGGTTCTCGTAGTCGGAAAGGGGTTTTCCAGCACCTTCGGGGATGTTTCCCCAGGTCGTGTTTGCCCAACAGTGCTCGTTGGGCGATGTAAGGCGACATAAACTACGAGAACCGTCGTTTTCGTCGCAAAATGCTTGGTGTCAGCCGGGCAACGCGCGTACAACTTCTCAATTACTATCGGTACCGTCACCTTTTTGCCCGTTGCCAAGTCCGTAGAATACGGTTTGCAAGGGCATGAGGATCTTGCTCTTACGTCATCTGTTCACGAAGATCTTTTCAGATTGAAAGGAGCCGGATCATGACCGACAAGGATACCTTGATGAAGGAGTTCGTTGATTCCGAAGCCGCGAAGAATGAGGATGCCGTGGCCGACCTCGAGCGCATCGAAGAGGAAGTGGCCGCTGAGGCCACCTCATCGGCGGAGTTCGAAGACGCCCTCGGCAACGAGCAGGCTGCCGCCGAGGCCGCTGAGACGGCCTTCGAGTTCGACCAGGCCAAGATCGGCACGGCCGGCATCGGCGAGGCCCTGTAACAAACCCGGGATCGCGACGACGACGCGATCCATATAGCCGACGGTCCGCTAACTCGCCGTCGGCCGCCCGCTCCTCCAACGAGTCTGACCCCTGCCTTAACCAGAGGTCAGCGGGATGAATTCTTGGAACGGGAACGCGAAGCGCCCCTTGTGGAAGAGGGGCGCTTTTCTTATGCACTTGCACAAAACTGGACTGCGGTCGGGGATGTGGCCGATGGCATGGTGAGCGCCCTCTTGACGGCGGCGCGCTTCTGTCATACTGGGCGCCATGATACGGCTCTCGGAACAGCGACGGACAGCTCCATCTTGGGTGCGTGCTCTCGATGGGCGCGTGAAGATTGCGTTGCTCGTGGCCTATTCAGTCTGTCTCTTTTTCATAGACGGATTGACGGGCTTGGCCGTCGCTGCGGTGCTGCTGTCAGCGGCGGGGGCCGTGGGGCGCCTGGCACTGGGGCCGGTGCTGCGCGCAGCGGCGCCCGCCTACGTGATCGCGGCCTTCCTGCTGCTGTACAACGGGGCGAGCCTTGGCTGGACGTCCGCGCTTGTGGTGACGGGGCGCATCCTGCTGCTTGTGTACGCCAGCGTCGTGCTGGTGTCGCTGTCCACGGCCACGGAGCTGACAGCGGCGCTCCAGCGTCTGCTAGCGCCCCTGGGGCGCGTAGGACTGCCGGTGCGCGATGCGACCACGGCGCTCTCCATCGCCCTGCGCTTCATGCCCGTGACCGCTGAGGAGCTGGCGGCGGTGCGCCGGGCTCAGGCTGCCCGGGGCGCGACCTTCGACAGCGGGGGGCTGGTGGGGCGCCTGCGGGCCTACGGGGGGCTCATGGTGCCGCTGTTCGTGGGGCTGTTCCGCCGGGCCGACCGCTTGGCCTGCGCCATGGACGCGCGCTGCTTCGGCGCCGCGAAGACGCCCACGCATCTGGACGAGCCGCGATTTGGCGCTGCCGATGCCGTCGCGCTCGCCGTGGGCGTGGGGCTGTGCGCCCTGCTGCCCTTCATTCCCTAGGCGGCCGGGCTCGGCTCCTCTTCCAGCTCGATGGCGGCCGAAGGCTCGGCGGCCGAGCGCTTCTTGCGCTGGGGCGCCAGCTCGCTGATGAGGATAGCGGCGAAGATGAGGACGAAGCCGACCATCATGCGGCCCGTGACCACCTCCCCGTAGAACAGCACGCTGGCGATGACGCCGAAGACTGATTCCAAAGACAGCAGCAGCGAGCCCTGGGCCTCGGGTACGTGGGCGAGGCCTATGTTCTGCAGCACGTAGCACACTCCCGAGGCGAAGACCACGAGGTAAGCCAGATTCAGCAGGAAGTCGGGGTTGGCCACGGCGGCGAGCTCGGGGAAGGGCTCGGTGGCCACCCCCAGCAGAAGGCCCAGCATGCCGCCGAAGAGGGACTGGTACACCGTGAGTCCCAGTACGTCGTAGGTTTGGGAAAACCGGGCGATAGCGATGATCTGGGCCGCGAAGAATACGGCGCACAGCAGGGTCATAAGATCGCCGAAGCCGATGGTGAGGGTGCCCGCGGCCACGGATACGAGCCCGATGCCCGCTACGCACAGCACCGCCGCGCCCACGTTGACCACCGTGGGGCGCTTGCGGGCGACGGCCCACAGCATGAAGGGCACGATGACGCAATAGGTGGCCGTGAGGAAGGCGTTCTTGCCCGGGGTGGTGTCGGCGAGCCCCACGGTCTGCACCCAGAAGGCGAGGAAGGTGACCGCGCCGAGTGCGAGCCCCGCGCCGAGGAAGCCGGCATTCAGGCTGCCGCGCAGTCGCCGGTGGAAGAGCACGGCCATGAGCAGGCCTGTGAGCAGGAAGCGCACGCCGATGAGCTGGGCGGGGGGCAGCACGTCCACGGCGTCCTTCATCACCACGAAGGCGAAGCCCCAGATGATGGTGGCTCCCAGCAGCATGAGCTTGTAGGCGAAGCCCGGCAGAGCGCGGATTTTCGGTTGGCCGGTATGTTGCGAGGTTTTTTCCATAACTCACCTATTATAGGGCTCCTGCCCGTTCCCGTGCCATGGAAATTCGTCGAACCCCCCCCGCCTCACCCCCCCCATCTCCTGACTTCGATGCGGGCGAATCGGGGATGGAGGGGCGGGTTGAGGGGTGCTCCTCTGGGCTGCGATTGACGGTCTCCTTTTTGTCTGGAGTGGAAGATGGCACTCTCGGCGCTGTAATATGGAATATCTGCTTTTTATGACACGAATCATGCTTTGCGCTAGTTTGCGCTATCAAAAAGCAGATATTCCACGTTGTTCTTTCTCGTTCATTGGCGAGATAGAAAGGGCTTCGGCATAATCCCAGTTCAGCGACTTGCGATAGCGAGTGGTTCAGTACGATTTCTCATGAATTCGCAAGGGGAGCATGGAATACCCGCTTTTTCTGCGCCCTGAACGTGGAATATCTGCTTTTTTGAATGGCAAAACTTTGGACAATGGCGAAATTGTCAAATTTGGCATCTTTTCCACGTTTCCTCAGAAGCGGTGCTGATGGTGCTCTGCAAGGAGGGCTTCCGTCGCATCCTCGGGCACTCTCGGATCCCAGCCGGGGCGAGCGGTGCTGTTGAGGGGTTGGCGGTGGCCGACGATGCCCTGGGCGGCCTCTTCGACAGCACGCATCCGGCGGAGCGCATAGCGGGTACGGCCTCGGCCGTCTCTCCGCCTTCGGGGCGCCATGCGGCCCGATTCCGACCGGCGCCATGCGGCCCGCTTCCGAGACGCGATCAACGCGGTGCCCCGCGCACGTCCCAGGTCTTCCTGCGGGCTGCGTCTTCGGGTACGGCCCATGCTGTGGAAGTGTTTTTCTTACCGCTGTGAAACGGCAGAATGACGGAGGGGCTGTGGGTAATGCGGGGCGGATGGTTCGGGGGCATTATGGGGATTGTCATGCTACCGATGCGAGAGGATCGAACCATGTACTATTCCAGCGGCAACTACGAGGCCTTCGCCCATCCCCTGAAGCCCGAGGGGGTGGATGGCAAGTCGGCCTACATCGTGGGCAGCGGTTTGGCCGGGCTGGCGGCCGCGTGCTTCCTCGTGCGCGACGGGCAGATGGCCGGCGAGCGCATCCATATCTTGGAGCGAGGGCCTCGCGCCGGCGGCGGCTGCGACGGCTGGGACTATCCGAGCCTCGGCTATACCATGCGCGGCGGCCGCGAGATGGACAACCACTTCGAGGTGATGTGGGATTTGTTCCGCGACATTCCCTCCATCGAGGATCCGAACGTGAGCGTGCTGGACTACTACTATTGGCTGAACAAGCGCGACCCCAACTACTCCCTGTGCCGCGCTACGGTGAACCGCGGCCAGGACGCCCATACCGACAACCGCTTCGATTTGTCGGACAAAGCCTGCATGGAGATCATGAACCTGTTCTTCACCCCCGAGGAGGACCTCCAGGACAAGGTGATCACCGAGTACTTCTCCGACGAGGTGCTGAACTCGAACTTCTGGCTGTACTGGCGTACCATGTTCGCCTTCGAGAACTGGCACTCGGCCCTGGAGATGAAGCGCTACATCACCCGCTTCGTGCACCACGTGGGCGGCCTGCCCGACTTCTCGGCGCTGCGCTTCACCCGCTACAACCAGTACGAGTCCATGATCCTGCCCATGGTGAACTACCTGAAGGATCACGGAGTGGATTTCCGCTTCGATACCCACGTGACCGATGTGCGCTTCTCTTGCGATGAGGCGAAGGACGACGCCCGCAAGGTGGCCACCGAGATCCGCTTTTTGGTAGAGGACGAGCCTGAGGCCATCGCCGCCGTGGAGGGGCTGCCGGGGGATGAGGCCCCCGATCCGGCGGGTGTCCGCGAGCAGGTCATTCCCCTGACCGAGAACGATCTGGTGTTCATCACGCCGGGCAGCCTGGTGGCCCATTCCTCCTTCGGCAGCCAGAACACGCCGGCCCGCTACGCCCCCGAGCTGACGCCGGGGGACGGCTGGGATCTGTGGAAGCGCATCGCCGCGCAGTCGCCGGCCTTCGGGCGGCCCGAGAAGTTCTGCGGCGATCCGGCCAAGAGCAACTGGGAGAGCGCCACGGTGACCACGCTGGACGAGAAGATCATTCCCTATATCGAGGCCATCTGCAAGCGCGATCCGCTCTCCGGCGGCGTGGTGACCGGCGGCATCGTGTCGGTGCGGGATTCCAACTGGCTGCTGTCCTGGACCATCAACCGCCAGCCCCAGTTCCGCGATCAGGAGCCCGGCACCGTGTGCGTGTGGCTCTACGGCCTGTTCACCGCCGTGGACGGCAACTACGTGAAGAAGCCCATGCGCGACTGCACCGGGCGTGAGATCTGCCAGGAATGGCTGTACCACCTGGGCGTGCCCGAGGAGCAGATCGAGGAGCTGGCCGAGAAGAGCGCCAACACGGTGCCCTGCATGATGCCCTACATCACGGCCTTCTTCATGCCCCGTGCCGACGGCGACCGTCCGCTCGTGGTGCCGGAGGGTGCCGTGAACTTCGCCTTCATCGGCCAGTTCGCTGAAACGCCCCGCGACACCATCTTCACCACCGAGTACTCCATGCGCACCGGTATGGAGGCGGTGTACACGCTGCTGGATATCGACCGCGGCGTGCCCGAGGTGTGGGGGAGCGCCTACGATCTGCGCTGCCTGCTGAACGCCACGGTGCTGCTGCGCGACGGCAAGCCGGCCACGGACATGAATATGAACGTGCTGGAGAAGCTGCTGCTGTCCCGCGGCCTGAAGGAGATCGAGCACACCGATATCTACGGGCTGCTGAAGGAGTACGGTGTGATTCCCACCACCGACGAGAACCGCGATGCGCCCGCGCCCGACCCCGGGGCGGTGTGGCCCGGCATCCACTAGGGGCAGCGCCTTGGTTTTGTGCGCCCCGCGCGGATGCGTTCTCGCGCGGGGCGCATTGCATGGTATGATGGAAAATGCTGAACAACAGCGTCGACATTACCTGCAAGGAGGCACTACATGAGCGTCATCATCGATGTGTACGGGCGCGAGATCCTCGATTCCCGCGGCAATCCCACCGTCGAAGTGGAGGTCGTGCTGGAGGACGGTTCCTTCGGCCGCGCGGCGGTTCCCTCCGGGGCGTCCACCGGCGCCTTTGAGGCTGTGGAACTGCGCGACTGCGACAAGGGCCGCTACCTGGGCAAGGGCACCCTGGATGCCGTGGCCCATGTGAACGGCGAGATCGCCGAGGCGCTCATCGGCATCGAGGCCGACGATCAGCGCGCCATCGATGCGGCTATGATCGCCCTGGATGGCACCGAGAACAAGGGCGCTCTGGGTGCCAACGCCATCCTGGGCGTGTCGCTGGCTGTGGCCAAAGCTGCCGCCGAGGCCGCCGAGCTGCCCCTGTACAAGTACGTGGGCGGTGCCAACGCGCACCTTCTGCCCACGCCCATGATGAACATCCTGAACGGCGGTGTGCACGCCGACAACAACGTGGACTTCCAGGAATTCATGATCATGCCCGTGGGCGCGGCCACCTTCGCCGAGGCCCTGCGCTGGTGCGCCGAGATCTACCACACCCTGAAGAAGGTGCTCCACGATGCCGGCCTTGGCGGCGGTGTGGGCGACGAGGGCGGCTTTGCCCCCAACCTGAAGACCAACGAGGAGCCCCTGGCCTACATCGTGCAGGCCTGCGAGGCCGCCGGCTACAAGCCCGGCACCGACATCCTGTTCGCCATGGACCCGGCGTCCACCGAGTTCTACAACGCCGAGACCGGCAAGTACGTGCTGGCCGGCGAGGGCCGCGAGCTCACGAGCAACGAGATGGTGGACTACTGGGAGGCCTTGGTGAACAAGTACCCCATCGTGTCCATCGAGGACGGCATGGCCGAGGAAGATTGGGACGGCTGGAAGAAGCTGACCGAGCGCATCGGCGACCGCGTGCAGCTGGTGGGCGACGACCTGTTCGTGACCAACTCCAAGCGCCTGGCCAAGGGCATCGAGCTGGGCTGCGCCAACGCCATTCTCATCAAGGTGAACCAGATCGGCAGCCTCACCGAGACTTTGGAGGCCATCGAGATGGCCAAGCAGGCCGGCTATGCCTGTGTTATGAGCCACCGCTCCGGCGAGACCGAGGACACCACCATCGCCGATCTGTCCGTGGCGCTGAACACCGGCCAGATTAAGACCGGCGCCCCGGCCCGTTCCGACCGTGTGGCGAAGTACAACCAGCTCATCCGCATCGAGGAGCAGCTGGAAAGCCAGGCCGTCTACGCCGGCATGAAGGCCTTCTACAACATCAAGCGCTAAGCTGCTTGCGCGTACAATGAACGGGAAGGCTGCCTCGCTGACGGGGCGGCCTTCTTTGGTTTTTGGGCAGTCGGCGAGGATTGTCTTCGCCGACTGCCTTTCGCCTCGTTGCGCTTTCGGTCAACGAAGGAGGCGGCCTTGGCACGAAATATTGAGTTATGAGCGTCTGGACCTCGGAGCGGGGAATTGTGGCGGGAAACTGTCTTTGGAAATGCCCGGTCAGCGCATTGTGGTTGGGTAATGTCTTTCGAAGGCGAGGAAACGGGCGTCCCTGAGACGCTCATAACTCAGGATCTCGTGCAGAAACGGAGTGGTTCGCCGGCCGACGTCTTCTTAAGGTGGACTCTGGGTTCAAGAGGGAGCGCCCGGGCGGGGAGGGAAGGGAGGCCCGGGCGCGCAGCCGCAGAGCCTCTGGGCTATTCGGCGCCGGCGAGCTGACGGCCGGTGAGGTAGCCGAAGGTGAGGCAGGTGGCGCCCAGGTTGTGGCCCGGGAAGTGGGTGGAGTAGCAGTTGCAGTACATATCGCCCACCATGGAGCCGAGGCAGTACAGGCCCTCGATGACCTCGTTGCTGTCGTTCATCACTTCCATCTTCTCGGTGCAACGCACGCCGCCAGTGGTGGTGGGGAACCACGGCGTGCACTTGATGCCGTAGAAGGGACCCCTCTTCACGGACGGCAGCAGTTCCTTGCGCTGCCGAACTCCTCGTCGACGCCGCGCTCGCAGTAGCCGTTGTAGTCCTCGATGGTCTTCAGGGTCGTCTCGGCGGGCAGCTCCAGGGCCTGTACCAGCTCTTCCAAGGTGTCGGCCTTCACCATCTTCACCTCGATGTCGCCCGAGCCGTTCATGTTGATGGTGCCGGGGCCGTCGATGGTGGTCTGCCAGTAGGCGCGCGCCTGACGGGTGATGGAGCGCCACTGGAAGCAGAAGATCATGGGCGTGGGCGTCTCGTTCTTGTCGATGGCCGCGCCGGCCCAGTAGGCCATCTTGTGGCCCGAGCCGTCCCAGATGCCGCCGAACTCGGTCTGATGCGCCGCCCAGGGGATGAGCTTTTCCAGCATGTCCTTGTCCATGCCGAAGTCGCCGGTTGCCAGCACCACGGCGTTCTTGCCGTTGAACTGCACGTAGCCGTCTGCGGTCTTCGCGACCACGCCGCTGACGCGCTCGCCGTCCTTCAACAGCTGTTGGGCGTCGGTCAGATAGCGGATATCGACGCCGGCTTTCGCGCAGTAGGCGGCCATATTGTCGCATACGTCCTGCTGTGGGTTGTCGTCGGGGCCCAGGCCGTTGGGGCCGTCCAGGAACTCATGGGTGCCGGGGAACTCGCCGTTGATGTTCTCGGGGTCCTCGTACCAGTGCTCCATGACCGGGGTGAGGTCGCTGCCGCCCACGGAGCTGGCCGTGGTCATGCGGTCGATGAGCCAGTCCATGGCTTCGCCCGAGCGATGGAAGTGGTTCATCCACTTGCGGTCGTCTACGCGGTAGGAGTGATAGCCCATCATACGCTTGTAGCGCTGGGCGATCTCCTCCACGGGGCACTCGTAGCCCTTCTCCTTCGTCAGCTTCGAGTTCATGGCGTAGATGGAGCCGCCGCGACCCACCACGTGGTCCATGCGTTCCAACATGACGACGCTCGCGCCGCTTCCGTGCAGCGCCGTCGCCAGCACGGTGATCGCGGTGAACTTCCGCAAGACCCGCGCGGCGCGCAGCGGCGGCCAACGGGATATGGTCTCGGTTGCGGGCGGACTGAATCGCCCCTGCAGGGCGCTCCTGCCGCTCCTGCAATGGTAGGCGCCTCGTGGATATTGCGGCTCCAATCAAGCTCCGTAGGATCGGCTTCGGCGCGCCCGCGTGAAGCAGGCGGTCTCGCGACCGCGTCTACCCCAACAGCCCCAAACCCTTGGCGATGTTCGCGATGAAATCCTGCACGTTGGTGACGATGCCGCGGCTGGCGAGGCTGCCGCGGTCCACCAGCTTGTTCACGGCAAATTCCGCGATGTCCACGCAGTAGAAGTACACGGGGCGGATGGTGCCGTCGGGCAGCACCCGGTAGCTCGGGGTCATGTTGCCCGTGGCGATGGTGTGCAGCATGGTGGCCATGCAGATGACCGTGGTGGCCGATCGGATGTGGTCGCGCATGGCATCCTGGGCGTCGTAGGCATTGCCGAACACGCCGGGCAGCGGCCCGTCGTCGCGGATGGATCCGGCGAGCACGTAGGGCACGTTGTTGCGCACAAGCGCCTCCATGATGCCGTCGTGCACGCCCTCTTCCTGAATGAACCGCTCGATGCTTCCCCAGTAGCGCACGCGGTTGATGGTGTCCAGGTGGTGGTAATGGCCGTTGGGGCGGTTCTCCTGGGTCTCGATGTCCTGGCCCAGCGACGTGTGGAAGTAGGCCCCTTCCAAATCGTGGGTGGCCAGGGCGTTGCCGGCGAACACCGCATCGGCGTAGCCGGCATCGACGATCTTGGCGAAGGCATCGCGCGAAAACCCGTTGAAGGTGAAGGCCGGTCCCATAACCCACACGATGAAGCCGTGGTCGCGCTCGTGGCGCAAAAGCTCGTAGAGCTCGTCGTAGTCGCGGGAGAAGGCCGTCTCGCGGCTTCTGCCGAGACGGAAGGCGAAGTTGTCGTGGCCGCCGGGATGGGGCGCCCCGTTCTCGGCTGCGGCCAAGCTGCGGAAGCCCTCGGTGTACACGAGGATGCCCTCCTCGCCGTTCTCGGTGCGCCCGCAGGCGATAAGATCGCCGGCGCGGATGTGACGGAATTCGCGCACGAACACCGCGCCGTCTTCCACCACGGCCACGCAGTCCATGCGGGAGTCCCGGGCGAGCACCCATTCCCCGTCGATTTTCAGGTACTCGGGATAGATGGACATGGCGTGGTAGTTCTCGGGGGCCACGAAGTTCTTCGGCGCGGGCACGAGGGTCGCGTTCGGCGCGGCGGCCAGGGACGGCAGCGAGAAGTCGGGGGCGGTGTAGGGGGTGGGCGCGAAGTCCATGGACGGCCTTCCTCTCTGAAATGTGGTTGTTCGCATTGTAGCGCGGTTACGGTGCCGCGGGCGCGGCGAGGGACGCATTGCGCGCCCTGGTTTTTGGAGAACGCCTTCCGAAACGACCAAAATCACGTTTGGGAGAGGGTTGGGTGCGCTGAATGCTCCTTTTGGCGGCAATAACCTCGCCCAAACGTGATTTCGGTCGCGTTCGCTTGCCCTTGCCCTCGCCCAAACGTGATTTTGGTCGTTTCGGGCGTTGCTTCGGCGATTTCCAATATATTCTCAAATAGCTATAATGCGGAGGAGCGAAAACAAGTTCGCTCTCCGGCGCGGGGCTTTTCGGGCACCGGGTGCGGAGGGGCGAATCGGTGCGAGCGCGGCCTTGCGCGCCGCTTGCGGAAAGGGGAGGCAATGAAGGACATGATCTCGCTGGAGGAGGCTCGCGCGCTCGTGTGCGGGGCTGTGGCGCCGACGGATGTGGAAGAGGTGGGGCTGCTTGATGCTGTGGGCCGAGTGGCTGCGTCCGATCTGACGAGCGACATCGACGTGTCTCCCTTCGCCCATTCGGCCATGGACGGCTTTGCCCTGCGGGCCGCCGATATCGGCACGGCCACCGAGGAGGCGCCCGTGGCCCTGCGCGTGATTGCCGAGATCGGTGCCGGAGATGTGTTTGCGGGCGTCATAGGAGCGGGGGAGTGCGTGCGCATCATGACCGGCGCCTGCCTGCCCGACGACGCCGATGCCGTGGTGAAGTACGAGATCGTGGCCGTGGTGGAAGGCGACGGGCGCACGGGCTCGACGGTGTCGTTCGCGGCGCCGACGAAGGTGGGGTCCAACATCCGCCCCGCAGGCGAGGAGGCTCGGGCCGGCGAGGTAGTCGTGGCTGCCGGCGAGGTGATCAGCGCTGCGGGCGTGGGCTTTCTGGCCGGCTGCGGCGTGCTGGAGGTTCCGGTGCGCCGGCGTCCGCGCGTGGCCGTCATTGCCACGGGCAGCGAGCTGGTGCCTCCCACCGAGGTGCCCGGTCCCGGCAAGATCCGCAATTCCAACAGCTATGCCATGGCCGCCTGCGCGAGCCGGGCCGGGGCGGTGCCCCACATCCTTCCCATCGTGGAGGACACCTACGAGGCTCTGCGCGCGGCCGTGGATGCGGCCTCGCGCGAGTACGACTTCGTGGTGACCACGGGTGGCGCGGCCAACGGCGACTACGATTTCATCAAGCCGGTCGTGGCCGATCTGGGCGAGCTTAAGATGGCCACGGTGAACATGCGCCCGGGCAAGGCCCAAACTTTCGGTTTGGTGAACGGCACGCCGGTGTTCGGGCTGCCGGGCAACCCGGCCGCGGCCTACGTGGGCTTCGAGTTGATCATCCGTCCGGCGCTGCGCACCATGCAAGGCTATGGCTTCCTCGACCACCCGGTGGTGCGCGCCCGGCTCACCCAGAACGAGAAGAACCGCGACCCGCGGCGCATTTTCCTGCGCGGCACTCTCACGCGCGCAGCCGACGGCGTCTTCGAGGTGACGCCGGCGCGCAACCAGAGCTCGGGTCTGTTCGGGCCCATCCAGAAGACCAACTGCATGGCCGTGCTGCCCGACGGCACCGAGCCGCAGCCGGCGGGAACCATGGTAGACTGCATCCTGCTAGATGTGCCGGAAGAGGTCTGCCTGTAGTTGTCCGGGTTCGCGGCTGCGGGAGGGTCGGCTTCGACGACCTCCGAGCGCCTCCTGAGAACGCGGCCTTTAAGAAGCAGATTCCGCTTCAGCAGCAGTGGTGCAGAAAATGTGCCGACCGATGTGCATCAGTTTCCCTGCTTCTATTGCCGCGCTCGGAAGGGGATCGGTGCGAGACGGGCGGCGGAGCCGATCCTCCGCAGCCGCAGGTGAGGCAAGAAAGGAATTTCATGACTATCAAGTTCGCTATCATTACGTGCTCTGATACGCGCACGCTGGAGACCGACGAGGCGGGGCAAAAGCTGGAAGAGCTGATCGCGGCCGAGGGCTGGGAATGCGTCCGCCGCGTCGTGGAGACCGACGAGCGGCCGTTTATCGCCGGGGCTCTCATCGACGCCTGCGACCACACCGATGCCGATGTGGTGCTCACTTGCGGCGGCAGCGGACTCTCGCTGCGGGACGTGACGCCGGAGGCCACCCGCGACGTGGCCGACCGCGAGGTGCCGGGCATCGCCGAGGCCATGCGCGTCCACAGCCTGGCCATCACTCCCTTCGCCATGCTGTCCCGGGCCATCTGCGCCCAGCGCGGCCGCACGCTCATCATCAACCTGCCCGGCTCCACCAAGGCGGCCACCGAGAACTGGGAGGGCATCGTGGCGGCGCTGCCCCACGCCGTGAAGATGATGGCCGGAGGCGGCCATGACACGCAGAAGAGCCTCTCGGAGAAGCTCTCGGCCGCTGCGGCGAGAGGCGAGCTCGGGTAAAGCGCGGCCGGCCCAAGGCGACCGCCTCTGTTGCCGCGCCCCTGGGCCGTGAAGATGATGGCCGGCGGCGGTCGCGGGGCCCAAGAAGCGCTATACTGGTGGTTCGAAACGACGAGCGACCTAAGGTAGCGAATATGGCAGAACTTCCCAACGGTTTCACGGGTTTTTCCCGCCGCGACCCCAACTTCGTGTCGGCGGGCGATGCCCTGCGCAGCTCCCGCTACGACGACACGCCCTTTGCGGCGCGCAAGCAGGAGCAGTCCCTGGCCGGCGGATGGTCTCCCGTGCCCGCCGGCGCGCTCACGGGACGCGCGGCGCCGGCGCGCTCGGCGGTGGCCCCCGACATTCTGCAGTACGCCGAGGCCGGCACGCCGGCGGGCGCCCCGCCGCGCTTCGATCCCGACAAGCTGGCCCGCATTCCCGAGGTGGATCGTCGCTGGTCGTGGGTGGAGATCGACCTGAACGCCATCCGCCACAACGCCTCCACGGTGAAGCACCGCCTGAATCCCGGCTGTCGGCTCATGGCTGTGGTGAAGGCCGACGCCTACGGCCACGGCGCCGTGCAGGTGGCCAAGACGGCCCTGAACTCGGGGGCGGAGTACCTCGGTGTGGCCACGGTGGACGAGGCCATCGCCCTGCGCGAGGCCTATGTGAACGCCCCGGTGCTCGTCTTGGGCGAACCGCCGGCCTCGGCCATTCCGCTGCTTCTGGCCTACAAGATCATGCCCTCCATCTACACCGCCGAATTCGCCATCCGCTACGCCGAGGCGGCCGATGCCTTCGGGCTTGCGGCCCCCTTCCACCTGAAGGTGAACACGGGCATGAACCGCATCGGCGTGCGCTACGACGAGGTCGTGGAATTCGCGCGGCAGATCTCGTTCCACCGCGCGTTGGACCTGCAGGGCACGTTCACGCATTTCGCCACGGCTGACTGCCCCGGCACCATCGACTTCGACCGCCAGGTGAAGCGCTTCGCCGAAGCAGTGAACGCCCTGCGCGCCGCAGGGGTGAATCCGGGTATCGTGCACGCGGCGAACTCGGCGGCGGCCATCCGCTATCCCGAGGTGCAGCTGGACATGGTGCGCCTCGGCATCGCGCTCTACGGCTTCTACCCGTGCCCCGAGGCCTATCCGCTCATCGATCTGAAGCCCGCCATGGCCGTGAAGGCCCGCATCACCGAGGTGAAGACGGTGCCCGTAGGCGAGGGGGTCAGCTACGGGCTGCACTACCGAAGCCCCGGGGCGGTGAAGGTGTGCACGCTGCCCATCGGGTATGCCGACGGTCTGCGCCGCGGGCTTTCCGGGCGTACCGACGTGTTGCTCGGGGGCAAGCGCTTCCACCAGGTGGGCAACATCTGCATGGACCAGTGCATGTTCGAGGTGAACCTGCGCCAGCGCCACAACTTGGATCCGCAGATCGGCGACGAGGTGGTTGTCGTGGGCTCCCAGGGCGAGGCGGCCGTCACCATCGACGCCATGGCCGAAACTCTGGGTACCATCCAGCACGAGGTGGCCATCGGGTTCGGCTGCTCGCGACTGCCTCGAATGTACATATAAACCCCTCGGCCTCGCCGATCTCCTTGGGCGAATCCGTGAGAGAGGACGTATCATGAACGTACAACGGCCCCATATTCCCCTGAAAGCAATTCGCGCGGAGGTGGCTGAGTGCCATCGGTGCCCTTTGTGCGAGGGGCGCACCCAGACCGTGTTCGGCGTGGGCAACCCCGAGGCGCGGGTGCTCATCGTGGGGGAGGCACCGGGCAAGAACGAGGACTTGCAGGGCGAGCCTTTCGTAGGCGCGGCGGGCAAGTACCTCAATGAGCTGCTGGCCGTCGCGGGGCTTGCGCGCGACGAGGTGTTCATCGCCAACGTGCTGAAGTGCCGACCGCCTTCGAACCGCGATCCCCGTCCCGAGGAGATCCAGGCCTGCGCGCCCTACCTGCGCGAGCAGACGCGCACCATCGATCCGGAGTTTATCGTCACGCTGGGCAACTTCGCCACCAAGTTCATCCTGAAGACCGACGTGGGCATCACCCGCCTTCATGGCACGCTTCAGCGGGCCGGCCGCTTCAAGGTGTTCCCCATCTTCCATCCGGCCGCCGCGCTCTACGACGGCAGCAAGCGCGAGGCCCTGGAGAACGACTTCACCACTTTGGGGGAACTGCTGAAGAGTTAGAAGGCGGCGGCCGGCATCGGTCGGCCCGCTCACGCGAGCCGGCTTTGGGCGGTAGCGCTGCGCCGCGCCACGCCTGGCGGCCGCAATGCTACAGCCAGTTCTTCCGCTTGAAGAACAGAATCATCGCCGTGATCATCAGGGCCGCGAGCACAATGATGGTGATGGACATGTAGGGCCAATCGAGGCCCGGCAGCACGGTGAGGTTCATGCCGAACCAGCCGGTGACCAGGGTGAGCGGCGCGAACATCACCGTGGCGATGGTGAGGATCTGCATGGTGGAGTTCTGCTTGAGGTCGATCTGGGTCTGGTGCAGCTCGCGCAGCTGCAGGCTGTACTCGCGCAGCACTTCGGCGCGGTCGGCCAGGTGGTTTGCGTGGGCGGCCACGTGGCTGAAGGCGCGCGCCTCCTCGCGGCTCATCACCTTGTTCTCGTTGTCGGCGATCAGGTCGGCCATGACGGCGATCTGCTGGTAGTACGAGCCCATGCGCATGGCAGCGCGGCGGTAGCCCATGATGGTCTGGGACGACACGTTCTCGGTGTGGTCGAGCATGGCCTCCTCCACCTTTTCCATGCCCTCTTCCATCAGCGAGAACCAGGTGAAATCGTCGGCGATGAGCGTCTTCATGAGGGCATAGAGGCAATGCGAGGTGGTGGCCTTGGTGAGGATGCCGCTTGCCGCCACTTTCTGCAGTATGTCGGTGGCCACGGTGCCGTCGTCGATGAAGACGAGCCGGTCGGCATCGAGATAGAACGACATGCGGTCGGGGTCGGCCGTGGGGTCGGCCTTGTCGGGCACGGCGAAGGATCCGATGATGAAGGCCGGGTACAGCTCCACGAAGTTCATCTCGGCCGGTTCTAAGGCGGCCAGGCCGTTGCGGCCCTCTTGGGAGATGTTGGGCAGGGCGTCGAATTCGTGGGAGGTGATCACCTTCACGAGCGGCGGCTTGGGCTCGGGGCGCGTGCTGGGCGCGTCGAGGGGGTGGGGTTGATTCAGTTCGTAGACAATGGCCATCATTTCCTCCTCTCGGCACTAATGCCGCTGTCGCTCTAGTATAGAATGAGCCGCGCAATGAGCATTTTGCCCGCGGCATCTGTCACCCGTTTGTGGCCCGGTGCCGTGCGGCCGCGTGGCCGCGCCGCTGGTCGCGTGTTCTCGATGGAAAGGCGGTCTTATGGCCTTCGACCCCGTTGCTTGGATCAACACCCCCCGCTGGCAGGCTTCACGCCTGGGACTCGATCGCATGGTCGATCTGCTGGAGCGTCTGGGGCGTCCCCAGGACGACCTGCGCTTCGTGCATGTGGCGGGCACCAATGGGAAAGGTTCCACGTGCGCCTATCTAGCCAGCGTACTGCAGGCGGCGGGGCTGCGCGTGGGGCTGTTCACGAGCCCGTTCGTGTACTGCTTCGAGGAGCGCATCCGCGTGAACGGGGTGAACATCAGCGCCGAGGAGCTGGCGCGGGCTGTGGAGGTGGTGCGTCCTGTGGCCGAGGCCATGGAGGCCGCGACGGGGGATCATCCCACCGAGTTCGAGCTGATGGCCGCCGTGGCCCTGGAGCACTTCCGGGCCGCGGGTTGCGACATCGTGGTGATGGAGGTGGGCTTGGGCGGCCGCTTGGACGCCACCAATGCCATCGACGCGCCCGAGGTGAGCGTGATCTGCCGCATCGGGCTGGACCACACCGATCTTCTGGGCGACACCTTGGCCGCCATCGCGGGGGAGAAGGCCGGCATTGTGAAGGCGGGCGCGCCGGTGGTCAGCTGGCCCCAGGAACCCGAGGCCATGGCGGTGATTCGGGCTGTGGCCGACGAGCGCGGCTGCGCGTTGGCGGCCCCCGACTTCGCTGCGCTGGCAGTGGGGCCGCTGGAGGGAGCGGCGTGGGGCGGCGCGACGGCGGCCGGTGAAGTTGCGGGAGAGGGTGCGGCGGCGACGGCGGCCGGCGAAGTCGCGGGCACGTCGACGGACGGGGCGTTTGCCGGTGCGCTGACGGCAGTGCGCCGCTTCACCTATCGGGGGGAGGCGTTCGCGACGCGGATGCTGGGCCGCTACCAGCCGGCCAACGCCGCCGTGGCCATCGAGGCCGTGGGCGTGCTGCGCGAGCGGGGCTGGGCCATTTCCGAGGCGTCCCTGAAAGAGGGTATCGCCGCAGCGCGTTGGCCCGGCCGCTTCGAAGTGGTGGGTACCTCGCCGCTGACCATCGTGGATGGCGGTCACAACCCCCAGGGCGCCGTGGCCCTGGCCGATTCCCTGGCCGATGGGCTGGGTCCGACCGGTCGCGGGAGCGTGGTGTTCGCCATGGGCGTGCTGGCCGACAAGGACTACCCGGCCATGGTGGCCGCGGTGGCTCCTTGGGCCCGGGCGCTGGTCGCCTACGCCCCTGCCAATCCCCGCGCTCTGCCTGCCGACGATCTTGCCGCCTGCGCCCGCGACGCCGGCATCGAGGCGGAAGTCGCCCCCGATCCCGCAGCTGCCCTCGCCCGCGCCCGCGATCGGGCCGGTGCGTCGGGCGTCGCCGTCGCCTTCGGCACCCTGTACGCCATAGCCGACCTGCGACTCGAGCACCTCTGAGGGATTTGCGCCCGAATTCCCCGTTTTTGTGCAACAAACTCCAGTAGGTAGACAGGGGCAGTCGGCACGAGGCGCGATAAGCCCCGTTTTGTCGCGAAAACCAGCGATTTCGGGCTCGAAAAGGGCCTCCTCGGGGCAATGCGCTTTCGGGGCAGTCTACCTATCGGAGTTTGTTGCACAAAAAGAGGGGATAGGGAAACCAAGGGAGACCGAAGGGCCGCAAGCGCGTCGCCTGCGCCCCTCTGCTGCGGAAGGCGCGGCCGCCGGCCCTTCCGGGCGGTTGGGGGGCGTCAACGAGGGCGTCTGGCTCGGCGCGGGAGTGGATGCCGAGCTTCGCGTAGATGTGGCGCGCGTGGGTCTTCGCGGTGGCCGCTGCCGAGTGGGGCAGCCCCCCCCGTTGCCCGCCGCAAGAAAAAACGCCCCCACGGCTTTCGCTGCGGGGGCGCTTGGCGACTTGGGAGTCGGGCGACTTACAGGGAGTCGATGTAGGTGACGAGGTCGCCCACGGTGACGAGGCCCTCGGGCTCGCCGAAGTCGACCTCGCAGGCCTCCTCCAGATCGCAGATCAGCTCGACCATGTCCAGAGAGTCGATGCCGAGGGACTCGAAGGTCGCCTCGGGGGTGACGGTGGCGGGGTCGATGTCGAGATTGCTCTCGAGAACGCCGGCGATGGTGTCGATAGTTGCCATGAACTAATCCTCCTTTTGCGTGAGCAGGCCGTAGCCGCCGTCATCGCGGCGGTACAGAATATGCACCAGGTTGGTGTCACGATCAGTGTACGCGAAAAAGTCGTGGCCCAAAAGATCGATCTGGATGAGCGCCTCATCTTCGGTCATGGGCGTGAACTCCGTCTCCTTGCGGCGCACGATCTCGTCGTCGGCCAGCTCGTCCATGAGGCGGTCGAGGTCCAGCTCGCTCTCGGGATGGGCATCCTCGTGGGCGAAATCGACGATGCGCTCCGTGGCGCGGACCTTCTTGTCCAGCACGCGGGTCTTGTACTTGCGCAGCTGACGGGCGACCTTGGCGGCGGCCACGTCGATGGCAGCGTACATATCCTCTTCGCTTTCCTCCACACGCACGATGTGGCCCTTGATGCGAACGGTGACCTCGCAGATGGCCGGCAGCGGATTGGCCGGGTTCTTCTCGGTATACAGGACAACTTCCGTGGATACGGCGTCGGCGTCCACGGCCTTGATGGCGTTGCCCACCTTCTCCTCGGCGTACTGACGAAGGGCGTCGGTGACGGGCATTTTGCGTCCGGACACGGTGATCGTCATGATTTTCACCTCTTTTACTCGGGACTTATACCTCCATGTTGACGGGCGGCCTGCAGCGCGCGGTTCGCCCTGCGAACCAGTTTGATGTAGCGTGAATGTCCACTCATCAACATGAGAAACAAGCATAACGCAATTCTGCTAATATTCAGGGAGTAATTTATCGCTGCAAGATAACGGTTTCTTATCTGGGCAATCAAGAGGCGCGAGCGTAGAGAAGCGAGGAAGCAGGCATGCAGCCGACGGCAAAAAATCCCGATCCCCATCATATCTTCATCGACGAAGTCCAGGGCCACCAGCGCCGCTGGCTGAAAGTGGTGCAGATCACCAGCTCGTCCACGAAGGCGGCTGGCATCATGCTGGCGGCGGCCATCGTGGCGCTTATCATCGCGAACTCGCCGGCCTTCGAGCCCTTTGAGGAATTCTGGCACACCCACGTGGTGGTGGGCGTGGGGGCCTTCGTCGGCGAGATGTCGCTGGGCCATATCATCAACGACATCTTCATGGCCGTGTTCTTCCTGCTGGTGGGCTTGGAGATCAAATACGAGATGACCGTCGGCGAGCTGACGAACATCCGCCAGGCGGCCCTGCCCATCATCGCGGCTTTCGGCGGCGTGCTCGCCCCCATCGTCATCTACTCCATCTTCAACGCGGCCAATCCCGAGACCTCTCATGGCTGGGGCGTGCCCACGGCCACCGATATCGCCTTCGCTTTGGGCATCATGGCGCTTTTGGGCAGCCGCGTGCCCAACGGTGTGCGCGTGTTCCTGTCCACGCTGGCCGTGGCCGACGATATCATCGCCATTCTGGTCATCGCCATCTTCTACGGCCAGAGTCCCTCGCTGATGTGGCTCGGCGTGGCCGCGGTCGTGTTGGTGGTGCTGCTGATGCTGAATCGGGCCCATGTGTACTCGCTGGCGCCCTATCTGCTCATCGGCTGCCTCTTGTGGTTCGCCGTGTTCATGTCCGGCGTGCACTCCACCATCGCCGGCGTGCTTTTGGCCTTCACCATTCCCACCGGCTCGCGCGTGAACCTGCACGAGTTCATGACCTGGTCGGGCGACCGGGTGCGCGAGGCCCGGGCGGCCTATGTGGAGACCGAGCCGGTGGTGCTGCAGAAGGACTACATGTTCACCGTCTCGCGCCTCTCGAAGGTGGCCAAGCAGGTGGTGCCACCGGCGACGCGCTTGGAGCACATGCTGTACCCCTGGGTGTACTTCGCCGTGCTGCCGCTGTTCGCCCTGACCAACGCCGATGTCAACTTCCTCAGCGGCGATGTGCTGGCCATGATCTCGAGCCCGGTGTTCTACGGGGTGTTCTTCGGCCTGCTTCTGGGCAAGCCCATCGGCATCCTGATCTTCAGCTTCCTCACGGTGAAGCTGAAAATTGCCAGCCTGCCCGAGAACGTGAACTGGATGCATATGACCGGTGCCGGCATCTTGGGCGGCGTGGGATTTACCATGGCTATCTTCGTGGCGAACCTGGCCTTCCCCGAGGCGCTGCTCATCGCCGATGCGAAGGTGGGTATTCTGTCTGCGTCGCTTCTGGCCGGCGTGGTGGGCTTTCTGTTCCTGTTCATCCAGGCGAAGGCCGCCGAGCGCCAGGGGATTTCCTACGTGTCGGCGTCCTTGGATGAGGTCGTGCGCCAGACCGCCGGCGAGGAAGCCGCCGATATGGCTGACAACGTAGTGCTCGGCCTGGGGGACGATGAGCTCGTGGATGATGTGCGCGAGGTGCTTGAGGCCGAGGGAGGGGTCGCCGAGTTCGTCGTGCACGAGACGGCCCGCGCGATGACCGATGCGGCCGACGCGTCCGAGGCCGAGGATGTGGCGGGCACGCGTCCGTAGGGAGGGCGACCGCCGCCGCGCGGGGCCTATCAATTATCTTTCTGATCAGCGAAAAGGACGCGAAATCGTGTCCTTTTTCTTTTGTTATACGGGTTGCGTCGGGGCGCTCTTGGATCGGATTTTAATCATGTATCGATATATTACCTGGTAAAAGTATGATGGGTTTGCAACAAAACAGTTAACGAATTGAAACTGTTTTGTTGAAGTTGGCCCCTTATCGTTCTAGAATAAACAGGATTGGGTACCTATGCCGTATTTTCGTGTGCCCGCTTGTGAAAAGGCGGGAACTCAGGCGCGCGAAGGCTGCGGCACGGGGACTCGGCGAAGCATAAACGAAGGATTGAATCTGGGGATCAACCATGGACAAACGGACGACTGATCATACGCTGGCCATCGAGGAAAATCGCTCATGGGGGGGGGTGTCCGCGCCTGTAGAGCTTGGCACCTCTCCGGCCGAGGCGACGGCCGTGCCGCCTTCGTTTCGCACGAAGCGCTGGGTGCGGGTAGTGTCCGCCGTTATGGCGGTGCTGCTGGCCGTCACCATGTTCGACACCACCAGCCTCAGTCCGCTGATCACCGATGCCCAGGCGGCTCCCGCGTCCCCCAGCGCGGCGCTGCCCTTGGGCGAGCGTGCTCTGTACGGCGAGAGCGACAACTCGCCTGAGCCTGCCGGCGACGATGCCGATGCCGCAGATTCGAGCGATGCCCCCAAGGCCGACGAAGCTGCCGAAGTCGATGAGACGGATGGGGCCGATGAGGCGGCCCCATCGGCATGGGATGCCGCTCGCAAGCAGCTGGCCGCCAGCGACCTTGCGGACCTGGCGCCTGAGGGGCTGACCGCGGCCGATGAGGTGCTGCCCAGTGCGGCCGGGGATTTCTCCGATCCCGACGACATCGCCTCCCGCATCAGCCCGGCTCTGGTGGCATGGGGCGCGCCTTTGAACAGCACAGTGGGCTATCAGTTGCAAGATCGAAAGCTGCGCGTGCGCTATGATCTGGGTAACTTGGGTCTGACTTTGGCCGGCGGCCACATCGGCGGCTCCGATGCGAACGATCCCGTGGTGCTGACCTTGGAGCTGCCCTATCTGTATCAGGCGGGCGAGGCCGTGGGCGCTACGCTGTCGGAAGAGGAGTGGCGCGCCCAGACGGCCCTGGCCCGATTGGAGGCCAGCGACCCGGATACCGCCGATGATGCCACCGCCTTGATCGAGCGCGCGCTGGCGAGCCTCCCCGATGACGAGGCCCAGCTGAAGGCTCCCCGCGTGGCGCTGTTCGCCGATGACGTGCCGGCTCAGTGGTCGGTGTGGCAAGAGCATGCCGGTGCCTACCGCAAGATTAGCCAGGAGGATCTGCAGGCGGGCGTGAGCGGACACGTGGTGCTGCGTTACGAAGGCGTCGACGGCAACCTGCAGCTGGCAGCCGATGCCCTGGCTCCGTCATTTACGCTGGGATTCGCAGGCTCGGTGCCCCAAGATGCCTCGGCGGCCGTGCGCTTCGGTTACGAGTTCCACAGCTACACCTCGCCGGCGGTGAACCCCGCCACGGGCGAGCCGGATGTGTCCACAGCTCGCGTACTGCGCAGCGCCATCGGTTCTATTACCGTGGCGAACAGCGCCGGAACCACAGGAGCCACGCTGGATGCCCGCACTGTGGGCACGCTTCAGATGCCTCAAATGGACGGCCGCGGCCGTGGTTGGAACAAGACCCTGGCGGCCTTTACGGTGCCCGCCGATTCCGAGCCGGCCTCGTCCTTCATGCTGACGGCTGCCTGGCCTGCCGACTGGCAGGGCAAAGGCGGCGTGCCGCTGTCCGAGCTGGCGGCCTACCGGCTGCCCGCCGATGGCGAAGAGGCTCCCGAGGGCTGGGTGGCCAATCAAGATGGCGAGGGCGCGGTGATCACCGACGTGGATGCCCTGGCCGATTGCGAGTTCGTCGGTGTGCCCGGCATGGGCGGCGCGGTGGTGCTGGACGTTACCGGTCTTACCAGCGAGCAGCTGGCATCTATCGATCCGGCCGATGTGGCCACGCTGGAGGCGCTGGATCTGGCGCCGCTTAGCTATACGGTGATACCCGACGGGACCATCAGCGTGCGTTGCGAGGGCGATGAGGGCGTTATCGAACCAGGCAGCACGCGCAAGCTGTATGTGGCGGTGCCCTACGACGAGGACGCGCTGGTGGTGGAGTCCGGCCCCACCGA
Source organism: Adlercreutzia mucosicola DSM 19490 (assembly GCF_000422625.1). Lineage (GTDB taxonomy): Bacteria > Actinomycetota > Coriobacteriia > Coriobacteriales > Eggerthellaceae > Adlercreutzia > Adlercreutzia mucosicola. Next base: position 110,074 of record NZ_AUGK01000008.1, on the reverse strand, counting down.
CGAGGATCCCCAAGCCCCCGTCACCTACGCCGAGGTGTGCGCCGATTTGCGCCTGCAGGTCCTGGCCGAGGAGGAAGGCGCCAGCGTGTACCACGCCAACGTGGTGAACCTGAAGAGCCGCTTCGTTCCCGTGAGCGAGAGCGCCGACGTCGTCCCGCCCGCCGGGCCCGATGATTCCGAGGGCGACGGCAAGGGCGAATCCGATGGAGACGGCGACGGGGATGACGACGGGGACGATTCCGATGGTGCCGATGAGGGGACCGAGGCCGACAATGCCGCTGGGCAGGATGCTACCGCCGACAATGCGACCGGCCTTGCTCCCGCAATGCGCCTGTTCGCCGATATGCCGCTGTACGCCACGGCGCGCTCCAACGTGTCGCCGGACACGGTGATCAACCCGCATCCGCTGCTGCTGTCGGAAAACGAGCTGGTGCCCGGCGCCGACACGTCCAAAGGCGAGCTGGCCTACCTGGTGAAGTCTACCGATCTTACCCGCATGAACCTGAACATGACCTTCGGCTTCCAGCAGGGCTGGGTGGGCAGCATGCTGCAGAAGACCTCGTTCAAGGTGACCATTCCCTACTTATATAAAGAGCAGGCCACCGGCGCCATCATGCCGGCCTACACCTATGAGGAGATCCGCCGCCAGTACATGAACAATCCCGTGAACGGACCGGTGGGCAACTACAACTCGATGCGCCTGGTGCTGGTGCCCGACTCCAACATCTTCAAGGAATGGGACATCGTCGACGACCGCAACCGTCGCATTACGGCGCAGAACTGGAATAACAGCGCCTACTATCCCGATGGTTTCACCGGCACCTTCACGCTGAGCTATCGCGGGTCTAACGGCCGCGGCGAGATGGGCCTGAACTTCAAGCGCCCCGAGTTCCAGGTGAAGTTCATCGGCGACATTCCCGAGAACACCGGCGCCTCGGTGCAGGTGGGCGGCTCGAACTATGTCTACAACGACATGTCCACCGAATATACATGCCGCAAGGACGTCGAGCCCGGCAATATGGACGACGGCGCCACCCAGGCCCGCACCATCACCTTCATCAAGACGAATCTTGAATGGAACACCACAGTGACCAACAAGTGGTCGCCGGCCATGTGGGACAAGTACAACTACATGGTGTACCGCATCGAGACGAAGAACCTGTCCGCCGACGCCGATACCATCATCGACGACTTGGGCTACACCTTCCGCATGACCGGCGAGAGCTACGGCGGGGGCGGTATGCGGCCCGAGGAGATTATGGCCTGGACCGAGGATGGCCGCCCGGTGCCCGCGGCACATCAGGAAAACCCCAGTGCTATCGACGACAAGACCGGCAAGCCCTACCGTCTGCAGGGCAAGCCCAACGAGGGCGGCGTGCTCATCTATGACGTGACGGCCCTGGACGACACCATCTGGGATCAGCTGGATTTGGATAAGTTCTCGAACATCAACGAGTTCACCTCGCTGACCGACAAAGCCGGCAACCCGCTCATGCGGCCCGTCAGCTACCAGACCGGTGGCATGGACGCGCAGATCACCTTCGTGGTCACTCGCGATGAGGGCGGCACCCTGGTACCTAAGACCGATGGCAATCCCGACGCACCCAACAACCGCGTGTTTTTGCTGGCGCTGCCCTATACCAACAACTTCACGCCCTTCACTATGAACGGCGTGAAGGTGTACCCTAATGTGTCTCTGGACACCAACTCGGTGGCCTACTTTGGCAAGAAGGCCCATTACGACGAGGACTACTCGTGGTCGAAGACACTTTCCAACAGCGACTCGTTCTCCGAGGCGAAAAACGGACTGCAGCACACCAAGACCGCCTTCGATCGTTTGTCGAACACCTATCGCGACGGCCGCTCGGATGCGCGCGACCGCTTGGGCTACCTGTCGAAGTACCGCATCCAGGATATTAAGGCCACGGGCAATATGCCGGTGTCGGGCAACGACCTCACCTTGCCCTACGGTGCCGTCATCAACGACGACATGCCCAGCAACTACGAGCTGGTGAACATCGAGTTTCGCATGAAGCGCGTGAAGCAGGTGCTGAAGCTGCCCGATGGCACCGAGCGGGAGATCCTCAACGATCTGGACGATTACCTCTTCCTGCAGGGTACCGATGAGGCGGGCAAGCCCTATACGGCCAACGGCGTGCAGTTCGAGGTGCGCTCGGCCGCCTCCTCCACGGCGCCGACCAGTTGGGTGAATTTGAGCACGGCTCCGGTGCTGGTGGGCCCCGACCCGAACGATGCCGACTACGATATCTATCGGGTGGGCGGCGTCACTTCGGCCGACGGCATTGCCAGTTTGCTTGAGGCCCAGGGCGTGAAGGCCAAGCCCCGAAACAGCACGGTAACCGGCTCTACCGGTTTCGTGTGGACGGGCAACATGCGCTTCCCGCTGGCCAAGGAACTGGCCAAGAACAGCACCCTGCCTTTGGACATCACCATCTCCGGTATTATGCGCGCTCCGGCCTCCGATGGCTCGGGCGGCCGCTTCACCAATACTATCAAGACCGACTTCGGCCGCAAGCAGTGGGTGGTGCCCATCGGCGACCAGGGCGGCTACTACTCCACTGCAAAGTACACCTCCGACGCCTCTTCGGCGAACCTGCTGCCCGAAAGCGCCGTGGCCCCGCGGGTGGATGCCTACCCCTACGATCGCCGCGATGACGGCACCATCACCTGGGGGGCCCGGGACGGCGTTGTGGACGCCCCCATGGGCCAGATTCGCTCGGGTTTCGCGTTCCATCTGTCGAACGCCTCCGCCTCGCGGGTAGAGCCGGGCGTGTTCTCCACCACCGTCATTCCCTATGTGGACAAGAAGAAGGATACGGAGAACAACCGCTACATGCTGCGCGGCTACGAGACGAAGTACATCGTGCTCTCGAAGGACCTGCTGGACCACTCCAACATCAAGAGCGTTACGGTGGACTATATCGATCCGAACCCCTCGGGCAGCCCCGCCTCGCCGGGCACCTATTATCCCGAGAACGCCAAGCAGACGTTCACGCTGGCCGACTTGCAGAGCTACGCGGTGGCCGCCCCTGCGGTTCACGGCGTGGATGTGCCGGCGGGCAGCATCCTCATTCCCCAGGACGCTCTGCGCAGCCGCCTGGGCGCGGCCTACGTGCGCTCGCTGTCCATCGACTTCGACACGTTCGATGGTGCCGTAAGTGTGCCGACGCCGAACGGCGGCTGCTTCGTAGCACTGCTGGGCCATACGACCTACACGGGCACGTACAAGGTGGAGGGCACGTTCTCCACGGCCTACGACGGCGTGAGCGCCCAGCTGTCCAGCAAGTCCCATGCGTCGCTGAACGTGAACCCGGCCAAGCCTATCGTATACGCCGCCGGCTTCACGGGCACGCCCACTACCGCGTGCACCTATGGCAGCTGGAACCAGGGGCGCGCCTCGGCCCTGGGGGCTGCCACGTCGGGCTTTGCCTTCCATTTGGGCAACAGCAGCCCCACGCCGCTGCAGCCGGGCCACTTCGTCACCAGCGCCATGCCCCTGGAGCGCTACGGTGCCACCGACGCCGATCCGGGGGTGCGTCGCGGCTTCGATACCTCGGCGGTGACCATCTCTAAGGCTCTCTTCGATGCCACCAAGCGCACCGATGCCGACCCGGCCACGGTGACCGAGATCATCGTCACGGCGCTGGATGCCGACGATCAGCCCAAAACCTACAGCTTCAAGGGTGCGGCCCTTGCGGGGCTTCTGGATGCTGACGGCAACGCGGTGCTGACGCCGGATAAGTGGGGCAAGAACTACTTCAGCACCGTTGAGGTGAAGTTCGACTACTTCAAGAACAACGTTGCCGCCGGCAACCCGGCGGGTTCTGGCGCGCTGGTGCGCATCTTTGGCACCACCACGTGGCTGGCCAGCAAGCTTTCGGTAACGGGCACGCTGGAGTCGCAGTATGGGGACCCGAGCATGGAGGTGCACTCCGTGGGCACTGACATGACGGGTGCCGCGGTGCCCGGCTCGCCCTGCCAGGCCATCCTGTTGCCCCAGAACGGCAACCCCGTGGTGAGCGCCTACGCCTTCGATCGCGGCAAGGCCGGCGTGTTCTCGGCCAAGGGCGGCACCCAGACCGCGCCTTTGCTGGTGAAGCGCTCGGGCTACTTCTTCGGTCTCAGCAACGACTCGGCGTCCCTGCTGCAGCCGGGCACCTTCGCTACGGGCAACATTCCCGTGGATCAGGTGTCGACCACCGACGGTGCGGGCAACACCGTGGTGGAGAACCGCGGCTTTCAAACCGAGAAGGTGGTGCTGGGCGCCCACCTGTTCGATGTGGCTCAAGTGACCGAGGTGCGCCTGTACGCTTTGGGCGCCACTGATCCGGTGGTGCTGGCGGCGGCCGATTTGGAGCGCTATCGCGTGAAGGCCGGATCGGCTGAAGCAGCCCAGTACGGAGCCGATGCCGTGGGCGCGGTGATCTTGCCTGTCGGCCTGTGGGGCGACGCCTATCTTCAGCGGGTGGAGGTGGACTTCGACCGCTTCGAGGCCAATGTGAGGGCCTTGGCCACGCCGGGGGCCGGCGATGCCTACGTGCTGTTGTACGGCGCCCCTTCCCAGTTAAACAACGTGACGGTGGAAGGCAAGCTGTTCACGCGCCATGAAGGCGACCAGGGCGCGACTAATTCCCGCGACAAGGAGGGGAGGGGGAGCGCCACTCTTTCGGCCAGCACCATCGAGCCCGCCATTGCCGTGACGGCCGGCTGGTCGAAGGACGGCACGGTGTACAACTCGGGCGTGAAGGAGACGGGCGCGCCGGTGGGCGGATCCTATCCCTACCAGTCGGCTACCCCCACGCCGTACCGCTGGGGCGAGAACCCCGACCGCGAGCGGGCATGGTTCTGCTACACCCTGACCAACACTGCCGAGAGCTCGGCTTCGAACGTGTATTACGACTTGTCGGTGAACGAGCAGGCCGCATCCAACGTGGCCCAGAGCCCCTACCGCGATGTGGATGGCTTCATGGGCACGGAGTTGGTTATCGAGGGCTTCACCCAGTCGGCGCCCGATGACCCGATCGCGCCCAATGCCTGGCATCACACCTCGGGCGACTTCGACGGCATCGACATTATCGAAGCCGACGGGGTGACCAAGCACGTATTCACCATGGATGACTTGGCGGGCTATATCGATGCCGGCGGCGTGCTGCGCCTGCCGCTGCACGGTACCGACCCCGCCGGCAACGCTGTGGCCTCCGCCAAGACGGTGCGTTTGCGCTACGCCCTGTTCAACGGCTATGTGACGGGCGATCGGATGCTGACCGCCTATGTTTACGGCATGATGGAGACCCATGGGAACGGCTTGAACAATTACTCGGGCTGGTGGTCTTACGATAAGTGGGGCAACAAGACGACGTGGCATCCCGACGACACCATGTACCAGTACCGCTTTACTTCGGGCATGGGCAAGTTCGGGCCCCTGGACAATCGCTACAACAAGCCCGATGGCACCAACACCATTACGCGGAACTACACGGTGCGCAACTACATCGGCTGGTTCGACTGGTCCACGAGGGGTAATGCCTATAAGCCGGCGGCCGAGCGTCCGGTAACGCCCGCTGATAACAGGGGCGCGCTCGATGCCAACGGGGTTCCCACAGGCACCACGGTCACGGTGGCCCACTATGCCGATGGTGTGGGGTATGAATTCGTGGCGAAAAATGCCACCGATTCCCGTTCCGATACGAATCGCATCACCTACGACCTCACTCAGGTGAGCAACAAGCTGGATGCCACTGCTCCGGTTCCGGGCAACTACGGCTTCAAGACGCGCACCTTCACCCTGGGCGCCGATCTGCTGGAGCTGGGCTTGCAGCGTCATGGCACGGCCGCTGGCACCAGTGCCCTGAAGGAGATTCAGTTCTACTTTCAGAGCCCGGTCACGGGTGCGCTGGAAACACCGGTCCTCATCACCTTGGCCGACCTGCAGGCCAACCTGCGCGACTACCAGGCTGCCGATGGCGACCCGTTCATCTTTGACATGACCACGGGCGTGTTTGCCGCCGAGAAGGACAAGTACCTGCGCAAGGTGGTGGTGGAATACGACACCATCGACCCGGCCTACGAGGGCAAGACGTTGGAGGCCCAGTTCCGCGGCAAGTCGGACTGGTGGAACAACTACAACAACACCGTGCTGCTGAGCGCCATCATGACGGCTGCCCAGACCGGCGCCATTCCCGCCTCGCCCGGCAATACGGGCCGTTACGGCCAGGATGTCAGCTCGCGCACGGCTTCGCTGAGCACCCCACGTCCGTATCTGGACATCCGCGTGCACGAGAAGTACGTCGATATGCCAACGGGCGCCTATGGAAAAGATGGCAATTCCGACGACTCGGCCGAAACCATGGCGGTGCCCTACGACCGCGACTTCACGGTGTGGGCTCAGCTGTGGAACACCGATGCGGTGTCCTACATCGATGGAGCCGACGTGTCGTTGAATATAGGGCTCGGCTATGAGACGGGCATCGTACAGGGACCCGACAGCGTGACGCCTACGGGTTCGGCGTGGACGGGCTTCCACACTACGAAAATCACCATTGCCGCCGCTTACCTGAGTCAGTGGGAGAACGTGGGCCGGTTGCAGCTGTACGGCGCCTGCGATGCCGATACGGCCACGAGCTTGAAGGCCACGCTGTGGCCCGTGTACCTGAACGACGAGCTGGTGGGCTTCAAGAAGTCCGACAAGGCCATCGACCGTTTGACGGCGCCCTTGCCGCCTCAGGTGGAAGAGAAGGACGAGGACGGCAATCCGGTGCTGGATGCCGACGGCAACCCGGTGATGATCCAGCCGCCGGCTACCCACCCCACCGCCTCGGGCCCCGACTTCTTCCCCGTAGCCGATGACGGCAACTTCGTGCTGACCGAGGAAAACCTCATCTACCTGGGCATCGACAATCTGAAAAACCTGACGCTGTACGATTGGCGCGACATGAAGTACAACGGGGTGGCCTCCGGCGCCCAAACCGTGGGCTTCGAGGGCTACAGCGATCGCGCCCTGGGCACCCACTACACCGTGCTGGACGGTACCACCACGGTGTATCTGAACAACATCCGCGAGCACGCTCTGAAGGACGACGGCTACTATTATCGCACCACGCGCCACGACAACGCCGAGGTGCTGATGTCGAAGATGTACTTCGATGCCAACACCCGGGTGGGCTATAACAACAACGGCGACAAGATCAACCGTTTCGAGCAGTGGGCCTACACCACCGATGCCAACCACAACTACTACAACTCCTATTGGGGCTGGGGCGGCACCGAGCGCGACAACCACCTGGAAATCGGCTACAAGGCCCTGGGCTCCTACACGCTCGATTTGCGCCAGAAGCGCAACAGCGGCAATGCCGACGGCCGCGGTGCCATCGACGTGGAATCCGACTGCCACTACGAGCAGCAGTGGGCCCAGTACTACAACGATCCGGCTGACGATTTGTACACGAATCGCTACCACACCATCGACGGCCGCACCTACAACTCCGCTGCCGAGGTGGAGTTCATCCAGAACCTGGACCACAACGCCTTCGACGCCTACTACGTGCGCGTGCGCGCCCAGGCACTGCCCTACATGCGCTCCATTACGGTGAAGTACGGCGATGGCTCTAGCTTCACGGTGGACAAGGCCGCCCTGGATGCGGCGGGCCTGAACTCGGTGGCCATGGGCACCGACAACAGGAAGTACCTGCGCCTGAACCTGCTGGCGAAGGACGGTTCCGGTAAGCACGTGGCCGACTTCTCGGCCGACGAGAAGAACTTCTACAAACACCCCTTCACCGCCTACGAGAACGGGGGAGACCCGGCGTTGGCCGACCGCGTGACGCAGATCGTGTACCGCGTGGCCATCAACCAGCCCCAGTACACCGACGACACGAAGCGCTACGCCAACCAGCCCGACTTCGGCACCTGGTTCCTGTACAACACGCTGAACAATGATGCCTTCGAAGTGACGGGCCGCTTCTACCAGGTGAAATCGGAGGTGTACTCCACCACTGAGGTACGCATGACCTTGGGTGGCGACACGGGCAATGGCGCCGAGCGCACGGGGCATAAGGCCGTGGTGCGCTACGACGACGGCCTGCGCAACGCCGGCAACGCTTTCCGCTCGGTGTTCTCGTACCAGGATTACGTGCAGACGGGCTACAACGGCCACGCCCACCAGCCCAACAAAATGCGTCATTTGCGCACGTCGGCCCGGGCCAACGTCATCGAGACGGGCGCCTACACCCGCAAGGGCCATCTGAACAGCTGGGAGAACGGTCGCGATGGCATCGCTGGCTTCAACGGCTCCACCGAGATCAAGTTCGCGAGCGACCAGCACTACTCGGTCTCGCTGCAGCGCCGCTATGGCAGCTGGGATTGGAACAACTGGAACGGCAAGGTGAGCTTCTCGGACGAGATCGTGCTGCGCGACGACATGCCGGTATGCCAGCCCGACCCCGATCTGGAATACTACGGCTTTTTGTCCACGGGCCTGTGCCTGGTGAACAAGGGCGGCGATGATGTGCTCAGTCGCGTGTCCTATATCAAGTTCCGCCTGCGCAAATATGCCGCTGACGGCAGCACCACCGAGCGCTATGCCGTTATCAAGCGCGATGCCATGAGCCTGGTATCGGGCAAGAGCGCCTACGTGTACTTCGAGCGCCCGAACGAGGACAAGGCCATCCAGATCCAGAATGCTCTCACTGCGGGCGACCCGGTGGCCACGCTTTCGCTGGATGAGAACGAGTTCGTGGTCAGCTACGACATCGTGATGCGCAACTTCGGCGGCGAGGGCGACTATGCCCAGGAGGTGGGGCGCCACCACGGAGCTGAGTACAACAAGAATTTCGGCGACATCGACGTGCAGGTGTACGGCCGCCCCTACACCTTCCTGAACCAGAAGGCCACCACGCTGGACGACTCTACGAACTACTCCCGCGTGTTCTCCCGCCGTTACAAGAGCGAGGTGGCCGAGGGTACGGGACAGGGCTTCGGCAATCCCGACAGCCTCACGCCCGATCCGAACGGCTCGTGGTTCGGCACGCTGAACCCCAACGACAGCTACAACAGTCAGTACGTGGATACCGACTCGGCTTACCTGATGGGCTACCTCATCCCCTTCGGCTACCACTTCAGCCTCCAGCGCGAGCACGACAATTCCAGTGTGGGCAACATGCCCTATTTCGCGGCGGGGGACAACCTCACGCCGGCATTCGGCTCGTTCGAGGCCCGTTTCCAGAACTACGCCGACGGCACGCCCACCAACCAGGAGAACCGTCTGCGCGCCTCGCACATCAATCATGCCACGCTGACGGCCACCACCAACGCGAACTTCCGCATGCAGAAGGTGTACATCCCCTCCGAGCTTCTGCCCGACACTCCCGAATGGACCAAGAAGGCCCAGGTGGACGCCGAGGGCAATCCTGTTTTGGGCGCGGGGAACAAACCGGTTCTGACATCCGAGGACAACACCGACTGGCTGCGGGTAAAGTCGTTCACCTTCTCCTATGGATCGGTGCAGATCAAACTGCAGTACGACGCCGACAAGAAGGCGTGGCTCATTCAGAACGGCCTGCACCCGGGCACCTACCTCACGTGGCAGCAGCTGAAGGACCGCGGCATCGTGTCGAAGGATCGTCTGACCGACGGCACCTATGCCGGCTGCTACTCCATCGACATCGAGGCCTACCTGCGCGAGCAGTTCCGCCTGTACGCCGCCACCAATGGCGCCGAGGGCATTCGTCCCTCCACCTACACCGCCGTGTCGGCCACCAATCTGATGCCCGGCTTTGCCGCCGACATCGCCACGGTGAACCGCACTTATGTGAACACCCGCATCTCCACGCTGTCCATCGAGTACGATTCGCCCAACGCGAACCGTCGCCGTCAGGACACCATGCTGGATTCCAACCAGTTCCTGTCGGGCGATCCCACCGGCACGCGCGGCAACGCCTACAACTACGCCTTCGCCTACGACGGCGTGTACGCCGACCGCACCCTCGACGATTTCGTGTCGGCGACGGCCACGACGGCCACCGATCTGGTCGCCGGCAATTGGAACGAGTACGCCACGCCTACGGGCAACAAGACGGGCATGGCCTATTCGCCCTACACCTGGAATGAGAATTTGGCCATTACCGACGTGCAGTCGAAGGATCCGAACCGCGCACCGCTGAACAGCAGCGCCTACGTGAGCGGCCTGCGCCACGACCCCACGGCGGGCAACACCCTGCGCCACCGCCTGGCCCAGATGGAAACCTCCATGGTGCGCGGCAAGGCCGTCACTGTGAACGGCAACGCCGCCACGGTGTTCGGCTACGATAATTCCGATACCGACATCGGCGCGCCGGTGTCCTACAGCACCGATTCCACGGCCAAGGACTGGGGCATTCCCGACGGCGCCCTGTATCCGGGTGACTACGTGGAGTACACCCTGCGCGTGGGCAACAAATCCGCTGTGGCCGGATCCGACAACGACGTGGCCCTAGAGCACGTAGATGCCATGTTCCGTGTGCAGAAGGGGCAGCGCATCGTCGGCTGGGAGGTATCGAAGAAGAAGGGCGGCGACGGCAACTGGGTGGCCGACAACACCACCGATCACCCGGTGGCGGCCATGATCGGCAACCTGGATCGCAGCCAGCTGCGCGAGGCGCCCCAGCAGACCGACCTGTCCTTTGTGCCCGACGGCAACGGCGGCACCGTGGAGGCCTACGACGAGAATCGCGTGCTGCTGTTCCGCGTGGGCGATAACAAGTGGACCGATGAGGGCGAGCTGACGCCCGCGGAGGGCCGCACCTTCGATCCCGGCGAGTACGTGACCATCCGCGTGATCACCCAGATGACCGGTGAGCTGGAAACCGAGGACTACCTGACGAGCGAGAACACCGCCGCCAACGGCACGGCCGATACGATGCCCCATCGCGGCTCGACGGTGCTGGCCGATTGGTTCGCTGTGTCGGCGCCCATGCACGGCTACCTGCAGTACACGGTGCCCGGCGGCGGCGATGCCGACCACAACGTATGGGCCTACTCAAACGACATGGGCGGTCGCTGGGTGAACGGCTACACCACGGCCCACGAGCGTACGGTGTACACGATCCGCCCGGCCGACCCCGTCGACCAGTTCATGATCAACCGCAACCAGTTCGGCAGCCGTGTGTACAGCTATACGCGCTTCTACAATCACTTGGACGACTACACGCGGGTCAATAGCGATCGCTACGAGGACCCGCAGCGCAACAACAGTCGTTATGACGACCCGCAGCTGTCCTTCAACTTCACGGGGCTCGACCCCTCCACGTTGCTGATGGGCCGTCCCCGCTCCGATGGCGACACGGCCCAGCTGACGGTGCACAACCTGAATAATCCTACCTACCACACCGCCGATATGACGGTGACGGTGCGCCTGACTGACGAGAGAGGTCGCCAGGGCTTCGAACTGACCGACACGCCGAAGCTGGCTACGGGCACCCATGACAATTACGACATCCAGCGCGATGCCGACGGCAAGCGCGTGAACCTGCGCTATCCGGCCGACATGCCGCCTTCCACCGACAACCTGACGAACCACGATGCCACCTTGTCGGATGTGGTGGCCTCGGTGGGCAATGGCGCCGGCTCCATCGGGGGCGGCGGCGACCTGGAAGACGGCAAGGACGATGTGGAGAAGCCCCGCTACACCATTACCTACGTCATCGACGAGGGCGGCTACTTCACCGTGGGCGACGACCGCGTTTCCGAAATGACCAACGCCGAGATGGACGCCACTGCCACCGACAAGGTAACCGGGGCCACGGCTTGGGTGCTGCCCGGCTGGGCCTTCGACGGCTGGTACGTGCGCGAGACGGCCGATGACGGCACCGTGACCGAGCGGAAGCTGGAGAACATCCCCAACGCCTTGAGCGATCAGGACACGGTGGCCAATCTGAACACCGTGGCCGCCGACGACGGCGGTAGCGATGCCAGCGGGTCGGACACCCTGTACGCCGACACCACCTTCGTGGCCAAGTTCAAGCCGAGCACCACCCAGGTGTACGGCATCACCTATCAGGCCGAGGCCAACGGCAAGGTGTCCAACGAGTCGGACGGCGGCATCCAGGTGCTGGGCACTGCCGGCATCACCGGCTCTGAAGCGCTGCCCAACGAGGGCTTCATCTTCGACGGCTGGTACGTGCGCACCATGGACGACGAGGGCAAGGACGTGGACACCCTGGTGGACGACGAGCACCCCGTGCTGACGCCCGAGGCGGCTGCTCCCTATGTGGTGAAGAATGCCGACGGCCTGTACACGAACACCACCTTTGTGGCGAAGTTCAAGGACAAGAGCCAGCGCGCCTTCCGCATCACCTATACGGCGGCCGACAACGGCCAGGTGCGCACGTTCCGCGCCGCGCCGGGCGCCGGTGACGATTCTACTGGCGGTATCGAGATTATCGAGGGGCCGGCGCAGACGCTGACCACGCCGAAGATGCTGTGCTCCACCGCCGACGGCCTCATCGGCGGCGAGGCCGTGGCCGATGAGGGCTACAGCTTTGTGGGCTGGTTTTTGCGCGAGGAAGGGCCCTTGGGCACGCCGGTGGACACCGCGGTGGGCGGCACGGCCCAGTTGGATGCCACGACCCTGGCCCAGGTTCTGCCCGTCGACGAGGACGGCCTGTACGTGGATGCCACTTTCGTGGCGAAGTTCAAGGCCGATACCGACGTCACCTATAGCGTGACCTATACGGCTGGCGCGGGCGGTGCGGTGGATGTGGCCAAGAACGCCGACCTGATGGCCCTGAGCGTTAAGGGCGTGACCGGTGCTACGGCCACGGCCCAGCCCGGTTACGTGTTCGACGGCTGGTACGTGCGCGAGACGGCCGAGGACGGCACGGTGACCGAGCGCAAGCTGGCCGGCGCCGGTGCCACCCTGACCGCCGATGTGGCCGCGGCGAACCTGGCGGTGACGACGCTGTCCGATGGGGACGATGCCGGCGAGGCCGGCGATGCCGGCGATGCCGGGGGAGAGGGCGACGGCGCTTCCCGCGCCGGGATCCAGGCCTATGCCGACACCACCTTCGTGGCGAAGTTCGTGCCCGCAGCCGACAACACCTACACTATTACCTACGAGGCCGACGACCACGGCTCGGTGGACATTCCCTCGAACACCTTGCAGGCCCTGTCGTCGGCTGGCGCCACCGGATCGCTGGCCACCCCCGATACCGGCTATGCCTTCGCCGGGTGGTTCAAGCGCGAGACTATCGTCACCCAAGTGCCCGCTACCGATGACGAGGGCAACGAGCTGCACGACGACGAGGGCAACGTGGTGATGAGGGACGAGATCACCTTCAAGGACACCCCGGTTGAGGGTGCCAAGGCCCAGCTGAGCCCCGACAAGCTGACGCCGCTTTTGAACACCGACGAACAGGGCCTGTACGCCAACACCACCTTCGTGGCGAAGTTCAAGGCCGATCCGCAGGTGACCTACACCGTTACCTACGAGGCCGACGGCGGTCGGGTGGACAACGAGAAGAACCAGGATATCCAGGCGCTGGGCACCGAGGGACTCACCGGCGCCACCGCCACCACCACGCTGTCGGCTACCGACACCGAGGTGCCGCGGTTCGTGGGCTGGTTCAAGCGCACCTACACCACCAAACAGGTGCCCGTGTGGGACACCGAGCAGAAAGTGATGACCCACGAGGTGCAAAAACCCGTGCTGGACGCCGACGGGCATCAGGCCTACGACGAGGACGGCAACCCCATCACCGAGACGGTGACCGAGGAGATGCGCGACGAGAATGGTGATCTGATGTACGAGGAGGTGCCGAAGACCGATGCGGCCGGCAACCCCGTGCAGAAGCGCGACGAGGACGGCAACCTGCTGTTCACTGAGGAGCGGGAGGCCCACGACACCGCTATCACCTTCACGGAGGAAGAGCGCGAGACCGAGGGCTTCGATGCCGAGGTGCTGACACCCGAGCTGGCGGCTCCGCGCCTGAACAAGGACGCCAGCGGCCTGTACGCCGACACGATCTTCGTAGCCAAGTACGAGATGGGCGAGCCCGGCGGCAGCACGGAAGAGCCCGAGGTGCCCGACGGGGGCGGCGACACCGAGATGCCCGATGTGCCGGAAACGCCCGAGAAGCCCACTATCACCAACGGCACCGTGCACGAGTCGGTGGACACCGAGACCGACGCCGATCGCGGCACGCGCCCCAAGATCTTTATCGAGTACTACGACGAGCTGGCCGCCGACTGGATCACTATCGACGAGCTGGATGCCCTGACCAAGGCGGCCGAGACCGACGAGAGCGATCCGCGTCATGTGAAGGTGTCCGAGGAAGGCTACTTTGCGAACTCGAACAAGTTCCGCTTCATCACGGCCGTGCGCTGGACCTACTACGATGTGCCGGTCACTCGTGACAATACACCCAATGCGGTGGGGGCAAGCACGCCCTACGCCCTGGACGACGTGGCCCTGGTGGGCGTGGCGCGCTACCAGAGCAATCGCGTCAACGGCGAGCTGACCGAATGGTGGGAAGCTGCCCATCATTACGTGGACGTGGGCTACACCCATCGCCATACGGAGAAGACCCAGCTCGACTTCTACAAGGAGGGTGCCTCGGGTGCCGACGGCGTGCTGCTCACGCCGGCCCGCAGCCACTATGCCGACGTGGAGAACAACTCGGTGCTGAAGACCAAGGCCGACTCCTATACCGAGGAGAGCTTCACGGTGTTCCGTCGCACGCCCGTCATTCGCTTCCAGAATCAGGTGTTCCAGACCGAGGCCCAGGTGACCGGCACGGCCGCTACCGCCTGGAACGCCGCCCAGAAGACCGGCTACATTCCCGGCGAGCAGTTCTGGTACAAAGACGTGCTGTGGAACACGCGTCGTGGCACGAATACCGGCATGGACGTAGAGGGCGAGCTGTACAATCCGGTGTTCTATGAGCGCATTCCGCTTGATTACCTGAAGACGGCCGACGGCAAGGAGATCACAGCTGACTATCTGGCCCAGCGCCTGCAGAAGAACATCCGCTGGAAGAACGTGTTCGGCGAGGACGTGCTGGATGCGCGCACCAACGGCATGAAGGTGAAGGTGACCCGGGTGTCCGAGGCCGACGCTCCCGAGCTGGACTCCGATATCGGCGGTGCTATGGACTACAACATGACGCCGAAGGGCTACACCGCCAACCGCGGGGCCTCGGGCAAGCCCTTCAACGATATGAACCCCGTCTCGGCGGCCAGAGAGACGCGCTTTGCCCTGTTCCGCATCGAGTGGGTGGTGGATCCCAACTACGACGGCGAGCGCCCCGGCTCCATCGTGCCCGATTGGCGCGCCGAGGTGTCGCCGGTCGATTTGGCCAACCACGGCACCGTGTGCGTGGAGGTGGGCGATACCATCGAGCTGTGGTTCGACGTGACCGCGGCCGTGGACGGCCTGCCCCAGGTGTACGGCGACACGTCGAAGGCGTGGTCGGGCACGAAGGGCTCCGAGCCGGTGTACTTCCCGCGTGTGGGCGAGTACTGGCACACCTATGCCGATGAGTACACGGGCTGGAACAACCACACCGGCCGCATCTACGTGAACCCGCTGTCGGGCGGCGGCTATACCGCCTCGCGCCCCGGTATCGGCGCGGCCTATGTGAACAACGGCTCGGTGCTGATGGATATGGACTCTCTGATGCACGAGTCGGGCTTCACGGCCGCGCGCGTGAAGAATTCCGACCGGTGGGAGATGTTCGACGGCTCGCTCACCTTCATTCCCGGCGAGACGACGAACCAGAATGCCGGCGAGAACGGCTGGTACACCCGGCCCAACAGCCTGTACGGCGCCGATGGCCATCGCGGCACCTACCTGGACAGCGATGTGCGCACCTCGAACTACGTGCAGTGGACGCGTTACACGCCCCTGCGTCCCAGCGGCGCGGCGGAGCTTATCGCCAACGATCTGCCCCGGTACGTGAAGCTGATCAACAGCTACAGCTCGGGCTGGAACTCGGATTGCGATGACAGCGCTTATGATCGCGACTACAACGAGCTGGTCACCTGGCCGCGCACCCGCGGTGTGCTGCGCACCTATACCGACGAGGACGGGGCGGCAACCGCCCTGCCCACCAAATGGGGCTCGGCTACGCCCATCGTGTGGTCGCAGACCCGCGTGCACCTGCAGAAGGCGTGGCTGGCCACTGCCTCCGAGATGATCCCCATCGCCGACAGCAGCGTGGCCGCCGGCAGCAACCCCGATGGAACGCCGGCCTACGAGTCTCAGCGCCAGTACCTGTCGGGTCGCGATGCCCACGAGTGGTGGTACGAGTACTGGGCCAACCGCGGCACCGTGCGCGACCACCGTGGCGTGCTGTGGGGCCAATACGATGTCTCCCTGCAGTACAACCAGGACTATACCGCCCGCCTGCAGGCGCTGAACTACGGCGACCGCAATCTGGACGGCATCGAGTTCACCTACATCTTCCCGCGCGGCGCCGAGCCGAAGCTGGATGCCGACGGCAATCCCATCGTGAGCGCCCAGGTGCTCAGCGGCGTGAACGGCCCCACCGGCTACAGCAACTCGCCTTACACGAGCGAGAACTACGCCACCGTTTCCGCCGATGAGGTGAAGGTGGAAGTGGTGCAGACGCCTTGGGGCGACTATGCCGGCTACGATGCCCCGGCCGCCTCGCAGAACCCGGCCGACTACCGCAACGGCCTGGCCCTGAAGAGCGCGAGCTCGCCCGACGTGTCGGGCGACCCGGCCGTCTCGTCCTACGAGGCCGTGGCCTCCGCCGATGCGGGCCCGCGGGGCACGTCTTACGTGGAAAGCTCGCAGCCCTGGGTATTGAAGATCACCGTGACCCAGCCTTTGGGCAAGTGGTTCGGCCGCGATATCGACAACCAGGCCGCCAACACCGCCGACCGCGACAGCTACGGCGGCAATGCGGGCTACAAGATCAACGTGAACATCGCCTCTCACATCTTCAGCACGAACAACGCGGGCTACTGGTACGATCGCGTGCTCACCCGCCCGGTGGATACCCGCGAGATCGCGGGGACGGACACGGCATCCGGTGAGCTGCCCTCGAAGTCGAGCGCCTATTACCAGCTGTTCGACATCGATCACTTCGAGGGGCGTGCCGCCTGGGAGGCCGATACGAACAAGGGCGACGGCGACCTGAACAATTGCCAGCCCTTCGGCATGGACTACGTGTGGAGCGCCCGTTCCTGGTACGCCAACAGCTCGGCCAACATGGATGCCGCCTACGACCGCGCCTACGGCTCGCCCAACATGCCCGCCGTGAACGGCCGCACGGTGCAGAACAACACCGTGTCGCTTGAGGAGGTGGCCGCCGGCACGCGCGTGATGGACACGACGGGCGTGCAGTGGGGCAAGGCCTACAAGACGTCGGGTGCGGAGGGCACCCCGGCCTACTATGCCCAGACGGGCACGCGCGCTCGCGTGCGCAAGCCCGTGGTGCGCACGTGGTCGACCATCGGCACCAATGGCGTGACGGGTCCGTCCACCGACTACTACATGGAAAGCGAGGCCGATTCCCGTCAGCTGAACGTGCATGTGGAGAACCGCTACTGGTGGAACCGCCTGGCCTACAACCAGCAGGCCGATCACCCCGAGGGCGACTACTACAATTACGGCGGTCGTTGGGAACGCCTGTCCCACACCTATTCCGTGGATGGCGGCCAGATGGGCGATATCGCCCTGCCCGTGGTGACGGTGGTGCTGCCCGAGAACGTGGCGCCCCAGCGTGCCGACGGCACGCCCTACAACTGCATACCCGATGTGCCCCAGGTGTTTGAGACCACCGACTGGCGCCTGAACGAGGCCTACGACGCGAACCGCGACACCCAGGGCCTTCTGGCCAATGCCAAAGATCGCAACGATGCCTGGAAGGACTTCAAGGCGACGGTTACCTACGAGAAGGTGGCCGACGAGGAGAATCCGGCCAACGAGCAGTACCGCTTCGTGCTGCGCTTCGAGGCCCGCGGCGATGTGGACTTAACCGGCGAGACCGCCGACGGCTACAACGCGTCTGCGCCCGATAAGATCAGCGTGGAGACCACGGCCAACGGCAACCGCAATCGCGAGCAGCGTTTGCGCCCCTACTATACCGACACCTTCAAGTTCAACATCATCACCGTGGGACCGTCCCGCCAGGATGCCGACGAGGTGAACCGCGACGAGGTTATTCGCAGCTACGAGAACATTCGCACCTACGTGACCTCGAAGGTAGACGGCTACCAGTTCCTGGCCGACTCCGATATTTCCGGCAATCCCTACCAGATGGGCAATCTGGCCCAGTACCGTCTGCGCGGCTGCCAGTGGGATGACACGCGTCTGGACGCGCGCCTGGCCACCTACCGCATCAACGATCGCTACGGCTACTGGATTCACTTCACCAACGCCGACTACTACGACGCCAACAACAACGGCTATCAGACGGCCACGCCCGGTGTGATGCCGCGCCATGCCATCAACGACGGCAACTACACGCGCAACGGCGAGCCGGCCATCAACTGGCTGCCGGGCTTCACGAAGCGCTACAACGAGGGCCAAAACGGCCTGGATTCCATTACGCCGGGCACCAGCAACGCCGGCATCATCGTGGAGGACTACCGCTTCCGCAAGAACTTCGCGCTGTCGGCCGATGCCTCTCGCGGCCTGAACGGCAACGATACGGTACGCCACACCGAGGCCTTCGCCCGTACCAAGCGCGACGAGAACGGCGACAAGGCTGTCGGCGTGCCCGACATTCGCGAGGATACGGGTATTATGAACGGTCTGAAGCTGCGCGTGGCCTACCCCACGGTGAAGACCGAGTACTGGGTGTCGGCGGGCACCGGTGCCGACGGCAAGACGCCGTCGGCCACGGGCACGGGCGCCTATTGGGACCAGTCCATCGCCAACAGCTCCACCGGCGCGCGCAACAACCGCTACTACTGGCTGGAAAACGACAACGGCATCAACTTCGGCGGCAACGCCTACAACAACGCGAAGTCCTTCGAGTACGGCGACACCCTGTGGTACACGGCGCGCTTCTCGAACATGAACAACGGCACCCAGAGCTCGGGCGCCATCAAGCATGCCAAGCTGGTGTTCTCGTTGGAGCTGCCCAAGGAGGTAACGTTCTATGCGGGCAAGACCCTGATGAACTCGCGGGCCGAGGTGACCGATAAGAACTACGAGATGTACCTGGGCGACCAAGATGGCGCCGACAGCCAGTTCGTGGTGGAGTGGACTCATCGTCTGCGCACCCAGGGCAACCGCACGGTAACCGAGACCTTCACGCCGAAGCAGCTGATCGACGCCGGCTGGACGGTGCGCATCACCCACCAGCCCGATTACACCTCCGACGACTACACGGTATCGGCGGGCGGAGCTAACTACGCCAAGCCCGATCTGGACGACCCGACGGACGTGGCGCCCGACAACCCGCCAGTGAAAGCGCTTTCCCACGAGGGCGAGACCGTGGTGTTCGAGCTGGCGCCTCCCGATGATGCCACCGACGAGGAGTTCCTGAAGTACGACACCCTCTACGATGCCTTCTTCGACGGCGTGCACCCCGATGGCTATTTGGGCGTCAACGACGTGGTCACCCTGAAAGTGCGCACGCGCATCGATAATCTGGGCGACGGCACTGACGCCTTGGACGATATGGGCGCCACCTATCGCGACCGTCTGAACGAGCTGCGCTGCTGGGACGGCGGCAATTCCACGGTATACACCACGCTGCACGACACCACCTTGTCGTGGCTGGACAACACCGTGGGCTTCAACGGCGCCGGCTGGACCCATACCTTTACCAAGGACATCCTGGCCGACGATGGCGTGACGGTGCTGCATCAGGCCGGCGACACCGTGGTGAAGCCCACGCGCAGCCGCGGCACGGGCGGCACGGCCCAATCGGACGCGGCCGAGGGCGTGTTCAACTTCCAGCCCCAGTATATGGAGCGCTTTGTGCGCTGGAGCCGCTACAACGGCTTCGTGCGCATGGTGTCTGACAAGGCCGCCAGCACCGATACCACCACCGGCGAGGAGATTCCGGCCGCTGACTACGATAAGGACGGCGATCTGACCGACAGCTATTCCTACGATCGGTCGGGTTACTTCCGCGTGCTGAAGCCCTCCGCCTCGGTGCGCGGCGATACGTTCATCCAGCGCAACCTGATCACCGACCAGGACTTCGACATCAATCTGGCCGACGACTCGCATCAGGGCGGCGACAACCGCTTCGTCATCACCCAGGCCATCAACACCGGTGCTGCGGTGAACAGCTTCATCGTGGATTGGCAGGTGCCCTACTACGGCACGTCCGACGCTCTGTCCTACGACGCGCCCTTAAACGATGCCAAGCGGCCGGTGGTGCGCACGCTGCCCTATGTGGCCGCTGTGCGCACGGGCATCTGGGAGGTGCCCGGCGCCGAGTGGGAGACCAAGCAGGTGGCTATCGACAAGTTCGGCAATATCATTCCCGATGTGCCGCCCTCGGGCACTCAGACGCCGGGCGGTGCTACCGCCGCTGCCACGGCAGCAGCCGAGGAGGCGGCGGCCGTGGAGGCCGGCAGCGGCGTGGCGACCGATGCGGCGGCAGCGGCGGCCGGTGCCGAGCCGGTGGTGTTCGGCGGCCATGAGCCGGCGGCGCGCGTGTTGACTCCGCAGGCCGTGGCGGCCCTGTTCAACGACGATACGGTGCCGCCTCTGACGGCGGCCGCCCTGGGCGCCTCCGGTGCCGCGGCCGTGGCCGAGGAGACGGGGGAGGGCGGCGGCTCTGCGGATGGCTCCGATGGCGCCGGCGACGGCTCTGCGGGCACCGACCCGGTGGACCCGCCGGAGCTGAGCGGACGCAAATTCCAGGTAAACTACGACTTGACTACCGTAGGGGGCACGTCGTCCAGCCCGGGCGAGCTGACCGTGCGCGTGAATCAGGAACTGCCGGTAGAGACGGGCGACGGTATTACTGGCTGTGTGGCCAAGCCGGCTCGCGACTATCTGTTCCTGGGATGGTACAAGAAGGTGTCCGTCGAGGGCGGCGGCACCGAAGAGGAGCTCGTCGATTACGATATCGACGAGGATGGCAACGGCGTGCTCAGTGTCGAGAACGTTCTGGCCAGCCTGAACAAAGACGGCGACGGCAACTATACCTCTACGGTGTACGTGGCCCATTTCGCCGAGATCACCTATACCGTTACCTATCTGGCCGAGTACATCGACAAGACCACCGACAGCACCTACAATGGCCCGGCTCATGGCACGGTGGTGCTGAGCGGCTCGGACGGCGATCCGGCGCTGTCGGTGTACGAGACGAGCAACCAGCGCGCCATCGACCGCTTGGGCGGCGCTAAGGCCATCCCCGATGAGGGCTATGTGTTCGCCGGCTGGTATCGGCGCACCTTCGATGGGGACGGCAATATCCTGAAAGACGAGCTGGTGACCGATATCGCCCAGGCAAACGGGAACAGCGACCTGGCCGAGGCCGGCGACTGGCGTGCGTGGGTCAACCGCGAGGTTTCCGATGACGGTGCAGGCATCATCTATAAGGACACCACGCTGGTGGCCAAGTTCAAGGAGCGCCCGTCCTACAAGGACGTGAACGTGAAGCCCCTGAACGAGGAGGCCGAGATCGAGTCGAAGCTGCGCGTATTCGTGCTCGCCCGCATCATCAACCCCTCCACCGAGGCGGCCGACCGTCATCGGTCGGTGTTCGGCGAGCAGAACGGCGCTTCCTACAACGACCGCGAGAACTACGCGTTCCCTGGTACCGATGCCGACCGCGACTACTTCTTCGGCGAGGACGATGCCGACGATTACAACACGGCCGACAACACCGAGGGCACGTGGGTTATCCTGGGCGATCCGGCGGGCTATGCCGTCAGCGCCAAGGAGAACACCCTCATCGACACCACCGAGTACACCGATCGCGGCGTGGACATCCGCCAGATTCGCTGGGTGGTGAAGGCGGTGCCCGAGGGCTTGACCGGTTGGGACGCCCTGATGGACGAGACGGCGGCCCGCGAGACGCCGGTGCCCCGCAAGTTCCGCCTAGATGTGGATGCCATTCCCACTAAGACCAACACCGCCGGCCAGGTGATTGCCGGCACCGAGGGCAAGCAGGAGGCCGACGACTTCGATCCCGAGCGCTTGAACGTGGGCTGGTCGTGGCAGACCGATGCCAACGGCGATCCTGTCAAGGACACCTCGGGCAAGAAGAACCTCATCCAAACGAAATCGCAGATGCCCTCGTCGCTGTACGACAACGCGGCGGGCGTGCTGTGCCACACCTACGTGCTGGAGGACTTCGTCATCTCCACCGCATCGCTGCCGCTGGTGGGCGAGACGCCCATCGGCCGGGCCCTGGCGGGCGCACGCGACGGCGATGCCAGCGCCGGCGGCTCGGGCGAGGCCACGGTTTCCAAGGAAGCACATCTGAACCACTTCGTCTCCGCTTGGGTGCGCTACGACGACACGAAGTACGTCGGCGCCGAGCGCGACCGTGTGGGCTTCTACCGGGCGGCGGAATATCCCACGCTGAAGATCGACATGGAGCAGGCCTACTTCAACGGCAACGCCACCGAGAGCTACACCTGGGTGACGGGCCGTCCGGCCATCGATCCGGAGGCGTCGCGCATGATGCGCTACAAGATCACGCTGACCAACCTCAGCTCCGACCAGCTGAAGTCGCTCGGCATCGTGAACGGCCGTGCCGACTTCTGCTCCAATCCCGATCTGTCGCTGGTGCTGCCCTTCGTGGAGGGCTTCGGCGCCGCCGGCATGTTGGACAACAACAAGTTCAAGTACGTGCCCTACGATCAGACGACGAGCGCGAGCTGTCCTTTGAACCTCGGCTACACCTCGAAGGCGAAGTCCCGCGATGTTCCCATCATGGTCGAGAGGCTCGACGACGAGGGCAACGTGGTGCTTGATGCAAATGGCAACCCGATAATGGATCCTTTGCACGAGGACCCCAACGATCCGAGCTCGCCCATCATCTACGAGACCATCTACGACGAACTGGCGACCAATATCGACACCGCCACGCCGCTGTGGACCTACCACATCGAGAACCAGGACGCGTCGTTCGCCACTACGAGCATCGTGTCCAAGCCCAACGTGTCCCTGGCGCAGCCGTGGGTGGGCGGCAGCCTCACCGTGGCCGACAAGCTGGGCAGCGTGGGCTCGGGCTACAACCGCAAGTTCATGGACTGGCGCTTCACGTCGGCTTTGGGCGGCAGTACCCGCGGCACCCTGCAGATGGGCCAGGCCGTGGTCATCGAGCTGATGATGCCCATCCGCCAGGATGCCAACACCGCCATCAGCTCCGACCTCATGAGCGCTACGGGCTATGCCAACAAGCCGGGCAACTACGACCCCTACATTCCCACGCAGCAGTCCAACAACAAGACCTCCTTCGTGCTGGACACCCGCGACGCGAACCTGGACGGCAACACCAACCAGATGATGCTGTCGCTGCAGCTGGAGGCGGCGGGCTTCATCTCGAATTCCACCCAGTCGCAGTCGAAGTACTCCTCCTCGCAGCTGGGCACTCTGTACACCCAGGCCATCAACGGCCCGGTGGGTGTGCCCGAGGGCACGAACTACACCTACCGCTCCCAGGCCGAGAACCTGGGTGCATCGGAGGCCATCGCGAAGAACTACGTGCGCACGGTGCTTTTGGACGTGCTCCCCTACAACAACGACCCGAAGCTGCTGTCGGGCACCTATGTGCCCTCCGAGGTAGATGGCGAGCCCGGCACCATGGCAAAGCAGGATCGTGGCAGCACGTGGAACGGCTGGATCGAGGATCTGGACTCCATCAAGGCCTGGATCATCTCGCCCACGACCGACTCCAACCCCGATGGGCGCGAGCTGCGCCCCGACGAGGCCGAGATCTGGGTGGGTCCCTACCGCACCGACCAGATTCCCGACGACGCGGGCGGTACGCGCACTAAGCTGACGGTGCTGACCGAGGACTCGCTGCCCGAGCTGTGGGCCATGCTGAGCCCCACTGAGAAGGCCGCGTGGCTCAACGAGCACCGCCTGAACCCGACGGCCCTGCGCGCCGAGGGCTTCGTGCCCTTAGAGGAGCTGAAGCGCTATGTGGAGGCCCACCCCGACGAGGCGCTGAGCCTGAAGCACGCGCTGCGCTCCATTTGGGTGGAGGTGAAGAAGGATGACGTCATTTTGCCCGTTCGCGGTCAGATTCGCCTGACCTACGACATGCACGCGCCCCTGAACCTGCCCAAGTACCTGGGCTCCACGAAGGGCGACGCCGTGTTCGACATGAACCTGGATCCCGACGATAAGGACCTGAACCCCGATTTGGCCGAGCGCCTCGCAGCGGTGACCCAGTGGAACAGCTTCATTCAGCGCATCAACACCAACGGCGCATCGCCCACCGGCGATGCTTCGGCCCGCGTGGTGGAAAACGCCATGGCCGGCGCCTTTATCGACGCGCCCGACGAGCGCGGGTATTTGGGCGACTACGTGTGGATCGACGCGAACTGGGACCAGCTGCGCAACGAGACCGACGGTACGGCAGTGAAGGACAACCAGGGCCGCGACACCACGATGCGCAAGGGCCCGAACGGCCGCTACATGGTGGCCACCGATACGCGCTACAACGCGGACACCGGCGAGCACGAGAGCATCTACTACGACGAGGACGGCAACGAGTGCCTGGCCTCCGACCTGTTCCAGGACGTCGACTTCGACGGCGAGGCCGAGGATCCCGGCATCAATGGCGTGGTGGTGGAGCTGTTGAACGAGAACGGGCTGCCCGTGAATCGCGACGGCCAGGTGTCGAAGTGGATCGAGGGCGCCGCCGGCGACGGCAGCGGCCGTTGGGTGCAGTGCGACCAGAAGACCGGCGAGCCTCTGCTGAACGCGGGCGGCGGCTACATCAACGCCGATGCGGGCGCCCCCCTCTCCTTCACCACGGAAAGCGACTACTACGGCAACTCCGGCTATTGGATCCTGTCGAACATCCTGCCCGGCTCCTACAAGCTGCGCTACACCTTCCCGAAGGAATACGCCGGCTACACCATCTCCACGCTGTACACTGGCCCCGATAAGGACGGCGACGGCGTGCCCGACAACAAGCTGGATATCGAGCATCGCGAGGACGACCCCGATACTCCCGACGTGGACGAGACGGCGCTGGTGGCCACCACCTCGAAGCTCGTCGAGGTGAAGCCGGTTGAGTACGGCCCTGAGTTCGCCGATGCCGACAACAAGGACATCTTCAAGAATCCCGATGCGGTGCACGCGAAGTACGACGCCGACGCCACGAGCTACATCGTGGGCATCTCGGCCCCCGTTACCGTGGAGGGCCAGGTGTTCCAGGACGACAAATTCTGGGGCACCACCGCCACGGGTGCTTTGTGGGGCGTGCAGTTCGACGGCGAGGACGGCACCAACCAGGATCTGATGGACGGCTACATCGACCGCCAGCTCGATCAGACCGATCCCATGCTGCCGTTGGTGACCACCTTGGAGGAGGTGCGCCTCGGCCGTATGCGGGTGGAGCTGTACGAGTACTTCCCCGAGACCGAGACCGTGGCCAGCGAGCCGGCCACCGATGCCGAGGGGCGTCCGGCCATCTTCATCACTGGTGACGGAGCGAACTGCGACTGGTGCGCCGAGCTGGCTGCCGGCAATCCGTCGGGCGCGGCCAAGGAGCACTACCATCACAGCTGCTCGGAAGACGACCGCCTCGCCGGCGACGCGCTGGCCGAGCACTTGCAGCGCGAGACCATCGGCAACTTCAAGTTCCTGATGAAGCCGGGCCACTACTTCATCATTCGCTGCGAGGATCATCTGGGCACGCGCCTTCTGAAGCCGACGCCCTATCTGCATACGAAAGATCCGCTGGAGATGCCCGCCGACGGCGAGGACGCGCTGTGGGACAACGACCTGTACCTGAAGAAGTACACGGTTCCCAACCCGAACTACAACCCGTCGGATCCCGAGTCGTCGCCCACGAGGAAGATCACCAAGGGCGAGACCTATCCCTTCCATGCCAAGGTGCCCACCGATGAGAACGGTCGGGCCATCTACGAGGAAGGCGAGAAGTGGAAGGGCTACAAGGTGTACCGCAAGTTCGGCTTGGGCTTCGGCCTGGGCACGGTGGGATACCTGGGCAACTACGTGTGGAACGACCTGAACTACGATGGCGTGCAGGGGCTTTTGGAGCCCGGCGTGCCCGGCGTGACTGTCACCTTGGAGCAGTACTGGTGGAACCCCGACGCTCTGGGCACGGGTGCGGGCGCATGGCAGCTGGTGGACAAGGAGGTCGTGAAGAACGACGAGACCGGCGAGCGCGAGTGGCGGGACAAGCAGCATAAGACCCGCATGACCAACCAGGCGGGCCAGTACGTATTCGCCGGCCTTTCTACCTATGTGGTAGACCCGCTGGACACCGACCTGGACAAGATGGACGACGAGAAGAAGAAGTACCTGGCGGGCTACCGTTTGCGCATCGACCGGTCGAACATGCTGACGCTGAACACGAACTGGGGCTTCACCTACCGCGACAGCGCCACGGGCGAGTTCGGCCCCGATGACGAGACCGATTCCGACATCCACACCACGGTGATGAACGGCCCGGCGTCGGGCAATCCGACCGATCCTACGGTGGGCGGTATGGTGGAGGTGCCGGTGTACTACCTGAACGCCGCCGGCGACAAGCTGCCCATCGACCAGGAGCTGGGCCAGGGCAGCGATTCCATGATCGTGCTGGCCGGCCCCGAGCTGGATGACAGCCTGGCGAGCAACGTGGTAGAAGTGAACGTGCCCGGACTGAAGAAGCCCCTGCGCTACGACTTGACCAATCCGCAGCGCTTCGAGAACTGGGATGCCGGCTTGGTGGAGATTCCCCAGGCATCTATCACCGGCGTGCTGTGGGAAGATGCCGACTACGACGGTGTGCGCAACATCGTCGATGGGCCCGAGGACGGCGACGGCGACGGCTCGGGCGACGGCGCGGGCGACGGCTCGGGCGATGGCTCGGGCGATGGCGCGGGCGACGGCTCGGGCGATCCGGTGCCCCCGGCCGGCGGGGAAGGGGAGGGTGGCTCCGATGGAACCGACCCGACCGAGCCGGTTGATCCGACGGAGCCGACCGATCCCGACCATTCCGGCGAGATCGTTGACCCCGACGATTCTGGCGAGCTCGACGAGCCTATCGCGAAGAAGGACCGTCCCATGGCCGACGAGCGCGTGGTGCTCACCCAATGGTACTGGGACCCCGCGGCCGATGACGGTGCGGGCGCATGGCTGCAGTCCACCACCTTCGGCGCCGATCTGCGCACGTCCCATGTGGTGGGCACCCTGCCGGTGCAGGTGCCCAACCCGGCTTACGATCCGGCTGGCTCGGGCGACGCCTTGAAGCCCACGATCACCGAGCAGCGTGAGGTGCGCGTGCCCAACGTGACGGGTGGTGTCGCCGGCCATCTGGTGAACTGGGGTGCCGATGTGGGTGACGGCGCCTTCGACAAGAACGCGCTGCTGGCCATGGTGGCCGACGTGTACGATCCCCAGCAGTGGACCGAGCTGGCTCCCGGCGAGGTGGGTGTATTCACGGACGAGGACGGCACCTACAACTTTGACAACTTGCCCGCGGCCTATACCGATGCCGAGGGCGCGCAGTACCTGGCGTCCTACCGCGTGCGCCTGTATGCCACCCATATCGACGACAAGGGCACTGCCGATGTGTCCGACGACAACCATTGGCTGCTTACGCGTTCCCACATGGGCGACGACCGCACCATCGACTCCGACGTGCTCGATCGCGGCACGCTGACTGTTATCGACCGCGTGGCCGAGACCGGCGGCGATCGGGGCGACGGCAGTCGCGTGGATGCGGGCCGCATCATCCTGGCCGGCGTGACCGACAAGCCCGACCGCGATGATCAGGGCTCCCATGTGCCGGTGCCCGGTCAGTACGTGCAGAGCGGCCAGAACACTATCTATGACTGGCTGACCCTGCGCAAAGACGGCGAGGACGTGACCGTGGAGACCGTTACCGGCGAGGATGGCGCCGAGCTGGGCGATCGCGTGGTGTTCCGCGGTGGCGACATCGGCCAGCTGCCGGCCCCCGAGGGCGACATCGCCGGCATTATCTGGAACGATGCCAATTCCAACGGCCTGCAGGACGCCGGCGAGCCCGGTGTGCCCTCCACTCACGCGCTGAAGGTGCGCCTGGACCGCTACGTGCCCGACGCGGCTTCGGCCGATGGCTGGAGCCTGGACACCGCCTGGACGCCGCTGTACGAGTACCCGGGCGCCGGAGGTCACTGGCGCTTCGAGGATTTGCCCTCGCAGCGCCGCGAAGCCGATGGCTCCGACACGGTGTTCGCCTATCGAGCCCAGGTAGAGGCGGCACCCGACGTGCGCAATACCCTGTTCATCGCCAAGTACCAGCAGGGCAGCGACTACACCATCGACTCCGATCTGCGCTACGACGACTCGTATCTGATGAACGTGGACGTAGATGAGTACGACGTGCTGCTGGAGCGCCGCGACGCCGATTCGTTCGCAGGCAACGTGGTCACCTATGCGCCGTCGAACAATCCGAATCAGGGGGATGGCACCACGACGGGCGGCACTACCCCCGCATCGCTCACATCCGAGCGGGCGAGCGGGCCGTTCACCTACGACTACGACCTGGCCATGCTGTCTGATCGCGCGTCCAACGACGGCGGCGTGGAGATTCCGCCCTCGGCCGACATCGCCGGCAAGGTGTGGAAGGACACCGACTACGACGGCTTCATCGACGAGGACGAGGAGATCTTCGCGAACAAGACGGTGATCCTGAAGCGCTGGACCTACGATGTGGCCACGGGCCAGTGGAGCTTGGCCGACACCATCAGCACCCAGACCGATGCCGATGGCAACTACCGCTTCTCCACGATGCCCATCGCCACGCGGGTGAATTCCGATAGCCCCGTGTGGTCGCTCAACGGCTACACCATCGAGATCAACGGCGTGGAGGAGGACGTGGACGCCACGGGCATGGGCGGCCGTCCGCTCACGCTGTGGCAGCAGGCGCCCGATCCGGACGATCCCACTCAAACGGAGGATCTGAACTCCAAGGCGGCCCGGCCCGCGTCCATCGACCCGTCGGTGTATCGGGAGCTGTACACCGACGGCAATTACCCCGTCACGTTCAACGTGGCGGCCAATAGCGGCGCGCCCGTATTCCAGAACCGCATCGTGCTTACCCAGCGGGCCGGGGAGAATACGGCCACCCTGCCCGAGTACCTGGTGGGCGGCTTCGACCTGACGGCGCCCCAGGGCCAGGAGCACATGAACGCGGGCTTCGGCCAGTTCCGCACCAGCATCCTGCGCGGCGTGGTCTGGAACGATTCCGACTACAACGGCGTGCGCGACGTGCACATCGACCGCTTGGATGGCAGCCTGCCGCTCGTGCCCGCCACGCCGGCGGCGCGCGCGGTGGATACCGAGGCGGGTCTGCCCGGCCTGGAGGTGCGCCTGGTGCGCTACTGCTACAAGGACGGACAGTGGGTGAGCGACGGCAACTTCGCCACATCCTATCTGGCCGACGCCGACCCGGCGGCTGGCCTGTACGCCAAGGCGGGCGATACGGCATCGGTATACGTGAAGACCGACGCCGAGGGCGTGTACGAGTTCACCGATCTGCCGAGCTTCGTGCCCAAGGGCCGCGGGGCCGACAAGGACGAGTTCTACCTGGCGTCGTACCGGGTGGAAGTGGTGCGCGACGCCACCACGGGCCAGTACGTGGTTACCCGCTTCCACACGGCGGCGGCCACGACGCGCACCGACTCCGACATGACCACCGACATCGATCATGCCGAGGGCAACTACCAGGTACGCGAGATCTACGACGTGGTGGATGCCGCGGGCACCGTGACCAGCCAGCGCGGCGACGGGCGCATCATGCTTTCCACGCCGGCGACGGCCACGCGCAACAGCCAGTACGCCGTGCGCTACGAGGGTCTCATCTACGATCTGTTCGATTCCTTCGAAGCGCAGCGTGGCGGCGACGCGGGCTTCAAGATGCCGGCCACCATGGTGGTGTCGGGCACGGCGTGGGTGGACGCCAACGCCGACGGCGTGTGGGACGACGAGGAGGGCGGCCTGCCCAATGTGGCGGTGCAGCTGCGTCGCTACTGGTACGACGTCGATCGCGACCAGTGGCGCTTCGACCGCACCTTCGGCACCGACGGCGTGGCCGAAACCACGTCGAACGCCGAGGGCTACTGGGAGTTCACGCGCCTGCCGGCCACGGGCGTGCTGCTGCCCGGTGACGGCATTCCCGCCGACGAGGGCTCGCGCGGCGTGGTGTACGGCTACCGCGCCAATGTGGTCGGGTTCCCCGACGGCTACTATCCGTCCGACCTGAATGTTGTTGATGACCCTGAGCACGATTCCGACCTGGACGACGGCACCACGCGCCTGATACCCGACGAGGGGCATCACGGCCTGATCGTGCTGACGAGCCCGGCTGAGGACGACGAGGACGATGCCACCATCATCGCGTGGACCGGCGCTTCCTCCGAGCGCTGGTCGCTGGCCAACACCCACGACTCGCATCACAACGACGCGGGCTTCGCGCCCAAGTCGGCTGCGGTGATCGCCGGCAAGATCTGGGACGACGACGACCTGAACGGCGTTCAGGACGAGGGCGAGATTCCCATTCCGCTGGGAACGGTGTACCTGGAGCGCACGAAGGTGCCGCGGGCTCAGCTGACGGTGGACCCGGCCGAGTTCGACAAGCAGGGCTGGACCATCACCGACGGCGCTCCCGGCAGCGACCTGCGCGGCAGCGACGGCGAGCCGCTGACGGCCGCTTCCTGGAAGGCGCCCACCACGCCCACGGTGACGCCCACGCCGGGCGGCTCCACCGGTTGGAGCCAGGTAGCCAGCTGCCGGGTGGATATGGAGGGCTGCTACTCCTTCGGCTCGCTGGCCATGGTGGACAGCGACGGGCTGCCCTGGCGTTACCGGGTGCGCTACGAGCGTCCCGAGGGCACCTTCTACGCGCCGGTGAACCTGGGCGCCAACGACGACATGGACAACGACTGGGCGCCCGATAACCCGGACGTGTCCATCGATGCGGGCGGCTCGCCGTCGCTGGACGTGGTGGTGCCGCGTGTGGGCGGTACGGTGAACGCCTACGGCCAGCTGTGGAAGATGCACCAGCCCATCAACTGGACCGACCGCGAGGACGAGGACGGCAATCCCATCGGCGCGTCGGTGGACTTCGGCTTCACCTGGCCGCCGACGGTGACCATCGCCGGTGCCGTGTGGGAGGACGAGGACGCCAACGGCCTGCGCGCCTTCCGCATCGCCGAGGATGACGAGGGCGACGAGGTGCAGGCGGGTGATCGCGTGTGGACCGAGCCGGGCATCGGCGAGGTGTACGTGGAGCTGCGCCGCTACTGGTACATGCCCGCGGAATTCGTCGGCGACGATCCGTTCATCATTCAGCCCAAGCCCGAGGCACCCGAGCGCCCGACGGATCCCGAGACGCCTGCGCCCGACGAGGGGGAGGGGACCGATCCGGTGGATCCCGACCCGAGTGAGCCGACGGACCCAACTGATCCGGATAATCCGGACGAGCCGGTTGAGGCTGCGGCGGTGCGGGCCTCGGTGTTGGCCTCGGCTACGGGCGAGCGTGCCGCAGTGCCGGCGGCCGACGGCGGCTACTGGGTGTACGACACGAACTTCAACGCCACGGGTTCCTATGGCGAGGTGCCGGGCCGCTATTCCGACGAGAACGGCGACTGGGCCTTCACGGGGCTGCCCACTACCGGCGAGGTGAGCGTTGACGGCGTGGTGCACCGGGTGGTGTTCGGCTACCGCGTGAACGTGCCGGTGCTGCCCGAGGGCTACGAGACGACGCTGCTGAACGAGGGCGATGATGCCACGGTGGATTCCGACCTGGACGAGATGAACACCCGTCTCATCCCCGACGCGCCGGAGGGCGGCCTTATCGTGCCATCGAAGCGTTCCGACGGCACCGAGTCCGAGCTGTCGCTGGTACAGAACGCGCCGGGCGGCACGCCGCGCTCGCTGGCGGTGGCCAACGACTGCCTGTCCAACGACGCTGGCCTGGTGCCGCGCCAGTCGGTAACTATCAGCGGCGTGGCGTGGGACGATCCCGATAAGGACGGTATCCGCGACGAGGACGACGAGATACTGCCCAACCTGACGGTGCGTCTGGAGCGCCGCGTGGTGGCTCCGGCCGAGACGGCCGCTCGCGACGATTTCGGCACCTACACCACCGACGGTGCGCCGGGCAGCGATCTGACCGCTGAGGGCGAGCCCAAGGAACGGGCCGGCCGCGGCGTAGTGCGCATTCCGGCAGCCGACAACGGGGCCTGGGCGTTGGAGAGGCCCCTGGCCGGTGATGTCGCGGTCGGCGGCGCGGGCGATGGTGCTGGCGCGGGCGGCGGTGTCGACGATGACACCAGCTCTGGCGACGGCTCGGGTGACGGCTCGGGCGGCGATGGCGGCTCGGGCGACGGCGATGGCACGGGCGGCGATGACGGCTCGGGCGATGGCACGGGCGGCGATGACGGCTCGGGCGATGGTGATGATGCCGACGACGAGCCGAAGTACCACAGCTATGGTCGCGAGAGCAGCCCCGTTGTGTCGGCGGGCAGCTCGTGGCAGACCGTGGCCACCATGCGCACCGATGGTGCGGGCGCCTACCGCTTCGAGGGCAATCCTCTGGTGGACGGCAACGGCAACGCCTACGAGTACCGGGTGGTTACCGATCGTCCCGCCGAGGCCGAGTTCGTGCCGTCCCATGCCGGCGCGAGCGACAACTTCGACAGCGACATCGATCCGCTGGAGGGCGATGACGGTGCGGGCGCCACCGATGCGCTCACGGTGGTGAAGGTGCGCGAGAGTTTGGTGAACGCCTACGGCCAGACTTGGAGGGCCTCCAGCCCGCAGCACTGGACCTTCGAGACGGAGCGCTCGGTGGACATCGGCTGGTGGTGGGAGAGCGATTCGTGGTTCACGAAGATCTTCTACAAGCGTCTGCCCCAGACCGGCGACACCTTAGTTCTGGGCGCGTTGCTGATGCTGGCGCTGGCATCGCTGGCCCTGGCTCTGGCGATGCGCCGTCGCAGGAAGAAGGACAACGAGCGACCCGATGCCGTTTAGGCGCCGGCGCGCAAGGCGGTGCCTCTCGGTTTTGCGCGCCGATCGCGGCGATGATTGAAACGCGCCGATTCTCAACGGGCCCCTCGCACCAGCGAGGGGCCCGTTTGGCTCCGACGGCCCGGCTTTGCCCCTCAAAGGCGATTCGGCCGGGTGTTGGAGGTCGTCTGCGGTGGAAGGCGGGGCAGCCGCAAGAGGCGATTCTCGAGCATCGGCGCGGGGGAGGGCGTGTCCGCCGAGAGGGGACGTGTGTGTTGGGGTATCATATCGACAGCAATTCCATCGTCTTCAAGGAGCTCTCGTGTCTTTTGCCCTTCTCAGACAGCAGCTGGCTGCCGCGCCTTTGGGTGGCCGCGGGATGCTTACGGCATCGCTCGTCTGCTTTTGGGCGTTTCACTTCATCGTATTGTGGACGAGCTCGTTTTCCGTGCCCCATCCGGCGGGCAACCTCGATCTCGGCCATGACCTCACCTGGCTCGTCGGCGTGAGCTGCAACGCTCTGGCGCTGCTTGGCTGCGCCCTGGGATTGGGGCGGTCCCGCGCGGTTCGGTTCAGCGCCTTGGCCTTGGTTGCGGGTCTGCTGACCGCCGCGGGCGTCGGCCTGATTGCCGCGCGAGTCGCCTGGGAGGGCCCGGGGTTCGATATCGCCTTTCTGGGAGGCAATGCCCTTTTTGGCATCGGTACTGGCTTGATGATGGCGAGCTACGCTGATGTGCTGCGCCGCGTGTCGCCGCAGACGACGTTCATGGCCACGGCTGCCGCCTTCACGTTGGGCGCCCTTCTGTGCTTAGTGGTGACCGTGGCCCTGGTGCCCCCGGCCCGTTGGACGGCCGCTGCGGCCCTAGCGCCCGCGGCGGCTTTGCTGTACCGTCGGGCCGCACGCGATGCGGAGACGCCTGTGGAAGGGGATGATCGTCCGGCTCCTGCGACGGAGGATCTGCCTTCGAGTGGCCTTCCCCTGAAGAGCTTTCTCGGCTTGATCGCGGTCGTGGGACTGACGGCGGGCGTGATGCGCGGCATGAACCACCTGGATATGGCGGCGAGCGCCGCCGACCAGCTCTTCATCGGCTCGGTGCTCGTCGGCGGCGTCCTTTTGCTGGCGCTATCGTTTCTGGCCGATCGCCTTAAGCCCACCTTGCTGCTGCAAGGGGCCGTGGTCGTTATCTCGGCTGCTTTCATGGCCTTGGCGCTGCTGACAAGCGAGTCTGCGCCGGTGGCGTTCGTGATTCACACCGTGGGATTCGTTTTCTTCGTAGCTCTCGTGTGGCTGTTCTGCACCTTCCTCGGTCAGGGGTGCGCGGATGGCACGCGACGGTTCATCGTCGGCCTGTTTGCGAATCAGGCGGGACAGGCCTTGGGAAGTTTGGGCTACTTGGGCTTGGTGGCCGCTGTGGGCTCTTCGGCTTCGGCGCTGTTGCCGGCATCGCTGGGAACGGTGTACGTGCTGCTGCTGGCGGCTCTGGCGTTCTTCGCCAATGCCGGTCGCGCGAAGCGCTCGGTGGCGGCTGCAAATGCCTTGGCGGTGGAGCCTGCGGTGCTTCTGTCGTCGTTGGCCGAGGGGCATCGCCTGACGGCGCGCGAGGTGGAGATCGGGGTGCTGGTGGCCGAGGGGAGGAGCCGCGCTGCGATCGCCGAGGCGCTGGTGGTGTCGCAGGAAACGGTGAAGTCCCATACGAAGCATCTGTATCAGAAGCTGTCGGTGCACTCGCGCGACGAGCTGATGCGGCTTCTGGAAGAGGAGGCGCGCCTTTGGGCCGATCGGCGATCAATTCTGTAAATCGCCTGTTCACAAGGTTGTTCCAGGAAGCCCTCCCCCGATGGGGGAGGGCTTCTTTTTCGCATTTCCCCCGCTATGGGGCTGGGCCGTCGCACCCAAGCGGCGTAGGTTGGCCCCACGGCAGCGGGCATGGGGCTCGCCGCTGGGAGACGAATCTCTAGGAGGGAATCATGGAACTGAATCGTCGAGACTTTCTGAAGGGTGCTGTGGTGAGCGCCGCAGCCGCGGGTGTAGCGGGATTGGCGGGGTGCGCGCCCGCGTCGTCCGGTGCGGATGCGTCGCAAGGTGCCGCGCTGGGCGAAACAGGCGCGGCGGCCGAGGCGGCGGGCAAGCACAGCTGGGAGGTCGTTCCCGATCCCATCACCGATGTGGCCGATACGAAGGACTTCGACATCGTCATCGTGGGTGCCGGGCCGTCGGGCTGTGCGGCGGCCGAGGCGGCAGCGGCGGCCGGTGCCTCGGTGGCGCTCATCGAGCAGGCGGCCGGCTACACCGCTCATGGTGCCGACAACGGGGCCATCAACACCCAGGTGCACAAAGACGCGGGCATCCAGATTGATCCGGAGGTGGCCACGCGTATCCTGTTCAACTTTTCACAGGGCACGGTGAACCGCGAGCTGGTGCATACCTGGGCCACGCGCTCGGGCGCGGTGTTCGATCACTTCTCCGAACTGTGCGCCGCCCGCGACATTCCATCCATTTTGGCCATTTCGGACACTTCGAAAACCGACTGGGACAACTTGGACGACCAGTTCAAGGAATTCCGCACCGGTATCACGTTCGGCCGGGCCGACGAGGGCGTGGTGATCGATGCCGAGAGCTTCACCTTCATCGAGTCCCATATCGTGGAGGCGCTGCTCGATGAGGCTATGGCCCACGGTGCCGAGACCTTCTTCAATACCCACGCCGAGCAGCTGGTGGGTGATGCCGCCAGTGGCATCACTGGGGTGATCGTCACGGCCGAGGACGGAAGCCATGTGCAGTTCAATGCCGCGAAGGGCGTGATTCTTGCTACCGGCGACATCTCCGGCAATGAGGAGATGCTCGCTTGCTGGGCGCCCATCGCCCTGCGCGCCGACGTGTGCCAGTACTTCCCGCCCGAGGGCAATCGGGGCGAGGGCATCCTCATGGGGATGTGGGCCGGCGCGGCGCACTCCCGCTCGGCTGCGGCGCCCATGGTGCATCCCATTTCCCCCACGCTGCCGCTGACGGCCATCGCCATGTCATGGCTGGCGGTGAACAAGTTGGGCGAGCGCTACAGTTGCGAAGTTCCCTACGAGCCCTTCGTCACCAATGCTCGCATGAACCAGCCGGGCAATGCGGGATTCAGCATCTTCGACGGAGCCTATGAGCAGAAGGTGCGCGCCCAGGAGCCGCAGACGGCCGACACGCTGCTGGCAGGGGTGGAAGACCGCCTGGCGGCCGGCGTCGAGGCGGGCGATATGTTCTCGGCCGATACGCTGGCCGAGCTGGCGGACAAGATCGGCGTGCCGGCCGATGTGCTGGAGTCCACGGTGGCGCGCTACAACGAGATGTGCGCATCGGGCGTGGACGTGGACTTCGGCGTGCCCGAGCGCTTCCTGGCCAGTGTGGAGACCCCGCCGTTCTATGCCCAGCCCATCGCGGCGGTCACGCTGACCGTGCCCTTCGGTTTGCATGTGGACAAGAACTCCCAGGTGTGCACCGATGCCGATGAGCCCATTGCGGGTCTGTTCGCCGTGGGCAACGTGCAGGGCGACTTCTTCAGCGTGTCGTACCCGGTCACCTGCCCCGGCATCAGCCATGGCCGCGCGCTCACCTTCGGCAACCTGGTGGGCGAGGCTTTGGCGAAAGACACGTTGATCAACGGGTAGGGCATCGGCTCGGCTCGGCGACGGGTCTCATCGCGTCTTCCCCCTGGCGCCCGCAGCCGTACGGTTGCGGGTGCTCTTCGCTTTCCGTCACGCATCCGACGGTTGACATATATACCCCCTGGGGGTATAAAGAGTTCCAACAATCGAAGGAAAGGAGCGACGACGTGGAAGATGGACAGGCGCTGACGGCTGCGCTCGGCGCGGGCGAGTGCGCGTGCCGCCACAAGGCCACGCCGCGTACCGCCGAACTGCAGGCCGATGTGCAGAAGCGGCTGAATCGGGCTATCGGGCAGTTGAACGGCGTGAAG
This sequence comes from Adlercreutzia mucosicola DSM 19490, assembly GCF_000422625.1. Lineage (GTDB taxonomy): Bacteria > Actinomycetota > Coriobacteriia > Coriobacteriales > Eggerthellaceae > Adlercreutzia > Adlercreutzia mucosicola. Next base: position 72,991 of record NZ_AUGK01000008.1, on the reverse strand, counting down.
GCCATGATCGATGACAATCGCTACTGCGGCGATGTGCTCACCCAGCTGGCCGCGGTCGAGTCGGCCGTGCATCGCGTGTCGGAGATGCTCTTGGCCGAGCATATGCGCACGTGCGTGGTGGAGGAAATCCGCGCGGGCAACGATGGAGTGGTGGACGAGGCCATGGAGCTCGTGCGCCGTTTTTCGAAGTAGGGAGGGCGGATGGAAACCCAGCGATTGGCCGTGGCCGTCATGCACTGCCAGAAGTGCGTGGCCAACGTGACGCAGCACTACGAGGATGTGCCCGGCGTTCAGGCGGTGGCGGTGGATCTAAGCGATCAGACTGCCGAGGTGACCTACGATCCGGCGTGCGTGAGCCTGGATGACCTGCTGCACGCCTTGGACGACACGAATTTCAAGGTGGCTGTCATGCCGGCGGATGGTGTGCATCCCTTCGCAGCGGAAATTGCCGCCGATGCGGCCGAGAAGGCGGCGAAGAAGGCGACGGAATCTGGTGGGGAGAAAGCCGGAGAGCTCCAAGGGGCGGGGGCGTTGGAGAAAGACGCTGCAACTGGCCCGGCGGCGGGGAAGAGCACCGCGTCTGCGGGCGACAGCGACGAGGGGCCGTCCCAGGCCTTCATCCGCCTGGCCATCGAGGGGATGCACTGCGCGAACTGCGCTGCTTCCATCGAGAGCCATTACCGCAAGACCCCCGGGGTGAAAGATGTGGCCGTCAACCTGGCGAACAATACCGGGCGCGTGGTGTTCGATCCGGCTCAGGCCAGTGTGGACGACATGCTGGCCGTGTTCGACGGCCTCGCCTTCACTGCCGAGCTCATCCCCGAGGATGCGCCGCTGGTGGACGAGCGCCGCCGCGCCCGCGAGGCGGCCCGTGCCAAGCGCGACCGCAAGGTGTTCGGCGTGTCGGCCGTGCTTACGGTGATCATCGTGGCCATCGGCATGCTTCCCGGCTGGCACATGGGGGTGGGCGCCGCACTCGCGGGGTTGTTCGCGCCCGACCCCACGCACGTTCAGGCCATGTTCGCGGCAAACCTTCTGCTGCTGGCGCTGACTATTCCCGTGCAGTTCTGCTGCGGCGCGCGCTTCTACCAGGGCGCCTGGGGCTCGCTTAAAGGCGGCTCGGCGAACATGGACGTGCTCGTGGCCCTGGGCACCTCCATCGCGTTCCTGTTCTCGCTGTGGATTACGTTTCTGCCCGTGGCGCGCGGCGACTGGACGAGTCACGAGGCACTCGCCATCAATGACGGCATGCCCTATTTCGAGACCTGCGTTATGCTCATCACCTTCGTGCTTTTAGGCAAGATGCTGGAAAGCCGCGCGAAGGGCGCCACGAACCAGGCCATCGAGTCGCTGATGAATCTGACGCCGCCTGTGGCCCGCGTGCTGCGCGGCGGCGAGGAGCGTGAGGTGCCGCTGGCCCAGGTGGTGGCGGGCGATACGGTGCTCGTGCGTCCCGGCGAGAAGATGCCCGTGGACGGCGTGGTGACCGAGGGCTCCACTGAGGTGGACGAATCCATGCTCACCGGCGAGACGCTGCCGGTGGTGAAGACGGCGGGCGATGCGGTGACCGGCGGTACCCAGAACACCACGGGATCGGTGACGGTGCGGGCCCTGCGGGTGGGCGCCGATTCCACCCTTGCCCGCATCGTGCGCGCTGTGGAGGATGCCCAGGGCACCAAGGCGCCCATTCAGCGCATCGCCGATCGCATAGCCGCGGTGTTCGTGCCGGCTATTCTGGCCATCGCTCTCATCACGTTCCTCGCGTGGTTCCTCTTCGTGCCGCCCGTTGACGGCCCTGCGGGACTGCTCCCGCAGTCGCTCATGCCCGCCATCGCGGTCATCTGCGTGGCGTGTCCTTGCGCCCTGGGGCTGGCAACACCCACGGCGCTCACGGTGGGCATGGGGAAAGGCGCCCAGCTCGGCGTGCTCATCAAAGACGGCACGGTGCTGGAGACCATGGGCGGTCTTTCGGCGGTAGTGTTCGACAAGACGGGTACCCTCACCGTGGGCGAGCCGGCGGTGGTGGCTTGCGATGTTCCCGCCGATGCCCTGCGCTTGGCCGCGGCGGTGGAGGCGAAAAGCGAGCATCCGCTGGCCCGCGCCGTGGTGGACTTTGCGAACGTGGCCGAGCTGCCGGCTGTGGAATCCTTCGAGGCCGTGGTTGGCGAGGGCGTGCGCGGCACGGTGGAGGGTCACGAGGTGTTCGTCGGTGTGGGCATGGCGGGAGGCGGTGACGGGGCCGGCTCGGTGGTCTCCATCGACGGCGTGACGGCCGGCCGCATTCAGTTCCGCGACGAGCCGAAGTCTGACGCAGCCCGTACCTTGCGCGAGCTGCGTGAGGGCTACGGCGTGACGTCCTATATGGTTACCGGCGATGCCGCGCCCACAGCCCGTGCCATCGCCGAGGAGGTGGGCATTGCGCCCGACCACGTGTTCGCCGGCGTGAAGCCCCTGCAGAAGGCCGATTGCGTGCGTGCCGTGAAGGGCGCCTCGGATGTGGCCATGGTGGTCAGCGCCGCCAAGCAGGCTCGCACAGCCGAGCAGGAGAACGGCCAGATGGTGCGTGCCGAAATGGAAGACCCGGTCCTGTTCGCGTCCCCCGATCCGGCTGCCGGAGTCCCCGCCGAGCCCCTGCCGCTTGTCTCGCCGGCCGGCGCCGCCCAGGACGCCGCTGCTGCTGCGAAAACCGTGGTGGCCTTCGTGGGAGACGGCATCAACGACGCCCCGGCGCTCGCTGCTGCCGACATCGGTGTGGCCATGGCCTCGGGCACTGATGTGGCGCTGGATGCCGGTTCGGTGGTGCTCATGCGCAACCGCCTGAGCGACCTGGTGTGCGCCTTGCGCCTCTCGCGCGCCACCATGCGCAAGATCAAGCAGAACCTGTTCTGGGCGCTCATCTACAACTGCATCATGATTCCGTTGGCGGCCGTGGGCATTCTCGCCCCGGCCCTGGCTGGCGCTGCCATGGCCCTGTCCAGCGTGTCGGTGGTCGGCAACTCCCTGCTGCTGAAGCGCTTCAAGTAAGAGGGCGGGCTCAAGCCCGCCCCTACGGCGCCGCGGCCCGCGCCGCCGCCCGCTTGCCGCTCTTCCGCTGCCTTCGCAGGGGCGGCCTGAAGGCCGCCCGCCCCGCAGCCTGCGCAGGTGTCCGTGGCGCTCTCTACTCCACCCAAAAGCGCCAGGCGCAGTTGCAGGTCTCGTCGGTGATGTCGGGAAAGCAGCTGGCGCAGGCGCACTGAATGCGATCGTCGAGGGCTGCGGCAAAGCCGCCGTACTCCAATTCCCCCACCGATTTGCAGGGATGGAACTCCATGCCCTTGCGAGCCCGGGCCGTCTGCACGCGGCAGTCGGTGATACGGAAGAGCAGGCTGCGGCCCCCGTCCTCCCACAGGATCTCCCACTCGTTGGCCAGCGATGTGCAGCGCAGGGGCAGCGCCGCCGCCAGGCCTTCAAGCCCGCAGGCATCCGGCAGCCCCAGTAGCTTCTTCAGCCGTCGCGCCTCGCTGGGCACGAAACGGCGCCAGGCGTTGCGGTCGTGCTCCATGGCCGCGTCCATGCCCTGCTCGCGCTCGAGCGATTGGAACCAGGTGCCGTCCAGGGCCACCAGGTCCTTCGCCGTGATCTCCAACAGCTCGATCAACTCCCCGCGCGAAAGCGTCTCCAGTCCCTGGGCCATGGTCTCTCCTTCTCGTCGGTAGCGGTGCGGGGCCATTATAGGGGCCGTCGTGGCCGGGCGCGGCGCGCTTCCCGCCCATCGGTCTGGTCAATTTCTCCCGATTGTCCTGATGTCGCGGATGGCCCCGGCATCGCCCGACGCCGGGCGAGGGGAGAGGCCGGCAAAAAGAGGGCGAGCCCCCGAAGGGGCCCGCTGGGAGGGGGGAGGGTATAAGAGCGAGGATCGCGCCGCCCGCCGAGGGGGCGTGCCGGCGCGACTCCGAAGGCTGGCTCCGCGCTTAGGCGCCCAGAGTCTCCACCGACTCGTCCATGAGGCCCAGAGCCGAGCGCGCGGCCAGCACGCCGAAGGTCCAGGCGCGGCCGTGAGAGCCGCCGGTGATGAACAGCGGGTAGTCGTCGCCGTAGTACGATCCCGAGGCGTTGCCCGCGGCATACAGGCCGCCCAGAGGCTCGCCGGCTTCGTTCAGCACTTCCAACTTCTCGTTGATGGTCAGGCCGCCGGCGGTGCACAGCAGCGCGGGCATGCGCTTGAGGGCGTAGAAGGGGGCCTCCTTGATGCCGTTGTAGGTCATGAAGGTGCTGTCCACGCCGAAGTCCTCGTCTTTGCCGGCATCCACCAGCTCGTTGTAGCGCTTGACGGTGGCCAGGAAGTTCTCCTTGTTGATGCCGCACTTATCGGCCAGCTCCTCCAGGGTGTTCGCCTCGATGATGGCGCCGCGCTTCAGGGCGTCGGCCCAGTCGTTGGCCGGGTCGGCCGTAGAGCGGCTGTGGCTGTTGGGATGCTTGTAGTCGCCCTTGGGAGCATGTTTGTCCCAGTTCTTGTCGATGATCTGGAAGGCGGTCATCTCGGGCTGGAAGCGCACCTGGGTCACGTGGCTCTGGTAGCCCAGGTTCTCGTTGCCGAAGCGCTCGCCGTTCAGGTTCACGCGCAGCCACGGAATGCCGGAATAGGGGGCGTTGCCCTCGGGCATCCAGGTGGGGTCGAAGTGCATCATCATGGTGTGGGGCGCCGGATCCATGGAAGCGCCGGCCCACAGGGCCATCTTGTGGCCGTCGCCGGTGTTGCAGGGAGCGCCGTGCATGGACTGCACGCCCAGCATGATGGGGCAGTAGGCCGCGAGCATCTCCTCGTCATCGGAGGTGTCGCCGGTGCACAGGATGACGCCCTTGGCGGCGTTCACCTTCACGTAACCGTCGGGCCCCTCGCCGATGACGCCGGTCACGTGTCCCGACTCGTCCTGCACCAGCTGCACGGCCGGAGTGTTGTAGCGGATCTCGGCGCCGGCGGCCACGGCCTTCTCGGCGATGGCGTCCAGCAGTTTGTGGAACTGGTCATAGCGGGTGGCCATGTCGTTGTTGATGTACCAGCCGTAGGTATGACCCGAGCCCAGCATGACCGGGGTGAAGTCCGGGGTTTGGCGGATGACGTAGTCCACCACCTCGCCGGAGCGGGTGAGGAAGGTCTTCACCACTTTGTGGTTGTCGCGGCCATTGGACAGGTCGGCGAACTTGAAGTAGATGTCGGCCAAGTCGTAGGTCTGGCCCGCATCCAGGAACATCTTGGAGTTGAAGGCGGCCACGCACCAGCCGTTGGTGATGACCTTGTCCAGCTTCTGCAGCACCACGACCTTGGCACCGCTTTGGGCGGCGGCCATAGCCGAGGTGGTGCCGGCCGAGCCGAGGCCCACGATGCAGATATCAGTGTCCAGGGTCTCCACGATCTGGTCGTCGGTGATGGGCTCGGGCTTCACTTCCCAGCTCCAACGAGTGCCTGCACCTTCGGCGCCCGCGCCGGTGTCGCTCATCTGCTGCGGCTCGCTCGGCGCGCAGCCGGCCATGCCGAGGGCGGCGGCTCCGGCCACGCTGGCGGCGGCTCCGGCCAAGAAGTTGCGGCGCGAGATATTCAGTTCCATGTTCGTTCCTTTCGTTGTCGCGCGGGGCGGCCGTATTCCCCGGCCGATTCCTGCGCTGCCTCTCCCAAGACGGTGCTGCTTCTCGTGGGAGGTGCGGCACCGTCGCTGGTGAAAACACTATCGATCCAAGGCACCTCCCGTCATCCTCTGGGAGCCCGAATCGAAGGGGGAGATTTTTGAAAGCGCCTCCCCCTTCTCAGCGAAAGAGGGGGGATATTGGCAGATCAGAGGCCATCCCCCCTTTGCTCACGCTATAATCGGCCGGCAGCGATCCGACGGCAGGCCGCTTTCACCGGAGGTGATGGGCGCCGCCTTAGCCCCGGGCGTCGTTGCGCAAGGGCGGGCCCGGGAGGGGCTTGCGCGGATCGGGAGGGACGCTATGGCAACGGAGGAGCGGCCGCATCTGAAGGGCCGGATCATCGAGATGCCCCTGGCCTTCACGGGCATGGGGCTTTTCCGCGCGTGGACCGAGACGGTGTACTCCAACGGCTCGATCGCCTTTCCGGCTCAGGACGAGACGGGCTTCGGGTTTGCGGCCTTCAATATGATGGCGGCGGTGGTGCTGGTGGTGCTGGCCGTTAGCTCGCGCCGCATCGCGCCGCTGTACGGCAAGCCCGCCCTCCCGTGGATCACCGGCGGCTGTTTGGTGCTATCGGCGTCCATGAACTTCTCGACTATCTATTGGCCTTCGCTAGCTGGGCTCTTCGGAGCGCCGGCGGCGCTGCTGGGCGCGGTGGGCATCGCGCTCATCATCCTTTTGTGGTCGGAACTGTTCGGTTGTCTGAACCCCTTCCGCGTGGCCCTGTACTTCTCGGGCGGCCTGGTGGCGGGCGCCTTGGTGCTGTGGCTGTTCAAGGGCCTGGCCATTCCGTGGCTGTGGGTGTGCACCTGCCTGATTCCCGTGGTCAGCCTGGAATGTCTGCGCCGCGCCTACGCGGCCCTGCCCGACAACGAGCGGCCGCGGCCGTCGTGGGGCACGTTCTCGTTCCCGTGGAAGCCCATCGCCGTGGTGGCCCTGTACTCGGTGGCCTACGGTCTGTGCGAGAGCGTGTTCGGCGGCGAGCTGGGCATCCATTCGGGCCTGGGCTGCGTGGTGGCGGCCGGGGCGGTGTATCTGGTGGTGTGCCTGCGCCGCGATCGGCTGCACCTGTCGTTTACCTACTACGCCGCCTGCCCGCTTCTGCTGGCGTCGCTGGTGCCCCTGGGGGCGGTGCTGCCCTTCGGTGGCGAGATCGCCAGCTTCTGCGCCCTGGGTGCCTATACCTTGGTGCTCATCGCCATCATGGTGGTGCTGAGCAACATGACCTACCAATACGGCTTCAACGCCGTGTGGCTGTTCGGCATCGAGCGGGCCGTGCGCTTGGTGTCGGTGCAGCTGGGCCTGGAGGCCAACGAGACGCTCGCAGAATTCTCGTTCGGCTACGGGGCCTTGTGCATCGCGGTGGCCGCGGCGGTGGTCGTCGCCACCTTCCTTTTCCTGTCGGAGAAGCAGCTGACCACGCCGTGGGGCGCGGTGCTGAAGACGCTGGTAGGCCAAAGCTACGGCGACCGCTCGCGCATCGGGGCGAAGTGCGACGAGTTGAGCGAGCAGTTCGGTCTCACCTCGCGGGAATCAGAGATTCTCACGCTGATGGTGCAGGGGAAGAAGCAGGGGCAGATCGCCCGAGACCTGTACATCGCGCCGAGCACGGTGAAGACCCACATCAAGCACTTGTATCAGAAGCTGGACGTGCACTCGCGCAAGGAGCTGTGCGATTTGGTGGGCGTTGAGGCGACCTGTGATAAATAGCGCCTCAGGCGACCCCAGGCCATGCGCGCGGCGCGCCTTGCGCTATACTGCTGCCACGGAAATACGCGCGCGGCAGGCGCGCTGGACTTGCGAAAGAAGGCGTTTGATGGAAACTGCTGCCATTATCCTGGCTGCGGGGGCGGGTACCCGCATGAAGTCGAAGAGGCCGAAGGTGGCCCACGAGGTGCTGGGCCGGCCCCTCGTGCAGTGGGCGGTGCGCGCCGCCGAGGCCGCCGGGGCCGACCGCATCGTCACGGTGGTGGGCCATGGCCGCGAGGCGGTCATCCCGCTGGTGGAGGACGATACCCAGGTGGTCGTGCAAACCTCCCAGCGCGGCACGGCCGACGCGGTGCTGGCCGCCGCCGACGCCCTGGCCGACTTCGACGGCGCCGTGGTGGTGCTCTCCGGCGACAGCCCGCTCATCCGCCCCGAGACCATTCGCGAGATGTGCGCCCTGCGCGAGGCGCACGACGCCGCCGTGGTGGTGCTCACTATGGATTTGGCCAACCCCTTCGGCTACGGCCGCATCGTGCGCGACGGTGCGGGCGAGGTGGAGCGCATCGTGGAGCAGAAGGACGCGAGCCCCGAGGAAGCGGCCATCACCGAGTGCAATTCGGGCTTCTACTGCTTCGACGCCCGCGCCCTGTTCGAGGCTTTGGCCCAGGTGGGCTCTGACAACGCCCAGGGCGAGTTCTACCTTACCGACGTTTTGGCCATCGCCCGCGCGGCCGGCCGCGGCGTGCTGGCCTACAAGACCGATGATGCCGAGCAGTGCCTGGGCGTGAACTCCCGCGGCCAGCTGGCCGAGGCCACCCGTGTCATGCAGCGCCGCATCAACGACGCCCACATGGCCGCCGGCGTCACGATGTGGGACCCGGCCACCACCTTCATCGGCCCCGATGTGGACATCGCCTCCGACGTGGAGCTTTTACCCGCCGTCATCCTCATGGGCGACACCTCCATCGGCGAGGATAGCATCATCGGCCCCAACACCCGTCTGACTGATACTCGCGTGGGGGCGGGCTGCACCGTGGACGAGACCGTGGCCGTTCAGGCCCTCATCGACGACGGCGCCACCTGCGGTCCGCGCGCCTATCTGCGCCCGGCGGCGCACCTGTGCGAGGGAGCCAAGGCCGGCACTCACGTGGAGATCAAGAAGTCCACCATCGGCAAGGGCAGCAAGGTGCCGCATCTGTCCTACATCGGCGACACCACCATGGGCGCGGGCGTGAACATCGGCGCCGGCTCCATCACCTGCAACTACGACGGCGCCAACAAGCACGCCACCATCATCGAGGACGGCGTCTTCGTGGGCTCCGACACCATGTTGGTGGCCCCTGTGCGCATCGGGGAGGGCTCGCTCATCGGCGCCGGCTCCACTATCACCAAGGACGTGAGCCCCGGCGCGCTCGCCCTCGGCCGCGCCCGCCAGTCCGAGATCGAAGGGTGGGTGGCGGCGCACCCCATCGAGAAGAAATAAAGTGCGGCCGGTTTTGCCTCGGCAGGGGGCGCCGGCCGTACTACAATAGGCCCCACCATCGAAATCCGTCGCAGAAGGGATACCCGCCCATGACCGAGATGACCAAGCGCATGGCCCTGTTTTCCGGCTCGGTGAACCCCGAGCTTGCCGAGGAGATCGCGAAGAACCTGAACGCGAACCTCGGCAACATCAAGCACGAGAAGTTCGCCAACGGCGAGATCTACGCCCGCTATCAGGAGTCCATCCGCGGCGCCGACGTGTTCCTCATCCAGTCCGTGTGCGCCAGCGAGGGCTTCGACGTGAACGACGCCCTCATGGAGCTGCTCATCATGGTGGACGCCGCCAAGCGCGCCAGCGCCCGCTCCATCTCGGCGGTGATTGCCCACTACGGCTACGCGCGCCAGGATCGCAAGGCCGCCCCGCGCGAGCCCATCACCGCCAAGCTCGTGGCCGATCTGCTCACCGTGTCCGGCGTCGACAACGTCATCACCGTGGATCTGCACCAGGACGCCATCCAGGGCTTCTTCGATATCCCCGTGAACCACATGACCGCCATGCCCATCTTCGTGGACTACTTCCGCAACAAGGGCTTCGATGCCGACCAGCTCTGCGTGGTGTCGCCGGACGTGGGCCGTGCCAAGGCCGCGAAGAAGTTCTCCTCGGCGCTGGACTGCGACCTGGCCATCATGCACAAGGATCGCCCCAAGCACAACCAGGCCGAGATCACCGCGCTCATCGGCGATGTGACCGATAAGATCTGCATCCTAAACGACGACATGATCGACACCGGCGGGTCGCTCGTGGCCGCGGCCGCCACCCTGAAGGCCAAGGGCGCCGCCCAGGTGTACGCCTGCGCCACCCACGGCCTGTTCTCGGGTCCGGCCTACGAGCGTTTGGAGAACTCCTGCATCGAGGAAGTGGTGGTCACCAACGCCGTGCCCGTGCCGCTGGCGCGCCAGACCGGCAAGATCAAGGTGCTGTCCATCGCGCCCTTGTTCGCTCAGACCATCAACGCGGTGTACGCCAACGGGTCCATCGGGAAGCTGTTCGAGTAGATGTACCTGATCGCGGGCCTGGGAAATCCGGGCGGGGAATACGAGCACACGCGGCACAACGCGGGCTTCGATGTGGTGGATGCGCTCGCCGACGAGCTGGGCTGCCGCTACTGGAAGGCCGAGGGCGGCGCGCTGACAGCCAGGGGCGCGTGGCGCGGCGAGGACGTGGTGCTCGCCAAGCCCCAGAGCTACATGAACACCTCGGGCGGTCCGGTGAAGACCCTCATGAAGACCTACGGCGTGGATGCCGATCACCTCATCGTCATCCACGACGAGCTGGACATCGATCCGGGCACCATCCGCGTGAAGTTCGGCGGGGGGCACGCGGGCCACAACGGCCTGCGCTCCATCGGCGACAAGCTGGGCACCCGCGACTGGTACCGGGTGCGCGTGGGCATTGGCCGGCCGCCGGGACGCAAGCCCGTGGTGGATTGGGTGCTGTCCCAGCCGAAGAAAGACGACCTGGAGGCGTTCCAGCACGCCGTGGCCCTGGGCTCCGATGCAGTGCGCTTCCTTGTCGAGCACGGGTTGGAGAAGACCCAGCAGCAGTACAACTAGTCGGCAGAGATCATGATAAGCGGGCGACGCTGCAGCGCCGCCCGTGGGGAAGGCGGCAGAGCCCCGGCCCGTCGCGCGACCGATGGGAGAGGAATGCCCCTCAGCGAGAAGCAACATACCTATGCGCTGTTCGCCATCGTGGTGATCACCTGCGCGTTGGGTTCGCTCACCCAAACGGTGATGAACTCCATGCTGACCGGCGTGTGCGAGGATTTCGCCATCGATGCTGCCGTGGGCCAGTGGGTCACCACCATCTACATGCTCGTCATGGGCGTGACGGTACCGGTCGTGACGTTTTTGTCGCGGCGGCTCTCGGTGAAGTCCCTGGTGTATCCGGCCCTGGGCTTCTATCTGGTCGGCTCGGTGGTGGCCTTCTTCGCCCCGGTGTTCGCGGTGCTGGTGGCGGCCCGCGTGCTGCAGGCCATTGCCACGGGCATCACGCTGCCCCTGGTGCAGTCGGTGGCCATGACGCGCTTCCCGCGCGAGCGCACGGGCACGGCCATGGGCATCGGCGGTATCGCCATGGGCTTCGCCCCCAACATCGGCCCCTTGATCGGAGGCGCTCTGGCCGGCTCGTGGGGATGGCGCAGCTTCTACCTTATGTTGGCGGGCGTGCTGGTGCTTCTGGGGGCAGCCTGCGCGCTGCTGGTGAAGAGCCAGGGCGATCATCGGGGCGACGCGGTGTTCGACCTGCCCTCGTTTGTGCAGTCCACCCTGGGCTTCGGGGGTCTTCTGCTGGGCGCGTCCAACGCGGCCACCATGGGGTTCGCCGAGCCGTCCGTGTGGGCGCCTGGCCTTTTGGGCGCGGCGTTCATCGTGGCCTTCGTGCGACGCCAGCGCCGGGTAGCCCATCCGCTCATCTCGCTGGACATCTTCCAGTCCCGTCACCTCCGCGCGGGGTTCGTGGCCCAGAACTGCCTGTTCGCATCGTTTATGGGCATCACACTGGTGCTGCCGCTGTTCGTGCAGGGGCCGGCCGGCATGACGGCCCTGGAGGCGGGCATCGTGTTCGTTCCCGCCACGGCAGTGGCGCTGTTCGTGAACCCGCTGGCCGGCGTGCTGGTGGACAAGGTGGGGCCGCGGGCGGTGTGCATCACCGGCGCCACCTTCCTCACCGTGGGAGCCGCCTCCTTCATGTTCGTAGACGCGACCACGCCGCTGTGGGCCCTCACGTTCTGGCAGGGCGTGCGGGCCGTGGGCGTGAGCGCGCTCGTGGGGCCGCTGAACTCCTGGGGCCTGTCGGGGCTGCCCGGGCGCCTCATCATGGACGGCAGCGCGTTCTTCGCCACCGTGCGCCAGGTGTGCGCCTCGCTGGGCACGGCGCTTATGATGCTGCTCATCTCGCTGTTGGGCGCGGGCGGCGCCGTGGCGGCCAATGGGGGCGCGACGTTGGCGGTGGCGCCCTACCAGGCGGCCTTCGCCCTTTCGACGGTATTTTCGGCAGCGGTGCTGGTCTGCGCCCTGTGGAAGATTCGCTGAGCGGGGCGCCGGGCGCGGGGGCAGCGGGCTCGTTCGCAGCGGGCCGATTGCCGGGTTTTCGAAACGAATCGTCGAAAGTGGCTTCAAATTGCGAAAAGTTGACGGTCTGCTCTCAATAAGTTAGAAATGGATAACCGCTACCTGCGCTTTTTCGACGAGAGCCACGATCGTTTGGCTCTGAAAGAGGCGACGGTGTCAACTTTTCGCAATTTGCAGCCACTTTCAGCGGCCAGTGCTTCAAGATGCATGTTCCAGATGGGACGGCTTTCAAGGGGCTGCGGTTTATGGCGGCCTTCGGAAGGGGCCATGGTTTATAATCGACGGCACATTTGATCGACTGGCAGAACGAGGCTCTCTCCCTGGAGAGCCGTTCTGACGGCCGTAATCGGCTCTCAGGGCCATCGTCCCTCGAAGGGAGCGGCGGCCCGGCGATGTGAAAGGCGGCCTTCGTGGCATTTCTCCTCGGTTGCGAAAAGGTGCGGGTGGATTTCCCCACGAAGACGGTGTTCACCGAGCTGTCCCTCGGCGTGGACGAGGGGGCGCGCATCGGCATCGTGGGCAAGAACGGCGACGGCAAGTCGACGCTTCTGCGCGTGCTGGCCGGCGAGGTGGAAGTGGACGACGGGCGCGTGATCCGCACTCGCGGCGTGTCGGTGGGCGTGCTCGGGCAGACCGACGGCCTTGCCGACGGAGACACCGTGGAGCGGGCCGTCGTGGGCGATGTGCCCGAGTACGAGTGGGCCGGCGATGCCCGTACCCGCTCCATCATCGCGGGGCTTCTGGGCGATGTGGCCTGGGACGCGCCGGTGGGCACGCTGTCGGGCGGCCAGCGCCGCCGCGTTGATCTGGCGCGGCTGCTCATCGGCGACTGGGATGTGCTCATGTTGGACGAGCCCACCAACCACCTGGACGTAGCCGCCATCACCTGGCTGGCCGACCACCTGAAGACCCGCTGGCGGCCGGGGGACGGCGCGCTGCTTGTGGTCACCCACGACCGCTGGTTCCTCGACGAGGTGTGCGAGGCCATGTGGGAAGTGCAGGGACAGCGGGTGTGGCCCTTCGAGGGCGGATTCTCCGCCTATATCATGCAGCGGGTGGAACGGGACCGTTTGCAGGCCCTGGTCGAGCAGAAGCGGCAGAACGCCCTGCGCCGTGAGCTGGCGTGGCTCTCCCGCGGGGCGCGGGCCCGGGCCACCAAGCCCAAGTTCCACGTGGCCGCGGCCCAGGCGCTTATCGCCGACGTGCCGCCTTTGCGCGATGAGCTGGAGCTGAAGCGCATGGCCATGGCGCGGCTCGGCAAGACGGTGGTGGAGCTGCAGGATGCCTCGCTGCGGTTCGGCGACCGCGTCATCTTAGACGACGTGGACTGGATCATCGGCCCCGGCGACCGCTACGGCATTGTGGGCGGTAACGGCATCGGCAAGACCACGCTGCTGCGCATCATCCAGGGTTTGCAGCCGGTGGATCGCGGGCGCGTGAAGATCGGCCAGACCGTGCGCTTCGCCGTGCTGTCCCAGCATTTGGACGAGCTGACGAAGCTCGGCGACGATCGGGTGCGCCAGGTTATCAGCCGCTATTCGAGTCGCACGATGCTCGACGGCAAGGAGATGACGCCGGGCCAGTTGCTGGAGCGGCTCGGCTTCACGAAGGACGACCAGAACGAGCCGGTGTGCGACCTGTCGGGCGGTCAGAAGCGGCGGCTGGCCCTGATGCTCATCTTGCTGGACGAGCCCAACGTGCTCATCCTGGACGAGCCCGGCAACGATCTGGACACCGACATGCTGGCCGCGGTGGAGAGTCTGCTCGACGGCTGGCCGGGCACGCTTTTGCTCGTCACCCACGACCGCTATCTTATGGAACGCGTGACCGACCACCAGTTCGCCCTCGTGGACGGCAAGGTGCGCCACCTGCCGGGCGGCGTGGACGAGTACCTGCGCCTGACGGAAGAAGCCGAGCGGGAAGCGGCCGAGGCTTCCTCCGCGAAGGCGACGGCGAAGGCCGTGCCCGGGAAGCCGGCGTCCGGGGAGCCCGCGGAACGCACGGCCCCGGCGCTTTCCGGCGGCGAGCAGCGCGAGCTGCGCAAGCTCATGGCCTCCAACGAGAAGAAGATCGGCACCTTAAAGGGCAAGATCGAGAAGAAGCAGCTGGAGATGGCCGAGGCCGACCAGTCCGACTATCTGGTGCTCACGGCCATGCAGGAGGAGATCGCCGACTTCCAAGACCAGATAGAGGCCCTGGGGCTCGAATGGCTCGACGCCGCCGAGAAGCTGGGGGAGTAGTGGCTGCGTATCAGACCATAGCCGAGGTTGCCGAGGCGGAGATCGTCGAGAAGAAGAGCCGGTTTATCGGCCGCATCGCGCCGGTGGCTGACGAGGAGGAGGCCCTTGCCTTCATCGCCGAGGTGAAGGCGGCCCACCGCATGGCGCGCCACAATGTGTATGCCTACGTGCTGCGCGGCGGCCGCATTCGCTACACCGACGACGGCGAGCCGGCCAAAACGGCGGGCATGCCCACGCTCGAGGCTATCCAGCACGCGGGTCTGGAGGACGTGGCCGTGGTGGTCACACGGTACTTCGGCGGCATCCTGCTCGGCACGGGCGGTCTGGTGCGCGCCTACACCGATGCTACGAAAGCGGCCATCGAGGCGGCTCGCATCGTGGTGGTGTCCCGCTGTGTGGACGTCATGACGGAGGTGCCCTACAACCTCTACGAGCCCGTGTGCCGCATCGCCGAGGCCTGCGGCGCCCGGCTGCAAGAGAGCGATTTCGCCGAGAACGTGCTGCTCACCTTCTGCATGCTCGACGGCACCCAGGCCCTCTTCCTGGAGAAGCTCACCGAGCTCACCCGCGGCCAAAGTGAAATCATCGTGACCGATCCCTTCGACGCGGCTTTCTAGCGCAGAAGTGTGGTAAGATACTCTTGCCTAAAGAAGGGCGCCCCAAGCGGAACGCCCTTCGGCGAGGGTGCCTAGTCCTCGCCCTCTTTGTTGGAGTTCCCGCCGTTATTCGGCGGGTTCTCTTTTTGTAGCGTCAAAACAGCTACAATAAATGTGGCAACTCCAACCAAGACTTGGGCCCAGGCCAGCATTTCGCTCATCTGCATCACCCCCTCTCGTAGCTAGCATGGTGTGGGGGTGTGTGCAGTGGGCTGAGTGCTCCCTGCGTGGAATAGTGTATCATACAAATGTTCGTAGATTGGTGAGAATTCGATATGTACGGATTGAAGACCGAGAGCAGCTTCGATGCCTCTCATTTTCTGACTGACTATCATGGCAAGTGCGAGAATCTGCACGGGCATCGGTGGCGCGTGGTGGCCTATCTGGAGGTCGCCGAGTTGCAGACCGAGGGCACGTGCAAGGATATGGTGGTGGATTTCGGCGACTTCAAAGGCGCCCTGCGGTCGCTGACCGAGCGGCTCGATCACCACTTCATCATCGAGGAGGGCTCGCTGGCCCCCGATACGCTGGCCTGCCTCGAGCGCGAGGGTTTCGCGCTATTCATGATGCCCTTCCGCACCACGGCGGAGAACCTTGCGAAGTGGTTCTTCGACGCTCTGGCCGAGATGGGGCTGCCCGTAGCCCAAGTGGATGTGTACGAGACGCCGAACAACTGCGCCTACTACCGGAAGGATGCGTAGCAGATCTTCCGCAGGTTGGGGAAGAATTTGGATTGCAGTTGGTTGGCGAGCGAAAGGACGCCTGAGGTATGGTACCCGAGGAAGAGAACGACGGCCTGCTGGATGCCGAGCGGCACCAGGCGCGACATACTATTGCGGCGCGGGCGCAGCTGTTCCCCGTGGCCGAGAAGTTCGTGAGCCTGAACGGGGAGGGGCTCGCCGCTGGCCGCCCGGCGGCCTTCATCCGGTTCGCCGGGTGCAACATGTGGTGCACCTACTGCGACACGCGCTGGGCGAACCATCCCCTCGTAGAGGTGGAAGGGTGGAGCGTGCCCCAGCTTCTGGCTTGGGTGGCCGAAACCGGTGTGTCCTGCGTGACCCTCACCGGCGGCGAGCCGCTGCTGCAGCCCTACCTGCCCGATCTGGTGCAGGCGCTGCTGTCGGTGGAGAGCCCGCGACCCCTGCGCGTGGAGATCGAGACCAACGGTTCGCGCGATCTGGCCCCCATGGCCCACTTGCGCGAGGCGTGCGCCGAGGCGGGGCTGCCCGGCAGTCTGCACTTCACCGTGGATTGGAAGACGCCCACGGCCGGCGAGGCCGTGTCGGCTGCCATGCGGCGGGAGAGCTACGACCTGCTGGACTCACGCGACGCGGTGAAGTTCGTCGTGGGCAGCGAGGAGGACCTGGCCTTCATGGAAGCGCGGGCCGACGAGGCGGGGCTGTGGGACCGCTGCCAGGTGCTCGTGAGCCCCGTGTGGGGCGCCATCGAGCCGGCCGAGATCGCGGCCTACCTCATCGAGCATGGCCTGGACCGCGCTCGCTTGCAGCTGCAGCTGCACAAGATCATCTGGCCAAACGAGAGCCGGGGCGTTTAGGACGGCAGGGAAGAGGGGCGCGGGCTGGGGCGCCTTGCCCGACCGGTGGCGCTCGCCCGGATGCGGTATTCCGCCGAGCGCGTCGTCCCTCTGGAACGAAAGAAGGAAGAGTGACTATGCAGGAAAAGGCCCTCGTACTGTGCTCGGGCGGCGTGGATTCCACGACGCTACTCGCCGGGGCCGTGGCCCGGTTCGGGGCCGAGAACGTCTACGCCCTGTCCATCAGCTACGGGCAGAAGCACATCCGCGAGATCGAGGCGGCCCGGGCCGTAGCGGTCCACTACGGGGTGGAGCAGCGCTTCCTGGACTTGGGGGCCATCTTCGCCGACAGCGCCTGCTCGCTGCTGGCCCATTCCGACGAGGCGGTTCCCACGGGTGCCTACGGGGAGCAGCAAGAGGCGGCCGCGGGGGGCATCGTGAGCACCTACGTGCCCTTCCGCAACGGGCTGTTCCTGTCTTCGGCGGCCTCCATGGCCCTTTCCCTGGGCTGCTCAGTGGTGCTCTACGGCGCCCACCACGATGACTGGGCCGGCGCCGCCTATCCCGATTGCTCTCCGGCGTTCGTGGAGGCCATGGCCGCTGCCATCGCCGAGGGCACTGGCGGCGAGCTGCGCCTGGAGGCCCCGTTCGTGACCTGGTCGAAGGCGGACATCGTGGCCGAGGGGCTGACGCTTGGGGTGCCCTACGAGCTGACCTGGTCCTGCTACGAGGGCGGCGCGGCTCCCTGCGGTGCGTGCGCCACCTGCCTCGACCGTGCGGCCGCCTTCGCCGCCAACCACGTTGAAGACCCCGCGCTCGCCTCTGGCGAGTAGCGACATCGCGCGCCTGCAAGCCCCGAGCGCCCAAGAGGCGCCCTGAGAAAGGAGCCACCCTTGAAACCTTTGGAAATGGCCGAAGCCCTGTTCGGTGACGAGAAGCACGACGCTCCCGAGAGCCGCGCCGCGGAGGGCTCCGTGGACAGCTCCGCTCTGGCGGCGGTGGCCGCCCACCTCAAGCGCACGGCGGGGGAGGTGGACGCCGGCTCCCTCGCGGGCCGCGACGAGGACGAGACCCGTGCCGGCGGCGTCACTCACCTGGGCAGCCAGGGCACGCAGTACCCCACTGACTATGACCCCTCGGTGTTGGAGACCTTCGTCAACAAGCATCCGGGCAACGACTACTTCGTGAAGTTCAACTGCCCCGAGTTCACGAGCCTGTGCCCCATCACGGGCCAGCCGGATTTCGCCACTATCTACATCTCCTATGTGCCCGGCGAGCTGATGGTGGAGTCCAAGAGCCTGAAGTTGTACCTGTTCAGTTTCCGCAACCACGGCGACTTCCACGAGGACTGCATGAACATCATCATGAAGGACCTCATCAGTCTCATGGATCCGAAGTACATCGAGGTGTGGGGCAAGTTCACCCCGCGCGGCGGCATCTCCATCGACCCGTACTGCAACTACGGCCGTGCCGGCACGCCGTGGGAGAAGGTGGCCTGGGAGCGCCTGACCCAGCACGACCTGTATCCCGAGAAGGTGGACAACCGCTAGGAGGCCGTGTGGCCGGACGTTAAAGCTGAGCGCAAGGGCGCGTCCGGCGAGGGCGCCTTGCGGGCGCGTGCCGTGCGGGTGCGCCTCGCAAACGGCCGCGCGCGGGCTTGCTGACGGGACGTGAAAAAGTCGACGCTTTCTCTGAGCGTTGCGGGGCTGCGGTGCTATACTGCGCCCTGGCAGACTAGGGTCGACCCAAAGGACCGCAATGTTTCTCACCGTCACGTGCAATCCGGCGCTCGATTGGATGATGCGCCTGCCCGCTTTCGCCGAGGGCGTCACGAACCGATCGGCGGCTGATGATCTGTCCTACGGCGGCAAGGGTGTGAACGTGGCCACCATGCTGCACCGCTTCGGCCAAGATGCGTGCGCCTCCGGGTTCATCGCCGGCACCACGGGCACGGCGCTCGTGGAAGGCGTGGAGGCCGCCGGCGTCCCCTGCGATTTCGTGCGCCTGGATGCGGGGCAGACCCGCATCAACGTGAAGATGAAGCGCCCCCGCGCCGACGGCTCGTTGGAAGAGACGGAGATCAACGGCTGCGGTCCGGCGGTGGGCCCGGCCGACATCGCGGCGCTCCGTCGCCGCATCGAGCGGTTGGGCTCGGACGATTGCCTTGTGCTGTCGGGCTCCCTGGCGCCGGGCTGCCCGGCGGACCTCTACGCCGATCTGGCCGCGGCTGCCGCCGAGCACGGCGCGCGATGCGCGGTCGATACCACGGGCTCGGCCCTGACCGAGGCCCTCGCCGCACGGCCCTTCCTCGTAAAACCCAACAACCACGAGCTGGCCGAGCTGGCCGGCTGCGATGCCGCCGACGAGGCCGCCGTGGTAGCTGCTGCGCGCGACCTTGCCCGGGCCGGCGCCCGTTTCGTGCTCGTCAGCTGCGGTGCGGCCGGAGCGCTGCTGGTGGACGCGAAGGGGCTTGTCGCCCGGGGCGCGGCCCCGGCGGGCGCCCTCGTGAACTCGGTGGGCGCGGGCGATTCCATGGTGGCGGGTTTTCTGGCGGGGCTCGCGGGAGCCTCCCTTCCCGGCTGCGAGTCGCTCTGCCCTGGCGCGGACAACGCCGTCTACGCCCTGCGCCTCGGCCTGGCGGCCGGCTCCGCCACGGCCTTCTCTCCCTCTTTGGCATCGGCGGGGCAGGTATCCGACCTGCTTCCTGTCACTTTCGTGGAACCCTGCAACTGAAAGGAGTGCGGTTCGTCTATGAGAATTGTCGATTTGCTTCAACCCGGGGCCATTGCCATCGGTGGCGCGCCCGCCGACAAGGCCGGCGCCATCGCCCAGCTCGTGGAGCTGCACGACGGTGCCGGAAACCTCAACGACAAGGAGGCCTTCCGCGAGGCCATCATCGCCCGCGAGAACCAGGGCACCACGGCCGTGGGCGAGGGCATCGCCATCCCCCATGCAAAGACGGCGGCCACGAAGCGGGCGTCCCTTGCGGCCATGACGGCGCCTGCCGGGGTGGATTACGGCGCTCCGGACGGGGCTCCCTCCACGCTGCTGTTCATGATCGCCGCGCCCGACGACGGGGGAGATGTGCACCTGGAGGTGCTCTCGCGGCTCATGACCATCCTCATGGACCTCGACTTCCGCGCCCAGCTCATGGCGGCGGAAACCCCCGAGGCGTTCCTCGCCGCCATCGACGCGAAAGAGCGCGAGCGCTTCGCCGAGGCGGTGGAGGCCGAGGCCGAAGCCGATATGGAAGGCGACATGGAAGGCACCGAGGCCCTCATCGACGCTGCCAAGGCCGCCTATGCCGAGGAGCACGGCAAGGCCGACGGCTTCCGCATCCTGGCGGTGACAGCGTGTCCCACGGGCATCGCCCACACCTACATGGCCGCCGAGGCGCTCACGAAGGCCGCCGAGGCGCGCGGTATCGCCCTGAAGGCCGAGACCAACGGCACCGGGGGCACCAAGAACCGCCTGACCCGCGAGGAAATCGCCGCCGCCGACGGCATCATCGTGGCTGCCGACAAGGAAGTGGAGATGGCCCGTTTCGACGGCAAACCCGCGGTCATCGTGAAGGTGTCCGACGGCATCAACAAGCCCGACGAGCTCATCGACCGCATCCTGGCGGGCGACGCGCGCGTGTACCACCACGCCGGCGGCGCGAATGCGGCGGCTGCCGAGGACGAGGCGGGCGAGAGCGCTGGCCGCAAGATTTACAAGCACCTCATGGAGGGCGTCTCCCATATGCTGCCCTTCGTGGTATCTGGCGGCCTGTTCATCGCGCTCGCCTTCCTCATCGATGGCATCGCCGGGGTGCCCCAGGACGGCAACTTCGGCACCGGCACGCCGATCTCGGCCTGGTTCAAGACCATCGGCGGCTTCGCTTTCAGCTTCATGGTGCCGATCCTCGCCGCCTACATCGCCCAGTCTATCGCTGACCGCCCCGGTTTGGTGGTGGGCTTCGTCGGCGGCTTCATGGCCACGCTCGGCTCCACCTTCGGGCTGCCCGGCGGCGACATTCCCTCAGGATTCCTCGGCGGCCTGCTTGCGGGCTTCGCGGGCGGCTACGCCATGCTCGGCATCGAGAAGCTGTGCGAGAAGATGCCCGACTCGCTGGCCGGCATCAAGCAGATCCTCATCTACCCGCTGGCGGGCCTGGGGGCCATTGCCGTCATCATGTGCGCGGTCGGGCCGTTCGTGGGCATGATCAACACCGGCATGTCCAATGCGCTCACCTGGCTTTCCGATAACAACTTCGGCATTGTGCTCGGCATGATTCTGGCCGGCATGATGGCCATCGACATGGGCGGCCCCTTCAACAAGGCGGCCTACGTGTTCGGCACCGGCATGCTCGCCCTCGGCACCGACGCCAGCTTCCAGATCATGGCCTCGGTCATGATCGGCGGCATGGTGCCTCCCATCGCCATCGCGCTGTCCACCACCTTCTTCAAGGACCGCTGGACGGCCGACGAGCGCAAGAACGGCCCGGTGAACTACATCATGGGCCTGTCGTTCATCACCGAGGGCGCCATTCCCTACGCTGCCTCGGACCCGCTGCGCGTCATCCCCTCCTGCGTGGTGGGCTCGGCTGTGGCCGGCGGCCTGTCGTGGTTCTTCGGCTGCACGCTCATGGCGCCCCACGGCGGCATCTTCGTGGTGCCCGTCATCGGCGGCGCGCTCATGTATCTGGTGGCCCTTGCGGTCGGCTCGGTTGCGGGCATGCTCATGCTCGCGCTGCTGAAGAAGAAGCGCACTGAGGCCTAGGGCGGCGGCAAGAGCCTCCGGCGCGGGTCCCGGCGGGAGCGTTTCGGCGGGAGCGCTCCGGTGCACGTGCCCCGGTGGGAGCACCCGACGGGAGCGGCCCATCGCCGAGCGCCCCTAGCGGGAGCGCTTGGCGGCAGACAGAAGCATTCGACCTGACGATAAGGAGAAAACTATGGTTTCCCAGACGATCACCCTCACCAACGGCAGCGGCCTGCACATGCGTCCGGCCGGTGTCTTGGCCTCGGCCATGGCGCCCTTCGCAAGCGATGTCACCATCGTGGCTGCGGGCAAGGAAGTGAACGCGAAGAGCCTCATGGCCATTGTGGCCGCCGGCATCAAGTGCGGCACCGAGGTCGAGGTGCGCTGCGAGGGCGCCGACGAGCAGGCGGCACTCGACGCGGCCATCCAGCTTATCGAGTCGGGCCTGGGAGAGTAGCCCCATGGCCGCGCTTGAGGGCGTTGCCGCCTCGCCGGGGCTGGGCATCGGCACGGTGATGGTCATCGCCGAGCCCTGCCTTGCCTACGAGGTAGTGGAAGTGGCCGACGCCGAGGCGGAGAAGGGGCGGCTGCATAGCGCCATCGAGGCCTTCTCGGTGCTCACGCGCGAGAAGGCCGAGGTGGTGCGCGGGCGCGTGGGCGATGCCGAGGCCGCCATCCTCGAGGGCCATGTGCTCATGATCTCCGACCCGTTCATGGTGGCCGAGATGGACAATCTCATCGACGCCGGCCAGTGCGCCGAGGCGGCGCTCGATACGGTGTGCGAGACCTTCGCCGCCATGTTCGAGGCCGCCGACGACGACCTGACGCGCCAGCGGGCCGCCGATGTGCGCGACATCAAGAGCGGCGTGCTCTGCCAGCTGCTCGGCGTGCGAGAGGTGGATGTGTCCCGCGTGCCCCGCGGCACCGTGCTCGTCACCCACGATCTGGTGCCCTCCATGACCGCCGGCCTCGACCGCGACAACGTCGTGGGCATTGTGACGGAGACCGGCGGCATGACGAGCCACTCGGCCATCCTCGCCCGCGCCCTGGAGATTCCTGCCGTGCTGGCCGTGCCGGATGCGGTGCAGGAACTGCCCGAGGGGGCCCAGGTCATCGTGGACGGTGGCGAAGGCGTGGTAACCGTGGCGCCCGATGAGGCCGAGCTTGCGGCGGCCCGCGTGCGCCAGGAGGCCCTGCGCCGCGAGAAGGAGGCCCTCCAGCGCTTCGTGGGGAAGAAGACCGTCACCGCCGACGGGTGCCAGGTGGAACTGTTCGGCAACATCGGCTCGGTGGAGGACGCCCGGGCCGTGGTGGACAACGACGGCGAGGGCGTGGGCCTGTTCCGCACCGAGTTTCTGTTCATGGACGGCGGCGCGATGCCCACCGAGGAGGATCAGTTCCGCGCCTACCAGCAGGCGGCCCTCATCATGAAGGGGCGCCCCGTCATCATCCGCACCCTGGACATCGGCGGCGACAAGGACATTCCCTACCTGGGCCTGGAGAAGGAGGACAACCCCTTCATGGGCTTCCGCGCCATTCGCTACTGCCTGGCCCGCGAGGACGTGTTCCGCACCCAGCTGCGGGCGCTTTTGCGGGCGAGCGCCTTCGGGGACGTGCGCATCATGGTGCCGCTCGTGACCGGCGTGGAGGAGCTGCGCCAGGTGCGCGCCCTCATCCGCCGCTACGCCGACGAGTTCTCCCGCGAGGGCGTCGCCTGCAACAAGGACGTGCCCGTGGGCGTGATGATCGAGACGCCGGCGGCGGCCCTCATGGCCGATGCGCTGGCGGCCGAGGCCGACTTCTTCAGCATCGGCACGAACGATCTGACCGGCTACACCATGGCGGTGGATCGCGGCAACGACCGAGTGCGCTACCTGTACTCCACCTTCAACCCCGCGGTGCTCCGCTCCATCCGCTCGGTCATTGCCGCCGGCACAGAGGCGGGTATTCCCGTGGGCATGTGCGGCGAGGCGGCCGCCGATCCGCTGCTCATCCCGTTGTGGATCAGCTTCGGGCTCACCGAGTACAGCGTGGGGCCCGCGAGCATCCTCGCCACCCGCGCCGCCATTGCCGGGTGGAACCACGAGAAGGCCCGCGCCCTGGCCGCGGCAGTCATGGAGGCGGTGACCCCCGACGAGGTGCTCGACCTTTTGAAGGCGGCGTCCGCGTAGCGCCGCCGCTTTCATGGCGCTAGAGCCGGGGTGGCCTTTCGGTTGAAGGGGAGGGCTGGAGCCTTCCCCTACGGTCCCCCCCGCAGCTTGCGCCTCCACGGCTTGCGCCCCCCCCGTAGGGGCGGGCTTCAGCCCGCCCGCTCTGCCGTAGATTGCGGTGCTTTCGAGGAGGGGCCGCTTTCTGCTGCCCAAGCGTTGCGCAGACCGCATGGGGCGCCGGTTGGGTTCTGTGAATTGTAACGAGAGCCTCCCGCGGCGGTGACAGGCGCGGGCCTTTATGCGAAAATGGACGGCAAGACACAAGAGTTTGAGCATGTTAGGTAGCCTGTCACCATGACCGCCCAGTTCAGCATTCGGGAAGCCGATCCCGCCATCGTCGCGCGCTTGCAGCACGACCTCAGCCTGCCCCACTTCATCGCGACGACGCTTGTGGCCCGCGGCATCACCACGGTGCGCGCCGCCAAGCGCTTTCTCTCCCCCTCGCTCGATCGCGACTGGCTGAATCCCTACGATATCCCCGGCTTGGCCGAGGTGGCCGACGGTTTGCAGGCGGCCCTGGCGGCCAAGAAGCGCATCGTGGTCTTCGGCGACTTCGATCTGGACGGCATCTCGGCCACCACGGTGCTCACCCGCGGCCTGCGGGCCTTGGGCGGCTGTGCCTTCCCCTTCATCCCGCACCGCTTCGACGAGGGCTACGGCATCACCGCCGCCGCTTTCGAGCGCGTCCGCGAGCTGGCTCCCGACGTGATCGTCACCGTGGACTGCGGCATCGCCTGCAAGCACGAGGTGGCCGAGATCGTGAAGACCGGCATCGAGGTGTACATCACCGACCACCACGAGGCCGCCGACCTGGTGCCCGAGAACGTGTGCGTGGCCGATCCGAAGATGGAGCCGGGCTGTCCGAGTGCCATTCTGGCCGGGGTGGGCGTGGCTCTGAAGCTCGTGCAGATGCTGGGCGCGCGCCTCGGGTTCCCTCACCTGTGGCGCAGTTACACCGACTTCGCCACCTTGGGCACGGTGGCCGACCTCATGCCCATGCGCGACGAGAACCGGGCGCTCGTGGCCGACGGCCTGGCCCGCATGAACGCGAACCCGCGCCCCTGCATCGCGGCGCTTCTGGCCACCACGGGCCAGGCGGGCAAGGTGCTCACGGCGACGAACCTGTCGTTCTCGCTCATCCCGCGTCTGAACGCGGCCGGGCGCATGGGGAACGCCGACCTGGCCCTCGATTTGCTGATGTGCGACAACTACGCCGACTGCTGCACCATGGCCGAGGCTTTGGAAGAGGTGAACAACCAGCGCCGCGCCATCGAGGCAGAGCTGTCCGACATCGCGAAGGCACAGGCCGCCGAGACCTACCGGGGCCAGCGGGCGCTCGTGGTGGCCGGCGAGGGCTGGCACGAGGGCGTGAAGGGCATCGTGGCCTCCCGCCTCGTAAACACCTATGGGGTGCCGTCGCTGCTGTTCACCGTGGACGGAGAGGAGGCCCGCGGGTCGGGCCGCTCGGTGGGCAATGTGAACCTGTTCGAGGCCGTGGAGTCGCTCTCGCACCTGACCACCCGCTTCGGCGGCCACGGGGCGGCCGTGGGCGTGACCATCCCCACGAAGAACCTGCGGAAGTTCGCCGAGGGCTTGGATGCCTACATGCAGAAGCTGCCCGAGGCGGCGTTCCATCCGCTGACCACGGTGGACGCCTGCGTGCATTTGGACGAGTTGACCCTGGACACCGTGGCCTTGGTGGACCGTCTGGCCCCATTCGGCCAGGAGAACCCCCAGCCGGTGTTTCTGGCCCAGGGCGTGACGTTGGCGAACACCCGGGCCGTGGGCCAGACTAAGGACCACTTCGCCTGCACGCTCACCAACGGCCGGGCCTCGGTGGCCGGCATCATGTTCCACTGCGCCGCCATCGACGCGCTTCTGGTGAACGACGCGGTGGTGGACGCCGCCTTCACCGTGCAGATCGACGAATGGCGCGGGCGGCATTCGGTGAAGGCCATGCTGGAGGCCATCGCCCCGGCGCGCATCTGCTGCGCCCTGGAGGCCTGCCTGGATCCCGACGCCCTGTCGTTCTTCGCCGATCTGTTCGCGGAATCCGACGAGGTGCTGTGCGCCGATGCCTGCGGGGAGGGGGACGACGAGGCGCCGGCTCCCGACCTGGCCGCCCTGCGCCGCCATTGGGAGGCCGTGGCCGAGCGCGATCCCGAGGGGCTCGAGGCGGCCGTGGTGGCCGCCATTATCGGCGAGGCGCCGCTGCATCCGGCCCAGCGCCAGATCTTGGATGCGCTGCGGGCGGGCCAGTCCACCTTCGCCGTGATGGCCACGGGCCGCGGCAAGTCGCTGTGCTTTCAGGTGCACGCCGCCGTGCAGGCCCTCGCGCGCCGCGATGCGAGCCTGTTTATCTACCCGCTGCGCGCGCTCATCGCCGACCAGGTGTTCCATTTGCGGGCGAGCCTGGAGCGCTTCGGCATCGCCAGCGCCGTCATCACCGGCGAAAGCACGCCGGAGGAGCGGGGGCGCGTGTACGCCGGCCTGGCCGACGGCACGCTGGATATCGTGCTGACCACGCCGGAGTACCTCATGTTCCACGTGGACGAATTCGCCGCCTCGGGGCGCATCAAGTTCGTGGTGGTGGACGAGGCCCATCACATCGGCCAGGCCAAGGCCGGCCAGCGCGTGGCCTACACGCAGCTGGGCCATGCGCTCGCGCGTCTGGGGGCGCCCACGGTGCTGGCCGTGACGGCCACGGCCAACGACGCCATCGCCGATGACATCGGGGAAGTGCTGCCCGTGCGCGAGTCGGTCATCGACGAGACCGGCCGCGACAACCTGTTCGTGGACGACCAGCGCAACATCGCGCATCGCGACGACTACCTGGCCACCTTGATCGCTCGGGGCGAGAAGACCGTCATCTACGTGAACTCCCGCGAGCATTCGGTGGCCCTGGCGCGGCAGCTGCGCCGTCGGGTTCCCCAGCTGGCCTGCATGATCGGCTTCTACAACGCGGGGCTGTCCCGCGACGAGCGCAAGCGCATCGAGGCGCTGTTCCGCAACGACGACTTGAAGGTGCTCGTGGCCACCTCGGCCTTTGGGGAAGGGGTGGATATCCCCAACATCCGCCACGTGGTACTGTATCATCTGCCCTTCAGCGACGTGGAGTTCAACCAGATGAGCGGTCGCGCCGGTCGTGACGGCCAGCCCGCCTGGGTGCACCTGCTGTACGGGCGGGGGGATGCGGCCCTCAACGAGCGCATCCTGGCCGAGGCCACGCCCGACCACGACGTGATGGCCCAGGTGTACCGCCGCCTGCGCAGCTTGCAGCGCCAGTGCGACAGCGACTACTTCTGCATAGGGGAGGCCGATCTGGCCCACGCGGCGTCGGACAGCTTCCGCGCCGTGAGCCCCGTGTCCGCCGCCTGCGGCCTGGCGGTCTTCCGCGAGCTGGGGCTCATCGAGACGCGCACCGTGTACGAGGCGGGCCGCCCGGCGCTGTGGGTGCGCGTGCGGGAAGAGGTGTCGAAGGTGGAGCTGACCGACTCGGTGCGCTACCGCGAGGGGCTCGACGAGCGGGACGGCTTCGGGGGCTTCTGCCGCTGGGCCTTGGGCCAGGACGCCCAGGGGCTCACCGTGCACCTGTCGCACCCCATCGTGCCGCGCGGCGGCCGCAACCAATAGGAGAAGGGAGGCGCCGGTGAGCGCCGACAAGGAAGATATCAACGCCTGCGCGGCTCCGGTCGCGGCGAGCGGGGCGGCGACGAAGCAGACCGTCGACGCGCTGCTCGGCCGACCCGATCCCACGGGCCAGTCCGCCGCCTCGGCCGCTTCCACGCCCGAGGGCCGCTTTGCCGAGCTGGCGCGGCTCACGGCGGCTTATATGGATGCCGACGAGGAGGCCATGCTCAAGCGCGCCTTCGAGTTCGCGGCCCAGGCCCACGCGGGCCAGTGCCGCAAGTCCGGCGAGCCCTTCATCATCCACCCCATCGAGGTGGGCATCATCCTGGCCGATCTGCGCATGGACGCCGAGACCATCGCCGCCGCCTTGCTCCACGATACCGTGGAGGACACGAAGGTGACCGCCGAAGAGGTGGAGAAGACCTTCAACGCCCAGGTGCGCGCGCTCGTGGAGGGCGTCACCAAGATCACCCGCATCGAGGTGGAGAGCCTCACTGACGAGCAGGCCGCCACCATTCGCAAGATGTTCGTGGCCATGTCCAAGGACATCCGCGTCATCGTGATCAAGCTGGCCGACCGCCTGCACAACATGCGCACGCTCGCTGCCCTGCGCGAGGACCGCCGCATCTTCAAGGCCCGCGAGACCTTGGAGATCTACGCGCCCATCGCGCATCGTTTGGGCATCAACTCCATCAAGTGGGAGCTGGAGGACCTGTCGTTCTTCTACCTGGAGCCCAACAAGTACAAGCAGGTTTCCCGCATGGTCACCGAATCGCGCACCGAGCGCGAGAAGTATCTGGCCGACGTCATCGCCGTGCTGCGCGAGGAGATGGGCAAGCTGGGCATCACGGCCCAGATCATGGGGCGCCCCAAGCACCTGTACTCCATCTATCAGAAGATGACGAAGAAGGGCAAGGGCTTCTCCGAGATCTACGACCTCATCGCCGTGCGCATCATCACCACGTCGGTGAAGGACTGCTACTCGGCTTTGGGCGCGGTGCACACCCTGTGGCACCCCATGCCCGGGCGCTTCAAAGACTACATCGCCATGCCGAAGTTCAACATGTACCAATCGCTGCACACCACGGTCATGGGCCCGGCGGGACGCCCCCTGGAAGTGCAGATCCGCACCGAGGAGATGCATCGCAACTCCGAATACGGCGTGGCGGCCCACTGGCGCTACAAGGAGACCGGCACCTCGCGCCCCGGCGGCAAGGACAGCCTGGATGCCCAGCTGGCCTGGTTGCGCCAGATGGTGGACTGGCAGGACGAGACCGAGGACTCCCGCGAGTTTTTGAAATCGCTGAAGATGGACCTGGACAACACCGAGGTGTTCGTGTTCACGCCGAAGGGCGAGGTCATGAGCTTGCGCGCCGGGTCCACGCCCATCGATTTCGCCTACGCCATCCACACCGAGGTGGGCAACCACTGCGTGGGCGCGAAGGTGAACGGCTCCATTGTGCCCCTGTCCTACCAGCTGCAGGTGGGCGATCGCGTGGAGGTGCTCACCCAGAAGAGCGCCGGCCCTTCCCGCGACTGGCTGAACTTGGTGAAGACTCCCAGCGCCCGCAGCAAGATCCGCTCCTACTTCTCGAAGGTGACCCGCTCCGACGATTTGCAGATGGGGCGCGACATGCTGGCCCGCGAGATGCGCAAGCACGGCCTGGGCATCTCCAACGCCCAGTCGCTGCGCGCCTTGAAGCTGGTGGCCGAGTCCATGGGTTTCAAGGACCCCGACGATATGTTCGTGCAGGTGGGCGCTGGCAAGGAGCGGGCCCAGCACGTGAGCAACCGTCTGCTGAAGATCTTGGTGGACAAGGGCAACGAGGAGGCCGACAAGCCCACGGTGGGCACCTCGGCGTCGTCCACGGGCATCATGGCTCCTATGCTCACGAGTGTGAAGCGGCCGAAGAAGCACGAGACCCACACGTCCCAGGGCATCGTGGTGAAGGGCGTCGACGATGTGCTCGTGCGCCTGTCGCGCTGCTGCAATCCCGTGCCCGGCGACGACATCCTGGGGTTCGTGACCCGCGGGCGCGGCGTGTCGGTGCATCGAGCCGACTGCCCCAACGCGTTGGATCTGAAGCGCCATCCCGAGCGCATCATCGAGGTGGAATGGGAGGGCACTCCCTCGGCGGCGGCCAGCTATCAGGTGGAGATCTTCATCGAGGCGTTGGACCGCATGAATCTGCTGTTGGACGTGACCCGGGTTATTTCCGAAATGGGAGCAAACGTGCTGTCGTGCAACACGACCACCCACCGCGATGGTATGGTCGAGATGCGCTTTCTGTTCCAGGTGTCCGACCTGACGGTCATCGAGCGTGTGACCAAGCGCCTGTCCGATGTGGACGGCGTGTTCGACGCCCGGCGCATGATGCCCCAGGGCGCAACGAAGAAAGGATAGGCAATGGCAACCAACTTGTACGAGGTCAGCGGCTTGTGCGTCGATGTGAAGTATCTGATCATGGGCTTTCTGGCGAACAACGTGTACATCATCTCCGACGGCGAGGGCACTATGGTGGTGGACCCGAGCTGCAATGCCGATAAGATCCTGGCGGCTCTGGAGGGAACGAAGCTGGACGCCATCGTGCTGACCCACGGCCATTCCGATCACGTGGGCGCCGCCGCGGCTCTGCGCGAGGCCACCGGCGCGCCGGTGATCGCCTCGGCCATCGAGGCGCCGGCTATCGAGAATCCGGCTGCCAACGTGGTGGACGACGACCCCGTGCCCTGTCCGTTGGATCGCGTCGTGGCCCATGGCGATGTGGTGGAGGTCGGGAACATGAAGTGGAAGGTCATCGCGACCCCGGGCCACACCAAGGG
Organism: Adlercreutzia mucosicola DSM 19490; assembly: GCF_000422625.1. GTDB lineage: Bacteria > Actinomycetota > Coriobacteriia > Coriobacteriales > Eggerthellaceae > Adlercreutzia > Adlercreutzia mucosicola. The sequence goes on along the minus strand of NZ_AUGK01000008.1, from coordinate 43,173 downwards.
CTCCATCTGCCTGTTCAATATCCCGCAGTTCGGCAACCATCCCGAGGGGTTGCCGGTGCTGGTGTCCGGCGACACGCTGTTTGCCGGCACCATCGGCCGCACCGACTTCGAGGGCGGTTCCATGGACGAGATGCGCGCCTCGCTGAAGAAGCTGGCGGCCCTGCCCGACGACACCGCCGTGCTGCCGGGGCACAACAGCCTCACTACCATCGGCGCCGAGCGCCGCCGCGTGTTCGCCCTGTTCGGCGATCCGGAGTAAGAGGAGCGCCCCGCCGGGAGGGGGTGCGGGGCGCGCAGGGGAGGGTCAGTTTTCAGGGGCCGGGGCCCGATATCCTGCGGGAGTCGGGCCCCGGCCTTTTCCGCAAGGCGGAAGCGGGCACGCGAAGTCGGGAGTGCACTCCCGGGCCGAGTTGTTGCTGCTCATCGACCGCGAGGTCGAGGGGGAGACTCTTTCCTAGGGGACACATCTTCTCCACTCTTGAAAAAAAACTACGCATCTCTGTCTTGCTGACGGAGCGTCTTGGGGTAGACTCTACTTATTGCGCTTTTTGGCGCAGATTCGACCGTTGGAAGGAACTCCGTGACCATCGAGTGGACGTTTTTCCTCTCTGAGCTTGTGCAGAACCCTATTCTGCTGGTGGTAACGCTGCTCAACATCGGCGTCATTGTGGTGAACGGTGCCACTGACGCTCCCAACGCCATCGCCACAGCGGTTTCCACTCGTGCCATGAAGCCGCGTCACGCCATCATTATGGCGGCTATCTTCAACTTCTTGGGCCTTCTGCTCGTGTCGCTCGTCTCTACGGCCGTGGCCCATACCGTCTTTTCCATGGTGAACTTCGGCGGCGACTCCCACCAGGCGCTCACAGCGCTGATGGCGGCCATGGTGGCCATCATCGTGTGGGGGGTGGCGGCCTGGTGGTTCGGCATCCCCACCTCGCAGTCTCATTCGCTCATCGCGGGCCTGACCGGTGCGGCCATCGCCGTGCAGGGCAGCTTCGACGCCATCAACGGCGCCGAGTGGATGAAGGTGATCTACGGCATCCTGCTGTCCACTCTGCTCGGCTTTGGTCTGGGCTGGCTCAACTACAAGGTGATCGGGCGGATGTTTCGCAGCGTAAATCGCCAGAGGGCCAACTCGTTCTTCAAATGGGCCCAGATCTGCTCGGGTGCCGGTGTAGCGTTCATGCACGGGGCCCAGGACGGCCAGAAGTTCATGTCCATCTTCATGCTGGCCATTATGATGACCGCCGGCATGGGCATGGATCTGTCGGATGTGACCCTGCCGCTGTGGCTCATGGTGTTCTGCGCGCTGAACATGGGCATCGGCACGGCCGTGGGCGGCGAGCGCATCATCAAGTCCGTGGGCATGGACATGGTGAAGCTGGAGTCGTTCCAGGGCTTCGCGGCCAGCCTGTCCACGTTTGCCAGCCTGTTTCTGGCCACCTTCGGGGGCCTGCCCGTTTCCACCACGCACACGAACACCACGGCCATCATGGGCGTGGGGGCGGCCAAGAACCCCAAGGGCGTGAAGTGGTCCATTGCCATCGACATGGTGAAAACCTGGGTGCTCACCTTCCCCGGCTGCGGCATCCTCGGTTTCATCTGCGCGAAATTGTTCCTCTGCATTCTGTAAAGCGAAAAGGAGTTCCCCGTGGCAAAGAAGCACAAGTACGATTACTTCCACGCGTACGAAGAGCTGTCCGACTTGGCGGTGCAGGAGGCGAGCGTCCTCATCCGCGCCATGGAGGACTTCACCGACGCCTCGGCGCTGCGCGCGGTGCTCGACGAGGCCCACGAGCTGGAGCACGCGGGCGACATGATCAACCACGACATCTACAAGCATGTCGGCGGCGATTTTATGCCCCCCTTCGATCGCGAGGATATTGTGGCTCTGGCCCAGGCCCTCGACACCATTCTGGATGAGATCGAGGATGTGCTGCAGTACCTGTACATGTTCGACGTCCATGGGGTTCCCGAGGACGCCAAGCGCTTCGCGACGCTCATCCGCAAGTCGTGCAAGGCGGTGGATGCCGCTATGGAGGACTTCCGCAACTTCAAGAAGTCGAAGTCGTTCAAGCAGTTGGTCATCGATGTGAGCAACTACGAGGAAGAGGCCGACGCGCTGTACGTTGAGGTGATTCGCAACCTGCACGTGAACCACGCGGACGATCCCATGCACGTGATGAAGTGGTCGCGCCTGTACGCCTTCATGGAGAGCTGCTGCGATGCCTGCGAGCACACGGCCGACCTGATGAGCACCATCCTGCTGAAGAACATGTAGCCGGCGAGGTTCGGGGGCTCGAGCGGCGCCCCGGATCGCTGCAGGCAGGCGGGGGACGAGCCTTGAAGCTCGTCCCCCGCCTGGCATTTAGGGAGTTGTTTGCGGCTCGGGGCTTTCATCGGTCGCCGGCGGATCGGAGGGTGCGGGGGCGTCTTCCTCGGCGATGGCCGCGTCCTTCTCCGATTCGGCCCGCTTCGCGCCGCGCTTCTTCTTGAGCTCGCGGGGATTGTGACAGGGTTTGCGCGGCTCGGGGGTCTGGGGCTCGAAGGGGTCGATGGCGCGCTCGGGGCGCGGCTCGGGCTCCAGGCCGATGATGCGGTACAGCTCGTCGCGGTCGACGAGGAGGCGGTCGGAGGGGTCGGGCTCGGCGGCCGCCTCGGGGGCGTCGGCCGCCAGGGGCACCTCGATCTTGTCCATGAGGATGGTGGGCTCGTCGACCTCGCCGGTCTCGTCCATCCAGCGGCCGCTCAAGCGGTCGTAGAGCCGCTTGCCGCCCCGCTTGAAGCGCTCCATGCGGCTGCGGTTGCGCCCGCGCTCGCGGGCGGTCTTGCCCACGGGCACATGCACCTTGCGGGCGATGAAGCGCGCCGGCCGCACCACGCTCTCCACGACGCGGTCGGAATAGTCGCGGGGCGGCTTGGTGCGCCATCCCATGATGAGCGACAGGTAACGCAGGCCCATGATGAGGGCCGCGCACAGGGCGCCTGCGGAATCGGGCAGGATGCCGCCCGCCTTCAGCGGGCAGTACACGATGCAGCCGATAAGCGCCGCCGAGCCGTAGATGGGTCCGGTTTGGAAGGCTACGGGTGCACGGTTCATGAGCACATCGCGGGAGATGCCGCCGCCGATGGCGGTGATGGTGCCGAGCACCACCGACGGGATGATGCCGAGGCCGGCCGACAGGCTCTTCGAAGCGCCGATGATGGCCCATAGGGCAACGGAGATGTTGTCAAGGAGATCCACGATGGGATCGAGGTAGGTGGCCAGCTTGCCGAAGTAGAACACCGCCACGCCCGCAAGCGCGCAGGACAGCAGGAACCAGGGGCTCTGGAAGGCGTACAGGCCGTAGTTCTGCAGCAGGATGTCGCGGATGATACCGCCGCCCATGCCGGTGATGCACGCTATGGCCACGCATCCGAAGATATCGTAGCGGGCGCGCACGGCGGACATGCCGCCGGACAGGCCGCCGGTGATGGTGGCGGCCAGCTCGAACCAGAAGGGCAGAGTGAAGGCGGTTTCTAAGGCGGTAGCTACCATGATGCGGCCGTTCTAGCGCTTGTCGGAGGCGCGGTCGGTGGCGGAGGGGTTTTCGGGGGCGGGGGTGTGGCCGGTCGCGGCGTTGTCGCCCCTGTCGTCGCCGGCGGCTGGCGTGTCTTTCACGTCCTCCACGGCCATGACGCGGGCGACGACCGGCTCGCCGTAGAAGTTCAAGTCGCAGGTGAGACGCTCGGCATCGGCGCGGGAGAAGCCGTCGTCGTCCACCGTGGCGATGGCCGCCAGGGCCGCCGTGCGGGCGCGCTCGTAGAGGTCCCAAAAGGACTCGGTGCTCACGTGGCCGGTGAAGGGGTGCTCCCAGGGCTGTCGATCCAGGTTGGCGTAGGGGCTGTCCGTGCGCTCGGCGGCACGGTGGCTCAAGGCCGCGGCCAGGGAATGGCGGCGCACGAGGCGCTCGGCGGTGCCCAGCACCTGGCGCTTCCAGCCAGCGGGAGAGTACAGCACGCGCCAGGCGGCGCGCTCGGCCCGCACGCCGGCGGAAAACAGGCCGTCGGGAACGGCGATGCCGTAGGCGTCGCGCACAGCCAGGCCGTAGAGGCGCGACAGGGTGGAAAGCAGCGCGGCGCTGCCCTTCAGGGTGGCAGTGGCCGGATTGAAGCTGGCCACGGTCTCGCCGCGCTTGGCCGTGAGCGCCAGCTCGTCCAGCTCGGTCTCGATCACAGCGTGCACCTCGCTGGCGTCCTCGGTCGCCAGTCCTTCCACGCCGGCGGCGCACAAGGCGTTCACCTGGGAAAACACCAGGGGGTGTACGGTGCGGTCAAGCTCGTAGTGGCAGAGGAATCCCAGTACGTAGGCCCGCGCCCGGGATCGCTCGCGCAGGGGCAGCCGGGGCACAGCGGCTTTCAGGGCGCAGATGAGCTCGGTCGGGCGGGTCCGGTGGATGGTGGTGCCCAGCCGCGCGAAGGCGCCGAAGCGCGGATCGACGGCCGCGAAGAACAGCGGATCGGGTCCTTGGCCGCCCAGCAGGAAGGCCTCGGCCTCGTCGCGCGAGCCGCCCACCGACTCGAATACCTCGTGGTAGACGTCCTTCGCGAACAGGTCATGGGCGATGATGGCCGGCATACAGGCTCCTCACGACAGATGGATGGCAGGATGCCCTGGGCCTTCGGCGGCCCAAAGCGAAGTGCCCATATTACGCAACGGACCCATCATAGACAATGGCGTGTCCGTCAGCGGCCCGCGCCCGTCTACCGTCGGAAAACCGACATATGCGGCGGCACCTTCCATTTCTTGGTATAGTGGCTCAAGTCTATCCGGAAGGCCCGAAAAGGCGATTCCCCGCATTCTGAAAAGGAGAGGGCGTCATGGCTTTGATCGTTGCGAAGTTCGGCGGCACATCCGTTGCCTCGCCGGAGCGCATCAAGAACGTCGCGAAGCGGCTGGTGCGGATGCGTCAGCAGGGCAACGAGGTGGTGGCGGTGGTGTCGGCCATGGGCAAGACCACCGACGAGCTGATGGGGCTCGCCAGCGCGGTGACTGCCGCGCCGCCGGCCCGCGAGCTCGACCGCCTGCTGTCCACCGGCGAGCAGGTGTCCATGACGCTTTTGGCCATGGCCATCGAGAACATGGGCTACAAGGCCATGAGCTTCACCGGGCGCCAGGCCGGCATCGAGACCGACGGCACCCACAACAAGGCGAAAATCGTGAAGGTGCACAACGAGCGCATCCTGGACGCCCTGGCCTCCGGGGTCGTCCCCGTCGTGGCCGGATTCCAGGGCATCGACGCCAACGACGACATCACCACGCTCGGCCGCGGCGGCTCGGACACCACGGCCGTGGCCATCGCCTGGGGCATTAACGCCGACGTGTGCGAGATCTACTCCGACGTGGACGGCGTCTACACCACCGACCCGCGCATCGCTCCGCGGGCGCGCAAGCTGGACTCCATCTGCTACGACGATATGCTGGAGCTGTCCAGCGCCGGCTCGGGCGTGCTGCAGAGCCGCGCGGTGGAGTTCGCCCGCAAGTGGAAAGTGGTCATCCATTCCCGTTCCGCCTTTTCCGACGCGGAGGGGACCTACGTGAAGGAGGAATACGAAATGGAGGAGGCTGTCATCACCGGCATCGCCAGCGACACGTCCGAGGTGAAGGTGACCGTGCGCCGGGTGCCCGATGCCCCGTCCGTGGCCGCCAAGGTGTTCTCGGCGCTTGCCGCGAACAACGTGAACCTAGACATGATCATCCAGAACGTGTCCGAGGCCGGCTTCACCGACATCTCCTACACCACGCCTTCGGCCGATCTGCCCCGGGCCATCGAGACCATGGAGCGCATCGTGCCCGAGATCGGCGCCCGCGAGTTCATCGTGGACGAGGATATCGCGAAGGTGAGCCTGGTGGGCACGGGCATGAAGTCGTCGCCGGGCGTGGCATCGCGTACGTTCCAGACGCTGGGCGATAACAACATCAACATCATGGCCATCTCCACCTCGCCGATCCGCCTGTCCATGATCGTGGACGCGGCCCAGGCCGTGCAGGCCGTGCAATGCCTGCACACCGCCTTCGGCCTGGACTCCGATGACCTGTTCGTGGAAACCCAGCTGTCCGCCGAGGAGATCGCCGCCAAGATGAAGAAGGGACGTTGATGCTCCGCCGTTGCTGACGCAACGTCGGGACCCTCGCTGACTTCCTTGGGCGAACCTCGTGCTCGAATTAACGTGAAAGAGAGGATTACTATGTGGAATAAAGAAATGCCCGCAAATCCCGTAGTCGCCGTGGCCGGTGCCACGGGTGCGGTGGGGCAGGAGTTCCTACGCGTGCTGCACGACGTTGACTTCCCGGCCGCCGAAGTGCGCGCCCTGGCGAGCGCCCGTTCGGCGGGCAAGACCGTGGCCTTCGAGGGCTGCGGGCAGGTGCCGGCCGGCGATTTGGTCGTGCAGGAGATGACCCCGGAGTCCTTCGAGGGCGTGGACATCGCCCTGTTCTCCGCGGGCGCCGGCGTTTCCAAGGCTATGCGCGAGGCGGTGACGGCAGCCGGTGCCGTCATGATCGACAACTCGAGCGCCTTCCGCATGGACGAGGACGTGCCGCTCGTGGTGCCCGAGGTGAACCCCGAGGACGTGGCCTGGCATTCCGGCGTCATCGCGAACCCGAACTGCTCCACCATCCAGATGGTGGTGGCCCTGAAGCCGCTCTACGACCTTTCGCCCATCAAGCGCGTTGTGGTGTCCACCTATCAGGCGGCTTCGGGCGCCGGCGCCCCGGCCATGGCCGAGCTCTACGACCAGACCCGTGCGTTTTTGGACGGCACGCCTGAGGACGAGCTGGAGATCTCCGCCTTCGTCCACCGCATCGCCTTCAACACCATCCCGCACATCGACGTGTTTTTGGATGACGGCTCCACCAAGGAAGAGTGGAAGATGGTGGTGGAGACCAAGAAGATCATGGGAGACCCCGCCATCGAGGTGGCTGCCACCTGCGTGCGCGTGCCAGTGCTGCGCTGTCACGGCGAGGCCGTGAACGTGGAGTTCGCCGACGAGGTGACGGTGGACGCGGCCCGCGCGGCCCTGACCGCCGCCCCCGGCGTCGTGGTGATGGACGACACCGAGAACAAGGTGTATCCCATGCCCGGCCTGCTCGCCGGCACCGACGGCACCTTCGTCGGCCGCCTGCGCCAGGACCCCACGGTGCCCCACGGCATCGCCTTCTGGAACGTGGCCGACCAGATCCGCAAGGGCGCCGCCCTGAACGCCGTGCAAATCGCCCAGCTGCTGTTGCCGTAGGGCGCAGCTTCGAATTCGGTAATGTGAGGCGGCCTCCGGGCCGCCTTTTCGCGTTAGGGGCAGGTTCGAGTGCTTTGCGCCGCGCCGCCTTCCGCGAATTGTGTTCGGCGCCCGGGAGGGACCCTTTCTGCATGAGATTTCGAGTTATGAGCGTCTTGGGATGCCGATCGTGAATCAATGCGCAACACTGTCGACTGGCCCAATGGGCTGACCTGGTGCTTTCTGAAGACGCTTTTGAAGCACGGGTGTGGTTAAGAGGCCGAGATGCTCATAACTCGAAATCTCACGCAGAAATTGGAGAGTCCAATAGCCGGGCCGGCCGTTCGCTCTTCGAATCGTCGCGGTACACGGCGCGCACGAGGTACTCCACGTTGCCCTCGGGGCCGGTGATGGGGGATTCCACGACGCCAGTGACGGTGAATCCCGCTGCGGCAAGGGCGTCCTTCACCTCTTCGACGGTGCGCAGGCGCACGGCCGCATCGCGCACCACGCCATGATCGGTCTCGTCATGGGCCGATTCGAACTGGGGCTTCACAAGGCCGATGAACACGGTGCCCGGGCGACTGAAGTGCGGGAACAGGGGAGCCAGCGCGGCCAGGCCGATGAAGGACACGTCGATGACGATGAGATCGAAGGGGGCGCCCAGGACCGCGGGGTCGGCTTCTTTGATGTTCGTGCGCTCGAAGACGGCCACTCGCGGGTCCTGGCGGATCTTCCAGGCCAGCTGGCCGTAATTCACATCCAGAGCCGCCACGCGCGCGGCACCGGCCTGCAGAAGGCAGTCGGTGAAGCCGCCGGTGGACGAGCCGATGTCCAGGCAGTTCATGTCCGACACGTTCTGCTCGAAGGCGTCAAGCGCCCCTTGCAGCTTGTGGCCGCCGCGCGAGACGAATTGCTTGCGCCCGCGCAGGAAGATGTCCGCGTCTGGCCGCACGAGTAGGGCCGCGCTCGATACGTACACGTCGTCCACCCGCACCTCGCGAGCCATCACGGCGCGCAGCACTGCATCACGGTTGGGGAACTCGTTTCGCTCAACCAACAGGTCGTCCAGGCGCATCTTCTTTGGCTTCTTGTTCATGGGGACATTATATCGCGGGGATGCCGAGGAGGGCAGAGCTCGTTGTGGCGAGGTGCTCAGTGAGAAGGTCGCGGTCGATGTTCTTCAGTTGCGCGATGCCGGAAAGCGCATTGCCCAGCTCGGCGCGCCAGACGTTGGCGGGAAGCGACTCTCCTGCGCGAGAGGGCATGTCGGTTTCCAGCAGCAGGCGATCCAGGGGAATCTGCCGTGCGTACTCGCGTCCGCGCCGCGATGCCAGCATGCGGGGGCCGACGGAGAAGTAGCAGCCGGCGGCCACGGCGCGGTTCAGGTCGTCGGAAGTGCCCGAGAACCAATGGAGGATCACGCGGTGCCGCGCGAGCGTGTTGGCTTCCTGGAGCAGGTCGAGCACCGTGCCGGCGGCGTTGACAGCGTGGATGGAAATGAGCTTGGATGCGGTGCCTTCGGATTCCGTATCGCTTGCGTCGGCGTCGTCACCGTCAGCGACGCCGGCTGATGTCGCTTTGCCGTTGGCGGCATCGCCCTGATAGGCGGGGGCGGCAGGGGAAGTGTTGCAAGTGTCCAAAATGCGTTCGAGGGCGGCGACTTGACGCGCACGGCGTTCGGCGGTGTCGCGAGGGCCAGCGAAGTCCAGCCCGATCTCCCCGATGAAGCGCGCGGACGCAGCCAGTTCGCAGAAGCGGTTCAGTCCGGCATCGCCCACGCGTCCGTCGGCGATCCACCAGGGATGGGCCCCCAGAGCCACAGCGACATTCGGCACCGAGGACAGTCCCGAATGCAGGCGCTCGTACTCGGCAGGCGTCACCGTGCACGAGAGCGCAGCGATGCCCGCCTGCGCCCCCGCAGCCGCCAGGGCCGCCGGCGCGGGCGCAAATCCCACATGGCAATGCATGTCGTAGAACTGTTCCATGGCGCCTCTCGCTTGCAGATGTTTGCTGACAATTATATATGAAGTAAAGAGGCGATATTTAGCTGTCAGCTAATGCGCGCGGTGCCTCGACTCTCTAAAATGGAATAAGCTCAGAAACGGTTGCGTCCAGCGCGTCGGCAATGCGTCCCAAATCGTCGATGCCGACGCCGACCCGGCCGGTCTCGATGCGCCAGATATGGGACTTGCTGCTTCCTACCATGAGCGCAAGTCGCTGCTGGGAGAGCCCCTGCTCAACCCGACGTTCCCGAATGGCAGTCCCAAGGGCAAGTCGTTTCTCGTCTGTATTCATCCCATAAGCGTATGTGGTATATTGATGCGAAAGGTTTCATATATGAAGCCAATAAGAGAAGAGTGCGAGCAAAGGACGGTCGATGGCGCTTAAGGATATTCGCAACTGTTTGAGCGGCGCGGCAAGCGCCGCCTCGGGAAAGGTGAAGGCCGTGGGCGGCACGGTAGCGGAAAGGGCTGCCGGAGCCAGTGTGGTGGTGGCCGAGCGCGCAAAGGAGGGCGCACAAATGGCTGCAGAGGCGCAGGCCGAAGCGCGCAAGAAAAAATACGCACCGGTCTTTCGCGAGGAGTATCTTGCGCCCGATTACGATTTGCCCAATATGATTGTCATAGAGGACGAAGACAAGAGAAAGGGCATCGACGTCTGCGAAGGCGCCATTGGGTGGCTTACGCGGGCAAATGGAATGGAAATCCTGCACCTCTATCACGAGTTCGTTGATGAAAGCGGCTTGGTGTTTCACCCTCTTCCGCAAATGGATGCCGCGTATTTGCTTGACGTGTCGGGATCGGGTCGCTTCGTCAATTTGGAGTGTCTCTTTGCCGAGACGCAGAAGGAGAAAATGGCGGAGTTGCAGAATGTGGCCTATTGTCTGGGCGCGAAGTACTGTCGGCTCGAGACCTACGAATCGCTGGAAGAAGAGTCCGTCGTCCGAAGAAAAGGCAAGGTGTCCGCGCGAAAGATGGGAGCTGTGTCTGCATCGGCAACGGGGGAGGTCGAATGCGGGGGCACATCGCTCGAAGAGCGACGTATGCTCTTCGAGCGCGATTTTTCCGGAAGCGATAAACCGGTGCGACCGCAGTTGAGTTGGTTTAAAAGTAGCAAAGAGGTCAATGGTCTTATTGATATGCGATGCTCCGACAGTTTCGATAATGAGATTCGCGAGTACACTGTCGAAATAGATTGCCGATCTGTTGCCACGTTAAGTCATGCTCGCGCTACTGCCATTGATGCGGCCCTGAAGGGTCTTAAAATCTCTCTCGGTCTATCGCTAAAGGAAGAGAGTAGCCGTGAGAGCCGACAGAAGATGAGCTTCTACATCAAATTTCAGTAAGCCCTTTCTTCTGTCGGTGTGCGGCTGATGTGGTTGCCGCGTCACCGTTATCGGCATGCCGCGGGGCGACGGTGCCAAAGCGGTGCCGTCCGCGCCGACGCTCTTCGGCGCGCAGATGGCGCCCGCTGCCCGCGGCCGCCGATAGGGAGGGCGATCGGCAGCCGCGGGCGGGGTTCTGAAAGCAGAGAGGCTTCGCGCTCGCCCTACCCGAGATAGGTGGTCACGGCGTGTTCGGCGGCGTTCAGTCCTGAGTACAGGCAATAGCTCACCAGGCCGCCGGACATAGCGTAGTTGTAGGTCTCCTTGTACAGCTTGCAGGCGTCCACGCCCACGCAGTACAGGCCCTCGATGACATCACCGTCGATATTCACCACGGCGTTGTCGTAGTTCACATCCAAACCGCCGATGGTGTTGGTGACCGACGGATCCTGGCGCACGGCGTAGAAGGGACCGGTCTGGACGGGGATGAGGAACTCGGGGCCCTTCAGGTAGTCCTCGTCCAGGCCGCCCGCGCACAGGGCATTGTAGCGATCCACGTTTGCCTTCATGTTCTGCGCGTCCACGCCCATGGCCTCGGCGAGGGCCTCGATGGTGTCGGCCTTGAACACGTTGCCGCGTCCCGAGGCCACGCACTCATCCAGTTGGGCTTGAAACTCCGGCAGATTCGCCCCGGCCTTGTACTTGCGCCACCCGGACAAAATGCCCTCACCGGTCATGAAGCGATCGACCATGGCCTGGTCGAACACCGTGTAGGCCTTCTTCTGACTGATGATGGAGTTTACGTACAGGGCCATGTAGCTGGTCACGTAGGTGCCCTCGTTCATGAAGCGGTCGCCGTTCTCGTTTAGGAACAGCAGGGGGTTGTCGCAGCAGCCGATGGCGATCTCGTCATAGACCGTGTAGCCCTCCACGGCCGTGCGCGGCAGGATGGAGGTCATGTAAGTGCCCGCGCCCACGTCCTCGGCCATGATGACGCCGTCGCCGGTGCCGGTGGAGCGGGTGGTGCCGAAGGTCATGTCCCAAGCGGTCAGCGATTCGATGAGCGCGTTGTTCAGCCCGAAGCCGCCTGTGCCCACGATGGTGGCCGCGGCCTCAACGGCGAAGTAGCTGTTGTCGGCCAAGTTGTGGGCGTACACGCCGCGCACCTTCCCCGCATCGGTCATGAGGGCCACGCCGGGGGCCTGGGTGATGATCTCCACGCCCAACTCGCGCGCCTTGTCGGCCAGGGCGGCAATCATGGTGGCGCCCTTCTCCTCGGCCCACCAGTGGTAGCACTTGAAGGCGCTGATCTGGCCCTTGTACACGTCGACGCGGTCGAACTGGTAGCCCAGCTCGCGCAGCCAGTCAACCGACTTGCCCGAGGCGTTGATGAAGCGCTTCCACAGGGCGGCGTCGATACGGTAGTTGGAGTAGACGAGCTCCTCCTCGATGAGCTCGGCGACCAGCGGCATCTCCACATTCGTCTCGTGCTGCAGCGTGCTGCCCCAGCCGAACATGCCCTCGGTGCCGCTCGTGGAGCCGCCCAGCTCGCCGCCCTTCTCCAGCAGGATGACGTGGGCGCCCAGCTGCGCGGCCTTCACTGCGGCGCCGAGGCCGCCGGCGCCCGAGCCGAGTATGACGATGTCGCATTCCCGCGTGTCGGTGGCCTTGGCCGCGACATCGACCTCGCGCTCGACGATGGAGGCGGCCCGGGCCTCGTCGCTCGGACCGGTGGCGGGGATGGCGGTCTTGTCGGCATTGTCGGCTGCGGGCGCCGGAGCGCTGGCGGTACAGGCGCTGAGCGCCGCGGCTCCGGTGAGGCCGGCCAAGCCTAGGGCGGTGCCGGTTAGAAAGTGTCTGCGATCCATCATGGTGCATCCCTCCTCGAGGATTGGGCGGACGGCCCCTCGCCGCCTGCGATGGCTTTGAGTATGGGGGAAAGTGCCGCCGCGGGCCTTCCCCAAAAGGGGCGAACTCGCGGCTCTCGGGCGGGTTTCCCCCGAAACGGGGGAGGGTGCTGCCCAGGGCTTTTTGCGACGATGGCATACAATGGGAGGAGAAGGGAAGCGGGCGGCACCCGCTGGTGCGAGGGGAGGGCGATAGTGTGGGAAAGCGAGCTTTGAGGGGTGCCCGCGCGCCGCGCGAGGCTCTGGATATGTCCGTGCTCGTGGGCCACGGGATTCACGTGGCGTGGGGGTGGCTCATGTTCACGGGCTCGCTGTTCGCGGGACCCCGGGGCGACCTCATCCATGCCCCGCTGCTGCCCGACGCGCTGTACACGTTGTCGCTCGGGGCCAACGTGGTAGTGCTGGCGGCCTTCGTGCTGTGGGGGCGGTCGCTGGCCCCGCTGTTCAAGCGCGAGGGCGTGGCGGTGGCGGCTGCGGTGCTGATGGCCGCGGGCACGTTTTCCGCCTCGCGCTTCGTACCGCTTCTGCTGGGCAGCCCCACGGCCTTGGTGGAGGTGCTGGCCGGCCTGATGACCGGAGCGGGCGCGGGCGTGTTTCTGCTGTTGTGGGGCGAGGTGCTGCTGTCCTTCGGTGTGAGGGGCTGCCTGCTGTACTTCGCAGCGTCCAGCTTCCTGGCGGCCTTGGCGCACATTGCGGCGGGGCTTGTCCCTGTGGAAGCGGTGCAGGCCCTGGTATCGCTGGCGCCCGTGGTCGAGCTGGCGCTGTATCGGACGGCCGTGGGTCGGCGCGGGCTGGCCTTGGCTCGCAGCAACCGCACGGCCGAGGTGCCCGCGCCTCTGCCGCGCAACGTGGTGGCGCTGGGAGTGTTCTTCGGGATCTCCTTCGGGGCCATGCGCGGCTTCTTCTTCCACGTTGACGAATCCGGCCTGGCTGACGCGCGACATGTGGTGAGCATGCTGTTCGTCATGGCCGCTTGCGTGCTCGTGTACGTGGTGTCGGTGCGCCGCGGCACCGACTTTGGGCGTCTGACCTACCAGATCGCGCTGCCGCTGGTGGCCCTGGGCTTTCTGCTGCTGCCGCTGTCCCAGGGGTGGTCGCTTGCGGCTACGGCGGCCTATCGCATCGGATTCCAGTATATGTACGTGATCCTGTGGGGGCTGTGGGTGTACTGCGCCCGACGTGACGGCACTGCATCGCTGTGGCTCATCGCCTGCGGGCTGCTGTCGCTGCAGCTGAGCAAGCTGGTGGGGTTCGTGGCCAGTGCCGATGCCATCACGGTGCTGGGGGCGGCTTTCGACCCGTCGGTGTTCACGAGTGTGTTTTTGTTCGCGACGGTAGTGTTCGCCCTGTTCGCGAAGGAGAACCATATCGCGGAAGGCGGTTGGGAAGGGGTGCGTCCCGCTGCCGAGGCGAGCGACGAGGCCTCCTTCGCCGAGCAGCGCTACGAGGGCGCGGCGGCTGTGTTTTCCCTGTCGCCCCGCGAGACCGAGGTGTTCTATCTTCTGCTGCGCGGTCGCAGCCGCGCCCACATCGCCAAGGAGCTCGTCGTCACCGAGGAGACGGTGAAGTCCCATATCAAGGCCATCTATCAGAAGGCCGGCGTCCACACCAAGCAAGATCTCATCGATCGCGTAGAGGCCCTCGCGGGGTAGGGGCTGGCGGGTTTGCTATACTGGCCGGTAGACTTTGAGAAGTGAGGACTGGTTATGAACAACAACCATGGATGCTGCTGGTGGGTTTTCGTTATCGGGGTGGGAATTGCCTTCGGTCTCTTCCTGTTCGCATTCTGCGGATAACGATGGGCGCCGCGCCTGAGAAAGACACTGCAGTGGGGCGGTGTGCAACAGTTGCTTCTGGCGGACTGCGCGATGCAGCCCCCGAGGCGATGGCTGCGCAAGGTACGCGCACCGAGCCCGTGGCGCCCTGCGCGTCCTGCAGCGAGAGCGCGGATCGTCCCAGCGACCTTATGCGGTCGGTTGCGCGCGAGTTGGCCTACAACGCCGGCCGGGCGCGCGGGGCGCTGATATTCGACCTGGCCGTGCTGGCCCTCTGTTTTGTGGGGTTCTACGGCAACGAGTGCGGCTTGAAGCCGTTTGCGGCCGCGGCCTTTCCCGATAGCCCAGCGACCTATCTCGCGCAGTGCCATCTGAACGACTTCCTGGGCGGCGCGGCGTTTCTCGCCTACACCAACCTGCTCCTCGATTTGGTACGGTCCGACATGCGCATCCGTCGGCTGGCCACGAGCCTCGTCTACCTGTTTTTCTGCGGCCTCTTCTGGGAATACGCGGCCCCGCTCTTCATCAGGGCCAGCACCGCCGACCCCCTCGACCTGGTCGCCTACCTGGCGGGCGCGGTTGTTTACTGGCTCGCCGGCCTTCCCTTGCGCCGGCGCCTTCGCGGACACTCGATCGAACGCGCGGCTGGCTGACGGGGGGGGGCTCGGCTGCAATCTAAGTATATGGTATATTGTCGTTTACGGCTTCATTTATGAAGCCACCCCGCGAAGAGCGGGAAGATGGGAGCGTCGCGCGAGGTTGCTACCGGCGTCATATGAGGTGTTGGCCGGGGAATGACACACGCGGGGTCTTACTGGATTGCGCTCGCGGATAAGAGCCGAATTGAGAGAAGGATGAGGTATGGCGCTGAAGTTGACGAAGACGATGAAGAACGTGGGTCTGGGGGCGCTGGCGGTGATCGTGCTGCTGCTGGTTTCTGTGACGGTGTGGAATGTCTCGGCGTGGATGAATCGCGACACCTCCGTCGATACAAGCCGCTCTATACGGGAGGAGATTCTTCCCGTGGCGAAGCTGGCGACCTACGAGTACAACTTCACGCAGATCATCCATCATGCTAGCACGAACAACGATAATTGGTTCAAGATAGATCTGCCCTTCTCTGACAATAAGTTCATCGCGACTATCGAGGGGGTTGCGACTATTGCGGTTGATGCCGAGCAGATGGAGATCGATCCGGTCTTTGAGGGCGACAAGCTCGCGAAGGTGAGCATCAAGCTGCCTCATTCGAAGCTGCAGCAGCCTATCGCGCTGGACAATGGGTCGCTCCAGGTGTACGAGCAGCGTGACGGCTTTTTCAACCCCGTGACGCTGGATGACTACAACGGACTGCTGGAGCTTACCCAGGAGGAGCAGGCTGCGAAGGTGCAGGAAAGCGGTCTTTTGGAGCAGTCGGATGAGCGCCTCCAGGAGTTGATCGCTCACCAAGTTCATTCGATCTACGGCGACGACGTGCAGATCGACTTCTCATTCATCGAAGCGTAAGGGATAGGCTCGAAAGTTTGCACGGGCATCGCTCGGGCGTGTTCTGCGCTAGTTTCGGATCGCTTGTCCAGTTTTGGGCTCGGGTAGATTGGACCTTCGTTTTTGCATGAGATTTGCGGTTAGGAGCGTCTGCGCGGGCGGGTTGAGGGCTCTTAGGCGAGGGCTCGGTGCAAAACCCCAGGTGGTAGGCGCTCACGTTGCTCCTAGTGAGAGGGCAACACATCCCGAGACGCTCATAACTCGAAATCTCATGCAAAAAGCGGGCACCTCATCGACCGGAAGGGGCTTGGGACCTAACGCCTTCCGCTAGTCGTGTTCAGCGGCGGCCTCGGGGTTTTCATTGGCGCCTAAATCTTCGGGGACGGTTTGCTCTTCGAACTCGGTTTGGGCGGTCTGCTCGGCCTGGTTGGGGGCCATCCAGTCGCCGGCGATGGCGAAGGCGAAGCAGAGGATGAGCACCGCCACGACTGCGATGATGCCCCACAGCACACCGGGGTGCTTGGCCTGGGAGCCGGCTGGGCCGCCTTCGTCCACTTCGAATTCCTGCAGGGCGGGAAACTCGGGGTCGCTGGCCGAGGACTCCAGCACCGTGGGCTCTTCGGCGGCCAGGGGGTCGCGTTCGGCGAAGGTCTTGCGGCCCTCGTTGCGTCCACGGCCTCCGTCGGGGCGCTCACCGCGGTGCTCGTGGGCCGACCCGTGGTGTTTGTGGTCGTTCTCGTTGTTCTTTTCGCGCGTTGCCATGACGCTGTCCTCTCTCGACGGCGGGTGTTGTATCCTATGGTGACCCATTCAACGATCCCGAAATGAGGCGGTTGGTGCATTGTCGCCAACCGCTTTGCTGTCTGTCGGAGAAGCGAAAGAAACTCCGCAGGGGAAGGGGCTCATCCGGACCGCCGCACCGCAGTGCCACTCCGGGTTGTGCTGGCTGTCGCGCCGCGGCGCCGCCCCGGACGGCGTCGCGGCGCAGCGCCTCCCGCCCCTTCCCCCGCAGAGCCTTTCACGCCGGTATGCGAAGGAGCCGCTATGGCCATTGACATCGATACGCTGAACGACCCGCAGCGCGAGGCCGTTATCACCACAGAAGGTCCGCTGCTGGTGCTGGCCGGCGCCGGTTCCGGCAAGACCCGCGTGCTGACCTACCGCATCGCCAACATCATCGAGCGGGACCTGGCGGCCCCCTGGGAGATTCTGGCCATCACCTTCACCAACAAGGCCGCCGCCGAGATGCGCGAGCGTCTGGGGCAGCTGGTGGGCGGCCGGTCCCGTGGCATGTGGGTGTCCACCTTCCACTCCATGTGCGGGCGCATCCTGCGCGCCGATGCCGAGCGGCTCGGCTTCACCAAGGGCTTCACGATCTATGACACCGACGATCTGAAGCGCCTGTACAAGGACATCATGGCCAGCCTGAACATCGACCCGAAGCGCTTTCCCGTGAACGCGCTGATGAACCGCATCTCCCAGGCGAAGAACGACCTGGTGGTGCCCGCTGACTTCGAGGCGAGTGCCACCGATCCGGTGGGCAAGCAGGCCGCGCGCGTGTACACGCGCCTGCAGGAGCGCTTGCGCGCCGCCAACGCCATGGACTTCGACGACATGCTGCTGTACGGCTACCTGCTGCTGAAGCACCACGAAGATGTGCGGGCCGCCTATCAGCAGCGATTCCGCTACATCATGGTGGACGAGTACCAGGACACTAACCGCGCCCAGTACGCCATCACACAGCTCCTGGCGGCGGGGCATCGCAACATCATGGTGGTGGGCGACGACGACCAGTCCATTTACTCGTGGCGCGGGGCCGACCTGCGCAACATCCTGGAATTCGAGAGCGATTACCCCGAGGCGCGCGTGGTGAAGCTGGAGCAGAACTACCGCAGCGTGGGAAACATCCTCGCCGCGGCCAACGCCGTGATCGCCAACAACCGCCATCGCAAGGAGAAGCGCCTGTTTACGGCCTCGGGCGACGGCGACAAGGTCTCGGTGTACCTGGCTGCCGACGAGCGCGACGAGGGGCGCTGGATCGCCGGCGAGATAGAGAAGCGTCGCGCCGATGGGCTGTCGTACAACAACATGGCCGTGTTCTACCGCACCAACGCTCAGTCGCGCATGCTGGAAGACATGCTGCTGCGCGCCGGCGTGCCCTACCGCATCGTGGGCGGCACGAAGTTCTTCGACCGCGCCGAGATCCGCGACGTGATGGCCTATCTGACGCTGGTGGTGAACCCGGCCGACGACATCGCCACCAAGCGCGTGATCAACGTGCCGCGCCGCGGCATCGGCAAGGCCACCATCGAGCGCATCGACCAATTCGGGCTGGAAATGAACATGCCGTTTCTCACGGCTGCCGAGCTGGCCATCGTGGACGAGGAGATCCGCCCGGCCACGCGGCGGGCCGTGGGCGAGTTCTTGCAGGTGATCAAGGACGCCCAGAGCTACGGCGGCAACCTGCGCAAGATCATCGAGATGGTCATCGACAAGGCCGGGCTCATCCGCGCGTTGGAGGACGAGGCCACCGACGAGGCCCGCGGCCGCATTGAGAACATCCAGGAGTTTCTGGGCGTGGTGGACGAGTTCACCGAGACCCACGACGTTGAAGATGCCGACTATGCCGCGCCTACGGCCGGCGAGGACGCGGGCGGCGAGCCGGTGCGCGTGCTGCGCGGCGATTCTCTGGCCGACTTCATCGAATGGGTGCGCCTGCGTACCGACATGGACATGGTGGCCGAGGACGGCCAGGCCGTCACGCTGATGACCGTGCACTCGTCGAAGGGCCTGGAGTTCGACTGCGTGTGGGTGGCCGGCATGGAAGAGACGCTGTTCCCGCACATGAACTCCGTGGGCGACGCGGCCTCGGTGGAAGAGGAGCGCCGCCTGGCCTACGTGGCCATCACCCGCGCCCGCAAGAAGTTGTATCTGACCTGCGCCCAGCAGCGCCAGATCTTCGGCCAGACCCACGCGAACCCAGTGTCGCGCTTCATCGGCGAGATTCCCGGCGAGCTGCGCCAGACCACGGGTCTGGGCTCGGCGGGCTTCTCGGGCACCGGCTGGGAGAAGCGGGGAAGCCGCCGGGGCATCGCCGGCTCGGGCACCGAGGCGGGGGAGGGCCGCGTGTTCGGTCGCTCCAGCGCATCGGGCTCGCGCGGCCGCAGCTTTGAGGAGTTCCGCGCGAGCGGCGGTTTGGGCCGTGGCGAGCGCGCAACCGGCGCGGGATCGGGCTTGGGGTCGAGCGCGGGCGCCAGTCGGCGCGGGGCCGGCGTGAACCCCAACGCCGGCAAGAAGGCCGCCGCCCGGGCCACCTTCGCTGCCGGCGATGCCGTGGACCACAAGACCTTCGGCCGCGGCACCGTGGTGAAGGTGGACGGCGACACCCTGCACATCAAGTTCGCCAAGACCGGCCAGACCAAGAAGTTGCTGAAGGATTACGCCCCCATCGTGAAGATCGGGTAGGCGCAAACAGTTACCCGTTCAGAGCGCAGAAGTTTATCGCCGGGATGATGAAGATCATCCCGGCTTTTTGCTTTCGGAGGATGGCACGGCTGCGGCGGTGCCCCATGCTAGGACCCATGGCAGCCCCGAGAAGCCGTTCGAGAAAGCGGGCGGCTTGCCGCGGGAATCACATCCGAAGGAGGATACGCAATGAACGCAATGGGAGGAATCAGTCGTCGCACGCTTCTGCAGATGGGCGGCCTTATGGGCATGGGAGCCCTGGCCACGACCGCGCTTACCGCTTGCGCGCCGCAGAAGTCCGCGGATGGCGCAGGCGCTCTGGCGGATACGGCCGGCGCCTCGGTGCAGGACGGCCCCTTCGCCGTGCCGGAGTCCATGCTGCAGCCCGAGCCGATCACCGAGTTCGCCGAGACGCATGACTACGATGTCGTCGTGGTCGGCGCCGGTCTTGCGGGCCTGTCTGCCGTGCACACGGCCCTCGAGGGCGGCGCGCGGGTGGCCTGCGTGCAGAACACGGCCGAGATGTCCACCTCGGGCAACATGGGCGGCGCCATCGATCTGGCGACGACGTCGCCGGCGGCCGTGCAGGCCTGCCTGTCCTTCCTGATGGAGAAGTCGGACTACCGCTCCGATCGCCGTCTGCTGAACGTGTGGGCCCAAAACTCCCAGGAAGCGCTGGCCTGGTGGGCCGAGGCCGCCGCGGCCGAGGGTGTGGAAAGCGTGCCCTACGAGAGCTCGCTGCACGTGCACGGCTACGATGTGAACCTGGTGGCCAACACGTACTTCCATGTGAAGGGGTCGAACAACACCGCCGCCACGGCCATCAAGGACGGCCTGGCCAAGCAGGGCGCCGAGTTCTTCTTCGCCATGCCCGCCGTGCAGCTTCGCATGGAAGACGGCGCGGTGACGGGTGTGATCTGCGAGAACGAGAGCGGCGAGGCCGTGTGCTTCAATGCCGCCAAGGGCGTTATTCTGTGCACGGGCGACTATTCGGGCAACACCCCCATGCGCGAGTATCTGTGCCCCGACCTGAAGGGCCTGAACCCCAGCATGGAGTCGCGCGACGGCAGCGGCCTTATGATGGGCATCTGGGCCGGCGCGGTCATGGAGCCGCCCTGCCACGCGAAGATGGTGCACGAGGGCGCCAAGGCCCGTGTGGACGTGCCCTTCCTGAACATCAACCAGCAGGGCGAGCGCTTCATGTGCGAGGGCCCCATGCGCACCGCCTATCTCAACAACTTCCAGCGCCAGCTTCTGGCCGATAACGGCTACGAGAACGCCAATGCGGGCCGCTTCTTCTCCATCCTGCCGGGGAACTGGCGCCAGTTCGCCGAGGAGTGGATCGCCGAGGACCCGCTGGCCTTCTCCATCACCGGCGGTGCGGGCGACATCCAGGACTCCGACCTCATCAGCGCCGAGACCATCGAGGATCTGGTGGCCGCCATCAACGCCTTCAAGGACGAGAAGAAGTGGGACACGCCGGCTATCGATGCCGCCGCGGTGAAGGCGACGGTCGAGCGCTACAACGAGCTGTGCGCCGCCGGCGCCGACGACGATTTCGGCAAGGAGGCGCGCTACCTGGTGCCCATCGACAACGGCCCCTATTTCGCCGTGGCGCGCGGCGGCCTTTCGGTGCCGGCTATTCTCGGCGGCCTCATCATCGATGAGAACGGCCAGTGCCTGAACGAAGATCAGCAGCCCATCGCCGGCCTGTTCGCCGCCGGCAATGCGAGCGGCCCGTTCTTCGGCGGCGTGGACTACCCGCTGGATGTGCTGGGCCTGTCCGTGGGGCGCGCCATCACCACCGGTTATGTGACCGGCGCCTACGTGGCCGCGCTCTAGTTCGCCTTCCCTTACCCTCCCTCCCCGGGCCGCTGCTCGCATCCCTTCCTCGAGCAGCGGCCCCTTTCGGGTTGCGGCCCTCTTCTCGCTGATCGGTTTGCTACAATGACACGGATTCGGCCTGGTCGCAGGTGAGAGAGGAGCGGCGTCATGAGATTGGGGCGCGGTCATATGGCTTTCGTCTTTTTGGGCCTCGCTTTCGCCCGCGCCTGGGTGGCGCTGCTGTTCGCCGATCCGCTCTCTCCGGGCTACGGGTCTGGTTGGGGCACGTCGTTCTTCGATATTGCCTATGTGGGCTGCGCCCTGGCGGCGATAGTGGGCTTTCGGCGCGTTATCCCGCTGACGGCCCGGCGCTGGCCGTGGATGCTGTCGGCCGCACTTATGACCGTGGCTTCCGTGGGATTTGTCGCCGACGGGTGGCTGGGGCTTGGCGAAGGCGCCGCGGCGGTCGTCTCGCTGACGGGCGGGTCGGGCTTTCTGCTGTACACCTTGGTGAATGCCGAGGTGCTGGCGACTCAGGCTCTGCGCTCGGTCATTCTCTATCTCAGCGTGGGGCGCATCCTCAGCTGGGTTCTCACCTTCTTCTTCTCCGACATGGGCTTCGACCGGGTGGCCGTGGCCGCCGTGGCGCTTCCCTTCGTGGCACTGGCCATGACCCGCGCCGCCTTAGACCGAGTGCCGGAGCGCAATCGCCCGCTTGGCACCTGCCCCCGTTTCTCGATGCCGTGGATTCTCCTTGCGCTGATGGGCGTGTACTCCTTCGTGTACGGGCTGCATCAGGGCACCTTGGCTCCGGGGGTGGGGCGCTACGCGTCGCTGTTCAATGCGGCTTTGGCGCTGCTCATCGTGCTTCTGGTGCTGCTGGCGCCGGGAAAACTGAGCTTCCGCGTGCTCTGCAATGTGCCCGCGGTGTTTCTCGCCTGCGGGTTTCTGCTCATGTCGCTGGAGGGAGCGCTGGTCGGCGTTGTAGCCGATATGCTGATCGCGCTCGCCTTCGATGTGGCGAAGATCACGGTCGTGTTCCTGTTCTACGATATGAGCCGGCGTCTGGGTATTTCCATCGTCGTGCTGTCGGCATCGCTGGCGGCGGTGGAGGTGTTCGGCCTGGCGGGCAACGGGGTGGCCTTCCTCCTGGCCCAGGCCGAAGCCGGCGCCGCGGCGGGCACGCTCGCCCATGCGGTGATCATCGCCCTGGCCTTCGCGGTGGGCGTGATGGCCCTGACGCGGCGCGATGCGTTCAGCGATTGGGGCGCGCGGCTGACCGATCCCGACGAGGGCGGCGAAGATGCCGGCGTTCCCAACGAGGCTATCGCGGAGCGCTGCGAGCGCATGGCCGACCAGTGGGGGCTCACGGCGCGAGAGCGCGAGGTGCTGGGACTGGTGGCCCGGGGACTCACTTCGCGTCAGGTGCAAGATGCACTGTTCATCGCCGAGGGCACCTTCAAGACCCATATGCGGCACATCTACGAGAAGAGCGGCGTGCGCGGCCAGAAGCAGCTGCGCTTGCTGTTGCAGCGGGAGACGGGCGCGCCTGTCGATTAGGGCGCCGTGGTGCGCGCCGGGTCGCTTTCGCGGCACTAATAGGGGCGGGCTACTTGCCCTGGGGACATTTTTATCCTAGGATTAGCGCAACGCGGGAGGAGGTTGGCTTGTTCGGAATCGAAGTGGTGTGCTACCTCTTTCTGGGAGGGGTCGGGGGAGGTCTGTGCGCGGTTTTGGCGACCCTGGCCCTGGCGGTGCCCGCGGCCTCGCTGGCGCAGTCGGTGCAGCCGGCCTACCGGGGATTCTTCGCGCGCGGATGGTCCCTGGCCGCACTGCTTCTGTTCGCGGGCGCGCTCTGCCTGCTGGCCGATAGCGGCAACTACCCCGCTCTGCCCCAGCTGTTTCTCAGCGGGCGTTTGACTTACCTGACCGTGGGCGCCTACGCTCTGGCAATCGCCCTGGGCTGCTGTCTGGCCGCCATGGTGTTCTGGCGCTGCGCCAGGTGTGTTCGCTCGCGGGCGGTCTATCGCGCCGCCCACGGTCTGCTGCTGGCGGCGGGCGTGGTGGTGGCGCTGTACACGGGACTGTTTCTGGCCGACATCCCGGCGGTGGCCTTTTGGCACACGCCGTGGCTGCCTCCGCTGTTCCTCTGCTCGTCGCTGTCGTGCGGTTTGGCGCTGACGCCGCTTGTCGCCTGGGCCGGTGGCGCATGGCCCGCCTTGGCGCGGGCGCTGCGGCCCTTGGTGGCCGTCGATGCCGCCGTTATCGGATTGGAGATGCTGTGTTTGGCCCTGGTGGTGGTTCTGCCACTGCTGGATGCGGGTGTGGATTCCTTCGCGGCGGCCCAGCGCGTAGCGGCCCTCGATGTGGCGGCGGGCGCGGGTGCGCCTTTGTTCTGGGTCGCCGTGGTCGGCGCGGGATTGGCGCTGCCCCTGGGGCTGGAAGTGGGCCGCCGCCACGCACCTTCCCTGCCGTTTTTCGCGGTCGTGGCTGTTCTCGTGGTCGCGGGCGCGCTGCTGATGAGATACTGCATCGTGAACGCCGGGACGCACCCGGTGGTATACCTCATGGGAGTGTGAATGTCATGGCCATCATTTCAGCGGACGAGTTTACCTTTCAGCCCGACCCCGATTCCACGAGCCCCCTGTGGCTACAGCTGCGGCGCCATCTGGCCTATCTGATCAGCGCCGGGCGCCTGAAGCCGGGCGACCAGCTGCCGAAGATCCGCGAGTTGGCCGTGGCGCTGTCCATCAACTTCAACACGGTGAACAAGTCCTATCTCAGTCTGGCCTCGGACGGCTACGTGAAGTCGGTGCGGGGCAAGGGCGTGTTCGTGTCGGACGCGCTGTCGTCGGCGGGCAACGAGGAGCGCGAGGAAGTGACGGCGCTGCTGCGCGACTGCCTGCAGGCGTGCAAGGCCTGCGGGCTGAGCTACGACGACACGCTGAACCAGATGAAGCGCTACGTGCAGAAGCTGAAGATGGACGAGGCCCGGGCGCGCATGGTGCCGGGCACCAACATCATCGAGTTCGTCGCGGCCGACGGCCCTGACGGCATCCAGGAAAAGGAAGCGTGATCTTTATGACTCGTCGCAGCGCCCCTGCAGCGCCTGTCTCATCCGCTGTCTCCGCGACCGCCCCGCGCTGGCAGTTCGTTCCCGACGAGGGCGGCCAGCCTACGGGCGAGCGCACCTCCTCGGTGGGCATCGTGGCCTTCACCCTGATGGTGTTTGCCCTGGTGTACGCCCTCATCTTCGCCGTCGGCTGGGCCGTGGCGGGCGCCATTGTGCCGCCGCTGTTCTTCGTGGCCCTGGCGGCGGCCGTGCTCGTGGCCATGGGGGTGCACATCGCTCAGCAATGGGAGCGGGTGGTCGTGCTGCGCCTGGGCAAGTTCAACCGCGTGTCGGGCCCGGGCTTGTTCTGGACCATCCCCTTCGTGGAGCAGAACACTGCGCGCATCGACTGCCGCGTGCGTGCCACCACCTTCGACGCGAAGGAGACCCTGACGAGCGACTTGGTGCCGCTGGACGTGAACGCGGTGCTGCTGTGGATGGTCTACGACGCGAAGGCGGCCTGCACGGAATGCAGCGACTTCAGCCGCACCGTGGAGCTGGCGGCCCAGGCGGCCCTGCGCGATGCCATCGGCCGTTTGTCGGCGGCCGAGGTGGCCATCCGCCGCGAGCAGCTGGACGCCGACATCAAGGAGGCCCTGGAGAATGAGGCGGCCCAGTGGGGATTGTCGGTGCTGTCGGTGAAGGTGCGCGACATCCTGCTGCCCCAGAACCTGCAGGATGTGATGAGCCTGGAGGCCCAGGCGGAGCAGCGGCGCAAGGCGCGCCTCATCCTCATGGAGGCGGAGCAGGATATCGCCGCGATGATCGAGGGGCTGGACGGTGCCTACGGGGCCGAGGATGCGGCCCTTAAGCTGCGCGCCATGCACCTGCTCTACGAGAGCGTGCGCGAAACCGGGGGCACCGTGGTGGTGCCCAGCAGTTTCAGCGAGGGGTTCGGCGACGTGCTGCCCGAGGGGGCGAAGCGCGCCCTGGGGAAGATGGGCTCCTAGGCCCCGGGCCCAGGGCGCGTCCAGCAGTGCCTGGCGGGAGGGGGCGCTGCGGGCGGCAGCGTGCCTAGAAGCGCTCGGCGGCCACGGCCAGCAAGAGCGCGGCGCCCTTGAAGAAGTCGCTGCGCGTCTGCGCGCCCAGCTCGGAGGCGAGCCACGTGGCATAGGGCGCAAAATACTCGGCAAGGAAGGTGTCGAAGTCGTCGGTGCCGATGGCGGCGCCTGCGGGCGCCCGGACGGCCTCGGCCTGCACGAGGCAGAGGAACTGCAGGAACTCGGCCATGGTGCCGATGTGGTCCACCGGGTCGTTGGTCTGGCCGGCATCCAGGTCCTTGGCCACGCCGCAGCGGGTCATGAAGCGCTCGATGGCCAGGGACGTCTCGCTGACGAACAGTAACCCCCGTTGGCCCTGCTGCTGGGCGCGCCAGACGCCGGCGTAGGGGGTCAGCGGCGGCTCCTTCTCGCCCACGAACAGGCGGGTGTGCTCGCGGCGCAGGGCGTGCAGCGTGGCTTCTGCATCGCCGTCGGCCGCGGCGGCCAGGTGCGTCGCGGCCGCGGTCACGCGCTCGTCGCCCGGGGCTGCCAGACCGAAGGCCTCGCCGGCCGCCTCGGCGTACTCGCCGGTGGCCACGGCCTCGGCCAGGGGGCGGCTCGGCAGCAGGAAAGCCAGCGACAGCAGTTCGAAGGCGCTCGCGCGGTGCATCCACCTCTCGGCGGTCATCTTGGATTCCATGGGAAACAACCTTTCGTAAACGAGGAGGCCAGCGGGTCATGCGCCCGCTGGCCTCGGTGCACGGGGCGCCGGTCGCATCGCAGAGGGAGGGGCGAGCGGCCGGCGCCGACGATGGTGCTGAGGGCAAGGGCCCTACTTCAGGAAGTACACGTTCGGACCAGTGCCCTGGTCGGCCAGCAGCTGCTCGTGCTCGCGGGCCGCCAGCACCTTCGAGATCTCCGACTCGGGGTCGTCCAGATCGCCGAAGGTGCGGGCGTAGGCCGGGCAGATGTCGATGCACAGCGGCTTCTCGCCCCGGTCGAGGCGCTCCGCGCAGAAGGTGCACTTCTCCACGGTATTGGGCAGGTGCTCGGCTGCTGCGGCGTCGCCCAGGGCGAAATCCAGCGGATAGGTGGGGCTTTGCGGCACGAGGGTGCGCACGCCCTCGTAGGGGCAGGCGGCGATGCAGCTCTCGCAGCCGATGCAGGCCTCCCCGTCGACGAGCACCAGGCCGTCCTCCTCGCGCTTCTGCGAGGCGCCCGTGGGGCAGATCTCCACGCAAGCTGGATCGTCGCAGTGCTGGCAGGCCAGGGTGTAGAACTTCATCGTCACCTGGTCGGGGTAGGTGCCGCCGGCCTGGCGGAAGTGCTCGCCGCCTTCCGTATGGGCCCGGCTGTACAGCACCTCGGTGGGTAGATTGTGGTCGACGCGGCACGCCATGGAGCACATGTTGCAGCCCGTGCAGCGCTTGGTGTCAACGGCCATTCCGTATTTCGTCATAGGTCAGCGCCCCTTACATCTTCTCGACTTCGCAGATCCAGTCATTGAAGTTATTGTTGCTCGTCACGTCGTCGGGGCACCAGCGCGTCAGCGACTGGGCGTAGCCCTCCTCGAACTCGTCCCAGGTAAAGCCGTGGGGCACCCAGACGGAATCCTTGCGAATGCCCTCGGTCACCAAGGCGTTCAGCACCACCGAACCGTGGTCGTTGAACACGCGCACCTTGTCGCTGGTCTTGATACCGCGCTCGGCGGCCGCCTCGGTGTGGATGCGGCAGAAGGGCTGCCCGTCCAGCTTGCGGAAGTCGTCGAGCCAGGGGTGGTGGCTCCACAGTGTCTGACCGTGGTAGATGTCGTGGCTGCTCATGCCGTACAGCGGGTACTTCGCCCGATCGGGGTTGTCCGCGTAGGCCTCGATGGAGGGCTTGTAGTAGGGCAGGCGGTCCTGCAGGCCGAACATCTGGCCCCAGTTGTCGCGCGGCATGAGGTACTCCAGGTAGAACTGGGTGCGCCCGAAGGGATTGTACTCGGGAGTCACATGGGCGTCGCAGCTGTAGTCGCCGAGCACCACGCCGTTCTCGGACAGGGCGTCGAAGCCCACGCCGGCCTCGATGTTCTCAGGGGTGTCCAGATAGCGGCGCAGGTAATCGGTGCCCTCGCCGACGATGAGATCGTCGTAGCCCATCTTCTCGGCCACGGCCTTGATGATGTCGAAGTCGGACCTCGCGTCGCCCACCGGGTCGATGGCCTTCTGCTCGAAGATGCCGCCCTCGATGTACTCGTAGGTTTCCCACGGCATGCAGCAGGGGAGCACCAGGTCGGAGTAGTGGGCCGTGGTGGTCATGATGGTATCGATGGTGACGATGTAGTCGATCTTGTCGTAGGCCTTCAGCAGCGCGGAGGAGCCCGAGAAGTTGTCGAGCGGGTTCGCGCACATGTTCACGAGCGTGCCCATATGGAAGTCTTGTCCGGCCCACTGGCCCGTCTCGGCGATCTGCGCGATCCAGTCGCCGGTGAAGTGGCCGCCGGGTACGGCGTCTTCCAGGGTGAAGTCGTCCTCGTTGAAGGTGGTCGGCTGCTTGAACATGGTCGCGCTCTCATGGCCGAGGTTGATGGAGCCCACGTAGGAGCCGCCGGGAATGCCCACGCTGCCCGTGAGGGACGCCAGAAGGCCGATGAGGAAGTAGATGCGCCACGACTCGTAGGTGTGCTCCAGGCCGTAGTTGATGTAGAAGCTCGTGGGGCCCTCGGTGGCCACGGTGCGCGCCAGGTTCTCGATCTGGGCGGCCGGGATGCCGCACTCGTTGGCGGCGAATTCCACGGTGAAGGGGGCGATGTTCTCCAGCGCCGCGTCGAAGACCGTGCGCACGGCCACGCCGTTGGCGTCGAAGGTGCCGCGGATGGCCGGGTTGGTGGCGGTAGCGTGGGCCACGAAGGCCTGGGCGTCCTCGTCCCATACCACGGGCACGTCCGCATCGGTGCCGGCCTCGGCCTGACCGAGGCTCGACAGGCGCAGGTAGGCGCCGGCCTCGTCGATGAGGAAGGGGGCGACCGACTTGTTCTTCACGTAGTCCCAGTTCGCGAGATCGTTGTCCACGATATAGTGCACCATGGCGCACATCAGGGCCGCGTCGGTGCCCGTGCGCACCGGCACCCACTCGTCGGCGTGGGCCGCCGTGGTGGACAGCAGCGGGTCGATGGCGATCAGCTTCGCGCCGTTCTCTCGACCGGTGCAGATGGCGTTCCAGGCCGCGCGGCAGAACGAGGCCTCGGCGGGGTTGGCGCCCCAGGCGACGATGGTCTTGGCATTGGCCAGGTCCTCCACGGCGCTTTGCGGGGAGGACAGGTGCACGAAGCAGAAGACGATGCCGGCCATGTCGTGGCCGACTGACAGCACCGTGCCACCGGTCTTCTGGATCAGGCGCGAATTGGCGAAGCCCGCGTTAAAGGACGGCAGCGGGGCGATGGTGCCGTCGGGCATCATGGCGCTGTTGATGATGCCGGTGGGGGTGCCGTTCAGAATGCCGTTCATGTTGCCGGCGCCGCCCTGCCACATGTTGGATGCGCCGCCGTAAGTCTCCATGCTGGCCTTCAGCTGGTTGGCGAACAGCTCGATGGCCTCGTCCCAGGTGATGCGCTCCCACTCGCCGCTGCCGCGCTCGCCGGCGCGCTTCATGGGGTACATGAGGCGCGAGGGGCCGTAGATGCGCAGCGGGTTCGAGACGCCCTTGACGCAGCCCACGCGCAGACCCTTGTTCTCGTTGGGAAATTCCATAGGCAGGGTGCTGACGATCTTGCCCTCGCGCACGGTGGCCTTCAGGGCGCAGCGACCGCCGCAGTTGCCATGGCAGGTGCCGATGTAGGTCTCTTCCTGTCCGGCCGTCGAGGCCAGATCGTTGGCGGCGTCGCCCGAGGTGTCCACGCTGCTGCAGCCGGCCATGCCGGAGGCAGCGAGGGCGCCGGCGGCGAGGGCCGTGGTCGTGAGGAACGACCGGCGCGTCAGCTGAGTGCTGGGTGTTTCCATATCTCCTCCTGTCGACAGGAGAGTGGAAGCGAGTCCCCTTGGCCTAAGAGACCAGCTCCGATTCCCTCCCTTTTGCGAAGCGCGCGTCGGCGGCTTCGCCCCTTCCTGAGAAACCAATTGATCTCAACGGAACGAAGTGTAGTATACTAATCATAGGATTTCAAGACTAATCTTAGGATTAGTTAGGATAGAACCGATGGGGCGAAGGGGGGAGCCATGGCGACGACGGGGCGGCCGACGCTGGATTACTGGCTGGGCGAGTACGCGGCCATCGCGGAGGAGTTTGTGGACGGGCTCCAGGCTGATGGAATCGGCTTCGCGCCGCCGTTGACCGCCGCGCAGCGAGAGCTGCGGGCCGCCACGATGGAACGGCTGGCGGCGAAGGGGGCGCGCTTCATGAACGGGGGCGCCTCGGTTTCGACGGGCTTTCTCTCCAGCGCGTGCCGGGCCTGCGTGGGGGATTGCGGGAGCCGCACGTTCTACATCAACCTGCGGTGTCATCGGGGCTGTTATTTCTGCTTCAACCCCAATCAGGTGAACTACGAGCGCCACGTGCGCGAGGACGCCGACTGGCGCGGCGGCTTCGACCGGTTCGTCGCCGAGGTGGACGCCGTGACCCATGTGGGACTGACCGGCGGCGAGCCTTTGCTGTGCAAGGACAAGACCCTCGCTTTTCTGGCCCATGTGCACAAGGGCGCGCCTGCGGCCCACGTGCGCCTGTACACGGCCGGCGAGGGCTTCGACGCCGCCTTCGCGCGCGAGGCCCAGACCCGCGGCCTCGATGAGATCCGTTTCAGCGTGAAGCTGGACGAGGGCGAGCGCGCGGTGGAGGAGGTGCTTGGGGCCATTGCGGTGGCGCGGGACATCGTGCCTGCGGTGATGGTGGAGATGCCGGTGATTCCCGGTCAGGAAGAGGCAATGCGCTCGTTGCTGCGCGCCCTGGACGCGCAGGGCGTCGACGGGATCAACCTGCTGGAGTTCTGCTATCCGCTGCACCGCTGGGACGAGTTCGCGCGCCGCGGGTTCTCCATCAAGAACCCGCCCTTCGAGGTGCTCTACGAGTACGAGTACGCTGGTGCCCTGCCCGTGGCCGGCAGTGACGAGGCCTGCCTGGGCCTGTTGGAGTTCGCCCTGGACGAGGGCCTGGGTTTGGGCGTGCACTACTGCTCGCTCGCGAACAAGAACATCGACCAGGTGCTGCAGGTGAACCGCCGCTATCCGCTGGACGATCGCCTGTACCGGCTGGAGGGCGATGGGTTCTACCACGTCGCCAAGGTGTTCGACCAAGATGTGACCGCAGTGCAGGTGCGCTTCGGCGGGTGCGGTATCCCCTGTCAGCGGGAAGACGATGCGACCCTCGTCTTCCACCCGCGCCATCGCGAGGAGGCGGAGAGAGGCGGCGCGGTGGTCGCCGACTCCATCTGCACCGTGCAAGAATCCGAAGCCGGCCCCTGCGTACGCGAGCTTGCCCTGCGCATAGGGGAATGAGGCTGGCGGGGCCGTACCGCACCCGCACGCAAAGCGAGGGGCCCGCCTCGCGCAACCCGGGCCCCTCGCTTTGCGGAAATCAAAGCCTGTGTGGTGCCCGACGTCAAGGCGCAGGCTGCTGATGTGTACGCCCATTGGGCCATGAGCCTCAGCGATGCCATCAACGCATTCCTGGTGAAATCCATCGACGCGGTCGGCCTAGCACCCCGCGCAGAAGCGGCAGGCGGAAGGGGCGGCCGCGATGCCGCCGCGGGCGGTTTCGCGCAGCTCCATGGGCAGCTCGCGGCCCACCTTGTCCATCACGGCCACGTTCTCGTCAAAGGGCACGAGATTCTCCACGCCCGCCAGCGCGATCTGGGCGCAGACCAGCGCCACGGGCGCGGCGGTGGCGTCGCGCTTCTGGCAGGGCAGCTCCACCAGGCCGCCCACCGGGTCGCACACCAGGCCCAGCAGGCATTGGATCACGTTCGACGCGGCGTCCAGCGCCTGGGTCGGCGTGCCGCCCGCCATGGCCACGGCCGCCGCGGCCGCCATGGCCGCCGCGCTGCCCACCTCGGCCTGGCAGCCGCCCTCGGCCCCCGATACGCTGGCGTTGCGGGCCACGATGTAGCCCACGGCCGCCGCCGTGAGGATGCCCTCGCGCAGCTCGTCGTGGCTGTATCCGCGCACGTCGCGCATGGCCAGCAGCACGCCGGGCAAAACGCCCGAGGAGCCGGCCGTGGGGGTGGCCACGATGATGCCCATCTTGGCATTGGTCTCCAGGGTGGCCAAGGCGTAGATGGCCGCCTGGGCGGTCAGGGGGTCCATCAGGTGGCGCTTCTTATCGTCGCCGTTCAAGCTTTCCGTCACCTTCGCCGCCTCGCCGCCGATAAGGCCGCCGATGGAGCGCTCCGGTGCGGTGATGGGGGTGGTGGCCGCCGTGTCCATCACGGCCAGCACGCGGTCGAGATAGGCATCGATGTCGGCGCTCGCGCCCTGCTTGGCGCACAGGGCCTCCTCTCGGGCGCGGAAGGCCTCGGCGATGGTCGCGCCCTCGCGCTCGCACAGGGCAAGAAGCTCGGCGCCGCTCGTGTAGTTCCAGCGCGCGAACACCTCGTCGGCGTCGGCGGGCACCTCCACCGGCTCGCCGTCGGTGGCGCTCATGGCGGGGATGACGCGGGCGTTCAGGATATCGGGATGCAGGATAAGGTACTCGCGCACCTTGCCGTCCACGTCGTCGTCGGTCTCCAACACGGTGAAGGCGTCTCCGCGCTTCTCGGTGCGGTGCAAGTTGGCCGTGGCGATGTTGATGCCGCAGCTGGCCAGCACCGAGGAGATGTGGGCCAGCACGCCTCGCACGTCGTGCTGGTGCACCACCACGCTCGTGTGCTCGCCGGTGATGTCCACGTCGATACCGTTGATGCGGCGGATGACTGCGGCCCCGCCGCCGATGGACACGCCGCGCATATCGAGCACGTTGCCGTCGCCGTCCTCGCAGTGCACGTCCACGGTGTTGGGGTGGTCGCGGGCGGTGGTGGTGTCCCACACGATGTCGATGGCCACGCCGGCTTCTTCGGCCAGCTCGAAGGAGCGCGACACATTGGGGTCGTCGGCGGCCAGGCCGATGATGCCGGCCACGAGCGCCTTGTCGGTTCCGTGTCCGCTGCCGGTGGCGGCGAACGACCCGTACAGGGTGAAGCGGGCCGTGGCGGGCGTGCCGCCGAACAGCTTTCGCGCGATGGAGGCGATGCGCAGGGCGCCAGCCGTGTGCGAGCTGGACGGGCCCACCATGATCGGGCCGATGATGTCGCGCAGGCCGTATGTTTTCATGACCTTCTCCTTCCAGGGGCCCTGCAGGGCCGGGCGCTTGCGTAACCGGCGTCGGCGAGTGCGCCGTCAGCCGCTCGGGTCGTTGTTTTCCTCGGGAAACGCTATCATAGCCCATCGCCAGAGGCGCGCGGGAGGGGTATACTGCCTCAAAACCGTAAATTGCTACAGGTACAGAAAGGGGCACTCATGTCTGCCAAGATTCTCGTCGTGGGCCACCGCAATCCCGATAACGACTCCATTTCCGCTGCGGTGGGATACGCGCATCTGAAGAACGCGCTGGCCGCCCGCGATGGCGAGGCCGGCGTGGAGTACGTCCCCGCCCGTCTGGGCCCCCTGCCCGTGGAGAGCGCCTGGATGCTGGAGCGCAACAATATCCCCGAGCCGGTGCTCATCGACAACGTGAACCCCGTCGAGCGCGATGGCGAGGAAGTGAAGCAGCAGGTGATCCTTGTGGACCACAATGAGATCGCCCAGGCTGCTCCCGGCATCGAGAACGCCGAGGTGGTAGAGGTCATCGACCATCACCGCATCGCCGACATCTCCACGGCCAATCCCATCCTGTTCCTGAACCTGCCCATCGGCTCCACGGCCACCATCGTCACGCTGCAGTTCCGCCAGACCGGCATCGAGATGCCCGACTCCATCGCCATGGTGCTCTTGTCGGCCATCCTCACCGACACCGTCATCATGAAGTCGCCCACCTGCACCCCGGTCGACGTGGAGCAGGTGAACTTCCTGGCCGACAAACTGGGGCTTTCCGCCGTGGACTTCGGCATGGAGATCTTCCGCACCCGAGGCGGCGAGCGCACCATGCCCATCGCCAAGCTGGTGGAGGCCGACTCCAAGGAGTTCAAGGTAAGCGACGACGTGACCGTGCTCATCGCCCAGCGCGAGACCGTGGACCTGCCCACCGTGATGGGCCGCGAGGCCGAGATTCGCGAGCACATGCGGAAGCTCGTGGACGACAACGGCTACGAGTTCGCCCTGCTGATGGCCACCGACATCTTGGCCGAGGGCTCGCAGTTCATCGTGGAGGGCGACACCGCCCGCGTGAACCGCGTCTTCGACATCGAGTGCTGCGAGGGCGGCAACTGGATGCCGGGCGTGCTGTCCCGCAAGAAGCAGGTGGCGGCGCCGATTCTGGCTTCGTAGAACGACCGATCCGTCCCTTCGGGCCCGACCAGGGGGCAAGGGCGCCGTGCTCGGGCAGTCCTCGCTCGGCGGAACAGTCCACTGGACTGTTCCGTTCGCTGCGGAATCTGCGCGCGGACCCTCGCCCCCTGATCGGGCTCTGCTTTGTTTTTCAGGGAGGATCGCCGACGATGCCGTCGCCCCCGTTGCTCTTCTCTGGCTGTGCAGACGAAGCCGGAACCGAGGAAAGAAAGGAACCCTATGAACTCCCAGCGTGTGCTTGATTCGTTTTTGGAGATGGTGGTCATCGAGAGCCCGTCGTGGCATGAGGCGCCGATGGCGGCTTACTGTGCCGAGCGACTGGCCGAGATGGGATTTGCCGTCACCTTCGACGCGACGGCACCCGTTACGGGGTCGGACACGGGCAATCTCATCGCGCATCTGCCGGGCACGGTGCCAGGGCGCGTGGCGTTCTCGGCCCATCTGGACACGGTGAAGCCCTGCGCGGGCATCGAGGCCGTGGTGGAGACGCGTCATATCTGCGACGAGGTGACCTGCCGCATGGCCGAAGTGGTGGCCTCGGCGGGGGAGACCATCCTGTCGGCCGACGACAAGGCCGGTATCGCCGCCATCTTCGAGGGCGTGCGCGCCACGCTGGAATCCGGTGCGCCGCGGCCCGACATCACGGTGCTGTTGACCACCTGCGAGGAGCAGAGCCTGTTGGGCTCCTCGGCTCTGGCGCCGGATGCCCTGGCATGGCCGGCCGATTTGCCGGCCGCCTCGCGGGGCACCGCTGCTGCGGGGCTTCTGGGCGACGGCGCGGTCACGGCTGAGCCGGTGCCGCTGTTCGTGCTGGATGCCGATGGCGCGCCGGGCACCGTTATCATGGGCGCGCCCTATCACTGGACGCTGCGGGCCCGGGTGGAGGGCCGCGCGGCCCACGCCGGTGTGGAGCCGGAGGCGGGTGTGTCGGCCATCGCCATCGCCGGCGCGGCCGTGGCCGCCATGCCGCTCGGCCGCATTGACGAATGCACCACGGCCAACGTCGGCCACATCGAGGGCGGCGTGGCCGTGAACATCGTGCCAGCCGCTTGTACCCTGGAAGGGGAGTGCCGCTCGCTGTACGAGAGCCGCGTGCTCGCCCAGCGCGATGCCATGACCGCGGCTTTGGAGGAGGCCGCCGAACGCCTCGGCGGTGCGGTGGAGGTGGCCTGGACCCTGGATTACCCCGCCGCCGTGCACGAGTCGGGTGACGCCATCGTGGGTCACCTGGAGGCCGCCGCGGCCGCCTGCGGCCTACCGGTGCGCCACGCTCTCTCGGGTGGCGGCGCCGACGCCAACGTGCTGGGCACCAAGGGGGCCGACGCCATCACCTTAGGGATAGGCATGACCAACTTCCACAGCACCGACGAGTACATCGAAGTGGCCGATCTTCAGAATATGGCCCGCTACGTAGAGGCCATCATCGCCGAATACGCCCGGTAGGGGCCGGTATCGGGGGACCTCCGGTCGGATCCCTCCCGTAGGGGCAGCCCTCGGGCCGCCCGCGACCCGCGACGGCCCCTGTCCTGCCGCTGGGGAACCAAACCCCTCGTTTGCGCCCCGTTTTCCATAGGCGATCTACCAGGTATTATGTGACATTTTACCTGGTCAAATCCATGGTCGCAAACGACGGGTTTGGTTCCCGGCCTCCCTGTACCCGACTCCTGGCAGCTGGCTTTCCATCCCGTTTGTGAACATTTTGTGCCGCTGACGGGAGGTATGGACACGCCCGGGTGCGTGGCGTTTGACACACGGCGGGAACCCTCGTAGTATGCATCCTCGCGCCTCTGGGAGGCGCTTGTTTTGTGCAGTGTAAGCTCGTGGATAAAAGGAAAGGAAAAGAGTCTTGCCTACAATCAACCAGCTGGTCCGCAAGGGCCGCAAGAAGTCGGTCGACAAGTCGAAGACCCCGGCTCTCAAGGGCAACCCGCAGAAGCGCGGCGTGTGCACTCGCGTGTACACCACCACCCCGAAGAAGCCGAACTCCGCTCTTCGCAAGGTCTGCCGCGTGCGTCTCGTCAACGGTATGGAGGTCACGGCCTACATCCCCGGCGAGGGCCACAACCTCCAGGAGCACTCCATGGTGCTCATCCGCGGCGGCCGTGTAAAGGACCTTCCCGGTGTCCGTTACAAGGTCATCCGCGCGGCGCTCGACTGCGCTGCGGTGGACAACCGCAAGCAGGCCCGCAGCCGCTATGGCGCCAAGCGCCCGAAATAACATTCGTTAAGCCGCGCGGGCCGAAGGGTTCGGCCTAATGGACGGGGCACCGTCCCGAAGCGCGCAGAAGCAAAAGGAGAAACTACATGCCGCGTCGTGCAGCAGCAGTCCGCCGCGAAACGCAGCCGGACGCAAAGTTCAACAACCGTCTCGTCACGCAGCTGATCAACAAGGTCCTGCTTGACGGCAAGAAGTCCATCGCCGAGAACATCGTCTACGGCGCCTTCGATCTGGTCGCCGAGAAGACCGGCGAGGATCCGCTGGCCGTGTTCAAGAAGGCCATGGACAACGTGCGCCCCACCCTCGAGTGCAAGCCGAAGCGCGTGGGCGGCGCTACCTACCAGGTGCCGATGGAGGTCAACTCCCGTCGCGCCACCACTCTGGCCATCCGCTGGATCGTCGACTTCTCGCGCAAGCGCAAGGAGCACACCATGATCCAGCGTCTCGCCAACGAGATCATCGACGCTTCCGAGAACACCGGCGCCGCCGTGAAGAAGCGCGAGGATATGTACAAGATGGCCGAGGCTAACCGTGCGTTCTCGCACTACCGCTTCTAAGGCTGGTGTGATATATGGCTAAAATTGATCTGAAGGATACGCGCAACATCGGCATCATGGCCCACATCGATGCAGGCAAGACCACCACGACCGAGCGCATCCTCTACTACACGGGCAAGACCCACAAGATCGGCGAGGTGCACGACGGCGCCGCTACCATGGACTGGATGGTCCAGGAGCAGGAGCGCGGCGTGACCATCACCGCTGCTGCCACCACCTGCTTCTGGAAGTACCCCGGTGGCGCTGCCGGCGGCAAGGAGTACCGCTTCCAGATCATCGACACCCCCGGCCACGTGGACTTTACGGCCGAGGTGGAGCGCTCCCTGCGCGTGCTCGACGGCACCGTGGCCGTGTTCGATGCCGTGGCCGGCGTGCAGCCGCAGTCCGAGACCGTGTGGCGCCAGGCTGAGCGCTACGGCGTGCCCCGCATCGCCTTCATCAACAAGTACGACCGTGTGGGCGCCGACTTCTTCCATGCCATCCAGACCATGCGCGACCGCCTTGACGCGAAGGCCGTTGCCGCTCAGATCCCCATGGGCGCTGAGGACAACTTCTGGGGCATCGTGGATCTCGTGACCATGACCGCCTGGGACTTCAAGGCCGACGACAAGGGCATGACCTACCCGGAGCCCATGGACGCCATCCCGGCCGAGTTCCTCGAGGACGCCGAACTGTACCACCAGGAGCTTCTGGAGGCCGCCGCCGACTGCGACGATGCGCTCATGGAGAAGGTCCTCATGGAGGAAGAGGTCACCGTCGACGAGCTGAAGGCCGCCATCCGCAAGGGCGTCATCGCCTGCCAGATCAACCCCGTGTTCGTGGGCTCCGCCTACAAGAACAAGGGCGTGCAGGAGCTGCTGGACGCCGTGGTCGACTACATGCCGTCCCCGGTGGACATCCCGGCCATCAAGGGCACCAACCCCGAGACCGGCGAGGAAGAGGAGCGTCCGGCCGACGTGAAGGCCCCGTTCTCTTCCCTGGCTTTCAAGATCATGACCGACCCCTACGTGGGCAAGCTGACCTACCTGCGCGTCTACTCCGGCGCCCTGGATGCCGGCAGCTATGTGATGAACGCCGTGAAGGACAAGAAGGAGCGCATCGGCCGTCTTCTGCAGATGCACTCCAACCAGCGCGTCGACATCGACTCGTGCCAGGCTGGCGACATCGTCGCCGTCGTGGGTCTGAAGGACACCTCCACCGGTGACACCCTGTGCGCCGACAACGCGCCGATCATTCTGGAGTCCATGGAGTTCGCCGATCCGGTTATCGACATTGCCGTGGAGCCTAAGACCAAGGCCGAGCAGGACAAGATGGGCGTGGCTTTGGCCAAGCTGGCCGAGGAGGACCCCACCTTCCGCGTGTCCACCAACCACGAGACCGGCCAGACCATCATCGCTGGCATGGGCGAGCTGCACCTGGAGATCATCGTCGACCGCCTGCTGCGCGAGTTCAAGGTAGAGGCCAACGTGGGCAAGCCCCAGGTTTCCTACCGCGAGCGTCCGGGCCACGAGGTGCTGAACGCCGAGGGCAAGTTCGTCCGCCAGTCCGGCGGTCGCGGCCAGTACGGCCATGCGGTCATCAACATGTACCCGCAGGAGCCCGGTGCCGGCTACGAGTTCGTGAACAAGATCGTCGGCGGCGTGGTGCCCAAGGAGTACATCCCCTCCATCGACAAGGGCATCCAGGAGGCGCTGAACTCCGGCGTGCTGGCCGGCTACCCGGTCGAGGACGTGAAGGTGGAGCTCATCGACGGCTCCTACCACGATGTTGACTCTTCGGAAGCTGCCTTCAAGGTGGCCGGCTCCATGGCCATCAAGGACGCCCTGCGCAAGTCCAACCCGGTCATTTTGGAGCCCGTCATGGCCGTCGAGGTGGAGACTCCCGAGGAGTACACCGGCTTCGTCATGGGCGATATCCCGTCCCGCCGCGGCCTCATCCAGGGCCAGGAGCAGCGTGGGAGCGCCGTGGTCATCGAGGCCAAGGTTCCGCTGGGCAACATGTTCGGTTACGCGACCGACCTGCGCAGCGGCACCCAGGGCCGCGCGGTGTACACCATGCAGTTCGACTCCTACGAGCCCGTGCCCAAGTCCGTCCAGGACGAGATCATCAGCAAGGCCGGCGGCAACGCCTAGGGCGCCCGTCAGCAACTTCTATTTGGAGGTAATGTAAGTGGCAAGTCAGAAGATTCGCATCCGCCTGAAGGGGTACGATCATGAGATCGTGGATCAGTCCACGCGCCTCATCGTCGATACCGCTCAGAAGACGGGTGCCAAGGTTTCCGGTCCTATTCCGCTGCCGACGGAGCGCAACCTGTACTGCGTCATCCGCGGGCCCCACGTGAACAAGGACTCCCGCGAGCAGTTCGAGATGCGCACCCACAAGCGCCTCATCGACATCCTGGAGCCGACCCCCAACACGGTTGACTCCCTGATGCGTCTCGATCTTCCCGCTGGCGTTGACATCGAGATCAAGCTGTAAGGAGGGAAGTGCTGTGATTAACGCTATCTATGGCAAGAAGATCGGCATGACCCAGATCTTCGACGACCAGGACCGCATCGTTCCTGTGACCGTTATTCAGGCTGAGCCGAACACGGTGTGCCAGGTGAAGACCGTGGACACCGACGGCTACGAGGCCGTGCAGATGGGCTTCGGCTACATCAAGCCGCGCCGCGTGAACCGCCCCATGCAGGGTCACTTCGACAAGCAGGGCGCCGAGCCGAAGCGCTACCTGCGCGAGGTGCGCGTGGAGAATGCCGGCGAGTACAAGGTGGGCGACACCCAGACCGTGGCTGCCTTCGCCGAGGTGAAGAAGGTGGACGTCACCGGTACGTCCAAGGGCAAGGGCTTTGCCGGCGTCATGAAGCGCTACGGCTTTGCCGGCGGCCCGGGCGGCCATGGCGCGCACTTCCACCGCGCTCCCGGTTCCGTCGGCCAGTGCGCCACGCCCTCTCGCGTGTTCAAGGGCCTGCGCCTGCCGGGCCACATGGGCTGCGATACCGTGACCGTGAAGAACCTCGAGGTCGTGCGCATCGACGAGGAGCAGAACCTGATCCTCGTGAAGGGCGCTGTCCCCGGCGGCAAGAACGGCATCGTGCGCGTGCGCATGGCTTAGTGAATCGATCGGTAACAAGGAGTTACAGAAATTATGGCAACTATTGAGATTAAGGACGTGAAGGGCGCTGCCGCCGGCACGGTCGATGTGAACGACGCCGTGTTCGGTATCGAGCCGAACGTGCCTGTCATGCACCGCACCGTGAAGGCGCAGCAGGCCGGTTGGCGTCAGGGCACCGCTAACACGCGCACCCGCGGCATGGTCCGCGGCGGCGGCAAGAAGCCGTGGCGTCAGAAGGGCACCGGTCGTGCCCGCCAGGGTACCATCCGCGCTCCCCAGTGGACTGGCGGCGGTACCGTGTTCGGCCCGCACACCCGCTCCTACGACCAGAAGGTCAACAAGAAGGAGATCAAGCTGGCCATGCGCAGCGCCCTGTCCGCGAAGCTGGCCGACGGCGAGCTCGTGGTGGTCAAGGACTTCGATTTCGAGAAGCCCTGCACCAAGGACGCCGTGGCGCTGATCAAGGCCCTGGGTCTGGAAGGCAAGCGCATCTGCGTGGTCATCGGCAACGAGGACATCGAGGCGTTCCTGTCCTTCCGCAACATCCCCGAGGTGAACATCCTGCCGGTGGGCGATATCAATACCTACGAGCTCATTGACAACAAGGTGCTCGTCATCGCCGAGCCGTGCCTGGCCCGCATCGAGGAGGTGCTTGCATAATGGAGAAGGATCCCCGCGACGTCATCATCCGCCCCGTCATCACGGAGCACAGCTACGATGCCATGGAGAACAACGTGTACACCTTCGAGGTTGCCAAGGACGCCAACAAGGTCGAGATTCGCCAGGCCATCGAGGCTATCTTCAAGGTGAAGGTGGTCAAGGTGAACACCCTGAACGTGAAGTCGAAGCCGAAGCGCGTTCGCTACCAGGAGGGTCGTACCCGTACCTGGAAGAAGGCCATGGTCACCCTGGCCGAGGGCGAGACCATCGAGATTTTCCAGGCGTAGTCCGAGCCCGAGCGCTTGCGTCGCCTGACCTGAGGGTCGCCTTAAGCCCCGCCATCCGGCGGGGCTTTTTTGTGTCTTGGAACCGTCCCCCCAGTTGGTCGCAAGAAGCAAGAAAGAAACCGTCTGGCGTGAGATCGGTAGAAAGCAGTTGAAAAGTGCGGGGGGGGGGGTGCTATGCTGTCAAAGCCCTTGAGGCAGTCTGAGTGGCCGCTTCCAAATGGGAAAAGGGCAAAAGAGAGAACTAAGCTAAGGGGAAGAAGAAATCGTTCGCGATGGGATTTGCGAACGAGATCGGGTCTTTGGATCGGCGCGATTTGATGACTCGGGAGCTCGCTGGGCCGCTCTCGAATGCATCGGTTTGCGCTGATACGGCCAAAGCGATTTGACGCTTTTGGGCCAGACGACAGGGTGTCAGCAGATTCTGCTGTCACAGGTCGCGGCGTCCCCTTGCGCTGTTGCAAGTGCTGAAGGAGGCAAGGCTTTGGCTCGACACACAATTGCGGGAACTTTCGCCAAGATCGTTTTGGCATCTGCGCTGGTTGCAAGCGTCCCGACACTTGCTTTTGCTGACGAGGTCGAGGGCTTCTTTGGGGACATGTCCTCTGTTTCTGATGGAGGCTGCGGTGAGCCGGCTGAAAGTTGGCGTTTTAAGGAGGGGTACCCTGAAAGCCTGCTGCTGGAGCTCTCCGAGGAATCGGGCATAGTGCCCTACGGCGCATTTTCCGATGTGGGCGATTCCTATCGCGCGACATGGTCCCAGGCTAATGGGGTGGGGAAGTATGTCTACCGCAGAACCCCCACGGAAGCAGGGACGATCATCACGGCTCCTGGTGTTCGCGAGGTGGGAATCGACGTCTCCTACTACAACAACGAAAAGAGGGGAACCTACTCTGCGATCGATTGGGCGCAGGTCAAATCGGATGGCATCACGTTCGCGATCATTCGGTGCGGGGATGGCCCGACCTTTGATGACCCTTGGTTCGCTCGGAATGTCAAGGGCGCTAAGGAGCAGGGCATAAAAGTGGGCGTCTATCTATATGCCCGCGCGCAGAAACTGACGGGCGAGGGGAAGTCCGTTCAAAATGAGGTTGCCCATACGCTGCGGCAACTCAGCAACGCCGGTCTTACTCCGGCTGATCTCGATCTCCCCGTTTATTACGACATGGAGGACAAAAGCCAACGCGTGCTGGATTCTGCCCTCTTGGGGCAAATCGCGAAGGCCTATTGCGATGGCATGCAATCTGCGGGATACAGCGTGGGAATCTATTCGAATCCAGATTGGTTCAGCAATGTCCTCGTTGATCCGGCGTTTACTTCGGAGAATATGAAGAGGGCAGGATGGTCGCGCTGGGTTGCCCGCTATTCCTGGGGTTCCTCGTCCAGCGGGGTCGAGGCAACTGATATCTGGCAGTTTACGAGCATTGGTCTTGTCAACGGAACACCAGCGAAGTATTGCGATGTCAACTTTTCCTACGTCAACTTCGATGAGCTAATGCCCCGTCAGAAGATCTGGGAGCAAAAAGACGGCCTGTGGTATCTGAGGGACAGCGCGGGAAACTACCTTAAGGGATGGCAGCGCATTAAAGAGAGACAGTACTATCTTAACGATAAGGGCGTCATGCAGAGCGGTTGGGTGCAACTTGCCAATGCGCGCTATTACTTCGGTGCCGCAGATGATGGATCCATGAAGACCGGCTGGGCTTTCGTCGATGGCAATTGGTACTACTTGAACAACGTGGGCATTATGCAGACGGGATGGCGGGATATTGATGGCGAGAGCTACTACCTTGCTCCTCAGACCGGCGCAATGGTCACGGGTCAGCAGACTATCGACGGCGAGATTTATCAGTTCTCCTCCTCGGGCGCGCTTATTACCCAGGCAGCTTCGTCTCAGCCCCAAGGAGCAGTCCGATGGGTGTACGACGGTGGCGCATGGTATCTCCGCGACTCCATAGGCGCCAATATGACTGGTTGGCAGAGGGTGTCTGGTTGCTGGTACTACCTGAATGCCTCTGGGGCGATGGCCACGGGTTGGAAGCAGGTGGGCGGCGCCTGGTACTACCTGAATCCCGCCGGCGACATGGCCACCGGATGGAAGCTGGTGGACGGCGTCTGGTACTA
Organism: Adlercreutzia mucosicola DSM 19490; assembly: GCF_000422625.1. Taxonomy (GTDB): domain Bacteria; phylum Actinomycetota; class Coriobacteriia; order Coriobacteriales; family Eggerthellaceae; genus Adlercreutzia; species Adlercreutzia mucosicola. The sequence goes on along the minus strand of NZ_AUGK01000008.1, from coordinate 638 downwards.
CCTTTACGGTGACGGGTCCATGGCCACTGGATGGAAGCTGGTGGACGGCGTCTGGTACTACCTTTACGGTGACGGGTCTATGGCGACTGGCTGGGTGTGGCTTGCCGGCGCCTGGTACTACCTGAATCCCGCCGGCGACATGGCCACCGGCTGGAAGCTGGTGGACGGCGTCTGGTACTACTTGCAGTCCTCGGGCGCCATGGCCGTTGGCTGGAGCCTGGTAGACGGCCGATGGTACTACTTGAGCAACTCGGGCGCGATGCTGGCCAACAGCTGGGTGGGCAATTACTACGTAGGCGACTCTGGTGCCATGGTCACGGACGCTTGGGTGGGGAACTATTACGTGGATTCTTCCGGACTTTGGGATGGAGTGGGCTAGGGTTCTTGCCACTCAACCTGGGAATAGTCGATGGCGGTATATGTTATTTGTAAGGGGTGATTGCGTATGAGTAGCAAGATCAAGATGGTGTCGTTATCAACGGAAAGGCTCTCGCGCTGCTTGCTGGCCGGTGCTCTTTCCCTGAGCATGTTGGTTGCTCCTATCCCCGCCTTCGCGGACGAGGAGCCCGCGCCGGCGCCGGCCCCCGACGCCCCCGCGCAGGGCGGCGATGGCGCCGGCGAGGGGGACGCCCCCGCGC
>NZ_AUGK01000007.1 GCF_000422625.1 Adlercreutzia mucosicola DSM 19490 | reverse complement strand
CGGTCCGCCCTCCCGGTAGGCTCTCAGCCACTTCCGCAGGGGGCTGGAGGAGGCAATTCCGAACCGGGCCATGGCCTCTGGCACGGTCAGGCCATCGTCCGCGACCGCCCTCGCGGCGGCCACCTTGGTATCGAACGAGTAGGTCTTCTTCTTTGCTCCCATGGCGGACAGGGCTCCTATGCCGACGGACCTGTAGGTGTCCAGCCATTCTCTCACAGTTCCCTCGGGGGCGCCGACCAGACGCGCGATCACGTCGCGTCCGTGTCCCTCCTCGTAGAGCCTGACGGCGCGCCGCCGCAGCTCCGCATCGCAAAGTGGTCTTCCTGTCATAAAGAAAGCCTCCCATTTCTCGTGTCCAAGAAATGGGAGGCAGTTCAAAGGAGGGCGCCTTTCGTTCGGGCGGAGTTTGCAGCCTCAGCCCGCTTGGTGAAGTAAGACCTTGTCTACTTGTTGGCCCAGGCGCGACGGCCCATGGGCACGATGACGAGAGCCAGCACGCAGATGACCACGTAGAAGATGATGTTCATCCAGAACGCGCCAGCGAAGGACCCGGTGATGTCGAAGATCTGAGCGTAGATGAGGGCGGCGAAGCCGGAGAACACATTCAGACCGGTAGCAACGATAGAGAAGATGTTCGCGTAGTCCTTGTCGCCGAAGGCCTGCTGGCAGGTCAGCGGGGGCACCACGTTCAGGGCCGAGTAGCCGATGCCGAACATACCGACGCCCACATAGAACAGCGTGGGGTTCGGACCAACGAGGAGACACACCAGAGCGCCACCGGCACCCAGCACGCCAGCCACGATACCGGAGGCAACGGCGCCGAAGTGGTCGGAAATCCAGCCGAGGCCGAACTTGCCGATCATGGAGGTCACCATGGCCACAGACACGGCCATGGCGCCGACGGCAGCACCGAGACCATCGGTCACGGAAGCGTAGGAGGCCAGCTGCTGCACGAAGGAAGCGGAGATAACGAACATGCCGGCCATCAGGATGAGCAGCCACAAGGCCGGGTTCTTCATGGCCTGGTTGCGGGTGAGACCAGCGGTTTCCTTCACCTCGGTCACGTTGGCCTCGGCGCTCTTGGCGCGATCGGCCTGAGCGGCATCGTAGCCCCAGGGCTTCACGCCCATCTTCTCCGGGCTCTCACGCAGAAGCGCGTAAGTGACGCCGGCACCGGCGATGATCACGATGACGGAGCAGATGATACGGGCAGTCTGCCAGCCCATGGAGGCGATCCAGCCGTTGATGATGGGGCTCATGATGGCGCCGAACAGCGACACGAACACGCCAATGGCGCCGATGACGGTGCCGTTGCTCTTGGAGAACCAGCGGTTCACCATGGTCGGCGTGGCGATGTACATCCAGAATGCGGCGGAAGCGCCGTAGAGCACGCCGTAGACGTTCCACTGCCAGGGCTCGGTGAACCAGGCGCAGGCCAGGTTCGCCAGAGCGAACACGAGCACAGCGGTGCCGAGCACCCAACGGGGATTGTACTTGGAAATGAGCTTGCCAGCAAAGGGGGTGCAGATGGCAGCCACCCAGGGCTGAATGGACATGAACAGCGTGGCGTCAGTGCGCGACCAGCCGAACTGATCCATGACCGGGGTGATGAACAGGCCCGCGTGATTTGCCGCGAAGCCGAGCGGGACAGCGTAGAAGGCCACACAGGCAATGGCCACTGCCCAGGCGTAATTGCTACCTTTAACTTGTGAAGTTCCCATTCTTTCTCCTTATCTCTGAACGGCTGGACTGCAATCCAGCCGTCGTATCACTAGCAAAAACCGTGCCGCAAACTCCTCTGCAACGAAGCCCGGCTACCGTTTTTGCTAATTACCCCTATACCGTGGAAAGGAGGCGGGCCACACACGAGCGCGCCCCGCGCCCCTTCCGGCAAAACGCTTACTCGCCCTTCTTGAGCACGCCCTTCTCGTAGAAGGCCTCGATTTCCTCGGGGGAATAGCCGAACTCCTCCATGATGTCCTCGGTGTCGGCACCATACTTGGCGCCGCCGCGGATCACCTGGCCCGGGTGCTTCGAGAACTTGGGCATCATGTTGACCTGCTTCACATCCTTGCCGGTGATCTCATCGTAGACGTCGATGAACACCTCGCGGGCCTGGTAGTGCGGGTCCTCCAGCATCATGGCGTAGGTCATGTGCGGGCTCACCGGAATGCCCATCTCGGAGAAGGTGCGGTTCACTTCCTCCACCGTGCGCTCCTCGCACCAGGCGTCCAGCGCGGCGCGGAACTTCGCGGCGCGGGGCGGCAGGGGCTCGTCCAGGCTCTTGCAGCCCGGGGCGCGGGTGATGGAGGCGTAGGACCCCAACGGCTGGAAGTCCTCGTCCTCGGCGAAGCCGAGGAACTCCACGAGCTTGCGCACCGGACCGGCACCGCCCACGGCAACCTGCACGTAGCCGTCCTTGCACTTCTGGGAGCCGGCGCAGGCGCCCACTAGATCCTCGTTGCCGATGCGCATGGGCTGGATGCCGTGGTTGATACCGTCGGACAGCGTGGCGCCCTGGATGCGCACGAGGGACTCGAACTGGGTGCAGTCGATGGACTCGCCCTCGCCGGTCTCACGGGCGCGGATAACGGCGGCAAGCGTGGCCCAAGCGCCCATGAGCGCCGTGGCGAAGTCGCCGGTGAAGGGCTTGGTCACGTTCGGCGGGCAGCCCGGGAAGCCGTTCAGGTTGGAATAGCCGGAGAACGCCTGGCCGATGGGATCGAACGAGGCCTTGCGCACATAGTTCGGATCGCCCCAGTTGCCGAAGCCGGAGATATGCAGGATAACGAGAGCCGGATTGGCCTCCCACAGCACCTCGTCGGTGAGGCCCCACTTGGCCCAGGTGCCGCCCTTGGAGGACTCCACCAGCACGTCGGCCCACTTCACCATCTGCAGCAGGATCTCCTTGCCCTCGGGCGAGGGAATGTTCAGCGACATCATGCGCTGGTTGCGGCGGTCCACCGACCAGGCATCGCCGTACATGCGGTACATGTCGGGGGCCATGGTGCTCTCCAGCTCGATAACGTCGGCTCCCTGCTCGGCGAACAGCTCGCACACGAACGGGGCCGCGATGACAGCACCGGCGTTGAGAACCTTCAGGTTCTGCAAGTTGCCGAACTTAGGACGCTCTGAAGACTTCATAGGCTACCTCCTTGTCTCATGGGCCCGCCGAGGCGAGCCCCCCAAGTCACGCCGCATAGCGCAGCGAGATTCCCTGATAGTTTTGCAAGCAACATGCGTGCCACATTTACAAGTGACCGCCCGTTGTTTGAGGCTATTTCAGACCCTCCTACGAGGGGTGCGGCACTCGCGTCGCCCATCCCCCACGCGATCCTCCATCGGGGCGGGGCTCACCCCGCCCGCAACTGCGACGCGCTTGCGGGCGGCCTGGCGGCCGCCCTACGAGCCGCCCCCGCATGGCATCTGCCCCTACACGCCGTGCTGGTAGTAGGGGCGCTTCCCCAAGAGCTGCTTGTCGTACATGGTGGCGATGGTGGCCCCATCGATGCCCAGCTCGCCGAGCACGTCCTCGTTGTCCTGGCCCGTGGCCGGCGCGCCGCGCCACACCCGGCCGGGGTGGTTCGCCAGATCGGGCACTACCTTCACACCAGGGATCACCGACTCGTCGTCGCAGGCCGGCCACTCGGCGATGACGCCGCGCGCCTGGTAGTGCGGGTGGTTGCGGGCGGCCTTGTAATCCATGAGCCGCGAGCAGGGCACCCCGCCGTCGGCAAGGATATCCTCGGTCTCTTCGGCAGTATGCGCGGCGAAGAAGGCGGCGAAGGCCTCCTCGGGGGCCCGTTTTCGATCCCATTTTCTGCCTTCCACGGCTGCGGGGCGTCCCTTCGCCCCCTGCTAGCAAGGTTCGTGCCAAAGAACATCGTTGCCGATGAGGCGCTCGTGGTGGTATTTTTGAGAGAAAAGCACCCCTGCCAGACGATGCGGCGCGATCGCGGCGCTGGATTCGGACATCGCGTGCCCTTTACCGACCAGGTAGAAGATAGAGGGAGCAGTACCTGTGATCATCGGCATCACCACCACGCTGAACGAAGCCGACGGCTTCCAGCGTGTGAACGTGGAGTACATCGAGAGCGTGGCGGCCACCGGGGCGCTGCCCGTGCTGCTGTCGCCCGTGGCCGGGGGCGTCACGGCAAACGAGACTTTGGCCGAAAAGGCCCTGACGGCCGTGGACGGTCTCATCATCAGCGGGGGCGGCGACATCCACCCCCGGGCCTATGATCAGGCCGCCGATGCCGATGCGGGCGATGACCTGATGGGCGTGGATGAGAACCGCGATGCCTTCGAGCTGGCCTTGGCCCGCGGCGCCCGCGAGCGCGGCCTGCCCACCCTGGGCATCTGCCGCGGTATGCAGATCATGAACGCGGCCCTGAGGGGCACCCTGCACCGCGACCTGCACGCCTGCGGCGTCACCGCCGTGGGGCACCGCCAGGAGCCGCCCTACGAGCGCACCACCGGCAGCGTCACCGTCGCCGAGGGCAGCCTTCTGGCCTGCGCCCTCGGTCGCGCGGGCCTGCTGTCGGTGAACTCCATGCACCATCAGGCCATCGACCGGCTGGCACCGGGGCTGCTCGTGGCGGCCCGCAGCGACGACCGCGTCATCGAGGCGGTGGAGGATCCCGCCCACCGCTTCTACCTCGGCGTCCAGTGGCACCCCGAGTACCTCGAGCGCCACCGCGGCCTCTTCCAGGCCCTCGCCGATGCCGCCGACCGCCCCGCGCGGCCCTAGAGAGCAGGCTGCCCCTTCCCGCGAAGCGCAGAGCCCCGCGCTCGCCAGGGTACTGGCCGGAGTCCTGGCCGGAGTCCTGGCCGGAGCCCTAGCCGGGGTACTGGCCCCGATCAGGGCCCGTGCGACCCCGACGCTGCCCGGCAGGGCCCCGGCCGTATAGCGGAGAAGCCCGCACGGGGCGGGCTTCTCCGAGGGAGGGAAAAAGACAGGACGCCACGACCGAGGCGCTAGGCCTGAAGGTCGCCGGTCAGGAAGCGCACCGCGTGACGGCCGAAGGTCACCTGGCGACCGAGGCAGTTGCCCACAAGATACACCGGGTAGTTGCCCGAGTAGTAGCTGCCCGAGCAGGTGCCCACGGCGCACAGGCCCTCGATGGGGTTGGCGTCGGCATCCAGCACCTGGGTGTCCTTGTTGATGCGCAGACCGTCCAGAGTCGTCAGCAGGGCGCCGCCGAACCATGCGCCGTAGAAGGGAGCGGTGCGAATGGCGGACAGGCGATAGGTCTCCTTGCCCATATCCACATCCTCGCCGGCATCGTAGAGCTCGTTGTAACGCTCCACCGTGGCGAGGAACTGCTCCTTTGCGTCGCCCGTAAAGCCCAGCTTGTCGGCGAGCTCATCAAGGGTGTCGGCCTTCATCATAAGACCCGTGTCGATGTACTTCTCGCTGTAGGCCTCGTCAACGGTCTTGCCCTTCAGCGTGCGCTTCCACGTACCGGCCGAGCAGCCCTGGCTCTTGAAGCGCTGCACGTCCTCGGGAGCGTTCGCGTCCATGATGAGCGCCCATACACCGCCGGGATGGTTGCTGGCCGCATGGCAGATAGCGTCGTAGTTGCAGCTCTCATTGGCGATGCGGACGCCGTTGCGGCTCACCTTCAAAAACGGCTGGCTGCCCAAGTTGAACTGGCCGCCGGTGGCAAACACCGCCTCGGAATCGTCGCTCGTGTACCCGGCGTCCACCCCCGGCTCCACGATACCGCGATCGAAGATCATGGCCGCCGGGGTCTTGTCCATATCGGCTCCGACCCACAGCGCGGCCTTGATGCCCATGCCGGTGTTGTTCTGGTTGTAATTCGTGCTCGTCACGCAGGCGGGAACAATGGGGTTGCGAGCCCGCACCATGTCGGCATTGGCCGGATAGCCGCCCGTGGCGAGCACCACGCCCTTGCTCGCGTTCACACGTACGAAGCCGTCGGGGGTGTTGAAGACGGCGCCCTCCACGCGGCCCCCGTCCTGGCGGATCAGTTTGGCGAGATCGTAGCTGTAGCTCACCTCGTGGCCCATGCCGCTGAGAATCTCGGTCATGGCCTCCACATGAACAATGCGCTCGCCCTCGCCGTCGAGGAAGGCGTGGCACTCCGGGGGAATGTAGTAGATGGTGCCGCCCGCATCGCCCTCGCCGCCGTTCTCCACATCGACGGTCACCTGGCAGGCGCCGAGCTTGTCCTCGTAAAACGCCTGGAGCCACTCCACCGTAGGGCCGCTCTCCTCAATCCAGGTTCTGGCCACGGAGGCGTCGTTCTTGAAGGAGGCGTAGCGGTTGAGCTCGTTCAGGATGCGGCCCTTGTCGATGGTCTGCCCCGTGAGCTCGGAGGTGAAGCGGGAATTCACCGCGCCCACGTCGAAGTGGGAGGCCGCCGGCTCGCTGCCCTTCTCGGCCACGATGAAGTCGACGCCCAAATCGGCTGCCGTGGCCGCCGCCATGATGCCGGACATGCCCGCGCCCACGATAAGCACCTCGCAGTCGCGCGTGGCGGTAATCTGGTCGTCGGAAATCTCGGGAGCGGACCCCAGCCAGTCGTTGGCAGAGGCGCCCTCAGAGGCGCCGCCCGACCCCTTGGTCTCGGCCATGGCATCGCCCTGCGCCTTAGGGGCGCAGCCGGCCAGACCCAACGCGGCGAAGGCTCCCGCGGCGGTGGCCCCGGTCAAAAATCCGCGGCGCGAGATACCCGATGTGTTGTTCGTCATAGTTGCCCTCCTTGCAACCTGCGGCGCCCTGGGCGCCCACTTCCCTAGCATCTTTCAGAATGCCTGCGACCGTCTTGTCGGTCGCCCCGGTCCGCGATGCCCTCGGCCCGGCTAGCGATGGCCAGTCTGCCAGCGTTCCGCCCCCACCGTCGCCCCCCTCCATGGGGCATTCTGACCGGAAAAGCCCTACCCCACCGTGGGGCATTCTGGGCTTTCTCGGGCCCCTCTCGCCGCGAGGGACGATAGAGTAGCTCATCGAAAGAGAGGACATCCCATGGCTCACCCCGCTGCACCCACCCCCGCGGCGCCCCGCTCCAGCGCGCCCTCGCGCCTGGCGGCCCTGCGCTGCCTGGGCGCCCTTATCCTGCTCGAGGCGTCGGGGGCCATCATCAATGCGACCATTTACGCGAGCATGGCCGACTTCTTCGCCATCGGCCGCGAGATCGCCACCCTCGCCAACGCCGGCGCTTTCGTCCTTTTGGCCGTCGTCGCCCTGCGGCGCCCCGCCCTCCTCAACGCCCGAATGCTCACCGCAGGCGCCTCTATCGCCATCACCGCAGGCGTCATTTGCCTGGGAGTCGGCATCGTCGCAAACAACAGCCTGCTCACCCTCGCAGGCCTTTTGTGCCGGGCGGCGGCCTCGACATGGCTCACAGGCATGTTCACCATCGCCCTCAGCACGCTCCCGACGAGCCGCAGCGTCCTGCTGGTCGCCGGCGGAGGCGCCATCCTCTCGAGCGCCGGCTGCGCTCTCATCCCCATCGGCTGGCCCACAGAAGCCGCCTGCGCGATTCTGGCGCTGTGCATACTCGCCTCCCTCGCCCTCGTCTGGAGACTCGCGGAGCCATCCCTTGCAAGCATCCGGCAAAGCGGGGCATCGGCCCTGCAGGATCTCAAGGGCTTCGCCCCCTTTGCGCCGCTCCTGCTGTGCGTGTTTCTCATCGCCACGGCCTCCGGCTACGCCATCGCCTTCAACCAGCAGAACAACGCCCCCTTGGTCACTCTCGCCAGCGACGTTATCGTGGCGGTCGCCTTCGCCATGGTCGTGATCGACAAGTCCCAGAAGAGCGAGGACCGGCTTTTCTCCCTCTCCGTTCTCCTTGTGGTGGCCGGATACCTGGTGGCGCCCTACGAGATCGCCTCCGCCGAGGGGACGACGAACTCCCTTCTGGGGGCCGGGCGCGACTGCTTCTACCTGCTGCTCTGGATCCTGCTCGCCTTCACCGGGCGGCGCAACCTGTTCATGCTGCTTCCCATGGTGGGCTTTGTGCGGGCCGCGAGCAGCCTCGGCACCGATGCCGGCGCCATGGTCGGCCATGCGACGAACCAACTCACGGCCAGCAACCCGCAGATGGCGGCCGTGTTTGCCAGCATCATGGTCTTTTGCTTCGTGGCCTTTCTCTGGCTCGGGTTCCGCCACTTCAGCTTCACGGAGGCGGTGAGCGAGGTCAGGCTCGTCACTCCCCCGGAGATCGAGCAGATCGGCAGCCACATCGACGGCGCCTGCCGCCTCCTCGGCAAGCAGCACGGGCTCACCCCGCGCGAAACGGAGATCCTCATCCTGCTGGCCCGAGGACGGGACGGCAAATTCATCGCAGAGAAATACGTCCTCTCATACCAAACGGTCAAGACCCACATCAAGCATTTATATGCGAAACTCGGTGTCCACTCGCGCCAGGAGCTCATCAACCTCACCGACCAGACCATAGCCTCAGCAGCCGGTCAGCGCCGAACGGAGTAAAGCTCCGGGCGCGATTTTGACCAATGGCCAGGACACCCGAATGGCTCGGCCCACCGAGGCCCTTTCCAAGCCCTCGCCCGCCTCACTGCGCCCCACGCGGCCGTGGGGCAGATCGACAGCCCCACCCCCCCCCCGCGCGAGCCGCCCATCGCCGACCCCCCCTGAGCACTCGGGAAAATATTGGACAAAAACGCGTCGAGTGAACTCGACGATCCACGTTGGGCCCTGTTTTTGTCACAACTCCCTATCAAAATGGATCGAAAACCCCTCTACGAGGCCCGCTGCGCCCATAATGGGACCCTAAAGAGCTCACTCGACGCGTTTTTGTCCATAATTTTACTTTCTGCTCGCAAGGATGCCCATGATCGCCCCTCACGATGCCCCCGCCCCGCTGCTGTTCCCCGAACCCTTGCGGGAAGGGACCATTCTCGCGCGGCCGAACCGCTTCATCATGGACGTGGGCTTCGGCGACGGTGTTCCCGTGCGCTGCCACTGCCCAGCCGTCTCGCGCATCGGCGACCTGGATCTGACGGGACGGCCCTGCCTGGTCTCCGACTCCCACAACCCCCGACGCAAGCTGCCCCTCACCGTGGAGGCCTTCTCGCTGCAGCGACCCGACGACCCCCATAAGCGCTGGATCGGCATCAACCAGAATGCCTCGAACCGCTATGTGGAGCACTTCCTGCGCGAGGACGCCCTCAAGGCCATCACCGGACCCGTGCGCCACCTGCGCCGCGAAGTGCCCTTGGGCTCCTCGCGCCTCGACTTCCTCGTGAACGAGAACCAATACCTGGAAGTGAAGACGCCCCTCGTGCAAATCCAGACCGCCATTCCGCCTTGGGTGCCCACGGTGCCTCCGGCCCCCTTCAACTCCACCGAGCGCGTCCAGCGCCATCTGCGCGAGCTGGCCGCGTCCCTCCAGCACAACGAGCGGGCCGTCATCCTGTACTGTCTCTACTACGCCAACGACGGCTTCCGCTACTACCACGGCACCACCTACGAGGAGGTGCTCGCTTGCGTGGGCGAGGCGCGCGCCGCCGGCGTGGAGCTCTGGCAGGCCGACTTCGCCATCACGCCCGAATCCGTGGCTCTTACCGACTACCACCCACTGGAAGAGTGGTAGCGAGCCCCGCGCGAAATCGGACGCCCGACAATCGGCCGCTCCGCCCAAATGTCCGGCCGATAGCGGCCCCGGCAGGCGCCCCGCACAGCAGCCCCCCGGCAGGTGCCCTCCCAGCAGGCGCCCCCAACGGCAACGCCCGGCAGCCGACCTTAACGGCCCCGTCAACCCTGCGCACCGCAAGAAAAGGAGCGGCCTTGCGACCGCCCCTTGCATCGTTGTCCGTGCCCTTGCGTGCCTGGAACCCCTAAGCCTCCTCGGCCACTTCCAGGACCTCTTCTTCGAAGGCCGCATGGTCGGGCTCGTAGCCGCGGTTGTCGGGCACGAGGAAGATGAACGCGAGCGAACTCAACAGCAGGAAGAACGGGTAGAACAGAAACGGCATGATCTGGAACGCCGTCACCGAGAACCCGAGCTCGGCGCAGGCGGAGATGGCCACGAGCATCTGGGCGCCGTAGGGAATCACGCCCTGGAACACGCAGGAGAAAGTGTCCAGCAGCGAGGCCGTCTTGCGCCGAGAGATGTCGTAGGTCTCGGCCATCTCGTGAGCGATGGGGTTCGCCATCACGATGGCCACGGTGTTGTTGGCCGTGGCGATGTCCATGGCACCCACCAGCAGGCCCATGCCCAGCTGGCCGCCCTTGCGACCCTTGAACACGCGCTTGATACCGTTGAGCAGGGCCACGAAGCCGCCGTTCTCGCGAATGAGGGCGCAGATGGCGCTCACCAACACGGCCACCATGGTGGTCTCGAACATGCCGGCGGCGCCGGTACCCATGTTGCCCAGCAGGTCGGTGGCTGCCACGGCGCCCTCGGCCACCACGATGATGGAGCCGGACAGGATGCCCAGCAGCAGCACGACGAACACGTTGATGCCCAGAATGCCGCCGACAAGCACGATCAGGTATGGGATGAGCTCCAGCAGGTTGTAGTCGTTCTGCACGGTGCCCGAGATGTCCGAGCCCAGAGACAGCACCAGAATGAGCACCAGCGTCACGATGGCCGCGGGCAGGGCGATCTTGAAGTTCTCGCGGAACTTGTCCTGCATCTTGCAGCCCTGACCCTGGCAAGCGGCGATGGTGGTGTCGGAGATGAACGACAGGTTGTCGCCGAACATGGCGCCACCCATAACCGAACCCACGCACAAGGGCAGGCTGAAGCCGGAGGCGGCCGACACGGCCACAGCGATGGGGGTGATCAGCGTGATGGTGCCCACCGAGGTGCCCATGGAGATGGACACAAAGCAGCTGACCACGAACAGCACGGCCACGGAGAACTCCGCCGGAATCACCGACAGCATGAGGTAGGCCACCGATTCGGCCGAGTCGCGACCCACGGTGCCCACGAACACACCGGCGGCCATGAAGATGAGGATCATGGTGACGATGGTCTTGTCACCGATGCCGCGGCCCATGATGGCCAGCTTGTCGTCGAAGGGCAGCTTCCGATTCTGGAAGCAGGCCACCAAAAGCGCGATAAGGAAGATCACCACGATGGGAATATTGTAGAAGCCCATGGAGATGCCCATACCGTACTCGAATAGAATGCCGAGACCCAGGTACAGGACGAGGAACACCCCGATCGGCAGCAGCGCCGCCACATTTCCCTTTTTCACGTTGAACTCCGTTTTCTCGTTCCAAAAATAGCAGGGGCATATACTACACCAAAATTCGCTGCCGATGCGTCATCTTCGACGCGCGGCGCTTACTTATAATAGATGGCAAACCATCGCCGCGCCAGAACGGAATCCTATGACTGACACCGACGCCACCTACGAGACCCCCGACGACATCGCCGCCGAGACTGCCGAGCGCGCCGCCGGCGCGGACGCCGACAACCCCGTCGCGCCCATCGACCCCTTCGAGCCGGGCTCGCTCGGCTGGCTTCTGCCCTGGGCCGAAACGGGCGAGGGCGACGTGCTTTCCCCCGACGAGGCCCTGGAGGTGTTCCTGGAATGGGTGGAGGCCCGGGGCATGGAGCTGTGGCCCCACCAGGAAGACGCGCTCATGGACCTGGCCGTGGGCGATTCGGTCATCCTGGGCACGCCCACCGGCTCGGGCAAGTCCATGGTGGCCCTGGGGCTGTGCTTCATGGCCATCGCCACGGGGCGCACCGCCTACTACACGGCCCCCATCAAGGCACTCGTGTCCGAGAAGTTCTTCGACATGGTAGATGTGCTCGGCCGCGACAACGTGGGCATGATCACCGGCGACAGCACCATCAATACCGAGGCGCCGGTCATCTGCTGCACGGCGGAGATCCTCGCGAACCAGGCCCTGCGCGAGGGCGCCGCGTCGAAGGTGGCCTGCGTGGTGATGGACGAGTTCCACTTCTACGCCGACCCCGACCGCGGCTGGGCCTGGCAGGTGCCCCTGCTCACGTTGACGAACGCCCAGTTCCTGCTCATGAGCGCCACCCTGGGCGATGTGACCGACATCGCCGCCCTGCTGGAAGAGCGCACGGGACGGCCCGTGGACCTCGTCACGGACGCGCCGCGCCCGGTGCCCTTGTCCTACGACTACACCTTGGAGACCCTGGAGGCCACCGTGGAGCTGGGCCTGCGGGCCGGCGAGGCGCCGATGTACATCGTGCACTTCTCCCAGGACGAGGCGTTGAAGAACGCCCGGTCGCTCGCCAGCTACGGCGTGTCGGACAAGGCCCAGCGCGAGGAGATCAAGCGAGCCATGAAGGGCACGAAGTTCACCACCCCCTTCGGCAAGATATTGCAGCGCCTGCTGGCCGCCGGTGTGGGCGTGCACCACGCGGGCATGCTGCCGCGCTACCGCCTGCTCGTGGAACGGTTGGCCCAGCAGGGGCTGCTGCCGGTCATCTGCGGCACCGACACCTTGGGCGTGGGCATCAACGTGCCCATTCACACCGTGGTGCTCACCCAGCTCACGAAGTTCGACGGGCAGAAGATGCGCCGGCTGCGCAGCCGCGAGTTCCACCAGATCGTGGGCCGCGCGGGGCGGGCCGGATTCGACACCGAGGGCATGGTGGCGGCGCTCGCCCCCGAGCACGAGATCGAGAACCACAAGGCCATGCTGAAGGCCGGCGACGATCCGAAGAAGCAGCGCCGGGTGAAGAAGAAGCAGCCGCCCGAGGGCTTCGTCAGCTGGAACAAGCAGACCTTCGAGCACCTCATCGAGAAGCCGCCCGAGAAGCTCACGCCCCGCATGCGCATCACCCATTCCATGGTGCTGTCGGTGGTGAGCCGCGGGGGCGACGCCTGGGCCAACGTGCATCAGCTCATCGCCGACTCAGCCCAATCCCCCGAGGAGAAGATCAAGCTGAACGCGCGGGCCGACGAGATCTTCCACACGCTGCTGGAGGCGGGCGTGGTGGTGCGCGGCACCGCTGAGGACGGCAGCCCCGCCTACGAGCTCACGGTGGAGCTGCCCGAGGATTTCGCCCTGGACCAGCCCCTGTCCCCCTTCCTGCTGGCGGCGCTGGACCTGCTGGATCCGGAGAGCCCCGACTACGCCCTGGACGTGATCTCGCTTGTGGAGGCCACGCTGGAGAACCCCGCCAAGGTGCTGCGGGCCCAGGAGCGCAAGGCGCGGGACGCCGCCATGGCCGCCATGAAGGCCGACGGCGTGGAATACGAGGAACGCCTGGAACGGCTCGCCGAGATCACCTACCCGAAGCCCCTGGAAGAGCTGCTCGACCACGCCTTCGATCTGTACTGCCAGTCCGTGCCCTGGGCCCGCGACTACGAACTCTTGCCGAAGAGCGTGCTGCGCGACATGGTGGAGACGGCGAGCGACTTCAAGACCTACATCGGCCGCTACGGCATCGCGAAGTCGGAGGGGACGCTGCTGCGCTACCTGTCCGACGCCTTCCGCGTGCTCGTGCGCACCCTGCCGCCCGATGCGCTGGACGATAGGCTGCGCGACATCATCGCGTGGCTCGGCTTCATGGTGCGCACCACCGACTCGTCGCTTGTGGACGCCTGGGAGAGCGCCGGCGCGCTGCCCGAGGTCGGCGCGCCGCCTGCGGCCGCCGATGCCGTGGTGGCCGACCGCCACGGCATGGAGGTGATGGTGCGCAACGCCCTGTTCGCCCGGGTGCGCCTGGCATCCCTGGACCGCACCCGCGAGCTGGGAAACCTTGACGAGAACTGGGGCTTTACCGAGCGCGCCTGGGATGCGGCCCTGGACGACTACTTCGCCGAGCACAGCGAGATTCGCATCGACGGCGACGCGCGCAGTGCGGCCTACCTGGTCATCGACGATGCTCCCGAGCAGGACGCGCACCTGTGGCACGTGCGCCAGATCTTCCTCGACGAGGACGGCGCCGGCGACTTCCGCATCGAGGCCGATGTGGATCTGGACGCCACTCAGGAAGAGGGCGAGGTCATCTTCAAGAACTATCGCGTGGGCTTTGTAGAAGATTTGGGCGAGTAGCGCCTGCGGGAGCTCTCTTGGGGCCGCCGCGGCAAGTCGACCACGCTGCGGACGCCGCGCCGACACCGTGATACCGCGGCGCCAGTACCGACACTGTGGCACCGTGGGGCCGCACCGCCGACGCCGACACCATGGCACCGTGGGACCGACACCATGGCGCCGCTCCCTCGCAATGCAAACGCTCAGCTAGCCGCTCACCCGCGAGAACTGCACCGTCTTGTGCTTCATCGAAATCTTCCCCACCTCCCAGCCGCGGCACACGAGCTCCTTCTTATAATTCAGAAACGAATGGTCTAGGGGAACACCGGCGTGCTCGCCCACCTCGTCGAAGGTGAGGGTCAGCTCCTCGCCAGGCTGGGCAGCTACCCAGTCCCACAGTTTGTCGTACTTGCTCATGGCGCGTCCTTTCCGCATTTCAAAATCCTCGAAAACGCCCCCATTCTCCCGCCCCTTCTCTTTTTAGACGAGCAGCGCGATTTTGTATCGAAAACGCGACTTATGAGCGTCTCGATGCCCATCTCGCATGAACCGCTTCATCGACATTTCAAGAAATCCCAGGTCGCAGTTTTCCAACGCATAGCACCATTACCAAATTCCGTAACACGGACGCTCATAAGTCACATTTTGCCTCATTTTTTCGACTTTCGCAGAAATCTTTCACGTCCGGTGCCTTTCGCGGACGATGCGGCAACGAAACGAACGCTAACCAAAATAGTTGTTGATCGACAACGCGTCAGGGTGTAGAGTGACCTGCGTCAATATTTCTGTGATGTCTTCGGGATGCGCAAGGCGCTCGCGTTGACGGCAGGGCGGCCCCGCCGCAATGTCGCAGCACGAACGCGGCCCCGCAAACCGGAGGCGGAGAAAACTCTGGAGAACTCTTAAGTGAGTGCCGAAGGTGCAAGGCCCCGCCCGCGCGGGCAGCTTCGCGAAGCGGAGCAGGCCGAATCTCTCAGGCAAACGGACAGAGCGATGACGCGACCTTTTTCGGCCGGCCACGCATAAGTTCCCCCGAGTTTTCTCGCGAGAAGAGGGGAACGCCGTGGAAGAGGCACTGCTTGGTATCGTTACCACCATCAACAACTATCTATCGAACTACGTCCTGATCATCCTGCTTTTGGGCATGGGCGTGTGGTTCACCGTGCGAACGCGCGGCATCCAGTTCCGCTGCTTCGGCGAGGGCTGGCGCCGCGTGTTCGGCGACTTCAGCCTGCGCGGTGGCAACCAGGGCGGCGCCATGACGTCGTTCCAGGCCCTGTCCACGGCCATCGCGGCCCAGGTGGGCACCGGCAACATCGTGGGCGCGTGCGGCGCCATCATCGTGGGCGGCCCGGGCGCCATCTTCTGGATGTGGATCATCGCGCTGCTGGGCATGGCCACCAACTACGCCGAGGCCGTCATGGCCCAAAAGACCCGTGTGGTCGATGCCGACGGCACCGTGCACGGCGGCCCGGTCTACTACATCACCACGGCCTTCAAGGGCGGCCTGGGCAAGTTCCTCGCCGGGTTCTTCGCCGTGGCCATCATCCTGGCCCTGGGCTTCATGGGCTGCATGGTGCAGTCCAACTCCATCGCCGAGACCATGAACAACGCCTTCGGCATCCCCACCTGGGTGATCGGCCTGGCCGTGGTTGTCCTCGCAGGCATCGTGTTCATCGGCGGCGTGTCCCGTCTGGCCGCGGTCACCGAGAAGATCGTGCCCGTCATGGCCCTGCTCTATATCTTAGGCTCGCTCGTGGTGCTTATCATGAACGCGGCGAACATCCCCGCCACCTTCGCGCTCATCTTCGAGTGCGCCTTCAACCCCGAGGCCAGCGTGGGCGGTGCCACCTTCGGCATCATCGCCGCCCTGAGCCAGGGCGCCAAGCGCGGCCTGTTCTCCAACGAGGCCGGCATGGGCTCCACTCCGCACGCCCATGCGCTGGCCGAGGTGAAGAACCCCCACGAGCAGGGTGTGGTGGCCATGATCGGCGTGTTCGTCGACACCATCATCGTGGTGACCATGACCGCGCTCGTGGTGCTGTCGGTGCTGTACGTGGGCGACGGCGCCCTGGCCACCGGCGACTACGCCACCCTTACCGCCGAGACCTACACCAAGACCAGCATCGCCCAGCTCGCCTTCGGCCAGTTCCTCGGCGAGAACGTCGGTGCCTGGTTCGTGGCCATCTGCCTTCTGTTCTTCGCCTTCTCCACCATCCTGTCGTGGAACCTATTCGCGAAGCTGAACGTGGAGTGGCTCTTCGGAAAGCGCGCCGTGCTGCCCTTCACCGTGATCGCGCTCGTGTTCATCTTCCTGGGCTCGCTTCTGTCCAACGACCTGGTGTGGGAGATGGCCGACATGTTCAACCAGCTGATGGTCATCCCCAACGCCATCGCGCTGTTCGCCCTGTCGGGCGCCGTGCTGGCCATCGCCAACGCCAAGCACGACAAGAAGGCCACCGACGTGGCCGAAGAGCGCCTGGAGGACAAAGAACGCGCCGCCGCCAACCGCCGCAAGTAAGCGCGATCGCGTCACCGCCTCCTCCGTGCGGGCCGCCTTCGGGTGGCCCGCTTCTTTTGGGAAGATTCTTTTGGGAAGAACCCGAGAAAGCGGGTGCCGAAAGGGCCGGGCGCATCCCGTCATCGACGAGGATGCGCCCCATCGATGACGGCCCTAGTCGTCCAGGCCCAGCAATGCCGCCAACCGCTCGCGCGTCAGGCCGGTGAGCGTGCCGGAATCGGTCGCGGTCACCACCGCGTCGGCCAGGTCGCGCTTGGCCTTCTGCAAGGCCACGATGCGCTCCTCGATGGTGCCCTTCGCCACCACCTTGTACACATCCACGTCGCGGCGCTGGCCGATGCGGTGGGCGCGGTCGGTGGCCTGGTCGGTGGCCGCAGCGTTCCACCACGGGTCGGCGTGCACCACCACCGAGGCACCGGTGAGGTTCAGACCCGTGCCGCCGGCCTTCAGAGACACGAGGAACACGGGCGTGTCGTCCTCGTTGAACTGGTTCACCAAGCGCACACGCTCGCGCTTGGGCGTCGCGCCCGTTATGGTGAAGAAGGCCGTGCCGCGCTGCTCGCATGCAGCCGCCAGCCGTTCCAGATAGCTGGTGAACTGCGAGAACACCAGCACCTTGCGCCCCGCTTCGACAGCTTCGTCCACCAGCCCCATAATGGCGCCCAGCTTCTCGGCTGTGCCCTTGTAGTCGTCGAACACGAGGGCCGGGTCCAGCGCGATCTGCCGCAGGCGCGTGATCTCGGCCAGCACCTCCACGGCGCTCTTCTCGGCCTCGCGCACCTGGCCCCGGCGATTGGCCCGCGAGGAGTTCTGCCGCTTCTGGGCATTCAAATCCTCCCGCAGCTTCTGCTCGGCCGCGTCGTAGAGGCGGCGCTGCTCGCGGCCCAGGGGCACGTAGCGCACGTTCTCGTTCTTCTCGGGCAAGTCGCCCAGCACATCGCGCTTCAGGCGACGCAGCAGGAAGGGCTCCACCACCGCCCGCAGTCGGGCGGCCGCCTCCTCGTCATCGCCGAGAATGCCCAGTTCGTAGCGTTCGCGGAACCGCTCGTAGCTGCCCAAGAGCCCGGGCATGAGAAAGTCGAACAGACTCCACAGCTCGGACAGGCGGTTCTCCACCGGTGTGCCGGTGAGGGCGAAGCGCAGCGGCGCTTGCAGGCGCTTCACGGCGCGCGTGGTCTTGGTGGCATGGTTCTTGATGTACTGGGCCTCGTCGAGCACGACCATGCCCCACAGCGCTCGGGCGAGGAAGGGGCCGTCGATGCGCACGCGGTCGTAGGAGGCCACGATAACTGTCGGGCCGCCCCCGCTCCCACCGAGCACGCGCCCCTCCCCTGCGTCGGCCTGGGCCCGGGCCACCAGCGCTTCCCGCTGGAGGCGCGTTCCCTCCAGCGGCGCCACGGGCACCGCTGGGGCGAAGCGCTCGAACTCGTCGATCCAGTTGAACACCACCGAGGCGGGGCACACCACGAGCACCGGGCCGGTCAGCACCGCCCGTTCCCGCAAGCTCGCCACCAGGGAGATCATCTGGATCGTCTTGCCCAGGCCCATCTCATCGGCCAGAATCCCCCCGAAGCCCAGCCCGGCGGCCCGAGCGAGCCAGCGAAAGCCCTCCTCCTGGTAGGGCCGCAGGGCGACGGCAAGCCCTCGGGGCACGTCCGCGGGCTCGGGCGGTTCGTCCAAACGGCGCAGATAGTCCTCGAAGGAGCGGTCGCGCACGGCGTCGCCGTATTCCCGATCAAGGTAAAAGGCCTGGTAAGTGGGTACTTCGGCCCCATCGGCCAGCAGGTCGTCCACCGATACGCCCAAATCGCGCACCATGGCGGCCAAATGCGCCACATCCCCCGCCCCCAGGGCCGCGATGCGCCCGTCGCTCAGGCGGTGGAAGCGCTTGCGCCGCCGATAGGAGCCCAGCATGGCCGTCAGCTCGTCGCGGGAAAGATCGCTCTCGCGCACGTCCATCTGGATGAGGTTCGCAGCCAGCGACAAGCCGATCTGCACGCGCGGCGGCCTCTCCATCACCAGCCGATCGAAGGCCGGCGTGGTGAACACCTCCCCCGCGGCGCGGAACTGGGCGAGGCCGCCGTAGAGCAGCTCGCCGGCCAACTCGGTCTGGCGCAGGGGCAGCGTCATGGACCCATCGAAGAACTGGGCGGCCAGCATGATGCCCGCGTCCTCCAGTGCCTGGTCGCGGAAGGCCTGCTGAGAGGCGGGGCGCAACTCGGGCTCATCGGCCCCATCGGCCGGCCCGGCCAGCACCACCTCGCGCTCGCCATAGAAGGCCTTCACCGTCAGGCGGATAAGGGCCGCCTCCTTCTTCCCCGTCTTGTCGAAGTAGAAGGCGAGCGTGCCGACCACCGGCCGCAGGGCCTCCCACGACTCGGGCAGGCGCACGTCGATCGACTCTTCCACCAGGGGCAGGACGCGACGGCAGAACGCCTCGGCATCGCCGTCGGCCACAAAGGCCGTCTGCCCGTCCGCCAGGCCCGCTTCCTGCAGAAACCCCCAGGCCTCCCGATCGCGGCCCTGCATCCGCACGGCCACGCCGTCAGCCAGCACGAAGGCCGACTCCAAGCCGCGCACCACGAGCGCCTTCGGGGAAAGACGCAGGTCGTAACCGCCGTTGGCAGGGCTGAACTCCAACCGCGCCGACACGGCCTCCTCGCCGATGCGCCACCGAGCGGGCTCGGGGACGGTCGCGGCCCCTCTACCGGAAGACGGCACGCTCCCGCCCGCTTGCGCCCGGGCCCGCTCTTCCCGCCGCTCGAGGGTAAACGCTTCCTCCCCCATCTGCGCCAGCATGTCGGCCAGCTCTGCCTCGCGCAGGCGCACCTCGCGCTTTCCGCCCACGGCACGGAAGGTGGAGCCGCCGAACAACCGCTCATCGGGAAAGAACTCCGCCAGCTTGCGCACGATCGCCTGAGAGGGCTCGTCGAACGACTCCAAGCGATGGGAGAAGGCGAGCTTCTTGCCGTAGGAGAAGAACTCCCCGCGCTGCACCCGATGGGCGAACGCTTCCAGATCGCGCACGACATAGGAGCCCCGCGGCCCTTCCGCATCCAGCCGCAGCGACCACGAGCGCCCATCGTAGGCAAGGTGCGCGGCCAGATGGATGGAGCCGGGCGCCGTCCCGAGGTTCCGCGGTACGGCGCCCGCGCCCGCAGCTGCCGTACCGCCGGGGACACCTTGGCCCTTGGCTAGGCAGTGGGCCAGAGCCTCGCTCGTCCGACGGGGCGCGGGAGCAGCCGAGCGCGCGGCGCCCGTCTCCTCGAACGAGCGCGGCTGGGCGAAATAGGCGGTCACCAGGGCAACGCAGTGCTTGCACAGCCCGTCGAAACGGGCGATGGCAGGGCAGGTGCACTCGTAGTCGACGATGCGCGACTCGTAGTCGCCGAACATCACCGAGACGTCGAAGTGGTCGGCAATGCCCGATGCCGAAGCCACCCGGGCGGAGACCACCGTCACGTCCTCGTCGCGGCGCACCGTGCGTCCCGCGATGGACTTCGCGCTGGCCGCAATGCCCACGCCCCGCGACACGGCGCGCGGATCGGCGTAATCGGCCAGCTTGATGCCCCCAAAGCCCACGGTTCTCTCCTTCGGTCGGCGAATTGCGAACACTTGAGGTTACCACAACAACGCCGTCCGCAACGGTCGCATACGGCCTCTCGCGCGCACGGAAAGGAAATCGACATCTCCGAGCCACACCCGCAAAGGAGTGAAGTTCGAAGCTCCGGAAACTATCGGAACACAGCGGCAGAGGTGGCGGGCGCCGTTCCTTCTACTCCTCCCCGTAGGCGCCGGTTTGGCGGTTCCAGAGGCGGGCGTAGTCGCCGCCCTTGGCCACCAGATCGGCATGGGGGCCGTCTTCCACGATGCATCCCTCCGAGAGCACCACGATGCGATCGAGGCTCGCCACCGTGGAAAGCCGATGGGCCACCACGATGGCGGTGCGCCCCTCCATGAGCCGCGCGAGGGCCTCCTGCACCGCGGCCTCGCTCTCGGAATCCAAGGCGCTCGTGGCCTCGTCGAGCACCAGGATGGGGCAATCGGCCAGCATGGCTCGGGCGATGGCGATGCGCTGGCGCTGGCCGCCCGACAGCTTGATGCCGCGCTCGCCGGTCACGGTGTCGAAGCCCTGGGGCAGCCGCTCGATGAACTCCAGAGCGTTCGCGGCCCGCGCCGCCGCGCGAATCTCCTCGCGAGAGGCGTCGGGCCGTCCGTAGGCGATGTTCTCGGCGATGGTGCGGTGGAACAGCAGCGCCTCCTGGGGCACGTAGGCGATCTGGCGGCGCAGGCTCGTCTGGGTGATGTCGGCCACGTTCTGGCCGTCCACCAAGATCTCGCCCTCCTGAATGTCGGCCAACCGCAGCAGAAGCTTCGTGAGCGTGGTCTTCCCCGATCCGCTCATGCCCACCAAGCCAACGCGCTGACCCGCGGGAATACTCAGGTTGAAGTCGCGGAACACCTGGGTTCTCGTGCCGCCGTCGGTGTACCAGAAGTTGATGCCCCGAAAGTCGATGTCGCCCAGCTCCACCGAAAGCGGTCGGGCGTCGGGCGCATCGGCCACGAGCCGCGGCTCGTCGAGCACCGCCGTCATGCCGCTCGCATCTCCCAGGGCCTGGTTGATGCGCTGCAGCCCGGTGTTGATGAAGTTGAACTGGTTCGTCACCGTGTTCGTGTAGGTGAACATGATGATGACCGTGCCCGCCGTAATGCCGAACCAGGCGTTGCCGCCCGAGATGAACACCGTCACCACGGACATGATGACCACCGTGAGCCCCGCCGTGATCACGCCGCGCAGCAGCGACGAGGCCATGCGCTTCGAGTCGCGCGCCACCACTTCCCGATTGGCCGCGTCGAACAAGTGCCGCTCGTAGTCCTCGCGACCGAAGGTCTTCACCGCCAGGATGTTCGTCACCGCGTCGGACAGCTCGCCGGACAGCTGGTTCTGAGCGCCGGCGGCCTGCTCGTTCAGATGCAGGATGCGCTTGTACATGATGTAGGACACGGCCGCGTACACCGCGAGCAGTCCCATGAGCACCACCGTGTACAGCGGCACCACGGGAAACAGCAGGGAGCAGGTGAACACCACCGAGCAGACGATGGGCAGAAACGGGAAGGTGATGGTGTTCAGCAGCAGGGTGTAGGCGCTCATGAACTTCGAGGTCTGGGCCACCAGCGTGCCGCCGAATCGGTTGGAATGGAACGACAGCGACTGGTTGCACAGACAGTCGAAGGCCATGGTGGCCAAGTCGTAGTTCACGGCGATCTGCAGCTTCCACATGGTGTAGTCCTGCAGCTTGCTGCACGCCTGGCCGGCCAGGTTGATGGCGATAAGGGCCACGATATAGGGCCCGAACACCGCGAACACCTCGTCGGCGGCCACGGGGCCCGCGCCGATGCGGTCCACGATGAGGCTCATCACGTAGGGGTTGCCGTAGGAGAGAAACCCGCAGAACCCGATGGTGGACGCGATCAGCCCCCAGAACAGCCCCTGGTGGTTGCGGGTGGCCAGCCAATAGTAATGCAGGGTGCGCCGCGTCAGCGTCTTCTTCTTCGTCATGGACTACCCCAGCAGCTCGGTCAAGGGGCCCGCGCTCAGCATCGTCAGGTGGCGGGTGGCGCGGCTGATGGTGGTGTACAGACGACGGCGCGCCAGATCGTTGGCGGGGAAAGTCCGCGCGCTGGCATCGGGGATGATCACGCGGTCGAACTCAAGGCCCTTGGCCAGTTTCAATGGCACGATCACCACGCCCTCGGCCGGCAGGCTGTCGCCCTCGCCGAGGAGCACAGCGGCCGGGACCGTATCCGCCAGCAGCTTCGCGAGACGGCGAGCCTCGCTCTTCCAGGGCGCGACCACAGCCGTCAGGCCACCGGCCCGGGCGGCCTCGTCCACGACGCGGGCCAAGGCCGCCCGCCACTCTTCCTCGTCGCTGCATACCGCAACGACGGGCGCGGGGGCCTCGCGCTGCACCGAGGACACCTCCATGGCCTCGCCCGCGGGCAAAAGCGACGCGAACAGGTCGGTGATGGCCGGTGTGGAGCGATAGCTCGTCATGAGACGGCACTCGCTCACCTGCCCGCGCTCGGCCTCGAACACGGCGCGAATCTCATCCCACGAAGCGGTGCCCTCGGCGATGGCCTGATTCGGATCGCCCAGCAGCAGGAAGTGCGCCCGACGGAAGTAGCGGGCCATCACAGCCAGCTGCCCCTCGGAATAATCCTGCACCTCATCGATCATCACGTACTTCGCATCGGGGTTGCCCATGCCCGTCAGCACCATCTTCAGATACACCCACTCCACCGACGTGAGCCCGTCGCTGCCCAAAAGGCGCCGCCCCACCCGATCCACATCGAGCCAGCCCATGGCGCGCACGGCCTCGATGGCATCGGCGTGCTTCTCCTTCAGGTAGGTCAGCGCCAGCGTGCGCGCCTCCTCGTCGGTCTGGGGGTCGAAGGTCTCGCCGAACAGGCGCAGCTGCTCTTCCAGCGGCAGATCGGCCACCTCGTCGTGGGTGGATTCCAGCGCCGCCAGCGACTTCAGGCGCGCCCCCAGGCGGCCGTCCAGCTCCTCGCCCATGAGCGTCACGCGGTGCGGCCCCGCGGGCAGATGCCCGAACTTCGCCGACACCTTCTCGATGGCGTCACCGCCCAGGATGCGCACGCCGGCGCTCACGATGTCGCGGAAATCGCCGCGGTCGAACTCGAAACCGGCCACGGTCGCATCGATGGCCCGCAAACGCTCGTAGGACACCTCTCCCTCGCCCACGCCGCGGCCCGCCGGCAGAAGCGGCGCCAGAAACTGCGCCCAGGTGAGGATCTCGGGATTGCGCTCGCCCAGATCGGGCAGCACCCGGTCGATGTAGCGGCCGAACACCGGGTTCGGCGAGATGAGGAACACCTGCGTGGGGTCAAGGGCACCGCGATGCTGGTAGAACAGATACGCGATGCGCTGCATGAGCACCGAGGTTTTCCCCGAGCCCGCCACGCCGGCCACCTGCAGCACGGGCACATCCTCGTGGCGCACCACCCGGTTCTGCTCCTTCTGAATGGTGGCCGTGATGGCCTGCATGTGCGCGGAACGGCCGCGGGCGAGCGAGGCCAAAAGCAGCTTGTCCTCGATGGCCACGTCGGAATCGAAATAGCTGAGCAGCCGGTCGCCCTGGATGTCGAACTGACGGCGCACCTTCAGGTCCACCGAGATGGTGCGCCCGTCGGCCACGTAGGAGGTGGGGCCCATCGCCTGGTTGTAGTACACCTCGGCCACGGGGCTGCGCCAGTCCACCACGAGCCGGCGGTAGTTCTCGTCGGAGATGCCGGCCGAGCCGATGTAGAGTTCCTTGGCCGGCTGGCCCTGCTTGAACTGGAGCTCGATCTTCGCGAAGTAGGGCTCGCGCAGCAGCACCTCGGCGGCGCGCAGGCGCTCGGCCTGCACGGAGTTCGCCATATCGTGGGCCTCGATGATGTTGTTCATGGCCACGATGTCGGCATGGGTCTCCAGGACATCGTCCCAGGTGGCGAAGTTCACGGCCAGCTCGTCGGCCATATTCTTCTTGTCCTCGGCAGCCTGGGCGGCCACGGCCTCCATGGCGGCCACGGCATCACGGGCGATCTTCTGCAGCTTGCCGTGCACCTCGGTCAGGTGCGCCTGCTCGGCAGCGAAGACGGCGTCGGTCGCAAGCTCGTCGCCGCTGGGCGCGGAACGGCTGAAGCCGTCCCCCGCGACGGCGTCCGAAGAGACACGGGCTTCCCCCTGCGCACATCCCTCCGCAGGGGCGACCTTCAGGCCGCCCTCGTGCGCAGGCGCCCCTCGCCCGCCCTCTCGATCGGCGGCCTGCTGCATCTCCCTAGACAAGGATGCCCTCGCAGTGATCGATCATGTGCTGCACGGCCTGGGCGGCGTTGCCCTCCATCTTCTTCTTGCGGGGCACCAGCTTGCCGTCCACGAGCGCGTCATAGCTCACGCGAATCCATTCGTAGCGCACCACGGCCGAGGCTTCCTCGCGCGAGAGGCAAGCTTCGACGGCGGTGAAGGGGTGCAGCTTCTGGGTGATCTGGGGATTGAACAGCACCACGGGCTTGCCGGCCTCGTTCAGGTAGGCCGCGATGCGCTTGGTCTCGCCGATCTGGTTGGCGGCCAGGCACACGGCCTCGTCGTCGGCCAGCAGGGTCTCCACCAAATCTTCGGCGATGGCGGCATCGTCGGCCGTGGCCACATCGCAGGGCTTCGACAGGATTTCCTCGTCGGTCACGATCTCTTTAATCACGGGGGCTCCTTTGCATCCGCGACGGCCGCGCCGCCGCGCTCTCGGAAAAATGCGACTACCGAGTATACACCACCGCCCCGCGGTGCAGCCTAGCCGTTCATATCCAACGCATACACCACACCGGCACCGTACAACTTCCCGAAGATGTACTTGTTGCTGGCCGACTCGTCGGACACGTACACGCGGCCCTCGAAGGACTCGATGCCCTCGGCCATGGGCGGCGCCTCCATGTCGGCGGCCAGGCTGCGGCTGTCCAGACAGTACAGCGGCACCTCGGCCCCATCGGCCATAAACGTGCCGTCCTGGGTCAGGCGCGCCTGATCGTAGGCCAGCAGGTGCGAGGTGGCGATGCCGTAGGACTGGGACAGCACGATGCGCCCGCTGTCGGTCAGGCAGACGCCCTGGATCATGCCGGGAATGGAATAGACGCACGCGGGCCCGGGCGCCACGCCGAAGGGCGCGTTGGGATCCAGGTCGTAGGCGTAGATGACCGCGGGGTTCTCGGTGCCGTCGGGCGTGGTGATGCGATGGGAGGCCGGCGTCTCGTAATCGCCGGGGTAGTAGAAGTTGCCCGTGAGCAGCGTATCGCCCTCGATGTTCATGAAGGCCGGCGAGAAGTCCAGGTCAACGCGGGCGATGGCATCCACCTCCTGACCGTCGCCGGCCGCCGCCAGCTCCTCCCCGTCCAGCACGAGATAGCCGCCATCGCAGGCCAGATAGGCGTAGCGATCGGTGCTCGTGATGGCCGAGCCGTGGCCGGTGTAGGCCGTGCCGTCGGGATTGGCCACCGTCAGGCGCGCCACGGTGCCGTCAGCGGCGCGCTTGTACAAAGGCGACGGGCTGCCGTCGGCCATGTACCCGCTGAACAGCCAGCTGTCATCGGCGGCCAGGTAATCCAGGTCCTGGCAGACGAAGCCGGCGTTCACCCCGGGAATGTCGAAGACGGGCTCGGCCTCGGCGTAGAACGGCGCGAAGGCCGCGCGCACGTAGATGTTCAGCCCCACGACCACCGCCAGCACCAGGGCCGCCAGCACGGCGGCGACGATACCGACGATCTTCAGCGGGCGCGGGCGCCTTACCGGTTCGTCCATAGAAACCCCTTTCGCTCACGGCCGCTGCCGACCGGTATCTTTGCCTGTTGGGCAAGCATAGGGCACCGCCGCCCGTAAAGGCGGGCGATGCCCCGAAAGCGTCACGCGATTGTGACGAGGCGATCCTGGTAGGCCACCGACACGGGAACCGTGCGCGCTGCGTCGGCGAGGGCCGCGACCAGAGTCTCGCGGGGCAGCCGGTAGGTGTTGTTCTCCTGGGAGATGTGCATGGCCACCACGTGGCGCAGATCGCCATGGGCCGCTCCGCGCAGGTAGTCGGCGGCCTGGGCGTTCGACAGATGACCGCGCGTCGAGGCAATGCGCTGCTTCACCACATAGGGATAGGGACCCGTCTCCAGCATGCGGCCGTCGTGGTTGCTCTCCAGGGCCAGCAGGCGCACACCGGCCAGCACGGCGGCGGCCTCGTCGGTCACAAAGCCGGTGTCGGTCATATAGCCGAGAGAGTCGAGAGGTGCGGCGACCGTGGGGGACGGGGGCGCCCCGTCGGCCCCGACCGGCTGCGATGCCAGCTCGTCGAAGCGGAAACCGCAAGAGGCGGCGGCATCGTGGGACGTGGCAAAGGAGCGCACGGCCAGGTCCGCCAGCACGAGCTCTTCCCCGGCCTCGAAGGCGCAGAAGCGCGCGCCCACACTGGCCACGGCATCGCGCAGCGGTGCCGAGGCCGCGAACACCGCCTCGCTCGCGTACACCGCCGGGCGCACGCCCGCCTTGGCCAGGCCGCGCAGCACCACGCCCATGCCCTTCACGTGGTCGCCGTGGTCGTGGGTGACCACCACAGCCTCAAGCCCCGCCAAATCGAAGCCGGCCTCGGCGGCGCGGCCGAAGAAATCGCGCTTGCAGATGCCGCAGTCGATGAGCACGCCGGCTCCCGTGGCGCCGTTCTCCACGATGGCCGCGTTGCCGCGGCTTCCGCTCGCCAAGATATGCAACTTCAACATGGTCCCGCCTTTTCCGCCGTCAAACACAATCGATCATCCTACCGTGCCGCGAGCCGTCCCGCGCGGCCGGCGGCGCACTTCCCCCGTTTCCCCACAGCCGGCGTCCCTCTTCGCACCCCTTCCCCATTTCGAAAATATTTTTGATCAAATGCACAATGATTATTCTTCTGATCAGCTTATTCAGAAAATTAATCTGTTCACTCAACGTCAATATACCGCGTTCAGCTTATGTTTCTTAGGTAAATCTGTTGACAATGACCCCTGGGCTAAAGTTTAATGCGACTGCATAAATCGCTGTAACTCTACCTTTGAAAGGGGTATCCATGAGCGATCCGAACGTGGTAGTGGCCCGCAACACCGACAAGGCGCCCGTAAGCGACCTGTATTCCCAGACGGTGGCGTTCTCCCACTACAACAACCTCTCGGCCCAGCTGCCCATCGACCCGGCGACGGGTGCCATCGTGGCCGGCGGCGCCGCTGAGCAGGCCGAGCAGTGCTTCAAGAACCTGCAGGCCATCGTGGAGAGCATCGGCCACGACATGAACGACATCATCCGCGTGTCCATCTACCTGGCCGACATCATGGATCTGAATGCCGTGGAGAAAGTGCAGGCCTCCTTCTTCCCCACCTACCAGCCCGCCCGCACCGTGGTGGCCGTGGACGCCCTGCCCCAGGACGCGCTCGTGTTCATCGAGGCCCTTGTGGATAACGGCGAGGGCACTCAGTCCGTGCCCCAGGCCGGCGATTTGGTGAAGCTCACCAACAACACCCATGCCGCTCCCTACGACGCCCTCTCCACCCAGACCGTGGCGTTCTCCCACTACAACAACATCACCATGCAGCTGCCGCTGTGCCCGAAGTCGGGCCGTCCGATCCTGGGCGATGCGGCCGCCCAGACCGCCCAGTGTCTGAAGAACGTGAAGGCCATCCTGGAGTCGGTGGACGTGCCCCTGGACGACGTCGTGAAGGTGACCATCTTCGTGAAGGACCTGGCCGACATGGAGGCCGTGGACGAGATGTACAAGACCTTCTTCCCCGATTCCGGCATCGCCCGCGCTGTGAACTACCTGCCGGCCCGCACCGTGGTGCCCGTGAGGGACCTGCCCTTCCACTGCGACGTGGCCGTGGAGGCCGTGGTGTCCCATGGCGACGGCACCCCGCCCCAGGCCATCGAGGACCGTCACGGTCTCATCATCGAGGCGAACAACACCGATGCCGCCCCGAAGTGCCCCTTCTCCACCCAGACCGTGGCCTTCTCCCACTACAACAACATCTCCGCCCAGCTGCCCTTCGGCGCTGACGGCAAGCTGATCGCCGGCGGCGCGGCCGAGCAGACCGCCCAGTGCCTCGCCCACGTGAAGACCATCATCGAGTCGGTGGACCACGTGGTGGAAGACATCGTGAAGGTGAACGTGTTTTTGGCCGACATGGCCGATCTGGACGCCATGAACGAGGCCTATGCCGCCTTCTTCGGCGACCACAAGCCGGCCCGCAAGGTCGTCGGCACAGGCGAGCTGCCCTTCGGCGCCCGCGTCATGATCGACGCCATCGCCGGCAACTGGGAGGGCACCCCGCCCGTCGCCTAAGTTTCTCTCCGCGAGAAATCAGGGCCCGGGAGCCATCCCGGGCCTTTTTGCTGCGGGGGTCCCTACTTCTCGGGAATGAACTCGGCCAGCAAGGCGATCAGAGCGTGGATGTTCAACGGCTTGGTGGTAAGGGCGGTCATGCCGGCCTCGCGGGCGCGGCGCTGGCCTTCCTCGAAGGCATCGGCCGTCTCGGCGATGATGGGCAGTGTGGCCGCATCGGCCCGATCCAGGGCGCGGATCTCGCGGGTCGCCTCGTCGCCGTCCATGCGGGGCATGCGCATGTCCATGAGCACGGCATCGTAGTAGAACGGCTCCACCGACGACACCTTGCGCACCGCCGCGTCGCCATCGCGCGCCTCTTCCACGGAAAACCCGTAGTCCTTCAGAATTTCCATGAGGATCTCGCGGGACAGATCGTCGTCATCGGCCACCAGCACGCGGCAACCGGTGAAGTCGCGCCGGCATTCCTCGATCGTCTCGGCGCCGTCGCGCGCCCCGGCCACCTCGTCCTCGTCGGCCAGCCGCAGAGGCAGCGTGATAGTGAACCGCGTTCCCCGGCCAACCACGCTGTCCACCACGATCTCGCCGCCCATCAGATCCACCAAGCTCTTCGTGATGGTCATACCCAGACCCGTGCCCTCGGTCTTGTTGGCGTAGCCGAGCCCGTCGCGCTCAAACGGCATGAACAAGCGATCGAGGAAGTCGGGCGTCATGCCGCAGCCGGTGTCGCTCACGGTAATGGTGTAGGACCCGAACCCGCGCGGGGCGCCGGCGCATTCGGCCAGCGACACCGTGACCAGGCCGCCCTGGGGCGTGAACTTCACCGCATTGCCCACGGTGTTCACGAGAATCTGATTCAAGCGCAAAGGGTCGGTCACCACCGAACTGTGCATCAGCTTCCCCACGTCAACGGCAAGATCGATGCCGCACTGGGCCGCCTTGTCGCCGAACATGACCTCGACATCGGCGGCCACGTCGTGCAGGTCGACAACGTCCTCGTTAAACGACATCTTACCGCTCTCGATGCGACTCACATCCAGGATGTCGTTCACCAGACTGAGCAGATGATCGCTCGACAGCATGATCTTCCGCAGGCAGTCGCGCACGCGATCGGTGTCGTTCAGGTGATCGAGCGCGATGGACGCAAATCCCGAAATGGAGTTCATGGGCGTACGGAAATCGTGGGACATGTTTGTGAGGAAGGTAGATTTCGCCTGGCTAGCGTGCTCGGCCAGCTCGAGCGCGTTTTCCAGCACCAGCTTCTGGCTCAACTGCTCGCGCATCTCACCGGTCATGTTGCGCGCAGCCAAGATCACCTTGGAACTGGGACTCGGCAGATGAATCACCCGCAGCTCCACGTATTGCTCGTCATCACCGAACAGGCGTCGATAGCCCACGGAGAAATCGGTCTCGCCGTCTTCGAAGCGACGCCGCAGAACGTCCGAGCCGATCTCGGAGCGCACCCGCGGACGATCTTCGGCCACCACGAACGAATCGATGTAGTTGTCCATGACCGCCGCGTAGTCGCCCTCTTGCTGGCTGGCGAGGGCGAACTCTTCGGCAACCCCATCGCCGCGCCGATAGATTTCCAGCTCGTTGGTCTCCAAGTCCACCAGATACAAGGCGAAGTTCTCGGCGCCCAGGCTGTCAATGACCTCAATGTACTGCTCACTGCGCTGTTCGGCCTGCTTGGTACGGGTGAAGTCCTCCAAAAAGCCGTAGGCGAAGCGATCGGAATGGTCGCTGTGGTCCAAGCTCATGCGCAGCCAGCGCCCATCGGCCAGCTGGCCTTCCTGGTACAGGCTGCCCTCGCGGTTCAAGAAGCGCTCCATCTGGCGACGCACCCCATCACCGGCAGAGTCGCCGAAGGTGCGATCGATGAACTCAGACAGGCCGATATAGTCGGTGTCCACGCCGCTCTGCTCGCGCGCCGAAGGGGTCAGCAGCATTTGGCGATAGCGCATGTCGTAGAAGAACAGGCCCGCAGCGGCCTTATCGAGCGATCGCTGGGCCGGCATGATCCAGCTGGTCACATCGTGGAGAGAAAAGCCGCACAGGCCCTCGGCAATGGGAAACACCTCGGCGCGGAAGAACTTCTGCAGCATGTCGGACAGGTTCTCGAATACCGAGGGCTGTCCCTCATAAGCCGCCTCGTAGTAGTGATCGAGCCACGTGGGATCGCCGCCCCACAGCTCGTACATCTTCACGCCCATCAGGTCTTCCACTGAGTGTCCCGTGATAGCAGCGGCAGCGTTGTTGAGGTAGCGGTACACGCAATCATAGGGGCGGCCCTTGTCATCGAGCAGCACCTCGACGACGCCAAAGGGTAGCGGACTCCGGTCGAACGTCGTCGCCCACACCTTCACCATTTCGTCCATGGTACGCCCCCATCGATAGGCCAGCCGGAGATTTCTCCCTATGATGCACTAAACAGTGTATCACTTTCTGACCCAATCGATCATAAAATCGAAAATCTTCCCCGCGTAAGCCCAAGTTTCATGCGCCTGTGCATATTAGAACAATTGCACAATCACCCTCCGAAACCCGTGGCGCACCCCAACCAAAGCGAGCCGCCCGAAGACGGCCCGCCAGGGGGGGGATGCGGTTCAGCGAGGGTCTACGCCTTTACACAAGTCTCAAAGGCGCTCTTCGCCGCCGTGCGGCCAGAATTGCAGTTGTTGGCATTGCAGGACGCTGGCACGCTCATCGTGTAGGTCTCGCGATACAGATTGCAGCCGTCGGTGCCCGCTGCATACAAACCGCTGATCACCTCGCCACGCGGCGTGACCACCTCCATCTTGCGATTGGTGTCGACGCCGCCGATGGACGTCCAGAACGCCAGATCTTGACGGAAGATGTAGAAAGGCGCCGTGGCCAGGGCTACCATGTTCGCGGCCGACTTGTTGAAGTCGTCGTCGGACGCCTGAGCACACAATTCGTTGTAGCGCGCCACCGTGGCCGCCAGAGCCGCACCGTCAAGCCCCTGCAGACGAGCGAGTTCTTCCACCGTGTCGGCCTTGTACACGTTGTCGCCCGGGCACTGGGCAACGGCCTCGTCCATGTCGGCCTGCAACGATTCGTAACCCGAGCGCTTCACAAATTCGTCGATCACATCTTGACTCAGCACCATATACGACGCCGCTTGGGAGTGAACCGCGTTACCGTTGCACTGGGGGACGAAGGCGCCGCAGTCTTCGCTCACATAGCGCTCGGCGTCCTGGTTTACCCACAGCACCGGACCGCCGCGGTGAATCGTCTGGCTCATGGGTGCGAAAAAATCAATGCCGAACGAGAAGGGCTCGCGCAAGAAGCAGCGCTCCCGCGACACGTCATGGGCGCCAGCCGCCGTGGCCATACGCAGACCGTCGCCATCGTGGCCTTCCACGCCGTTGTTGTGGGACCAGGTCAGATCGTAGCCGCGCTCGGCCATAGTATCCTCATTGTTGGCGTAACCGCCCGAGGTCAGAATGACCGCCTTGGCATTCACCTGCAAGATGCTGCCGTCCTCGCGCTCGGCATACAGACCGCGCACCGCACCATCCTCCACGATGAGATCTACCGCCGGCGTACGTGTCATCACCGTCGCACCCAGCTTTTCCGCTGAGGCCAGCATGGGATCGATGTAACAGCTGCCCGATCCATTGTCGTCGAACCAATGGAAGCAGTCGAACTTTCCCAAGCCATGGTAGTCGTCCACCACGCCGGAGAACTGCACGCCATGGGAGACCATCCAGTCGATGTTGTCGCCAGAAGCGTCCACCATGTCCTTCCACAGCAGGTTGTTGATGCGGTAGTTGAAGAACTCCTGCTCCGCGGCGATGATGTCGCGGAAGGTCACCTCGTCGCCCACGCCCAGATCCTTCTGCATCTGGGAGTTGATGGCGAACATGCCCTCGGTAAGCCGTCCGTTGCCGCCCGTCACGTCGGATTTCTCCAGCAACAGCGTGGTCGCGCCCAGCTCGGCCGCCTGCACTGTGGCCGCCACGCCCGAGGCGCCCGAGCCCACCACGACGATATCCACATCCATAGTCTCAGCCGGGTCGTAGGTACGCGGCGCCGCGCCCGTATCACCCAGCGTTTCGCCGCCGCCAGTCGCCGCGCAACCGGCCATCATACCCGCAGCAGCTACCGAAGCGGCGGCCAGACCCGCCCCCTGCAGAAAGCGGCGGCGGGACAGCCCCTGCTCGTTCGAAATACTCATGATTTCCCTCCATATCTCATGTCGATGTTCATCGATATTTGGGTTCTTGCGCTCGGATGCACCGTCCGCTAACCTCGATATCGCACGACCCACTTTAGGCGGCAAGCAGCCTGGATGCTATCCGCAATGACGGTGGATTTTACGGAGGGACCATAGGGGACACTGTCCTCTATTGCGGGGGACGGAAGTGATCATATGGCAGATTTACCTGCGAAAATACAAGAAAGTACCCGAGGTGGCGCAGCGGCGCGCTTCGAGACCGCAACCACGGCTACCCCCAGGCATCTGGCAACCGAGCATACCGTCGACTGGCTCTTTCTCCACTGCCTCGGTTTCGGCGCATGCTGGGGCTGGGTCCACATCGCCTTCTTCTCGACCGTGCTGTGGGGCGCCGGCGGCGAAGCGCTCAGCCTTGAGGCGTGGCTCGTGAACGCCTTCGCCAACGGTTGCGCCATGGTGGGCCTCGGATTCCTCTCGCTGCGCCTCGCTCCCCTGAGTGCACGGAACGGCCTCGTTGCGGCGCTGGCCCTTCTCACGGCGGCGGGCACTATCGGCCTGTCCTTCGGGCAGGCACTCGGCACCCCCTTCGTATACGTGGGCTCCATCGCATCGGGCATCGGCACTGCGGGCATTCTGCTGCTGTGGGCCGAGGCCTATCGCAGCATTTCCCCCACCATCGCCAAAAAGTACACCATTCCCTGGTCCATGGCGGTAGGCGTCCTGTACTACCTCGTCATCGGCATGCTGCCCACCTTATTGGCCGTCGCCGTTACCACAGCCCTGCCCCTCGCCTCGGTCGTCCTGCTGCGACAATCCAATCGATTGCGCGCCGCACGGACGCAGCGGGAAAGCGATGCCGAAGCGACCGCCGACAACCCCCGTAGCAGTCTTCGGGCCGCCCGCGCCACCGCGTCGGCAGCAGCCAGCGGCAACCCGAACGGCACCGTCAACCCTCCGAACACCACGGGGCAATCCGACCATCGCCATTCTTGGCGCGGGACCCTGCCGTTGCGCTTCGCCGCCTGCGCCGCGGTGTACTGCATTCCTGCGGGATTCATGCGCGGCTATCCCGCCGCTCTCCCCTTCGCCTCAGCCGGAGGCATCGGAGAGGCCGTGTTCGCGGGAGTGGCCGTGATCATGATCGCAGTGGCCGTCGCCAGTATTCTGCTGATGGGAAGCCAGAAGATCGACCTAGCCTACAAGCTAGTCGTACCCCTCATGGCCGCGGGGCTGCTGCTGCTTCCCTTCTTGGCGCCGGGCCAAGAAGCAGTCGCCGGCATCTGCATCATGTCGGGCTATATTCTGTTCGAGATGTACGTATGGGCATCGCTGGCCGACATCGCTGCCAACTTACCCGCCCCGAGCGCTCTCGTGTTCGGCATCGGCAAATCGGGCATGAACCTCGGCCTTCTGATGGGCACGTTCATCGGCATCTGGCTCGGTTCCAGCTCGTCGATGCTGCTCGTAGCCATCTCGCTCCTCATCGTGTACTTGTTCATCGTGGTGGAAAACGTGATCGGACCCAAAGGCGGCGTGGCCCTGCCTCTGCAAGTTCCCTCGAGCAGCCCCGCCGACGAGGCGATTCCTCCTCGCGAGAAAAAGGTCACTATTGCCGAAGCAGCCCAGATGGACCTCGCCGAAGTGTTCTCGACCATGCTGCATCAGCGGTGCAGCGCCCTTTCCGAGCGCTGCGGGCTATCGGCGCGCGAAACGGAGGTGCTCGAGCTATTGGCCAAAGGTCGCAGCCTGCAATCGATCGCCGACACCCTGGGTGTGGCCTACAGCACGGTGAAAACCCACACCGATCGCATCTACGCCAAAACCGACGTCCATTCCCGCCAAGAGCTCATCGAGCTTTTGGAGCACACCGAAAACCACGCCTAGGCAGACTCGGCGAGGGCATACGACTCAGCATTCGGGTGTTGGCGAGGAATGCGACATTGGCCGCGTTGACCGCATCGCCCGTCAGATTGGCTGAATTGAAATAAATATCGCTGAAAGTGGCACTGGATTGCGAAAAGTAGGTAGCGCCCTCCGCAAAATCGTCGGCATCCCCCGCTCGGGCAGTGCCCCACCAGGGAAAATGCCGGCTGCACTTCAGGGAAGTGGCACGGGATTTCGAAAAGTAGGCGGGGCGCGTTTACTTTTCGAAATCCCGTGCCACTTTCAGCGCCAAAAAGATCCGAAAGCTTGCTGCAGGAGCATAGCTCCGCCTTCCCCGCACCCTCCGCGCCCCGCCCTTCCCTGACTGTGCCGCCGCGGGATCGTGAGACCACAAGAAAAGGCGCCCCGGTGGGGCGCCTTGGGTGCTGGGATCAGCGGTAAGGCGTGGGGCTACTCGGCGGCCTGACCGGCATCGTCGGTCGCGCCGGTACCAGCGGCGGCCTCGGCGGGGATGGTGCCCTTCTTGAACTTCAGCGAACTGCCGTCCACGGACAGAACCAGCTCGTCGCCCTCCAGCTTGGCATCAGCGGTATCGCCCTCGAACGTGAGGGCCACGGTGGTGGCGTCCTTGGCCTCCCAGGTGCCGTCGGTGTTGGTGCCGAACAGGCTGATAACGGCCTGGCCGCCCTCGTTCAGCTGGATGTACACGTACAGGCCCATGTCCTCCATGGCCTTGATGGACTCAGCATCCAGCTCCTGGCCGTCCTGCTGGCCGCCGGAGAGCATCCAGTCGCCCTGGAAATTCGCGGCAGCGTCGCCGTTTTTGCCGCCACCCGCGCAGCCGACGAGGGCCACGCAGAGCGCCATAGCGCACACGGCTACCGCAAGAATCTTCGCCTTCAGTTTCATTCCCGCTCCTTTTGTCGATGGTCAAAACAGACCTGTCAATGATAATCCTAAGCCTGGCAATCATCAACAAGCCGCCGCGAGCGTTTACCGATGGGTTGCCAAAGGCTGGCTATAGATGGGTCCGCGCTCCCTTGAGAAAGGGCTCGATGTAGGCCAGCGGCGCCGTGCGGACGAACCCGCAGACAGCTGCGCCCGCAGGCGCAAACAAGCCCGGCTTGGGGACAATCATAGTGAGGGTCGCATCGGCCTGCACCGTGGTAGCGGCCGACTCCCCCGTTTGGGCGGACAGGCCGCTGGGGACATCGGCGGCCAGCACGAAAACACCCTGGCGGCGCGCCTCGTTGATGGCAGCGATCCAACGATCGAAGGGCGCACGCACGGTGCGGTGCGCGAAGCCCGTGCCGAGCAGCGCATCAACTGCGACCGGCGCGCCGCGCAACGCGGCCGCCACCTCCGCATCCGACGGGGACAGCAGCACGCGGCTTGCCGGGCCCAGGCTCGCTTGGGCCCGCAGGGCCGCCGTGCGGGCAGGCTCGGCGACGAGATCGGAGGCGTCTGTGGCAGTTATCAGGCAGACGGGAAAGCCCCACGCATCCAGGTAGCGGGCCGCCACCCATCCATCGCCGCCGTTGTTGCCGTTGCCGCAGAAGATGACCGTCGGGACGCCGGCTGGGGACCGTCTAGGACTCGTCTGCAAGTCGTCCGCGGGCCGCACCGCGACCGTTTCGGCACCGTCAGCCGCCTGCCCCTCCAGCACTTTGCGCACCTCGTAGGCGAGAAAGCGACCAGCGCGCTCCATCAGCTCGTCCAAGCCCGTGCCCGCCGCCGCGATGGCCGCTTCCAGATCCACCACCGCGGGCACGTCCAGCACGGGCGGCTCGAAGGGGGACAGCTCGGCAGCCAGAGGGCGGTAGGCCTCCACCAACCGGGGCAGCGACCAGGCGGCATTGGCGGGACTTGTGGACGGCAGTTTCACGGCGGCCAGCCCCGTAGCGGGCTCGCACAGCTTCCCATATAGGCGCGCCGAGGTAGCTCCGGTGCAGAACACGCGACGAATGGGCGCCGCGCTCAGGATGCGCCCCAGATCGTTGGGCCGTGCATTGGCGATGGAAGCGTCCGAGGCACCACGGATGTCGCAGGAAGCCAGCACGTCCCACAGCGCGATATGGTGGCGCAGCAGCAAGTCGGTGCGCTCGCCGTTGGTGACAGGCGCCGGCTCGTCGAACAGCGCCGCCAACACGCGCCAGAACCGATTCTGCGGATGACCGTAGAAAAACGCCGCCTCCCGAGACGCCGGCGAGGGCATCGTGCCCAGTACCAGCACCTCCGACCGACCGTCGAACACCGGCGCAATGCCGTGCTCGATGCGCTCTCGTTCTTGTGCGCGCTCCCCCATCGCGACCCCTCTCGCCCTAGCCCTCGCGCACCTTGCCCGTCACCGGACAGGTGATGCACCCGCTCCGGTGCGCGTAGTGCACGAGAAAGCCTACGCCCGCCAGGGCCAACGCTATGCCGAGCCCCGTGTAGAAGAACGCGATGAACCAGCCGGGCACCAGGTGGAAACTGCGCAGGGCCACACCGCCGCCCATCATAACGGCCATGATGATATAGCCCTTCACGTCGAAGAACTTCAGCACATGCATCTTCTCCTCCCCGTAGCTGCGGATGCGGGCGGCATGCTTGCCCACCAGCTTCGAGAACATCATATGGAAGACGAGGAACGTGGCGGGAATGCCGAGAAGCAGCAGCCACAAATTGCCCTGGCCCGCGGCTATGGCCTCGATGCCCATGCGGGCCACCTGGCTTCCGGCGATGAGCCACACCGCGGCCGCGATGAGCAGCAGGTACTTGGAACGGACTTTGAACATAACGAACCTTTCGGGGAAAGTGGCGCCGAGCACCGCGTGGTTTTCTCAGCGCACGATACCACCGCGCGCCCTCGGGAACCAGAAAATGCGCTATGCTGACAGCAAAACTTCAACGGGCGTCCACGGAAGGTCGGTCATGGGAGATTTCGCCAATCGGGTATTTGCGGTGGTGCGACGCATCCCCGCGGGGAAGGTGGCCACCTACGGCCAGGTGGGGCGTATGATCGGGGCGCCGCGGGCGGCCCGCTACGTGGGCTATGCCCTGCACGGCAACCCGGAGCCGGGCACCGATCCGGGATGCATCCCCTGCCACCGCGTGGTGTTCAAGGACGGCCGCATGGCCACGGGCTTCGCCTTCGGCGGCCCTGACGAGCAGCGCAAGATGCTAGCCGCGGAAGGGGTGGCCTTCGACGAGGAGGGCCGAGTGCTCATGGACGCCCACCAGTGGGACGGCCATCCCGAAGGCGCGACGGCCGGCGGCGACGGCGCGGCCGACGGGCCGCTTGGGCCGCCGCCCGACTTCGACTGGGAAGCCGAGCTAGCGGAACACCCCCTGCACCGCTGCGAGACCTGCGAGCGCCCCCGCGCCGACTGCCGCAAGAACGGCGCTTGAGCACCCGAGGAGCGCGCTCGAACGCCGTGAAACGACGCATGCCTACGTGAGCAGCAGCGTGGCCGCTACGAAGGCCGCGGTCACGAGCACAAAGCCGGCCGTGAGCGCCCATGCGGCCGGGCGGCCCCAGTTGATCGTCCAGCCGATGCCGAAGCGCTCGGGCAAAAAGAGACTCGCGTCGCCGCGGTTCACGTAGAGGATGCCGAGCTTCCAGAAACGGTCGTCGTCGCGGGCCATGACATCGCTCGCCTCCATGCGCGCGATGAGACGGCTGCCGTTCTGACCGTACACGACACTCACCGCGAGCGTTGTCACGAGGATGATCGCGACGATGGCGACAAGCGGCACGAGCGTCTGGGCCAAGGTGAGCACGCCGACGAACGCGAGCTGCATGAGCGGGCCGATCAGGCTCGCAAGCAGCCCCATTCCCAAGATGAGGATGCTCTGGGCGTGGGCGAACATGCCGTAGGCCCAGGTGCTGGCCGCCGGACATGTCGGATCGCTCCCCTTCTTCGAGCGCAGGATAGACCACTGCCCCAAGGTGAAGCAGGCGGCCATGAACATGGCGAAGATGACCGGAAACGCCACGACACCCGGGGACTTGTCAGCCCAGCGGGTCACAGCACCGTCGAGGCTCACCTGCATGGGGATGCGCTCGGGCATAGCGCCGTAGCCGGCAAGGCCGATGGCGAGCGTGAGCAGAATGACGGGCACGTACAGCAGGCACCACCACAGCGAGAGGGGCTTGGGAAACGACTCGTCCGCCACGAGCGCGGTCATCTGCTCCCCGGCCGCCTTCCAACCGCGCTCGCGCTTGTAGGTGCGCACCTTCGCACGGGAACGCAGCATGAGGGCGTAGCCTGCCACCATGAGCACGAGAAGCGCCGGGCAGAGCACCGCGAGGAAAGCCTGGGGCGAGGCGAAGGCCAGCGAGAGCGCGGAGAGCAGGGTGAGCGCCGCCGTGAGCCCGAGCACCTTCGCGGTAAAGGCGCGCTTGAGGCGACGCAGATACGGGTCGGCCTGGGCGGCATCGGGCACGGTGACGGCGAAGCACTCGCGCTTGGGCATCAGGTAGGGCGTGAACGCGAACAGGGCGCCGGTCAGGGGAAGGGCGATCACGATCACCCCCAGCAAAAGCATCATGGTCGGTTCGATGGATATCATGGTTTTCCTTTCGCTCAGTAGCACCCGGTGCAGATACAACGAGGCGTCACGGATCGAGTGGCGGACGGAATGCCCTCAGATGGCGCATTTTTTCGGTTTTGGTGCATCTCGAGTCGCCCCTAAACGTCGAATCGAGCCAAACTGCACCAAAAACGAAACCATGCGCCACGACTCGAGGGGTTCCCGCTTTTGAGAGGCCTTCAGAGCCGGGGCTTGCACCATTTCCGCAATTTTGCGCCCGATTACACGCTCGCTCCCTGCAGAGGCATTCCGCACGCCCCTGTTGCGAGGCGGTCCGCCGCGGAGGCGCCGGGCGTGGCGCTTTCGACGGAGGCGCCCATCACGCCGTAGGCGCGGGCGGCTTGGGCGGCCGCCGCCTCCAGGAAGGCGCCGCGCGCGCCCCCGCGGGCGCGGTGGGCCAGGGCGAGCTTGAACAACTCGTCTTCCATCTTCACCTGGGCACGCTCGTCCGCATCGGCGCGATCGGCCGCGGCGGGGTCGGCAACGACGGCGCCCGCGCGGCCCCGCATGCGCACGTAGCCCTCGTCGCGCAGGACGGCGTAGGCCTTGTTCACCGTGTGCAGGTTGATGCCCAAGTCGCTTGCCAGCGAGCGCACCGACGGCAGCGCCTGGCCGGGCTCCAGCTCACCGGTGGCGATACCGGCCACGATCTGGTTGCGAATCTGCAGGTACAGAGGCTCTTCCAGGGCCCCGTCCACGGCGAGCATCATGGCGCTCCCCTTTCTCTTGACTTTCTGTTCTATTCGTATTATAACAGAAATTGTTATAGCTTCAATAGAACAAAATTGCTCCAGGAGGTACCCCATGAAACGCGCTCTCATCTTCCTCGCCGTCACCTTCGCCATCACATACCTCTACGATTTCCTCGTGGTGTACCCCATTGCCCTGGGAGAGGCGCCCGACACCAGCGCCTTCGTCTCCCCCGAGTTGACCTATACGGTGGTTGTAGCCGTCACCATGTTCTTCCCCGCCCTCGGCGTGGTCATCACGCGCCTCGTCACCGGCGAGGGCTTTGCGAACTGCGTGATGAAGCCCAAGCCGGCACGTCAGTCGCTGCCCTGGTTCGCCGTGGCCTGGTTCGGGCCCACGCTGCTCGTGATCGCCGGCGCCGCCGTGTACTTCCTCCTGTTCCCGGGCGACTTCGACCCGGCGGCCTCGGTATTCATGGAGGCCCAGCGCGCGGCCGCCGTGCAGGCCGGCGCCGACAGTGCCTCCCTGTCCGCCTTCGATATGGCCGACGCCAACCCCCTCCTGCTGGTGCTGCCCCTGCTGGGAGCCTGCGCCATCGCGCCAGTTCTCAATATCGTCACCACGTTCGGCGAGGAATGGGGCTGGCGCGGCTACTTGCTGCCGAAGATGGCCACACGCCTGCCCATCGTGCCCACCCTGCTGATTACCGGTGTGATTTGGGGCCTGTGGCATGCGCCCGTCGTGGCGTTGGGCCATAACTACGGCACGGGCTATCCCACCGAGCCTTGGGGCGGCATCCTGGCAATGTGCGCCTGGTGCGTGGTTTTGGCCGTGTTCCTCAGCTATGTGACCATCCGCACCGGCTCCACCTTCGCGGCGGCCATCGGCCACGGCGCGCTAAACGGGTCGGTCAACCTCGCCGTGCTCTTCTCGCTCACCGGCGGCAGCCCCTTCGTGGGGCCCTTGTGCACGGGTATCGTGGGCGGCTTGCCCCTGCTGGCCGTGGCGGCACTCATGCTGTGGGACCTGCGCCGCCGCGAGAAAGCGGGCACCCTGCACATCCCCGAAGCGGGCCTTCCCGACAGGGTACGGAAGGGATAGGCAAAAAGAGGCCGAAGCTTTTTTGGAAATCTCTCTTGACCCTCAACTAGGTTGAGGGTTTAACCTCGGGTTGTGTCGATTTTGTGCACGTGATTGGAAGAAGATGCGCGAAATCTCAACCGAGAGAAGGAGGGATCTCCATGACCAAGAGCAATCTATCGCGGCGTGATTTCCTCAAAGGCGCGGGGGTCACCGGCATGGCCGGGGCCCTGGCGCTCGGAGGAGCTTCGGCGGCCTTTGCCGACGAGCCAGCTGCGGCCGGCGAGGCCGCGCCGGAAAACCCGTATTCGGGGGTCCTGGGCGAGGACGCCTCGCTGCTGCCCATGCGCAAAGCGGATTGCCCTGGCCCCCACGGGCCGGTAGCCTTCGAGGGCCGCACCATCGCCGACGACGAGATCGTGGCCACTGAGGACACCGAGGTGCTGATCATCGGCGCGGGCATCGGCGGCATCATGGCCAGCTTGAAGGCTGCCGAGGAAGGCGCCCAAGTGCTGATGATCGAGAAGATGACCGAGGGGCGCTCTGCCTGGGAGAGCTTCGGCGCCACCCAGGCCACCTTCCAAAAGGAGCAGGGCATCGAGATCGATGACGCCCAGCTTATCGACGAGATTCTGCGCGCGAGCGACTGGCGCGCCGATCCGGAGGTGATCACCTCCTACGTGAAGCACTCCGGCGAGGTGGCCGATTTCTGGCAGGCCATGTTCGACAAGACGGGCACCGGCTGGCAGATCTACAAGTTCGACCAGGCGCCCAACTTCAACGGTTTTCCCGTCATCGACTCCTACGTGAACTTCAAAATGCCCGAGGGCATCTCGAAGACGTGGCTGTTCGGCCTGCACGTGTGCGAGGACCTGCTGAAAGCCGGCTCCATGTACCCCAACTGGAAGGTGCGCTATTCAACCCCCGCCGTGCAGCTGGTGAAAGAGGGGGACCGCGTGACCGGCGCCATCGCCAAGACCACCGAGGGCTACACGCGCATCAACGCCAGCAAGGGCGTGCTTTTGGCCACCGGCGGATACGACGCGAATCCCGAGATGATGCAGGCCTGGGTGCGGCCCGAGGACTACCAGTACTCCTCATGGTGGAACCCCAGCTGGGGTACGACCGGCGACGGGCACATGATGGGGCTGGCCGTGGGCGCCGAGATGGACTCACTGCCGCAACCGGTGATGAACTTCAGCAACGCCACGCCCTCCACGTTCGTGGAAAAGCGCGTGTACTTCCCCGGAGCGATGAACTGGGGCATTATGGTCACTGAGGAAGGCAAGCGCTTCACAAACGAGAACAACCCGCGACAGTACGCCGGCAACGCCATGAACCTGCAGATCCGGCGCGGCCACACTTGCTTCTGCATCTTCGACGAAGCTATGATCGCCAGCGCCTTGGAAAAAGGCGGCGAGGCAGCGGCGGCCCAGCTTGACCGCGACGAGGCCAAGGGGCATCTGTTCCGCGCCGGCTCCATCGCCGAAGTGGCGAGCAAGGCGGGCATCGACGGCGCGGCCCTCGAAGCCACCATCAACGAGTACAACCAGCTGTTCGCCGATAACGTTGAGCGCGACCCGGAATACTACCGCTACACGGGCAACAACCAGCCCTTTACCGGGGGCACCTACTATGCGCTGCTCACGTGCAACGTGATTCTCGCCACCGTGGGCGGCTTGGCCATCAACGGGAACGCCCAGGTGCTCGACACCGCCGGCGCCCCCATCGAGGGCCTGTACGCCACAGG
Organism: Adlercreutzia mucosicola DSM 19490; assembly: GCF_000422625.1. Classification (GTDB taxonomy): domain Bacteria; phylum Actinomycetota; class Coriobacteriia; order Coriobacteriales; family Eggerthellaceae; genus Adlercreutzia; species Adlercreutzia mucosicola. The sequence goes on along the minus strand of NZ_AUGK01000007.1, from coordinate 104,478 downwards.
CAACGCTTCGGGCAGCTTCTATGCGGGGAACTATCCGCGCCACATTCCCGGCACGTCGGTCGGCCGCGCCGCCACCTTCGGGTACGTGGCCGCAGACCATATGGTGAACGGAGGCAGCAATGCGTAAATCGAACATGAGCACGAAGGCGCTTATCGCGCTGAGCACCATGGCCCTCGTGGCCGCCTTGGCTGCCGTGGGCTGCGCGCCGGCCGCCGACTCCAGCAAGACCAACATAGCCGATACCGGCGCCACCGAGCAGGCCGCCGACCCTACCGATCCCACCGGCCCCTACGTATCCAACGAGGCGTGCCTCGCCTGCCACGGCGGATCTTACGAGGCCCATGCCGCGCAAACGGCCGACCTGGGCCAATGGAACCCGCACGCCTCCATTCACGGCGGCTACAATTCCTGCGATAACTGCCATGAGAAGGGGCAAGAGGTAACGCGGAACTGGTGCGCGAACTGTCATGCCTATTCGGCCGAGGGATCCGATTACCACGAGGACTCGCTGTTCCTGTAGGCCGGCGCGCCGAGCCTTCCCCCGGAAGCCCCTGGTCGGTCTCTCACGACTGGCCGGGGGCTTCCCGCGCCAAGGCTCGGTCGCTCCATCACGGCTTATCCTAGCGCCTATGCGCTAGGATAAGCCGCACCATCCACGCGTCTTGGGGAGGAAGACCATGTATCGGATGAAACAATTCGCCGCCATGACCGGCATGACCCAATCGAAGATTCGCTTTTACGAGAAGCACGGGCTTGTGCTGTCCGATCGCATGGAGAACGGCTACCGCGTGTTCACCCCCGAAGACGCCTTTCGCTCCAACGCGTTTCGCGTGCTCCTGCAGTACGGCTTCAGCATCAGCGAGGCCATCGAGATGCTGGATGCCAAGCAGGATACGGCGGAATTCCGCCAATCGCTGCAGGAGCAGCAGGATCGTCTCGACCGCGAGCGCGTGCTTTTGGAATACCGCCAGCGTCGCATCGCCAGCGTTCTGGACGTACTGGAATCCGATGGCGGCATCGACTTCAAAATCGTATCCATACCCGACCAACTGTACGTCAACGCCTCCCACGGGCGCGACTTCACCGTCTCGTTGGAAAATGAGAAGCTGCTCGCCGAGTACTACGAACTGCTCAGCATCACCAGCTGCGCCCGCATCATCTCGCGCGAGAATCTTCTGGACGAAAGCCCGGCGGTCGACCCCGACTACATCAACATCGCCTCGGTGGAAGAGCGCCACTTCCTCTCCGACTATGCCCAGCAGCGAGTCAAACGCTTGGAACTGGGCCGCTGCGTGCGCTTCCGCCGCACCGTTACCCGCGAGGAATCCGTGCGCAAGGAAACCTTCGACGATCTGTTCGCCTATCTGAAGGCCCACAACCTCGCCATTCGCGGCGACATCCTCATTATGCCCATGCTCCTAAACCTCGACGGCGAGGGCTGCGACATCGAGGTGCTCTACGTGCCCATCGAGAAGCGGGAAGGGGACGGCGCGGCGCATGAGTCTGTCGAGCGGCGTGCCGACGGCGGCGATGGCCCGTTCCAGCGCCACCACCACGGACACGTCCAGCACCGACGGCTCGAAGCGAGTCACCGCCTCGGCCACGGGACGGTAGGCCTCAACGAGCCGCGACAACGACCAGGCGGCGTTGGCCGGGCTTGTGGAGGGCAGCTTCTGGGCCGCGAGGCAGGCGAGGGCATAGCGCCCAACACGAGCACCTCCGACCGTCCATCGAACACCGGCGGAATGCCGTGCTCGATAGGCTCCAACCCCTGCTTGCCCAAAGCCATCGAGCCCTCCTTCACCGAATCGGGAAACCGCGTCAAGCGGATGCGGCAATGCGCTTCAGGCGGGCAAGTTCGTGAGCTTCGGGAGCCGCGCGCAAAAGCGTCAGGCGCACCACCTCTTCGAAGAACGACAAGGCCGACAACGACAGTGGAACACGATCGTTCTCGCGAGATACCGTAAGTTGCCCTCCCTCGCCCCAATCGACCAACAGCAAACACGTGGCATCGTAGGCGTCGTCCTCCATCCGAAGCTTCTCCAGCATAGTGACGGCCTTCGCGAATATGCGCGGTTCATCGACAATGGAAGAATTCACTAGGAAGAAGAAGCCGAGCGTCGCCAAGGGGTGGCGCCCCTTGAGATTCTTGGCATCCCCGTAGGCCTCCTCGAACCGGTTTGACAAATTCTTCCCGAACGACGAGCCCATGGTCTTTGTGGATATGAGGATCTCGGGTCCCGTCATCCACGACGAAAGACCCACGTCAATCTGCTTGTTGTAGGTTGATCCGAGCACATTGGCGGCAGAACTGGCGAAGCGGGGTAGTGCCGCGCAGCACGCCTCGGCGGTACGCGGATCGAGGGAGCCGATGAAACGCAGCACCGAGGGGTCGAGCACGCGCGGCTTGGCGAGCCGCGGCCATACCGCCTGGTCGTCGAATCCGGCAGCTCTCAGCTCCTCGGCGATCCACATATCGAGCGCCTTCGCCAAACCCCCCGATTGCGTGCTGTCTCCATCTTGGACCGATTTGGTGAGAAGCTCTTCCAAAAGCGCCGTCTCCAAAAGGGGTGAGCCACCCTCGTCCCAATAGGAGCGATCGGCCGCGCACGTTCCTCGGGCCTCCCAATAGGCGTTGATAACGTCCTCGAATTTCCGATAGGAAGTCACGACCCCACCTTCTTCACTTGAGAGCGCTTCTTCCGTCGCAAGCGCATGAGGATGGCGCATGATTTCATCTGCGCAAAGGAGGCCTCATCCGCACCCGTGCCCGGGATGAGAATCGCGTCCACCAGTGCCACTGCGGCATCGAAGTCACGCTTCTCGAGAGCCTTCTCTACATAGGGGCGAATGGCCCGCAACTCGCTTGCACAGCGGGCCACCAGTTGGGGAGAGGGCACCGGGAGCGCCGCCGCCTCGCGGGGCTCCAGCTTCAGCATGCCGCCCCCATAGGAGCGGCCCTCTATCTCCGCCCCCAGCATCGTTGCGGAATTGAGGCACGCGATCGGCAAGAGCTCGCGCAGGGCCTGCTGGATTTCCCCATGGAAGTACAGCCCGTGGCACGAGTTCAAGAGCGCGACCCCGGCCCCATTGGCGCAGATGCTCGGCCCGTAGGCATTCATGTAGGTAACGAACGCATCGGGGATCGCCGGCAGGGGCACCCGCCACCAGGGAGAGCGCACTCTGCACTTGTAGGCTGTGTGCACGAGCTGCTCTTCCCCCCGTTCGATATAGCGAAGAGCGGCATCCGACGGCCTATCCGATGGGCGAAACAGATAGACGCCGCGCCCCTCGGCACAGGCGGCCCGATGGGCGGCGGCGGTGTAACTCAGGCGCCTCAGGTGCTTGGAGCCGGGAGGGCACAACGGCGCCACATCGGAATCGAGCAGGCCCCACTGCTCTTTCTCGGAAGCACTGAGCACAAAGAAGCTGTTCTTTCCCGTCACGCCGCCCAAGGCGATGCGGCCCCACTGCTCCAGGGAACCGAACAGGCCGTCCTCTTGCAACCGCGCGAGCGCTTGAAGCGAGTCTTTGGTGGCGAACAGGCCCGACCAACGGGCCCCAGCATGCAGCGGCGAGAACATCGCGAGCGATGGGGACGAGAGGCCCTCGAGGTCGGCGCACTGCTGCCAGGCTATGGCCGCTGACGAGCCGCAGTGCCACCCATCGGCCAAGAGCAACACCACTTCCTCCTGAACTTCCGGGAAGACTGCCTCCTCGAAGGTAACGAGCCTCACCGATGAGAAAGAATCCAGCAGGAACTGGCGCAGCGAGGCGGCGTAGTTGACCGACAAAAGCTCGGCGGGAAGCACCATCCCCAAACGACCACCGGGCTTCAGAAATGCGGCGGCATGCAGGACGAAGGGCATCCAGAGCGAGGTGAGAGCGCTAACGGCGACACCGCTGCGACGGGCGATGACGTCAATGGCCTCTCGCTGGTCGGCAGTGATCTTCTGGAATCGCACATAGGGCGGATTTCCGATGACCGCGTCAAACGTCGCCCGCGGCTCTTCGCAGAGAAAGTCCCCCACGCGCACCGTGCAGCTCACACCCTCAGACAACGCCCGGCGCCGGGCTGCGCGAGCGGTTTCCCCGTGCAACTCGCAGCCAACGAGCGTGATCGACCGACCCGAGGGGGCCCGATCAAGATCGGAGGCGTGCCGAGCCGCCTCGATGAGGAACTGCGCCTCGCCGCAGGAGGGCTCCAAGACCCTTTCATCACCCCGGCGGATCGCCCACCGCGCAATGTACCGCGCTATTTCCGGAGGAGTGAAGAAGGCGCCGCGCGCCTTGCGCGCCGCTGCCGAGTCGACAGCCGCATCGAGCGTCGCTCCGAAGGCCATGGTGCCTCCCCTCCTTCTGTCCGATCTTTTCATTTCAAGGTATTCTAGCGCATTGCATCCCACCCGCTGTCCCATCAAGGGCACACCAAGGAAGAAAACGAAGACTTCCGGTAAAAACCCCACCGCCACCGCAGCCGCTTCGCCTTCGCAGGCGTAGGGCACCCGGTAATTCCCGACCAACCACGACCGAAGGGGGCGCCTCCCCAACGTTTCGTCGACAAAAAGTCGACCTTTTCTACACCAGCTGCACAGTGCTCTTGCGCTGGACGCGCGGGGTGCGGCAGGCGAACAGGCCGTGGCGGTTGCAGTAGGCGAAAATGGTGCCGAGACCGCGGTAGGGGAAGTGGGCATCGGCCGTCTGCTCGGGGTACAATTTGCGGAAGAACACCTGGTCAGTGGTCACATAGGCCATGAAGCTGATGAAGTGGTCCTTGCCCATGGGGTGCTCCATCGTAAGATACACCTCGCCGTCGGCCACCTCTACCCGGGGCACGTGGGCGGACGGGTCGGCCGCCGCGCTCTCGGGAGCCGCGGGAATCCTCCCGTCGACGGCGTTCTCCACTTCCAGCACCGGCAACGCAATGCCGCAGCAGCTGATGGAGGCCTCGCCCGTAGCGTGGATGACATTGCCGCACAGCGGGCACACGTAGAACTTCGCCCGCAGCAGGTTGCCCGCGCGGTTGGCGTTCACGATCTGCTCGCCGGACAGAAGCTCGGCCACCGACACGCCGAGGGCGCAGGCCAGAGGCTCCACGAGCGTGATGTCGGGCAGACCGCGATCCGTCTCCCACTTCGATACCGCCTTGTCGGTGATGCCGAGCCGATCGGCCAGGTGCCGCTGGGTCATTCCCGTCCGCTCGCGCAGGGCGCGGATGGACGCGCCGCTGATGTATGAGGTCATGGGGTGCTCCTTCTTCCGAATGTTGAACGTTCTGAGTGTTGAACGCCGCCGATTATGGGCGCTCGCGACCGCCCTGGCAACCTACGCTCCGTAGACCCCACGTCCGTCTGCGAGCCGTGCGATCACCACCCGTCGGCCGCACGCCAACCGTCCTCCAGCCACACGGCAACCGAGCGCCCAGCGCCCGCGGACACCCTTACAGCCGCTCATCGCCTATACTGGCGAAAACGGAAACGGTGGGGAAAGGGCAACATCATGATGAGCGTGCTGTGCGTGGGGGCGGGCGGTTTCGTGGGCGCGGTGAGCCGCTATGGCCTCGGCCTCATTCCCCTGGCATCGGGCCTGCCGCTTGTGACCCTGCTCATCAACTTCACCGGCTCGGTAGTCATCGGCGCAGTCGCGGAGGCCGCATCCCTCGCCCCGACCGCCCTGCCCCGCGAAGCGGTGCTCTTCCTGAAAGTGGGACTGTGCGGCGGCTTCACCACGTTCTCCACCTTCTCCCTGGAAACCCTGGAGCTCATCGAAGGCGGCCAATGGGCCGTGGCTGGCGGCTACGCCCTGGCCAGCGTCGTCCTCTGCGTAGCCGGCGTGCTGGCGGGCAAGCTGCTCGCCCGAATGCTCATGCCGGCCGCGTAGGCGTCGAAGGCTTGCTTGACTTGGAGTTTACTCGAAGTTATACCGTTGAACCAAGCCCTCAACGGAAAGGATCCCCATGACCAAAGTAGTCCAGACCGCCGGCCGCGATGCGCTCGGCACCTTCGCGCCCCAGTTCGCCGCCTTGAACGACGACGTGCTGTTCGGAGAAGTGTGGAGCGATGACGCACTCAGCCAAAAAATGCGCTCCATTCTCACGGTGACCACACTGGTGGCCAAGGGAATGGCCGATGCCTCCTTCGAGCATCACGTGATCACAGCTAAGAAGAATGGCGTGACCCGGAAGGAAATGGCCGCCATCCTCACCCACGGAGCCTTCTACGCCGGCTGGCCCAACGCCTGGGCGGCTTTCCGCGTGGCGCTGAAGGTGTACACCGACGACCCGCAGGACCTTGAGAACCCCCACGCCCATGGCGGCATCTTCGGCTTGGGCGGCCCGAACGACGCCTATGCGCAGTACTTCACCGGGCAGTCGTACTTAAACCCGCTGACCGACCCGGAAAAAACCCAGTTCGTAGCCAACGTCACCTTCGAGCCTGGCTGCCGCAACAACTGGCACATCCACCATGCGGAAGAGGGCGGCGGCCAGATCCTGCTCGTCACCGATGGCGAGGGCTGGTACCAGGAATGGGGCCAGCCAGCTCGCAGGCTTCTGCCCGGCGACGTGGTGGTCATCCCCGCCAATGTGAAGCACTGGCACGGCGCGGCCGCCGACCATTGGATGAGCCACGTAGCTTTCGAGGCTCCGGGCACCGCCTGCGCGAACGAGTGGTGCGAGCCCGTCACCGATGAGGAGTATGCCGCACTTTCCTAAGCCGCGCCGCCTCTCGGTTATCGAACCACCCCAAAAATGCATGAGATTTCGAGTTATGAGCGTCTCCAGAGACGATTTCTTCGGAAAATCGGAAAAGCCCGAATACTGGAAACACTCTGACCAGGCATTTTCCGAAAGCCGTTTCTGGACATTGGGCACGACGCGAGAATCAGACGCTCATAACTCGAAATCTCGTGCAGAGAAGGGCCCTATAAGCTGAGCCCCAATAATGGGGTCGGAAGCTTTTGTTTCCAGTCCCCCTATCGGGGTCTCGTCCGTAACGCCGGACCTTCCCGGCAGTGGCACCCTGCGTTCGCGGAAGGTTGGGGTACACTACGAGCGTTGCCGATTTCAAGAAAGGGCGCCCCTTGCACGCCACCGTCTTCGCCCCCATCGCCTTTCTGCGCGAGCACGCCGTGCTTGCGGTATCGGCCGTAGCGGCGGTAGTCTCCATGGTGGCGGTGCCGCCCGACAGCGCGTATTGGGGATATTTCGACGGGAAGACGCTCGGCTGCCTGTTCTGCGTGCTGGCCGTGGCGAGCGCTCTCAGGCTCATGGGCGCTTTCGACCGCGCGGCCCGGACCGTCGTCGCGCGATTCGGGAGCCCGCGATCCCTTGCGCTTGCGCTCGTACTCACCACGGCGGTGCTCTCGTGCGTGGCCACCAACGACATGGCTCTCATCATGATGCTGCCGCTGTCGGCCGCCACCCTCGTGGGCGCAGGGCAGACACGACTGATACCGGCCGTCTTCGTGCTGCAGAGCCTGGCGGCGAACCTCTGCGGCATGATCGTGCCCTTCGGCAATCCGCAGAACCTGTACCTGTACTCGTACTACGGGCTGCACCTTGGCGACTTCCTGCGCACCATGGCGCTCCCCTTCGCTGTGTCCGCGATCGGCGTCGTTGCCGCTACTTGGTGGCTCGCAGAGCGACCCGGCAGGAAGAATGCGAGCGGGGAAGCCAGCACGCGCGCAACGGCCGGCGGAGAAACGACAGCGAGCAGGGGCGCGCCCGCCTCCGCCGCGGAAACTCCCGCCTCCCCTGCGCCGGCGACGACTCCATCGCCTTCGGCTCCGGCCGCTTCAGCACCGCCCGCAACCCCGCCGCATTCAGTTGCGGCCGCATTAGCGCCGGCCGCAACCGTTCCCATCATGCCGCTCAGTCGCCGCCGTCTCGGCGCCTACGGCGTGCTGCTGGCCCTCACGCTGCTGGCCGTGTTCCGCGTCCTGCCCATCGCCGTGGCCGTCGTCATCGTGGCCGTCGCCCTCGCCGCGCTCGACCGCCGGGCGCTGGCCGCCGTGGACTGGCCGCTGCTCGCCACCTTCGCCTGCTTCTTCGTGTTCGCGGGGAACCTGGCCCGCATCCCCGAACTGGCCGCGTGGCTCGGCCCGCTCATGGACGATCACGGCCTCGTTATCAGCGCCGGCGCAAGCCAAGTCATCAGCAACGTGCCCGCCGCCGTGCTGCTGTCACATTTCACGGACGCGTGGCAGCCTCTGCTCGTCGGCGTGAACATCGGCGGCGCGGGCACGCTTGTGGGCTCGCTCGCCAGTCTCATCACCCTTCAGCATTTCACCAGCGTGCGCAAGGTGTTTCCCCAAACGCGCACCATGCCCGAGCTGTCCACCGCCCGCTTTCTCGGTCTGTTCAGCGCCGTGAACATGATCTTCCTCGCGGGATTGCTCCTCATCTGCATGATCACCCTCCCCTGGTGACACTCCCCTGGCGTCGCCGCTCTTTCCGCACGCGGGCACCCCTGCGGATCGCCGCCCTCTCCCAACACGCCTAGCCGTCCTTCTCCGACACTCCCAACCCTTCCTATTATTCTCCCTTGCGAATAGTCCAGGAATTCGCTAGAATTTTCCCCACGCCGAAGTTTCCCCCTCTCGTCGTGCAGCGGGCCGGGGATATGTCCGATGCACCGGGCGGGTCGAGAGTGGCGCACGGCCTGTCGCCAGCGAGAAAGGTGCATCATGGGCGTTGTCAAAGCCGTATGCACGAGCAGCATCAAGGGAATCCAGAAAACCGAACAGGACGCCATCGAGCTGAAGCCCGATTGGGGCATCGAGGGCGACGCCCACGGCGGGCCGTGGCACCGCCAGGTGAGCCTTTTGTCCTACGAGCAGATCGAAGCCTTCAAGGCGCGCGGGGCCGACGTGGGCCACGGTTCCTTCGGCGAGAACATCGTCGTGGAGGGTTTCGACTTGAAGAGCCTCCCCATCGGCACGCGCTTCGCCTGCGGCGACGTGGTGCTGGAGCTGACTCAGGTCGGCAAGCAGTGCCACGCCCACTGCGCCATCTACCATCAGGTGGGCGACTGCATCATGCCCCGCGAGGGCGTGTTCTGCAGGGTCATCGAAGGGGGTGCCATCGCCCCCGGCGACACCATCGAGATCGCGGAGTAGCCCCCCCCCCCGCGACCAAAGGTCCTTGGGATTTCTGCGTACGCGCGAATTTGGAACATTTCGCCAGAAATTTCGTCGTACGCAGAAATTGAGAGAGCGCCATGAGTCCCGCCTGCACCTCGAAGGATCTCGGAGCGGCCATCCGCGCCGAGCGAAAACGCCAGAACCTCGCCCAAACCGGCCTGGCCAACTTATGCGCCGTCAGCCGCTTCCTCATTTCCAACCTGGAGAACGACCGAACAGTCATACCGGCTCGACCTTCTCGCCGGTCTGCAATCTTACGCGCTCCCGTTCCCTCTTCGTTACGATTTTGGCCGGGGCACAAAAGCGGGGCGCGTGCTATAGTGGCGGTGGCTTCATTCGCAGCTCAAACGACCCCAAGGAGCCCCCATGATTACCACCGAAGTGGCATTTGCCCGCTCGACGTGGCGGAAATCCCGCGAATTCAGCGCGGCCTTGCATGATCTGGCCCAGCGCATGCCCATGGAGCTGGTGCGCCTCTACGTTACCGAGGGCGTGCGCACGCCGCGGGTGCGCACCGACTACTACGATCGCATCGATGAGCTGCGCGCCCTGCGCCAGGAAGCCCTGTTGGGCGAGATGCCCCATATCGAGGCCCAGGCCGAGATCTGGCTGGACGAGCACCCCGCCGAGGCGGCCCGCATCGCCGCCGAGAACGGCCTCACCGAGGCCAACGCCGAAATGCTGTTGGGCACCGCCGTGATGAACGGCACGAGCCCCGCCTTCGGCTTCACGCCCGAAACCTACCTCATGGCCCCCAGCCTGCGCGTCTACGAGCTCTTCATCTGGTACGACGAGAGCGAGCGCTGGACCTGCGAGCCCTAGAGGCTGGTGCTCGCCCGAAAGCGCGCGAGCACCAGCCGCAAAAGGCGAGTCCCTTAAGCCTCGTGGCGCTTCGCGTAGAAGGCCTCCAGCTCGGGAATCATCTTCTCCAACGTGGGCAGGTCTTCATAGGCCATGTGCCCGTTCTCGTGCACTTTGTACTCGATGCGGTCCGTGATGGAGGCGGGCATGAACATCTTGGAGATGGAGTGCTTCACGTTCCAGAACGGCGTGGCCGCATCGTGGATGCCGCCGAAGAACAGCACGCGGCAGAACGGGTTGCGGCGCAGGGCCGTGCCCATGTCGTAGGCGGTGTTCGGGCACACGGGGCTGCCCATGGTGCCGGGGGCCTGGTGGGTCCAGTTCCATTCCTCGTTCACCTTCATGGACAACAGCATGTTGATGGACGAGCCCTTAAAGCCAGTTTCCTGCACGAGCTTCATCCACGCGGACTGGTCGGGGGTCATGATGGCGTCGCCCGAGGGATCCTCGCCGGCGAAGAACTCGTTGTCACCCTGGACGTCCATGTAGGCCGGCTCGGTGAAGCGGGTGTCATACCGGCCGCAGAACAGGCCCTCATCGGCCATGATGCTCTTACGGAAGGTGTCCAGCTCGATGCGCAGATGGCGCTTCTCGATGAACTCCGCGGGCAGGCCGATCAGCTCGCTCATCTCGACGGCCAGCTCGTGCTCCTCGGCCGGGGTGATGGAATCGCTCGCAATGAGGGCGCGGCCGTACTTCTCGTCCACGAACTTCCACGCCTTGTCAAACCACGCGAACTGGTCCACGCCGGCGCCGGCCTTCCCGAAGTAGTTGGCCGTGGCGGCGTACACCGGCAGCATGCCCATGTAGTACAGGTCGTTGCCGGCCAGGGTGGGCGCGTAGTCCAAGATGGAGGACTGCTCGATGACGCCCGTGAGCGCAATGCCGCGCTCGCCGAGCACGCGCATGAGCACCGAGTTGCGCATGGTGCCGTAGGACTCGCCATAGAGGTACAGCGGGGTGTTCCAGCGCTCGTGGGCAGTGAGCCATTGGGCGATGCCGCGCATGAAGGCATCCGCGTCGCCGTCGACGCCCCAAACCTTCTTCGGGTCGTAGTCCTTGGCCACCTGGGAGTAGCCGGTGCCCATGGCGTCCAGGTACACCAGGTCGGTGGTGGGCAGCAGCGAGTAGGGGTTATCCTCGGGCGCAGTGGGGCAGGGCAGCTGCCTCAAGCTGTTGATGGGCACGCGGCGCGGGCCGAGGCCGCCGATGTTCACCATGGCCGACGAGCCGCCCGGGCCGCCGTTCCAGCAGAAGGTGACGGGGCGGTCGGTCTTGTCCTTCTCGTCGCTGACGTAGGACAGGGCGAACATGTGCCCGATGAGCTCGCCGTCGTCGGTGTGCAACGGCAGCAGCTCGGCGGTGGTGGTGTACTTGACGGTCTGCTTGCCGTTGGTCCAGGTCATCGCCTTGCTGGCCGGCTCGGGCACCGGCTGGGCGGGCGCAGCGCCCTTTGCGCCGTCATTGATAGTGACCGTGAAGGATGGGGTTGTCTCTGCCATGGTTGGCTCCTTAGTCGCGAAAAGCGCCCCGAAAAGGTGCGCCGAATACGCTTCAGAGCCTACCCGCCGCCGCGCCCCTTTACCGCGTGCGCCGCATCCTTGTCACAAAACGAGGGGAAAGCCGTAGCCGGGCCGTGAACTGTCTAGCCGATGCCGGGCGGCGGTGCGCCTCGCGGGTGCCCCAGCGGCGCTCGGCCCGCCCGCGAGGGCCGTGGAGCACGCCACTCGCCAGCACGATGGCCACCACGATAAGACCCATGCCCGCCAGCGTGAACTCGTCGCAGGGCTCGCCGAGCACCGCGATGCCCAGGCCGCCGGCCACCAGCGGCGTCAGCGCGCAGAACAGTCCCACCTGGTCGGCGGACAGATGCTGCTGGGCCACGGGCTGCAAGGTGAAGCCGAAGCCCGTGCACACCACCACGAGCGCGGCCAGGGCACCCCACTCGGCACGACCCGCCGGCAGCGTCGGCTGCTCGAACGCGAAGGCGGCCACCGCGCCGAGCGCCCCCATGACCCCGATCTCCACGATGCCGATGGCCAGCGCATCGCCCTGGCCCGCGAAGTGCTTCGTCGCCAGAATGGATGCCGTATACGAAAGGGCCGCCGTCAGCGCCAGCGCCTCGCCCAGACCGAACGACCCCACGCCGCCGCGACCCAGCGTGAGCGCGGCCACCCCCGCAAGCGCCATCACCGCGGCCAGCATCACCGGCCACGGCGGCCGACGGCGCAGCAGCACCGCGCCGGCCACGGGCACGAGCACGATGGCCAGGTTCTCCAGGAAGGACACCGTGGATGACGGGGCCGTCACCAGAGCGTTCAGCTCCAAAGACATCGTCGTGAAGAAGATGACGCCCAGCACGCAGCCGGCCCGCAGTGCGCGCCGCGAGGCCCGCATCAGCGGCCGATGGAACACCACGGCCAGCACGGCGAAGGCCAGCAGGAACCGCAGCCCCAAAAGCGAGAACGGGCCCATATCGACCAACAGCATCTTACTGAACAGAAATGACGTCGCCCGCGCCGCGATGATCCCCGCAAGAAGCATCTCCGCCTGCCGCATGGTCATAACGACCCCCTTCATCGGAACACCTTGCCGCAAGGGTAACGCTCGACTATCATTGCGAAAAGCGCGAATAAATCAATGATGCTATGACAGAAACGCAAAGATAGGGAGCGCCGTGGACACCGAGAAATGCACCGTGCTGCTTACCGCCATCGACCAGGGCAGCCTATCGGGAGCCGCCGAGGTCTTAGGCTATACCCCCTCGGGCGTCAGCCGGCTCGTGGCCTCGCTCGAAGCCGACCTGGGGCTTCCCCTGCTCACGCGCAGCAAGGGCGGCGTGACCCCCACCCCCGAATGCGAGGCCCTGCGCCCGCGCCTCGCCGAGCTGGCCACCCTCGGGCGCGCCTGCCGAGAAGAGGCCGCCGCCGTGCGCGGGCTGGAAGCGGGCTCGCTCACCGTGGGCAGCGCCTACCGGCCGCTGTACCGCGCCCTGGCCGCCACCATCGCTGCCTTCAGCGCTGAGCACCCCGGCATCCAAGTGCGCATCGAGCACGCGAACAGCTCCACCTTGGCCGCGGGCATGGCCCGGCGTGCCATCGACTTCTCGCTCATGAGCCGCCGCGAGATCGACTGCCGTTGGACGCCGCTGGCCCAAGACGCCATGGTGGCCGTCGTGCCGCCTGACCACGCCCTGGCCCACGCCGATGCCTTCCCCATCGAACGCCTGCTCAACGAGGCGTTCATCGAGCTGTACCCCGGCGAGGACTGCGACAACTCGCGCACCCTTACCGCCGCCGGCATCCGCCCGCGGGCCGCCTACACCGCCCACGATACCTCCGCCGCCTTCGCGCTGGTAGAGGCGGGGCTCGGCATCGCGCTCATGAACGACATCTACGCCCGCTCGGCCCGCGAGCGGGTCGCCGTGGTGCCTCTGGCTCCCACGCGCATCGTGGAGATCGGTATCGCCGTGCCCCCGGGCCGCCCCTCGCCGGCCCTCGCCGCCTTCGAGGCCTTCGCCATCCCGCGCCTGCAGAAGGTCTCCGCCTGGAACCTGGAGGGCCGGGCGCTCTGAGCGACGGCGCAAAGCCCCTAATCGAGAAGGCGCCGAGAGCACCCGCACCAGGCCCGCGCACCAGCATCCGTGCCAGCACCCCCATGGCCGTGCGGCCGTGCGGCCGCGCGCTCCCGCGGCCGGCGCATCCGGCCAGGCACCCGGCCGTCCCCAGTCGCCGTCCACCCACCCGCTCGCGCCCCTATTCCCCGAACTGCATGCGGTAGTAGCGCGCATAGGTGCCGTTCGCGGTCAGAAGTTCGTCGTGGGTGCCCTGCTCCACCACGCGGCCCCCTTCCACCACGGCAATCAGCTGAGCGCTGCGGATGGTGCTCAAGCGATGGGCGATGATCAGCGTGGTGCGGCCGCGGGACAGCTCGTCGAGCGAGGCCTGGATGGCCCGTTCGCTCTCGTTGTCCAACGCGCTCGTGGCCTCGTCCAGGATGAGGATGCGCGGGTCGCGCAAGAACACCCGAGCGATGGCGATACGCTGCTTCTGACCGCCCGACAGCCGCGCGCCGCGCTCCCCCACCCGCGTGTCGAAACCCTGGGGCAGCGCCTCGATGAAGCTAAGCGCGTTGGCGCACCGCGCCGCTTCCACGATCTCGGCATCGGTGGCGCCGGGCCGCCCGTAGGCGATGTTGTCGCGCACCGTGCCTGCGAACAGGTACACGTCCTGCTGCACGATGCCGATGGCGCCCCGCAGCGATTCCAGCGTCACGTCGCGCACGTCCACCCCGTCGATGAGCACCGCGCCGCCGTTCACGTCGTAGAAGCGGGGCAGAAGCGAGCAGGTGGTTGTCTTGCCGCCGCCCGACGGTCCCACAAGAGCCACCGTGGCACCCGCCGGAATGTCGAGCGACAGCCCGCGCAGCACCGGATCGGCGTCGTAGGCGAACTGCACGTCGCGATATTCCACATGGCCGCGCTCGGCGGGATCAGCCTCAGCCAAGCTCGCGGCTCCCGGGCGGTTCGCCACATCGGGATGCTCGTCCAGCACCTCCATGAAGCGGCGGAAGCCCGCATAGCCCTTCTGCAGCGTCTCGGTGAAGTTGATCAGCTGCTCAACAGGCGAGATGAAGATGCCGATGTAGAGCGCATAGATAGCCAGGTCGGTCACGGCCAGCGTGCCCTGGGCCACGAAATAGCCGCCGCCCACGACGGTCACCGTGTACAACACGCCCATGAACAGCGAGTTCATAGCATGGAACGCGCCCAAGAACCGATAGGAGCGCTTCTTCGTGTCCAGAAAGGCCTCGTTGGCGTTGCGGAACTTCTCGCGCTCAGCCGCCTCGCCGCCGAAGGACTTCACCACGCGGATGCCGCCGAGGGAATCCTGCACCGTGGCGTTGATGCCGGCCATGCGCTCGCGGTTCTCGCGGAACACCGTGCGCCGCCGGTAGTTCAGCGCGAACGACAGGGCCGCCATCACGATGGTCGCCACCAGCATGATGGCCGTCAGGGGAACGTTGATCATGAACAGAAGCGCGAAGGATCCGATGATCTTCAGCGTGCAGATGAACAGATTCTCCGGTCCATGGTGCGCCAATTCCGAGATGTCGAACAGATCGCTTGTCACCTTCGCCATCATGGCTCCGGTGTTGTGGCGGTCGTAATAGCTGAACGACAAGCGCTGGAACTGGGCGAACAGATCGCGGCGCATGTCCGCCTCCATGTAGGCGCCCATGATGTGGCCCCAGCAGGTGATGAAGAACTGGCAGGCCGTGCGCACCGCATACAGCCCCAGAAACAGCAGCAGAATGAGCCCCAGGCCGCCCAGAATGCGCTCGGGCGTTTCCAAGAAGAACTCCTTGGTGAAGAAATTCAGGAACTGCGGGAAGGCCAAATCGATGGCCGCCAGCACGCAGGCGCAGGCCAAGTCGGCGAAGAAGAGCCCCTTGTAGGGCCCGTAATAGCCGATGAAACGCGCCCACACCCGCCGCGCCGACACCTCGGCATAAGACTCGCGCAATATATCGTCAGTGGTCGAAGACACGCTATCACCTCAGTCGGTTCCGTTCAAGCAGATGCCCCCATCATACCCCGCCGTACAGCCCCGGCCCCAAACCGTTCGGCAACGGGCATCCGCGCCGAAAGCCCCGGACAACCCGCACCCCAACGCCCGCGCCCCAAAGCCCGCGCCCGCCCCAAAACCGGCCGCCTACCCCTTCGCGGGCAGCGCGCCCTTTCCCGCGGCGCCGCGCACGATGACGTCCATGAGGCTCTGACGATCGCACACGCCGATCTTGCGGTAGATGCTGCTGATGTGGTGCTTGGTCGTGCTCTCCGCGATGCACAGCTCGCCGGCGATGTACGGAGCGCTGCGGCCCTCGGCCAAAAGTGTCAGCACCTCGGTCTCGCGCGGAGTCAGACCGCATTGCTGGGCCAGGGCCGCGCATCGGTCGGCCGCGCCGCTGCCCGACTCTTCCAAGGGACGCGCCTTGTACAGCTTCGCCAGGTCCACGGGCGTGAACACCACACTGCCCACCAGCACCACGACCACCACGCCCGCCAGATAGGCCACCGAGCTGGTCGCACCGTCCAACCATCCCGTCATCATCAGGCCGTACACCGCGCCGGAGGCCAGGGTGGTGCCGAAACGCATGCCGAACAGCGCCAAGCCGAAGCACAGGGCCACGGGGCGCCTCATGCGGAAGGCGATGTCGGTGGACGCGATCATCACGAGCATATCGGTGCTGTACACCGCCAGCAATACCAGCCCGTTTCCCATAAACGCCTCGCCCGACGGCAGCACTGCCAACAGCACAAGTCCCACCACGAAAAGGGGTACGATGGGCGTGTACAGGGAAAGCACCTCCACCGCCGGCTGCTTCAGCACCAGATACAGCACCAGCAGCACCATGCCCACCCCGGCCACCACGAGCGAGGAAGACAGCGTCGCCGACGTGGCGATGCCCGACACGTTCAAAAAGCGCTGGACGAACCCGTGCACGGCGCCGATGACCACCACGGCCACGGCCACGCGCACCACCGAGACGGACTCGATCTCGAAATCGATCTGCGAGGGCTTGCGCTTCGGCTCGCCCCGGCAGGCCCACAGTGCCGCAGCAGCCACCACCGGCAGTAGGCACGCGACCACGCCCGCCACCACCGAGGGCAGCGCCACCACCACGAAGTACACCACGAAGGCGAAGGCATAGGAGGCGTACAGCGACCGCCCCACGCGCCCCGTGGCCAGCGTAGACCACAGCTCGCCCCACATGATCAGCAGCAGGGCATTGCCCACGGCGAAGGGCACCGCGCCCACGAAGAACCCCGGAGCCACCGCCCCCGCGTAGAAGAACGTCTTGAATCCGAACAGCCCCAGCGACCCTGCAGCCGCCAAGCCACCGGCCACCGCGCAGCTGCCGCGATAGGCGCCGAACGAGCCGAAGCGCCGCCCCGCCCCCACGGCCGCCAGATAGCCCAACGTCGTAAGCACCGTGATGCAGAAGAAGCTGTTGAACAGCGTGCCCGATTCCGAGCGCTGCGGCAGCAGCAGATCAGTGCACATGGCCAACATCCACCAGGCCTGCCAGAAGCCGAAACCCACCAAGCGAAACGGAATGCCGAAGACGCCCGACGACGATCGCGTATTCAATACCATAGCGTTGTTCCCTCCCGAAACTCTCTTCCCCAGCATAGCAAACCGGCGCAAAAAGCGAGGTGAGACCTATGGCACCATTCGTACTATTTTAGGGTCTCCGCGCGGAAATAGCCCCTTTCGCCCGTCGCCGCCGCACCGGTGCCGCCCCTAAGATGGCCCCGAGTTCGGCGGAGCAAGACGACTGCCGACGAGGGAGCATTCAAAGGAGGAATCATGGAAACCAATCTCACCCGACGGGGATTTCTGACCGGTGCCGCCACCACGGGTGCCTTGGCCGCCTTCGGCGCGCTGGCCGGCTGCGCCCCGGCCGCCCCGCAAGCTGCGAGCAACGGCGGCGACCTCGCCCAAACCGGCGAGGCAGCGACCACCGGCTGGTCGTGGGAGACGGCACCGGCGCCCATCGCCGACGGCGACATCGTGGCCACCGTCGAGTCCGACATCGTCATTGTGGGCGCCGGTCTTGCCGGTGTGACGGCCGCTTGCCGTGCCACCGAGCTGGGGGCCAGCGTGACCGTGGTCGAGAAGATGCCCTTCCCCAGTAGCCGCGGCGGGCACTACGCCGCCTACCAGAGCCGCGCCATGACCGAAGCCGGCATGACCAACGACCCCAAGGACGAGATCGTGGCCGACTGGATGCGCTTCTCGGGCAACCGCACCAAAGAGGAGCTGGCATGGCTGTTCATGGATCGCTCCAGCGAAGTCATGGACTGGCTGGACGATCTGTCCGGCGACGCGCTGAACATCATCCCCATCTACACCCATTACGCGGGCCCGCAGTACTACGAGCACATCGGCACTCACGTCATCCGCGGCGACTTCCCCGACAACGAGAACAAGATCAGCGCCCCGGTCTACTTCATGTGGAAGCAGGCCGAGTCCCAGGGCGCCTCCTTCGTGTTCGACACCCCAGCAGAACAGCTGGTGAAGGAAGGCGACCGTGTGACCGCCGTCATCGCCAAGGGCGCCGACGGCTACGTGAAGTACGTGGGCACCAAGGCCGTCGTCCTGGCCACCGGCGACATTTCCGGCGATCCGGAGATGATCGAGGCCTACGGCGACAAGCTGGGCCTGAAGCCGGTCGTGAACGCCTACACCCCCGAAGGCGCCAACACTGGCGACGGCCAGAAGATGGGCATGTGGGTCGGTGGCCGCATGCAGGAATATCCCGTTCCCACCATGATCCACCTCATCCGCTATTGCGGACTCAGCTTCGGCTTCATGTACGTGAATCAGGAAGGCCGCCGCTTCATGAACGAGGACACCTGGATCCAGGCGAAGTCCATCCGCATCATGGAGCAGCCCGGCGGCGAGTTCGCCTGGAGCGTGTTCGACAAGAACTGGGCCGACGACGTGGCCCGCTCCATCCCGCTGGCCGGTGGCCAGTTCTGGGACGACATGTCGCGCACCACGCCCGAATGGACCCCGGAATCGGCCACGAAGGTGATCGAAGGGGCGCTGGAGGCCGGGAACGCCGTAACGGCCGACACGTTAGAAGAGCTCGCCGCGGCCATGGGCGTAGACGAGGCCGTCTTCCTCGCCGAGGTGGAGAACTACAACGCCCTGCACGCAGCCGGCGAGGACACCCAGTTCCACAAGCGCGCCGAGCTGCTGAGCGCCATTAAAGAGCCGCCGTTCTACGCGCTGAAGTTCGGCCCGTCGCTGCTCGCCATGCCCGGCGGTCTGGAGATCAACGAGAAGCTGCAGGTGCTCGGCGAGGGCGACGAGCCCATCGAGGGCCTGTACGCCATTGGCAACGCCTCGGGCGGCCGCTATGCCCTGGACTACCCGGTGTTCATCAATGGCAACAGCCACGGATCAGCCATGACCTGGGGGTACGTCGCCGCTGAGAATATCGTGAACGGCTAACCTTCCCCGCGCCCGGTTTGCGAGCCAAGCCGACCATGCGGAATGCGCGAGCTGCACGCACGAACCGCTTCTCCCTCCCAAGGCCCGCCAGCGCCCCTCCCCGCTGGCGGGCCTTCTTTGTTGTCAGCCGCACGCATTCGGCCGCGAGCTCGCGCCGGCGACTGAATAGCCCGGCTCTCCGCTGCGCCTCGCAGCCCCTACCCCAGAGCCACGTCCAGCACCATCATCAGGACGAAGCCGAAGGCCACGCCGATGGTGCCGATATTGGTGTGGCGACCCTGCTGGGTCTGGGGAATCAACTCCTCGGTGACCACGTACATCATGGCGCCCGCAGCGAAAGCCAGCACGTAGGGAAGAAGCGGGGTCACCAGCCCCGTGATGGCCACCATGAGCGCCGCGCCCACCGGCTCCACGGCCCCGCACAGGGTGCCAGCCAGAAACGCCTTGGGCCGCGACATGCCGTTGCTCGTCAGCGGCAGCGACACGATGGCCCCTTCGGGCACGTTCTGAATGGCGATGCCGATGGACAGCGACGCCACCGAAGCCAGCGTGATGGTGGGATCTCCCGCTAGAAAGCCCGCCAGCACCACGCCCACGGCCATGCCCTCGGGCAGATTGTGGATGGCCAGGGCCGCCAGCATCATCGTGGGCTTCTTCAGCGTGGAAGCCGGGCCTTCCGGCTCGTCGGCACCCACGTGCAGATGGGGCGTGAAATGATCGATGGCCAGCAGCAGGAACATGCCCGCCAGGAAACCCACGGCCGCCGGCAGCCACGACGGCACCGGACCACCCTCGGCCGCCTCCAACGCCGGCGCGATCAGGCTCCACACGCTGGCGGCGACCATCACGCCAGCGGCAAATCCCAAAAGTGCCTTGGTAAAGCGCTCGGACATGCCGCGGCGCATGAGGAACACGAGCGCCGCCCCCAGGGTATTCCCCAGAAACGGCACCACGAGCGCTATGCACGCGCCCACTGCAACCGGCTCTCCCATCATCTTCCTTTCCCGCCGCCAAATCAGTCCCCGACAGCATAGCGCTTCCCAAAACCCTCACCATACTGCAGTCTCGCCGCGTTTCCCCATCGTAGGGAACAGAATCCTGCCCCCTTGTGATATGTCGCGCTGCACATCAGGGCGTCCCTGCGCCAAGCACCGCGACGCACCACTCTGGGTCAAGGGGCAACCCACCCAGTCGATCTTATGCGTTCCGCTATCGAAATATGGAATATCTGCTTTATTAAACATTTTCTCTCATTGGTGCCTTTTCGGAAATCGAAAAAGCAGATTTTCCACCTTCCTTATTTTCCCGATAGCCACGGGAAGCGAAAAATTCCGACATAACCCCAGGTCAATAATTTCACCGACTTAGATGCTTTCTGGCAGAGCAAAGACAGTGCACAAAAAAGCAGATATTCCATCTTTGCAACGTGGAATATCTGCTTTTTGAAAATAGAGATGTGCCCTTCAAGCGAAAAATGCACGTTCTGTCACATTTTCCACGTTCTACCATCTGCTCTTAGGCGTACTGCCGCGCACTTGCGGCGCGCGGCAGTAACTTCCACAGCCTGATCTAACCGCGTTTGGGAAAGCGCACCAGAAAACCAGCGACCATGCCCACAAAGCAGATAACGGCCACCGCCGCGAACATAGGCGTGTAGGCCCCCGTGACGTCGAACACCACACCCGCGATGGTGGGCACCAAGCCCGACAGCACCGACAGCAACAAGAGCACCGTGCCGATGATCTTCGGAAAATTCATGATGCCGAAGTAATTGGCGAACGCCGTCGGCATGACGCTGGTATTGCCGCCGAAGCCAAGGCCCAAAAGGATGTAGTACACATACAGCATAGCCACATCCCCAGGTTGTGCCAAAACGGCGCACAGCGCGCCTGCCGCCGTAAGCAGCGCGCAAGCTCCCAGAATACGTGCCGGTTCGATACGATCGGCAAGAGGGGCGATGATCAGATTCACCGCCACTGCGGCGATGCCCTGCACGGCCACGGCACCAGCTACGATCGTCGGATCGATGCCCAACCCGTTGAAGTGCAGCACCGCCGAGGATACCGCCATATTCAGCGCAACGAAGATGGACAACGACGCCAACAGAATCAGCCAGAAGGCCGCCGAGCGAAACGCCTCAGCCTGCGTCATGGACGATGGGTTCTTGAACACGCCTCCCTTCTTGGGCTCCGATGCCCCCTCCGAAGATGCGACCTGCGCGACCGCGGCGTCCTGCCGCTCGGATACCGGCAGTCCGTCGGGGCTCTGATTCACATCAGCAGGCTTGTTCCGCATAAACAGGAATGCGATCACCAGCGAGATAACGCCCATTACAGAAATGAGGTAGAAGCCCATGGGCCAGTTGCCCTGAGTCCCAATGGCCGCATTGGCGATCAGCGGGAACGAGAACGCCACCACGCCGCCCAATCCCATGGTCACGGCCATCGCAAGACCGCGTTTCACCACAAACCAGTTGCCAATAGTGGTTTGTGTTGCCACCTGGCCGCCCAGCGTACTCGAGAAGCTGAGCAGGACGCCGAACAGCACGATATAGGCCGCCGTCGATGTCCCGGCGAACAATCCCATCAGGATGCCTGTCAGCACGATAAGCACAGAGCTGACAATGAACGCGTTTTTGGCGCCGTACTTCTCCACGAACTTGCCGATCAGAGGACCGGGCAGCCCCTGCATAAGGATGAACACCGAAAACCCAATGCCGATCATAGTGCGGTCCATGCCCACAGCCGGATCCAAGGCCATGACGGGAATGGTTATCTGCGCCGCCGCCAGACCGAAATTGCCGAGCAGCGCATACAGGGCCGCCGTAACGACCACGACTTTCCAGCCGTAAAATTTCTTCTCAGTCACGAGAACTCCTCCCTGGCGCTGCGGACCGCATCCGCAGCGCGCAGCAAACAGGAACCGAAACTACATGTCTAAATTGAGATCGACCGGATACATGGGGAACAGCTTCACCTTATGGGCACCCTTGAAGAACAGCACCGTCCAGGCGGCGATGCCCCCAGCGCAGGACAGCCAGGCCAGCGCCGCCAGCACCAGCGCGGCGGCGGGCATAGCGAACATGAGCCCGAGCGCCACCAGCGGCAGCGCCACACCCATAACCACCCACATGATGAACACGGAGCGGTAAGGCGGCTCAGTGGCGTTCACGTTCACCCCGTAGCCCACTGAGCGCATGCGGCGCACATAGGCCGCCTGGCACAGCGCGCACACCACGGTAGCCGCCAGCGCCACCGCCACGCAGGCCACCGGCACAAGCCCCCCGGCGACCAGCCACAGCACCACGACACCGATGGTGCCCGCCTCAAGCGCCGTCAGCAGGAACAGCACCAACACGAAGGGGGTGTTCCATGCCGGGCGGGAACCCATCTGATAGGCCAGGCCGGTGCATACGAGAAACGCGGCGGCCAGCACCGCGGCCACAAGCCCTACGACAAAGGTAGCGTCGCCGAGATCGTACAGCACCCCGTTCAGGCCGCAGGCCAGCAGTGCCAGCCCGAGAAACGGCGTGATGAAGGCTTCCTGGGTCAGGTGCGACTTGAAGTTCGAAAACGCGTTGAAGAAGCGCTGCGGGCGCTGCAAGTGAAAGATGGACGCAATGCCACCCACGGCGAGCAGGCCTAAGGTAACCCACGCCACCACCGCCAACGGCACCGGCGAGCCCATCACAAAAGCGCAGATGAACAGGCCCAGCCCCACACGCTGGCACGCGGTGGATACTACGAGCGGCCAATGGATTTGCATAGGGTCTCAGCTCCTTTCCGAGGCAGGAGGTACACCACCGAGGGCTGGTTGCCGAACTCGGGATGCACGCGGAACACACGGTCGGCGTTGGCGGCCAGGATGCGGGAGATCTCGCTGTCGGGGTCGTTCATGTCGCCGGCCACACGGCAGCCCGTCGTGCAGGTGTAGGCGCACATGGGCTGCTCGCCCTGCTCCAAACGATGCACGCACAAGATGCATTTCTCCACGGTCTTGGTGTTGGGATTGAGCGTGCGCGCCTCATAGGGGCACGCCCAAATGCAGTACTGGCAGCCAAAGCACAGGTTCGCATCTACCAGCACGATGCCGTCATCGGTCTGGTAGGTGGCCTTGGTGGGGCACACGGTGATGCAGCTGGGGTTCTCGCAATGCATGCACTGGTTCGGGAAGTAGAACATCTCCAGCTGGTCGGGGAACTGGCCGATGGGGCCCATGCGGTACACGCGCTCCCAGAACACGCCCAGATCCACGTCGTTCTCCATCTTGCACGCCACGGCGCACGCCTGGCATCCCGTGCATTTGTCCAGGTCGATCACCATGCCGTAGTGCTTCTGCGACGTCGATTCCATGCTACTCACCGCCTTTCTTCTTCACGATGCGGCACAGCGTGCTGCGCAGACCGGGAGTGAGGAACTCGTCGTTGTACACCCGATCGCTCGTGAGCGTGTTCGCGTTGCTCATACCGTCGGGATACCCTGGCAACCCCAGCTTCGCACAGCCCTGCCACCAACCGTGGGGAATGACGCAGACGCGGGGGTCCAAGCCGTCGGTCGGGCGCGCCTTCATGGTGATGCGTCCCGTCGGAGACTCGATCCACACCCATTCGCCGTAGTCGATGCCCAGCTTTTCGGCAATGGAGCGGTGGAAGATCACCTGGGGCTCGGGCACGATCTCGCGCAAATGCGGAATGCCGCGATAGGCCGAGTGGTAGTAGATGGGATAGCGGCGCCCCGTAATGCCCGTCAGCGGGTACTCGGCGGCGATCTCGGGAGTGGAGAACACGCTTTCCTTCGGCTCGTTGGCCGCCGGCAGCGGATCGGCGCCCATGATCAGCTCCACCACCGCGTACAGCTCGGCGCGGCCCGACGGCGTGGGGAACCCGTGCTCGCGGTAGTCGCGCGAGGGCATCTGCGGCACGTGGTGAATCCACTTACCCTTCAGCTCTTCCCAGGTCACGCCTGCATGAGTCTGCTCAAGCTGCCAGTCGAACAACTCCTCGTCGGTTTCCCACGGCCACCATTCCGGATTCAGGCGATGGCCGAACTCACGCCAGAACCACACGTCGCTCTTGCGCTCGTACAGCGGCTCCACGGCCTTCTGCTGGCCGAACACCCATTCGCTGCACACCTCGTCGGCCAGATAGTCCCGCTCGGTCCAGTGAGTGGAGGGCAGCACCAGGTCGGCCAGCTCGCAGGTGGGCGACATGTAGTAGTCCATGCACACCAGCAAATCGAGGCAGAGCAGCGATTCCTTCACAAGCGCCGTGTTCTCCGACCATGAGAGCGGATTGCCCTGCACCATGATGTAGCCGCGCACGGGATAGGGCTTTCCGGTGCGCATGGCCTCGAACACCGCCGTGGGGTTCGAGATGCCATAGACGCTGCCCGAGGCCTTGTCGTTTACGATGCGCAGTTCTTTCTGCGTCTCGGGCTCGGCACCGGTCAGCGGCCCCATCTGGTTCCAGAAGGGCATCGACAGGTTGCCGCCCTTCTTCTCCAGGTTTCCGCAGATGGCGATAAGGATGTTCACCAGCTGCAGCGTATCCTTGCAGTTGGTCTGCTCCTCAATGCCCTGAAACACGTTGATGGTGGCCGCCGGCGCCGTCGCGTAGGTACGGGCCGACTGCCGGATAACCTCAGCCGGCACCCAGCACATCTCGCTGGCATGCTCGGGCGTCCACTCGTCGACGCGCTGCTTCAGGGCGCTCCACACCGTGGTAACCGGCGCCTGGCTACCGTCGGCAAGCTGCACCAGACCGTGGTAGTTCATATCCTCGTCGATACCGGGCGTGTGGATGTCCACGAACTGGCCGGAGGCTTTATCGAACACGAGCATGCTTTGAGGGTTGCCGCCCTCTTCCACCAAAGCCCCGTTCAGCGGAACGTTCGCCCCCTCGATGAGCAGCATGGGGGCGTTGGTGAACTTCTGGGTGAACTCGTGGTCGTACAGATCCTCGTTCATGATGACGTTCAGCCACGCCATGGCCAGATAAGGATCCGATCCGGGACGCAGTCCCACGAAGTGATCGGCCTTAGCCGCCAACGGATGCTCGAAGAAGGGATCGATCACGATGAGCTTGGCCCCGCGATCGCGACTGCGGCCCACCTGGCCCGAGGTGTAGGTGGGCTCGGTCCACACCGAATTGGCGCCCCAGAACACGATGCAGTCGGCATTGTCGAAATCGCACCCGTCGAAGGTGGGGAACATGCCGTACTGCAAGAACGCCTGTACCATCATGGGCACCAGGCAGATGTTGCCCGGCGACAGGCTGTGGTGCACCCGACCGCCCGCGTTACCGGCCCGGCCCGTCCACTGGTTGGTGCCGCGGCCCGTACCTTGACCGTAGGCGATGGTCTCGGCGCCGTACTCCTCAGTCAGCGCCTCCACCCGCTCCTGAAGCCAATCGAGCGCCTCATCCCAGGTGATGCGCTCCCACTTCCCCTCGCCGCGCTCGCCCACACGCCGCAACGGCCAGCGCAGACGATCGGGGTCGTAGAGAATCCGCGTGGCTGAAAGCCCCTTGCCGCACATGCGGCCCTCGCTGCGCGGATCCTCCGGATTGCCCTTGACGCTGACGAGCTCGCCGTCCTTGTCCACTTCGCATAGCACACCGCATTTCGCGTGGCACTCGAAGCAGTTGGTCTTGACGATCTTGCCGCCGTCGGGCAGCGGAATAACCGAATCCATCCGTCCTCCTTTCTTTGCCAATACCCTTGCCCGCCATTGTGCGACCGGCGCGAGCACGACGCAAACAGCAAGGAGCGGTAGGAGGCACAACAAAAAATTGTAGGGGGGTTCTCAGTGAAACAGACCCTTGCGCTTCACGACGGCACGCAGCTTGCAGGATCCCGCGCAGGTTCCGCAGCCGTCGCAACGTTCCTGGATGATGACGAAACGGCGCTCGTCGTCCTGGTCGATGGCCGCTTTGGGGCACACCTTCGCGCAGGCGCCGCACGCACGGCACAGATCGGGCCGAATCTCGTAGCGCGAAAACCTCATGCCGGTGCCCCCGCTCCAACAATCGCCGTCTCGCGACCGCTCCAATGCCGCGCCATGTAGGAGGCGCAGGATGTCGCCAGGTAGCGCTCGAAGAAGCGAGCGAAGCGCGCCGCCGGACTACCCTGCTCGGGAACGCCCAGCACACCTACGCTCAACGTCACGCCGTCGCGAATGGGCACCACCACCGTATCCGGATTCGGTCGATCCAGAAAGACCGACAGAGAATCGGTGAAGGTGACCATCTCGCCGGCGGCCACCGCACGACCGATCATCGCCAGATTCGACGTGCGCAGCTGCACGTTCGGACGGCCTCCGCGCGTCATATGCCCCAGAATGTGCCCAAGGAATTCCTCGTTGTAGCAGGCCAGAGCCGTTTCGCACAGCTCGTCGGCGGTCACGAAATCGCGATCGGCCCACGGGTGCATCCGCGAGCAGACCGCCATAAGCTCGCAAGAGACGAGCGGCCTGAAGCGATCTCCCACCTGGCACTGCTCCGCGTCCATGAACGAGGGCAGCGCGATCAGGTACAGCGCGCCGGAGTCGTCGGCCTCGGAAGTTTCGATGATGTCGGCCAGACTGCGCTCCACGATGCGCAGACGCACGCCGGGCACCATGGACTCGTATTCCGAGAACAGGCTGTCCAGCCGATTTGTCACAAAGGGCATGGTCACGATAGTCAGCGGAGCAGCTGGCGTCCCCTCGGCTCCCAGAGCCGCAGCAATCTGCACGCGCCGATAGGCAGCCAACACCCCGGCGGCCTCCTTGGCGATAGCCTGGCCCGCCCCGGTTAACTGCAGCCCCGTCGGCGTGCGGTCGAACAGCGACACCTCCAGTTCCTGTTCCAAGCTCTTGATCATCGCCGAAGCGCCCTGCTGGGAGATGTAGTGCTGGCGCGCGGCGCAAGAAATCGAGCGATGCTGGGCCACCGAAAGAAACAATGCCAACGCCTCAATGCGCATGGTCACCCTCGCAAGACGAACGGAACATAACGCCGCCAGTCTACCACGACCCTCGCGCCCCACCAACCCACAAGGGCGCAGGGATGCTCGCCCGCACAAAGACGGGGCCCGCAGGGGCCCCGTCTCGAGGGAGGGTAAGGGAAGTCGCGAACCGCGGGCCACAAGCCGCAGCCGGCGCAACCGGCGCAACCGGCGCAGGTGCAATCCGCGACCCGCCGACCGGGGCTCGGCGCCGCGGGCCTACAGCACGTTGGCGGCGATCTCCTCGGCGGCAAGCACGCCGGAGGTGTGGGCCCAGCCCACCGTCTGGCCGAGTGCCCAGTAGTAGTCGTTGTGCATGGTGCCCACAGTCTCGGTGCCCACGGCGTACAGGCCCGGCACCGTCGTTCCCGGTTCGGTGCCCTTCACGGCCATGGCGGGCGTCACCGCGAGATCGCCGCAGGTGCCGAAGGGCGTGGGGGCCATGCGCACCGCGTAGTAGGGGCCGTCCCCGTAGGGCACCAGATATTTCGCGTCCTTGAAGAACACCGGATCCTCCCCCTGGGCGCACAGCTCGCCATAGGCCGCGAATTCCGCCGCGAAGACCGCCGGCTACCCGCTCGTCTTCCTCTGGATCGCGCGCGCACTCACCGTGGCGGTGCTCATCGTCGCCGTGATCGCGGCGCTGCGCGGGCACCGCTTCCTGCACCATCGGCTCGGCACGGCCACGGGCGGCGCGGTGCTCGTTGTCGGACTCGTCCTCATGTTCTATGCCGGCCACAGCCCCGCGCTGTACCTGATCTCCCAGTGCCTCATCGGCGTGGCACACCCATGGCTGCTCTTGTGCTGGGCAGAATACCTCACCGGCCTCGAGAAGGCCCAGCGCACGAAGTCCATCGCTGGTGCCGCCCTTTTAGCCGTGATCGTCTTCACCGTTATGGCCGCCCTGCCGCCGGTCGCCGCAGCCCCTTGCTACCTGGCCCTCGCCTGTGGAAGCGCCCTGCCCTTGCTGGTGGCGGCGCGGCCGACCGCGACCGACACCCTTCCGGCGGAAGCTCCTTCCGTGGGTGCAACCGACAGCCTCCTGGCGGGAGCCCCCTCCGCAGGGGCGGGCGTCAGGCCGCCCGCGAGCCCAGCCGGCCCCCTCTCCCCTTCCGCTTCCTCGGCAGGGGCGGCCTTCAGCCCCTCTGCAGCCCCCGACACCGCGCCCACCGCCGCGCTCGCAAACCCGTCCGCCACTACCCCGCGCGGCAACCTCGCCGCCCTCGCAGTCATCCCCTGGGAGCTTATCGTGCTCATGGCGAGCTACGCCCTCCTGTTCCGCATCCTCGTGTTCTTCGACCTCCCCGTGCCCCACGAGGGGCTCGAACAGCTGGCGGCCGCAATCATCCGCATCGGCGGCATGGGCCTGCTGTTGCTGTACCTGCGGCGCACGCACTTCACACCGAACATCCAGCAGATCATCGCCCCGCTGTTCTTCCTCACCCTGTTGGGTCTCGCGCTGCTGCCGGGCCCCCAAGAGCTGACCTCCACCCTGGCCGTTGCGCTCATCAGCTCCAGTTGGACGTTCTTCTATGCGCTCATGTGGCTTGTTCTACCGGAAATCGCCGACGAGCGCGGCGCCGACCCCTTTGTCGCCCTCATCGGCGGATGGGCGATCCTCAACGCCCTGTTGCTTCTGGCCGCCCCGCTTGCCTACTTCTTTAAAGTGCAGGTGGCCCAGGGCACGCTCTCGCTGACCGCCCTGGTGCTGATCGTCATCTACACCCTCACCGTCGCCCTGCTTCTCTACCGCCACAGCGCGAAGCGCATCACCGCACCCGAGGCCAGCGCCGGGGCCGAAGACACCTCCCCCGAGCCGCCGAGCCAGCGCGAGCGCTTCGAGGCCGCTGCCCGCACCCAAGGCCTCACGCCCCGCGAAACCGAAGTGTTCCTCATGCTCATCGAAGGCTACAGCCTACCCGCCATCGAGGAGCGCTTCGTGCTGTCCCACAGCACCGTGAAGACCCATGCCCGCCATATCTACGAGAAATTCGGCGTGAAAACCAAGCAAGAACTCATCGCCACCCTGAAAGAACCCCGCTGACGGCACTGCGCCAAAACACGAGCGCTCCGCAGCCACCGCGGGCCCGCACCCCATGCGCGGATACGGTGCGGGCAGTTGCCGCCGCAGAGCGGTTCCGCTAGGATTCGGGGGCGAACTGAAGGGAGCGCTGTGAACGAGTTTGTTATTTTGGACGCCATGCAAGGGCTGCACGGGCCGTGGCTGGACCCGGTGGTGGCGACGTTCACCCGCATGGGCGACAGTGGCGCGCTGTGGATCGCGCTGGGCTTGGTACTGCTGGGCATACGGCGCACGCGCAAGCTGGGTATCGCGGTGCTGGTGGCGCTGGTATTGGGCGCCATCGTGACGAACCTTCTGATAAAGCCGCTGCTCATGCGCCCGCGACCCTGCGACGTGAACGCAGCCGTGGCCATGCTCGTCCCGCGGCCCCACGGCTCGTCGTTCCCCTCGGGCCACACCACCGCCGCCTTCGGCGCGGCCGCCGCACTGTGGTTCGCCCGCAACCCGAAGGCCCCCTGGGAGCTCACCGCCGGAGTGACCGTTGCCGCCGCCCTCATGGGACTGTCGCGCATGTACTGCTACGTGCACTACCCCACCGACGTGCTGGCCGGCGCCATTGTAGGAACGCTGGCGGGACTGGCCGCCGCCCTCCTCGTGGACGCCCTCGCCCGTCGGAGCCGCCCCGCCCCCGATATCCCCCGCGGCCCCGGCTCGGCAGCGTAGGGGCGAAGCAAGCAATCCCGCCCGTCACCCGAGAGGTTCTCGTAGGGGCGATCTTGCTAGGTGGGTGGGTGGGCGGGCTGAAGCCCGCCCCTACGGGGGTAAACTTCTGCACCGCCGACCCTTGTAGGGGCGGCCTTCAGGCCGCCCGCAACCAGGTAAGCCTTACCGGGCGGAACGGGCGGGCTGAAGCCCGCCCCTACGAAGGCGTACGAGACGCGGGGACAAGCTTAGCCTCCAACCCTCCCGGCCATTCGACTCTGCGACCTCAACCGACACTCTCACGGTCGAGCTCTTCGAACAGAGCGAGCAGGTCACGGCGCTTGTGAACATCCAACTTGGCGTACAGACGCTTGACGTGAGTCTTCGCCGTGTTCTCGGAAATGGTGAGCTTCTTCGCGATATCGGCCGCAGTGTTTCCGCGCACCAGCAGTTCCATCACCTCCGACTCGCGCGTCGTGAGCAGGTAGCGCCTCGTGAGCACCTGGCACTGCTTCGAGACACGGTCCTTGATGGCCGGTGCCGCAGCCTCTCCGCGCCGACGACGGCCGCGATGCCTTTCGGCCTCAGCCGCCACCCCCGTCCCTCGCTCCGCGACCGCGACGGCACCCCTGGCATCAGCGCCCGATGCCTCTTCCAACCCGGCGTCCGAGCCCCGCCCCGCCGCCACGACTGCCGGTCGTTCCCAGGCCACAAACTCCGCCTGGCTCAGAGCCGGCGACGTTTCCCGCGACGGGCGCGCCGCCAAAGCGCTCGCCATGACGAATACCCAGGTCGACACCAGAGCGAACGTCGCCAACTGCGGAGATGCCCGCAGCCACAGAGCATCGGCCGAGTACCCCAGAACGAATCCGCAGGCCTGCAGCCCGTACACGATGCCGGCGAAGAATCCGTAGATGAACGTGGGGCTGATGCCGCCGTTGCGGGCCACCTGCATGCACTGCACCATCATGACCATCACGGCAAAGCTGAACACCATGTACATGATGCCCGAGAACCAATGCAGATAGGTCTCGTTCAAATAGGGCAGCAACAGGAAGGCCGTGACCACCACTGGCGACACCAGGCGAAACAGGGCCGAGGTGTCGAAGGAGAACGAGTGGCGCCGCCACAACCAGATCAGCGCCACGCAGGCCACAAAGATACCCGCCATCGCTGCCCCGTTCACAATGGCACCCATGGCCGGATCGCGCACCGCGATGGCCCGCGTCACCCCGCTGGCGAATCCAAAGGCGCCGACGCACAACGCGCTCTTGAGCGAGACTCCGAGCGCATGGACGTACACCCCGCGGTGACGGCGCGGCTCATCGGCGAACATCGGCTGATCAAAGCTCATGGACCGCGAGGCGTCCATGAGGCACACTTCGGAAAGCGGGATGAACACGAGCGGAATGGAAAATGCCGCCACCGCACCGGGGATCAGGTGCATCAAAGCGTAAAGAGGCGCCGCCAGCCCCATGCCCACGATGAGATCGAGGGCTCCGCGCTCCTCATCGCGCGATGCAAAATAGCGTTGCCACGATAGGAAGAACAGAGCCGAGCCGACGCCGAGCAGCGCGCCTCCCACCACCACACACAGCATCATGATAGGCTCGACATATAAAGGCGCGATCAGACAGAGGGACCCCGCCGTCATAAAGGGACTGCCCAGTACCGATGAACGGTGCCGCAAAAGCGCCGGGCGAAAATAGGACAACCCCATAGCCGCGGCGAGCATAGCGCAGAAGGCAAGCGACTCTACCAAGAAGAACGTGATGAGCACATCGTAGGTTTGGAAATCAGTCGGCAACAGGGGGAAAGCACCGCCCCACACCGACATGGCGTGGGTAGCGAAAAACAATCCGAAGCCGAACGAAGCCACGTTCGGTGAAAACATACCGCGCGCCATGGCCCGTCCTCCCCGCTTCTTCGTCGACAGCGCCCCTTCAGTGTATCAAAGCCCCTCGAAGGCGTTCACCCAATTAGAGTGAAATACCCTCCCCCTTTTACCCCCATGGCTCCTCTCCCGGCTCCGCCACCCCTCTTTTCCATGACACAGGTCGCTCTCTTCGCTTTTTTACCGCAGAAAAGTTCCCTATTTCACCCGTTTCACGGTATCAGTCGAAGGAGGGGATATGGCACAGTGACCCTATTGGTTCCGCAACGAAGACGAAGGGGGACATATGACCGAGACGATTGAGAAGACGAGCGGCGTTTCGCGGCGCACCTTTTTGAAGGGCTCGTCGCTAGCGGCTCTGGCCGGCGTCGGCGGTAGCGCGCTGTACGGCTGCAGCACGCCCGAGGAGGAGCAGCCGCTGAGTGAAACGGGGGCGGCACCAACTGTCGCCCATCCAGCCGAGCAGGACGAGGTGTTCTGGGGCACCTGCAAATCTGACGGCTGCGGCCAGACGATCTGCCCGCTGCGCTATCACGTGAAAGACGGCGCCATCACCTTGGTCGAGGCCGACGACCGTGGCGACGGAGAGTTCGGCGGCGTGCAGGCCCGTTGCTGCCTGCGCGGACGGTCCATGCGCCAGTGGCACCAGCATCCCGACCGCCTGAAGTGGCCCCTCAAGCGCACGGGCCCGCGTGGCAGCGGCCAGTACGAGCGCATCAGCTGGGACGAGGCAGTGCAGACTATCGCCGAGAAGCTGAAGTACACCATCGACACCTACGGCAACGAGGCCATCCACTCGGGCGTGACCGCCATCCGCAACGATCAGGCCCTCGAGCGTCTGTTGAACTGCCTGGGCGGCTACCTGGGCGGCTACGGCTCGGACTCTCGCGGCCAGCTCGAGACCATCATGCCCTACATGATGGGTTCCGGCGGACCCAACGGTTCCTCGATGACCAACACGCTGCATTCCGACCTGGTCATCCAGTTCGGCAACAACCCGGCCACCACCCGCATGGGCGGCGCCTCGGCCAACTACGACCTCGCTCGCGCCCGCGAGAAGGGCGTCGAGATCATCACCATCGACTA
Source organism: Adlercreutzia mucosicola DSM 19490 (assembly GCF_000422625.1). Taxonomy (GTDB): domain Bacteria; phylum Actinomycetota; class Coriobacteriia; order Coriobacteriales; family Eggerthellaceae; genus Adlercreutzia; species Adlercreutzia mucosicola. The sequence goes on along the minus strand of NZ_AUGK01000007.1, from coordinate 71,762 downwards.
CTGGATGAACGATTCTTGCGTGGGGCACCCCGAGGAATGGCAGCCCATCCGCTCCGGCACCGACGCGGCCCTCGCCTCGGCCATGGCCTACGTACTCATCAGCGAGGGCGCGATCGATGAGGCATGGGTGAACAAGTATTGCATCGGCTATGACGAGTCCACCATGCCCGAAAGCGCCCGCGGCAAGCATCTGTCCTACAAGGACTACATCATGGGCACGGGCTACGACATGATCCCGAAGACCCCCGAATGGGCCGCCCCCATCACGCTCATCTCCGCCGAGCGCATCACCGAGCTGGCCCACAAGCTAGCCAACGCCAAGGCCGCCTATATCAGCCAGGGCTGGGGCCCGCAGCGCCATGGCAATGGCGAGAGCACCTGTCGCGCCATCGCCATGCTGCCCATCATTACCGGCAACATCGGCCGTGTCGGCTGCAACACCGGTATGCGCGACGGCGTGTCGGTGGGCCTCGTGAACCCGTTCACCACCATCCCCGGCGGCGAGAACCCCGTCAAAACCATGATTTCCTGCATCAGCGTGGTGGACGCCGTGGACCACGGCCACGCCATGACCGCCACCCGCGACGGCGTGACCGGCGCCGACAAGCTCTCAACCGACATCAAGTTTCTCTGGCTCGACGGCACCAACCTGCTGAACCAGCGCGGCGACCTACGGCGCTCCCACGAGATCATGAAGGACGAGAACAAGTGCGAGTTCATCGTGGCCCAAGATATGTTCATGACTTTCACCGCCTCCTACGCCGACATCATCCTGCCCGGTATCACCCGCAACGAATGCGCATCGGTCATCGCCCTGGCCACGGCCGGCGAGTTCGTCGGTCAGCTGCACATCGACTCCATTGTGCAGCCGCCCGAGGAATGCCGTAACATGTACGACGTGTGCACCGATATCGCCCGCATTCTCGGTGTGGAAGAGGCCTATACCGAGGGCCGCACCTGGGCAGAATGGCAGCAGTTCTCCTGGGAGATGTACCAGCCCTACGCCGCCCAGATGCCCGGCTACGAGACGATGCCCACCTGGGAGGAGATCAGCAAGGACCACATCTGGACGAGCGAGATCGAAGTGACCAGCAAGATGATGGACTTCTTCGCCGACCCCGAGGCAGCGCCTCTCGACACCGAATCGGGCAAGATCGAGGTGTACTGCGAGCGTCTGGCCAACATCGCCGCCACCTGGGAGCTGGACGATCCCACCGACGTCATCAGCCCCATCCCCATCTACACCCCCGGCTTCGAAAGCTATGAGGCCTGCACCGAAGACTACCCGCTGTACCTATCGGGCTGGCATCCGCGCCAACGCTTCCACTCCACCTTTCACAACCTGGAGAATCTGCGCCAGGCCACGCGCCAGCAGCTGCTCATCAACCCGGCCGACGCCGAGCCGCGCGGCATCAAGAACGGCGATATGGTGAGCGTGACCAACGAACGGGGCGAGGTGCACGTGGAGGCCCGCGTGACGCCGCGCATCATCCCCGGCCAGGTGGGCATGCCCGAGGGCGCCTGGGCGCAGATCGACTTCGACGGCGACGGCATCGACCGCGGCGGCAATATCAATGTGCTGTGCAACAGCCATCCCTCGCCCCTCTCGAAGCACAACTGCTCCAATTCCGCCATCTGCCAGGTTACGAAGCTGTAGCCGCGTTTAGTCAACAAAGGAGACCCCTATGACGCAATATGGCTTTTACATCGACAGCTCGCGCTGCACGGGATGCAAGACCTGCGAGCTGGCTTGCAAGGACTATAACGATCTGGGCCCCGACATCGCCTTCCGCAAGGTGATGGATTTCGAGGGCGGAATGTGGACATCGGACGCCAACGGGTGCTGGACCACCGACACCTTCGGCTATGCGCTGTCCGACGGGTGCAACCACTGCGACAACCCGGCTTGCGTGGAGATCTGCCCCACCGGCTCGCTCATCAAGGACGAGAAGACCGGCTTCGTAGGCGTAGATACCGCCACGTGCATCGGCTGCGGCAGCTGTACCACGGCCTGCCCCTACGGCGCTCCGAAGCTCGACGACGCGGCGTCAGTCTGCGTGAAGTGCGACGGCTGCAAGGAGCGCGTGCTCGCCGGCGGGCGCCCCATCTGTGTGGACGCCTGCCCGGTGCGAGCCCTCGACTTCGGCGTCATCGACGAACTGCGTGCAGCCTATGGCGACCTGAGCGATCTGGCCCCGCTGGCCGACTCGGCGATGACGGGCCCAAATCTGGTCATCAAGCCGCCGGCGGCAGCGGACTCCCCGTCCATCGATACGGGCTTCTTGGCCAACCCGCTCGAAGTAGCCTAGAAGTCGACGTTTTCAGGGCCCCTCCCCAGAGGGGCCCCTTGCCATGAAGGGAGGGCGACGGTGGAGTACGGATTCTTCTTCGACGGGACGCGCTGCACGGGATGCAAGACCTGCGAGGCCGCTTGCAAAGACTACCACGATCTGAACGCCTCCCTAACCTACCGGCGCATCTACGATTACGAAGGGGGCCGCTGGGACACCTGCGACAACGGCAGCCTGACCCATCGCGCGTGGGCTTACAGCGTTTCGCTATCCTGCTGCCACTGCGGAGAAGCCGTCTGTGTGCAGGTGTGCCCCACCGGTGCCATGCATAAAGAGCCCGAGGGACTCGTGCGCGTCGACCACCACGTCTGCGTCGGCTGCGGCTACTGCGAGATCGCCTGCCCCTACCACGCACCCCACGTGAGCGCCGAGACCAAGCAGAGCGAGAAGTGCGATGGCTGCTACGACCGCCTTCAAGCGGGAAGGGCGCCGGTGTGCGTGGCCGCCTGCCCCGTTCGGGCCCTGGGCTTCGGGCCCTTTGAAGAGCTGGGCGCCCAGGCAGGCTGCGTTCGCGCCGTGGCACCGCTGCCTGTGGAGACCTTCACCGATCCGCATCTGGTCATTCGTCCCGCATCCTGCGCCCAGCCGTCCGACGATCGCACGGGGTTCGTCGCCAACCCCCAGGAGGTGTAAGGCCTGTGCCCACCGGCTTCCATATTCAGTTGCTCTTGTTCACGGCCCTCTCGCCGGCGGGGGCCGTGGCCTTCATCCTGGTCGCGATGCGCATCTTAAGCGCGCCGCGCGACGCACCCTGGCTGTTCCGCCTCCAGCGCAGCCTGCTTATTCCCATCGCCCTGTGCATGCTGGGGCTTGTGATCGCGGCTACCCACCTGGGCACACCGCGCAACGCGCTGTACGTGCTGCTCGGCGTGGGGCGCTCGCCGCTCTCGAACGAAATGGCGGCCATTCTGGCCTTTCTCTCCCTCGCCTGGCTGTTCTGGCTGAGCCTGGCTACCCGCCGCCTGCCCCTCAACGTGGGGAAAGCGTGGCTTTCGATCACCTGCGTCGCGGCCTGTGTCATGATATACGCCGTCTCGGTGGCCTACTCCATCCCCACGGTGCCCGTGTGGAACCTGCCCATCTCGCCAGCGCTCTGCTGGTTCTCGGCCCTCGTGCTGGGCGCGCCCCTGGCCCTGCTCACCTTGAACGTTGCCCGAGCTCCCCTTCCCCGCCCAGCCGCACGAGCCATCGTGGGCATCCAGATACTCGGCGCCATGGCGGAACTGGGGGCCATGGCGCTGCTCCACCGGTCGCTCGCCCCCGTCAGCAGCGCCCTCGTCAACGCCGACGCCCTCGTGCCCCACTTTTGGTGGTTCGTGAGCGCTTTCGCCATCCTGTCCGGCCTCTCCATCGCTCTCGCGCTGCGCGCCCAAGCGCCCCGCATCAGCGAGCAGCCGCGAACAGCCCGGCGGCGCCTCGCCGCAGCAACTGCGCTGGCCGCCGGTGCCGTCGTATGCGTGCGCGTCCCATTCTATGTGCTGTCCCTGACTGTGGGAGTATGAGAGGCCTCAGATCTTCCGTGGAATTTTCCCGCGGGACGGCTTCGCAGGAAAGCCCTCGCAGGGCATGCGCACCCTCATGGGTTCGCCCCCCCCTCCCGCGCTGCTCGCCCTCTGGACTGTTCGCCTTTTGCGCCGCTCGGCGCGGGAAGGCCCCGCGGCAACCGTCCGCATCCCCGCCCGCAGCCCGCACCCCCCAGTTAGTACGACAGGGCGTGGGGGATGAACAGGCGCTGGTAGGTGGCGGTGGCGTAGCGGTCGGTCATACCGGCGATGTAGTCGGTCACCGCGCGCAGGTCATCGCCGTCGGAAATGGCACGGTAGTCGGCTGGCACCTCTTCGATGTGCGCGGCGTAGTAGTCGAACAAGTCCCCGATCAAGTGCGTCGCCTTCTCCACTTCCGTCATCACTGGCTCGGCCGTGTACACGTTGGCGAACAGGAACGCCCGCAGCTCCATCATGGCATCCCACACCGCCTCGCTCATGCGGATATCGCCCGCAGCCGCCGAGGTTTCCACCATGTCGCGCACGAGCGTCTCGATGCGCGCGGAGTGATCGGTGCCGAGCACCGCGTGGGTGCTGGACGGCAGGTCGGCCTCGCGCAGAATGCCCGCGCGGATGGCGTCATCGATGTCGTGGTTCACATACGCGATGCGATCGGCCGTGCCCACGATGCGGCCCTCCAGGGTTTCCGCCCGCAGATTCCCCGTGTGGTTCAGAATGCCATCGCGCACCTCGAAGGTGAGATTCAGGCCCGCGCCGCCGTTCTCGATGCGCTCCACCACGCGCACCGACTGCTCGTTGTGGCGGTACAGCGCCGCAGCCGCCGGACTTTCCGGATCGATGCCCGCATGCCGCGCCAAAGCTGCCGACAGCGCCGCCTCGCCGGTGTGGCCGAAGGGGGTGTGACCCAGATCATGACCGAGCGAGATGGCCTCGGTCAGATCCTCATTCAGCCCGAGGGCCCGCGTGATGGTGCGGGCGATCTGCGCCACTTCCAGCGTGTGGGTCAGCCGCGTGCGGAAATGATCGCCCTCGGAAGCGAGGAACACCTGGGTCTTGTGGGACAGCCGGCGAAACGACTTCGCGTGCAGGATCTTGTCGCGGTCGCGCTGGTAGTCGGTGCGCAGCACATCCGGGTCGCTCGAGCGCGCCCGGCCCTCGCTCTCCTCGGCGAATGCAGCGTCTTCCGACAGCGCCATCCGCTCGCGCTGCTGCTGATCCTCGCGGGTGATGATACGCATAGGGTCTCCCTTCCCGTCCGAGCCAAAGCTCGCGCCGTCCCGTCGCCTTCAGTGTAGCAGAGCCAGAGCCATCGGCGCCGAAACGCGCAGCGACGACCTCGCCACCAGTTATCGCGCTCTTCTGCACCAAATGCACGATTATCAGAACCTTCGTGATGAAAAATCGGCTTTTATCGCCACTTCAGTTCTGAAAATCGCACTTTCGAGCCCTCTTGGGGGCATCGGGGTTCTGATAATCGTCATTACGGTCATTTTGCGGAAGCGCCCGCGGAAGCCGCGCCCCCTCCACGCCGCCGCGCGCGCTCGCGACGGCCGAGCACAAACAGCACCAGAGCCGCGCTGACGAGGCTGCCCGCAGCGAACACGGCGAAGGCCGCCTCGTAGGTGCCCGTGACCGCCTTCAGGGCCCCGGGCAGGGCGTTGAAGGCGAAACCCCCGAAGGCGTAGGCGATCATGAAGTCGCGCACGTTGCTCATCTTCTCGGCTGGCGCCGATAGCTCCAACGCCCACACCGACAGCCCCGTGGTGGAAAGGGAGCAGCCGGCCCCGAAGAGCACTGCCGCCGCGCAGGCCACCCCCACGCCGCCGATGCCTACGAAGGCGCAGAGTGCCGCCCCGGCCACAAGCGCCGCGAAGAACAGGGCCGACGCCGCCCGGGTGCCGATGATGTCGAACAGCTTCCCCGACAAGAACTTGCCCAGGGCCAGTGAGGCCCCGAGCAGGGCCGTCACCGCAGCCGCCGTGGACAGGTCGATGCCTGAGGTGGACAAAAGCACCGAGAAGTACCCGCTGGCCGATACCGCGTCGGCGCCGAGCAGGGCCAAGGCCACCCCCATGAGCCGCCGCTGAGATGCCGGCAGGGGCGCGGGAGCCTCGAAGGCGCGGGCCGCCGCCTCCCGGGCGGCCAGCCTTCGGCTGCGCGGGGGCTTCTTGGATACCTGAAAGGGCTTCATGCCCAGCTGCTGGGGCTCAGATCGCACGAAGGCGAACATCACCAGGCCCAGCACTGCCGCTGCCGCCGCCACAACAAAGAAGGCGTCGGCCAGCGACGCATAGCGCACAAGCGGTGCCACCGCCAAGGGGACGAGCATGCCCGCCGCCCCGCTGCCCACGCCGGCAATGCCCGCGGCCGTGCCCACGTCACCAGCGAACCAGTTCCCAATGAGCGCCGTAGAGGCCACCACGCCGCCGAGCCCATAGCCCGCGCCGGTCAGCACGCTGCCCGCACAGTACAGCCACAGCCGATCGCCCGCCGAACCGTACAGCACGAACCCGGCCACGGTGAGCAGAGTGGCCGCCGCCACGCCCCAGCGCAGGTCGAGCCGCTTGTAGTAGGGCGTCACCGCGAAGATGGCCAGAAATGACACGGCCGTGCGCGCCAGAAGCACCGCCGCCACGCCGCCGTCGCCCACGCCCGGCACCTGCACCAGATAGGATTGCCACACGTTAAAGGAGGTGGACGGCAGCCCCTGGTTCACGAACATAATCAGAAAGCAGCACGCCACGATAACGGCCGAGTAATGCCTCTTCACTATCCACGCTCCCCTTCCATCCGCACCCGCTGCAGATCGGCGCCAACGGCCCGAAGCCGTTTCCTCCGTTATACAAGATCGGCGCCCCAGGAACCTCCCAGAGCGCCGATCGGATGCGCGTTTGTTATATGCGGGCGCGATGGGCCCGGATGCGTCGCTGCCCTCGCGTCAGCAGCGGGGCATCCTAGTGATGGAACAGGCGCATGCCCGTGAAGGCCATGGCGATGCCGTACTTGTTCGCCACCTCGATGACGTTGTCGTCGCGGATGGAGCCGCCGGGCTCGGCGATATATTCCACGCCGGACTTACGGGCGCGCTCCACGTTGTCGCCGAAGGGGAAGAAGGCGTCCGACCCCACGGTCACGCCGCTCATCTCGGCGATCCAGGCCTTCTTCTCCTCGCGGGTCAGCGGCTCGGGGCGCTCGGTGAACACGCGCTGCCACGCGCCATCGGCCAGCACGTCCTCCCACTCGTCGGAGATGTACACGTCGATGGCGTTGTCGCGGTCAGGCCGGCGGATGCCCTCCACGAAGGGCAGCCCCAGCACGCGCGGATGCTGGCGCAGCCACCAGTTGTCGGCCTTATTGCCCGCCAGGCGCGTGCAGTGGATGCGGCTCTGCTGGCCGGCGCCAACGCCGATGGCCTGGCCGTCCTTCACGTAGCATACGGAGTTGGACTGGGTGTACTTCAGCGTGATGAGGGCCACGATCATGTCGATCTTGGCCGCCTCGGGAATCTCCTTGTTCTCGGTCACCACGTTCTCCAGCAGCGCCTCGTTGATCTCGAAGTTGTTGTGGCCCTGCTCGAAGGTGATGCCGAACACGTCCTTCAGCTCGGTCTCGGCCGGCACGTAGGCGGGATCGATCTGCACCACGTTGAAGGAGCCCTTACGCTTGGTCTTCAGAATCTCGAGCGCCTCGTCGGTATAGCCCGGCGCGATGATGCCGTCGGACACCTCCTTCGCCAGGTAACGGGCCACGTCGGCGTCGCACACATCGGACAGGGCGGCCCAGTCGCCGTAAGAGCACAAACGATCGGCTCCGCGGGCGCGGATGTAGGCGCAGGCGATGGGCGACAGCTCGCCCTCCTCTTCCACGAAGTACATGGCGCGGTCGGTGTCGGTCAGCGGATGGCCCACCGCAGCACCGGCCGGCGACACATGTTTGAACGAGGCGGCGGCAGGCAGCCCCGTGGCCTCCTTCAGCTCACGCACGAGCTGCCAGGAATTGAAGGCGTCGAGGAAGTTGATGTAGCCGGGCTTGCCGTTCAGCACCTGAATGGGCAGGTCGCTGCCGTCCTTCATATAGATGCGCGAGGGCTTCTGGTTCGGATTGCAACCGTACTTCAGTTCCAGTTCGTTCATGATTCTCCTTTTCGTTGTTGGAAATCACCGAGGGCGAAGCTACGCGGTATTCTGATTCGCTCAGACAGTCCTCGCTTTGTGGAAATGCCCACTGGGCATTTCCAGTCGCTGCGGAACTCGCTCGGTCAGAACACCCCGCATCTTCGCTATGCTCAACCTCCGTTGAGATGCGTGCAATTAATCCCCGAGGTTCTTGTTGTAGAGGGTGACCTCGCCGTTCACGTTGGCGTACAGACTCACCTTGTTCTCGTCGTTGAGCGCGCCCCACAGCTCGTCGGCGGTGGGCAGCGCAACGGGAATGGGCTCGCCGGCGAAAGTGGGCAGCGGGTTGCCGTCGCCCTGGTAGGTGCTGATGAAGTAGCCGCAGCCCTCGTCGACGCCCTCATGGGCGAAGAACTCGCGAATGCAGCGATCGTCGGCCCCGTGCTTCAGGATAGACAGCTCGAAGGAGCCGTCGGGGTTCACGATGGCCGAGATGCGCGGGGTGAAGTTCGGCGCATCGGGCTCATATTCGCGGGCCATGCAGCCGGCGCGGAAGTCGCCCGCCTCCACGATAGTGTCGGTCTGGTCGCCGTTGGTCACCACGAGCGCCTCGCCCATGGTGCGCACCGGATGGTAGATGATGAGGCTCGGATCCTCCAAAAGCGCCGGGTCGTGGGCCTCGGTGCGGATGCCGTCGGGCTCGATGGCGAAGATGCGGTTGCGGCTGTTAAGGCTTCGGCCCATGATGAAGTAGTACACGGTGTCCTTCCCCACCACGATGCCGCGGCCCGGGTAGGGGTTGTTCTTCAGCAGTTCGACGAGATCTTGCACGGACTTCCCTTTCTCTCACGTTGCTCAACGCTGCGCGGTCGGCGCTTGCGGCCTCCGCCCTTCTCCGCATTCCGCCCATGAAAAAGGGCAAGCCACCCTTGCGAGTGAGCTTGCCCAGACGGTCGGCGGAAATGGACGCGCTGCTCCCCCGCGGTTCCCCGCGATTACCCGTCAGTCACAGCACGTTTGCTTCGCCGAGCAGCGTACCACGCCCCCCGCCGCCGACGGAAGAGGCCGCCCCCATTCCCCACGGCTTTTCCCGTCGGCGGTCACCGCTTCCCGCTGCAGCTGCCCTGCACCTCCGATCGCCCTTACCGCGCGACGGCGCTCTGCCGATCGCCGCTTCCCATCGGCGCCTTGATCCGGCACCCTGTAGCGGTTGCCGCGACCCGACAGCCGCGCCCCATGATCGCCTCCACCTCCGGCCGCGCCGCGTTGCGGCGCCGATGTGCGCAGGTTTTGCGCAAGAAACTCCGATAAGTAGACATCAGCGGACCACCTCTGCGCCTTCGGTCCTCTTTTTCGCCGACGCCAGCGCCATGTACCAGGCATTTCTTTCCGCGGTCTCATGCGGAAAGCTTCCCACGCTTTTCAGGATGTCTATATATCGGAGTTTCTTGCACAAAAAACCACCTTACGGAAACCCAGCGGCGAGTTCGTCGCATCCACGCGCGAAGCAACCCCTTCCCCGCGGCGCGCGTCGGCCACCCCGTCCCCCACGGCGCGCAAGACGTCCCTACCCCGCCCCGTCGACGGTGCGCTACCCCCCCAACAGCCTCTTCAGCAGCCCCCTCGGCAACATAGCGGCAACGGTGAGTCAAAGACTCGGGTATGGCGCGGCGAAACGACGCGCGAGGGAGTAACCTGAGTCCATCATCCGTCCGAGAGAAGAAGCCTCCATGGCCATCCTCAAGTTCCATAAGCCGACCGAGAAAGACGAGATCGGCTATTTCGCACCGCTCACCTGGCCGTTTTGGCGGGCAGTGCTGGTGTGTTTCTGCCTGTGCTGCCTGGTGGGGCACTGGCTGGAGATGCCCTACTGTTGGCTTATGGATCAGTGCTTCGGCATCGTGGCCGACGACTACGCCGTGTGGACCGACCCGTGGTACCACCCCTACTGGGTCTACGGCTTCGGCGCCGTGTTCATGACCCTGCTCATCGAGCCCTTGAAGGAGCGGCTGATCCTGCGTCGCAAGACCCTCTGGGGCGCGTTTCTGGAGTCGCTCGTTCTGGCCATCGTCATCGCCATGGTGCTGGAGCTGGTCATGGGCTGGCTCATCAACCAGCCCGATCCGGCCACCGGCGAATACCCCTTCTGGGACAACTCCCAGCTGCCGGGCAACGTGTTCGGCCAGGCGTGGCTCGTGAACGACTTCTTCATCGGCCTGGCCGCCATGCTCTACGTGTGGGTCATCTTCCCCGTGGTCTGCGAGGGTTTTGCGCTCTTGAGCCCCAAGGCCGCCAATGTCGTATTCGCCCTCATCGTCGCCGCCTTCATCGCCGGTGTCACCGCTTCCTACCTGGAACTGAAGCTCTGGGAGAAGTACTAGCTGGCGCCTTTCGACGACAGATGGCAGACGACAGACGACGGCCCACGGCTTCCTTGATGAGCGCCAGGCCCGTCACGCCACCCCGTCACGCCACCCCGGCCATCCTCGTCCTCTGCAGCGCTGCCAGCGCACCCGCCCTCGGCCGGACCGGCAGCTGCAGCCCTTGCCCCCCCGGGGCCGCAGCTGGCATGCATCGCAGGCCGCATCCACGTCCCACCGGCCCCGAAGATTGGGGCCGGTGGAGGGAGAGGGGGAGGGACATTGGTGGCAAGGATCCGCATCGGATGCTGCTGCGCCAGGACGCCACTCCGGCAGGCGACCTTGTTACCCGAGCAGAGCACCAATCGGCACAGCCCGGCGCCGCGACAACCCGGTCGGTGCAGCCCGGCCCGTCGCAACAGTAAGCTCGCGCCCTAGGAGGCCTTCGCCAGGGCGGCGGCGGATTCGCCAGCGATGAGGCCCGAGGCCTGGGCGAAGCCGTTGGCGCTGCCGCCGGCAATATAGGGAGCGCAGAACAGGTCGGCGTCGGCACCGGCGATGAACAGCTTCTCCACGGGCTTGTTGTCAGCGTCCACCACCTGGCAGCTGGCGTCGCACTTCACGCCGCCCAGGGTGAGCCAGCCGGCCGGGAACGACTGCACGATGTAGAACGGCGGCGTGGCCACCTTGTGCAGGAACTCGGGCGCGTTGTAGAACTGCTCGTCCACCCCGGTCTCGCAGTAGCCGTTGTAGGTCTCGATAGTGCTCTCCAGATCGGGCAGGTCGTAGGCCGCGGCCAGCTCGGCGATAGTGTCGCCCTTCGCCACCCAGCCCTCGGCCAGCGCCGCCTCCAGGTCGTCGTCCAAGGTCTCGATCATCACGTCGGCGAACATCTTCTTCATGCGGCCGTCGCCCATGGTCTCGCCCAGGGGCTTCGACTTCACATAGTCGATAAAGTCCTGGTCGACCACCGTGTAATAGGTCTTGGCGCGGATGAACGGCTCAGCGCAGTGCATGGCCTCCTTGTTGGCGATCTCCTCGCTCACAAAGCGGTTGCCCTGGGAGTCCACGATGATGCTGCCCAGCAGCACCAGGCGCAGCGCCTCGTTCGACCCGCTGCCGGGACGGAAGGCGAACATGGGCGATGCGTCGAAGTTGGCACCGCCATACTCGTTGCTGCTCAGCGAGAACGCCTTGCCCATCTGGCCCTTTGCCGAGAGCGCCATGGTGATGCCCGCGCCCTTGCAGGCCGGATTGCCCATGGGCACCACGCGCGATCCGGCGAAGTACTGGGCCACCATGTCCTCGTTGCCGAGAAAGCCGCCGGTGCACAGGCAGATGGCCTTCGCATTGACGTCGACGGCCTTCCCGTCTTGAGTGCAGCGCACGCCGACAATCTCATCGCCGTCGAAGACAAGCTGCTCGGCCGTGACCCCGTAGCGCGAATCAACGCCGGCCTTGTCCAGGGCGGCCTGGAAGATGTCAGCGCGTTCTTGGCCCTTGCAGTCGTAGGCATGGCCGCAGATCTGGCCGAGGGTGGGGCCGGTCAGCTCCTTGCGCTCGGGCAGCTCCACCACCTTCACCGGCAACCCCGCGTCGATGAGGTTGTTCGACGAGCGCGACGACGCGTCCAGGATGGCCTTCAGCACCTGGGTGTTGAAGCAGTAGTTGGAGTATTCGTTCAGCTTGTCGAACACCTCGCGCACCTCGTAGTGGTAGGGCTGCGCCATCTGCAGCTTGTCTCCCACGCACAGATACCCCGAGGTGGTGATATTGGTGGTGCCCACCATGTCCGGCGCCTGGTCGACGGCCAGCACGCCCACGCCCTGGGCCGCAGCCCCCAGGGCCGCCTGCAGGCCCGAGGCGCCCAGACCGATGACGAGCACGTCGGTCTCCCAGGTCTCATCGGCCGGCGCCAGCTCGGGCGCGGCGCCGTCGCCCGCATCGGCCATGGACTCCTTCGCCGCCGGTTGAGCGCAGGCGGTCAGCCCCACGGCGGCCAAGCCGGCAGCACCCAGCGCGGCGCCCCGCACGAAATTGCGACGACTGCACGTAGTGATTTCCCTCATGATTGACTCCCCTTCCTTGAAGTTCCGTGACGCTTCGCGACGGCCGGAACCGCCCTTGCGGCGCGTCGAATACCCTGCTATTTTTAGTCGTCGGGAGGCGTCTCGTCATCGAAAACGGAATCTGATTTCTGCGGGAAACCATCAGATTGCGCGTCTGATAGACAGCGCCTACCTGGGAAAACACGGGGAGGGAGTCCGCATGTCGAAACGAATGGCGCCTTTGGGAGCCGCCCTGGCGGTGGGGCTGTGCCTGGCCGCGCGCGAAACGCGGCTCTACACCGCCGTCTACAACTACCCCGGTCTCACCCTAGAAGCCATGCTACTGAACGTGGCCGTATGCGCGCTTCTGTTCGCCGCGGCCTTCCCCTTGCTGCGCCGGGAGGGCGACAGGCGATCGCTCGTGGCGCTTTTCGCCGCGCTGACCCTGCTGCAGGAAGTGGCCGTGGCGGCCCAGAGCGCCCAGGCAGCGGGCCTGCTGCCGGCCGAGATGAGCGCCATGTTGGGGTGGTGCGCGCCCTGGGGCGAGAGCTACACGGTCGGGCTCGTGGTGATCGCCGTGGCCGCCGCCCGCGCGTTCGGCGAGCGATCCATGCGCGTATTCGTGGCGGGCTTCGCCGTCAGCGGGCTCTTGCAGCTGGCCTGCGCCCTGCTGAAATGGGAAGTGGCCCTGGCATTGATCAGCCTGTTTCCCCTGGCGGCCCTGGCATGCTTCGCCCTGTTCGCGGAAGCGCTGGGGAAGGAAGCCGCGGAAGAGGCGGCTGGCAACAGAGCCGCCGGCGCCGCGAGCACCAGCGCCACCGGCCCTGACGAGGCCGCCGGCGCCCCCGCGACCGCCGGCATCGCCGACATCCCCGCCTCGGCGGCCGCCCCCGCGACCGCTGGCACCGGCCTCGAGCTGTTCGGCTGGCGCTCGTCGCGCAGCGAGACCGGTGCGTTGCTGACCAGTTTCTTTCTCATGGGCGCCCTGCTCATCTCCACCCACGCCACGCGCATGGGATATCAGGACGGCGGCGCCTACTCCATGGCCATCCAGGTGCTCAGCGGCCTGGGCGGCATCACGGCAGCCGCGCTCCTGAGCGTGCTGCACCGGCATTTCGCGGGCATGACGCGGCTGGCCCTGGTGTACTTGCTGGTCCTGCCCGCGCTGCTCGTGGCCTTGTACGCCACCTCCCTGTTCCAGAACATCGCCGTGCTCAGCCTGCTCGTATTCTTCCATCGCTTCGTGTACGGACTCGTCTACTACTTCCTGTGGCTGCTCTGCCTCGCGCCTCGCGGCACCACACGCCTGTCCGATCGCTTCGTGCTGTCGTTTTTCGTGCTGAAAATGGGGTGGGCCGTCGGCGTGCTCTTCTTCATGATCCTGCCCACACTGTACGGCGACGGCCCTTGGTCAGCCCTGCTCATCGGGTTCTTCTTCGCCTTGGGGGCCGTGGACGCCTTCCTCCTTATCGGCATGCTGCGCACCGCCGAGAAGCGCGCCGGTGCCTCGGACCCCATGGGCGGCGACGGCATCGACGCCGTGGCCCCGGCCACCACCGACGGAGTCCCCGAGCCGTCCCTGACCTACGAGGAGGCCTGCCGCCGGGTAATCGCCACCTACGCTTTAACCAAGCGCGAGGGCGAAGTGCTGGCCTATCTGGGAAAGGGCCGCACAGCCGCCTACATCATGAAGCAGATGTACATCTCCGACGGCACCACCCGCACCCACATCGATCATATATATAAGAAGCTCGGCGTCCATTCCCAGCAGGCCCTCATCGATATCATCGAGCAAGCCGGGTCCTAGCCGGCAAGTGCATCTAAACGGGTGCGCCCGCGCCCTCCCCCGAAACGGGCGCCCCCCCTCTGGTGATCCATGCCACGAGAAGGACGCCGAAGCGGGTCGGGCGTCCTGCAATGGACATGCATCCACGAGATGCCCTCACTTCGCAAACGACCAAAATCACGTTTGGGCGAGGGTTGGGCCTTCCTCGAGCGACAGAAATCACGTTTGAGCGAGGATTCTCGAGCAAAAAAGGCGTTCGGCGCCAAATCCCCCTCGCTCAAACGTGATTCTGGTCGTTTCCGAGGCCGACCTCCCTTCGTCTTCCTCGCTCGCCGGCCTCGCTCACGCCCCTAGGCCGTGGCCGCCGTCCTTTTGGGAAAGACTTTCTCGATGATACCGACGCGCCTGTGCCCGAAGAGCCATGTGCTTCTGCAAATGGCCTTGCTTTCGCTTGCGCTTCGGTTTTCCGATGCGGCGTGCGGCATTGTCGAGCAGCGCAATACTCTGGGTCACATTGCGAAACTGGGGCGCCGTAACAGTCATCAACTCGATGCCGTCCATCGCAAGCGCATCGCGCTTGCGCGAATCGTGCGCGCGCCGATGCTCCGAGGCGTGGGCCTCCCGACCGTCGTACTCAATGAGAAAGCGGGCTTCGCGCCAATAGAAATCGCCGACCACGCGGTTGAGCCCCGTCGCGCGGCGCGCCGCACGGGAAAGAGCGATGGGCGCATTGAGAGACGCCGGCTCAACGCCCAGGCCCCCTCGCTGCACCGAGGTAAAGGCCGCTATGGCCAGCTCGGTCTCCATCGGCGAGCCAGACTTTGCACGCACCTGCCGCGCCGCAACGCGAGCCACCTTCACGCAACGTGCCTTCTCCATCTGAGCGCAGAAAGCAGCGAGCCTGGCTGGCGAGGTAAGCGGCCGTCGCATCAGTGCCGCCCCATCGGGACGGTCCAACGGATAGCAGCCGCACAGCTCATACCCCAAGGCAAGCAGCTCGCCAAAAGATAAAGAAGCCGCCATCTGGACGAACACAAGCTCTGGCGAGCAAATGAAGAGATGGGGAGCCACCCCAATGAAGGCGCCTCGGGGGTACACGAGGGCAGAGCGATGGCGAACGATCTTGCGTGAATTCCTCGTTCCTTCGCCGCGCTCGACCAGTACGTGAACGAGAGCGCCCTCTTCTTCCAGACATGCGCGCATCCACGCCTTGACCTCTGAATCGGCGACGTGGCACAGCAGGTTGCGAACATCCTCGTCGCTACTCGCGCAGGTTCGAAGCGCGGCCGTCGCGTCGTACAGACGGCCAGGGAAAAGCGAGCCGTCCGTCTTTCGCAGGTCGTGGAAAGCGCGCAGGGAAATGGCACGGCTTGCAGACCAAGCGCGCCAGAACATCAGAGCCGACCTATGACTGAGATACAAATTCATGGCGCACCACCATACCGTGTCCGAAAGCACATGGACAACGCACGGGCCAGGTCAACTGAATTTCCATTCATGAGCGGCGTGCGCAGAGATCGCCCCGCTTGCATGGTTGGGGGGCTCGGCGCTCCGCCAAAGCCCTCTCTCGCCGCCAATCACTTGCGGAAAGCGACCGAAATTACGTTTGGGCGAGGGCATCGCGCGCCGGAGAGCCATTTTCTAACGCAAAAGCTCGCTCAAACGTGATTTTTGTCGCTTTCCGCAAGAGCGCCCCTCGCCCAAACGTAATTTTGGTCGCATACCCGCCACAACGCGATGCGAGACGAACGCTCGCCATGCGGAAGGCTCAACCCCGCTCCGCGCCCCTCTCCCACAAAGCATGCCCCGAAGCGACCGCGCCGACCCCTGCGGGCTCCGCAGTTTCTGCGGCGACGAACGAGCTCGCGCGGGGGTCGGATACAATGGGGTCACGGAATCTCTGCGGTCCAACAAGGAGGATGATCTATGGACGCGCTTGAAACGACTTACCTGGAAGCTCTCTCGGAGCTGTACCCGACGGCCAGCGAGGCGGCCGAAGCGGCGGCGATGCTGGAAGGGGTGCTGGCCCTGCCCCGGGGCGCGGAGCTGTTCGCTTCGGACATCCACGGCGAGTACAACGCCTTCTCCCACCTGCTGCGCAACGGATCGGGCGCCGTGCGCACCCTCATCGCCGACACTTTCGGCGCTGGGCTGACCGCCGGGGAAGCAGCCGAGCTGGCCGCCGTAGTGGCCTATCCGGAAGAGAAGGCCCTCGGGGTTCTCGGCCGCACCACCAGCGACGAGGCCGCCGATGCCTGGCTCGCCGCTACCCTGAGCCGACTGGCGGCCCTGGCCCATGCTGCCGCCAGCCGCCACGGCCTGGCCGCGGTGCACGCCCTCATTCCCGCCGACTTCGGCGCCGTGGCCGCTGCGCTTTTGGCCGCCCAGGGCGTGGCTGCCAAGGCCGGCACCGCCGCAGCCCTCATCGAGGCCGCCATCGAGGGCGGCTACGGCGTCAACCTGGCCATCACCCTGGCCGAGCTGACCCGGCACCTCGTGGTGGACCAGCTGCACCTCATCGGCGACGTATACGACCGCGGCCCGGCGCCCCACCTCATCATGGACGAACTTTTGGACTACCCCGCCGTGGACGTGCAGTGGGGCAACCACGACATCCTGTGGATGGGCGCAGCCGCCGGCAGCCCCGGCAGCGTGGCCAACGTGGTGCGCATCTGCGCCCGCTACGGCAACCTGTCCATCCTGGAGGACGCCTACGGCATCAACCTGCGCCCCCTGGCCAGCTTCGCTGCCGAGGCCTACGCCGACGACCCCTGCGTCGCCTTCGCCCTCAAGGGCAACCCCGGCCTCTCGGCCGCCGAGACCGCGCTGACCGAGAAGATCCAGAAGGCCATGGCCGTCATCCAGTTCAAGGTGGAGGCGGCCCTCATCGCCGCGAACCCCTCCTTCGGCCTGGACGACCGCAACCTGCTGCACCGCATTGACCGCGAACGCGGCACCGTGGTAGTGGACGGCGTGGAATACGCTCTGACCGACACCGCCTTCCCCACGGTGGACTGGGACGACCCCTACCGCCTGACCGAGGGAGAGGCGGCCGTCATCGAGCAGCTCTGCGCCGCCTTCACCCGTTGCGAGCGCCTCCAGCGCCACATGGCCTTCTTCCTCGACCACGGCAGCCTGTACAAGATCGAGAACGGCAACCTGCTGCTGCACGCCTGCGTGCCCCTGGCTCCCGACGGGTCGCTGCTGGAAGTCACCCTGTTCGGCGAGACCTACCGGGGACGGGCCCTCTACGACATGGTGGACGCCTCGGTGCGCGCGGCCTTCCTCGCCACCGACGAGGAGGAGCGCGAGCGCGGCCTGGCCATGCTGTGGTACCTGTGGCTCGGCCCCGGCTCGCCCCTGTTCGCCAAGAGTAAGATGGCCACCTTCGAGCTGTACCTCATCGCCGACAAGGCCGCCCGCAAGGAGGTGAAGAACCCCTTCTACACGCTGCTGGACGACCCCGCGGTGGTAGATGGCATCTTCCGCGACTTCGGCATGGATCCGGCTACCTCGCGCATCATCTGCGGACACGTGCCGGTGAAAGCGAAAGACGGCGAGGACCCGGTGAAGGCCGCAGGGCGCGTGCTCACCATCGACGGTGGCTTCTCGAGCGCCTATCAGAAGACCACGGGCCTGGCCGGCTACACCCTGGTATCGAACGCCGAGGGCCTGTTCCTGGACGCGAACGAGCCGCTGACCTCGCGCGAGGCGGCCATTCAGGAGAATGCCGACATCATTGGCGCGCGGCGCGTGCTCGAGCGCTACGACGCCCCGCGCACCGTGGCCGACACCGACGAGGGTGCGGCCATCCGCCAGCGCATCGGCGACCTGCGCCGTCTCCAGGCGGCCTACGAGGCCGGCCTCATCCCCGAGGACGAGTAAGCGGGGAAGGCCGGCGGCGCAACGAGAGCCCTGCGGGGGACGGCCTTCGGACCGCTCGGAGTGGCCTCTGACGCACCAGTGCGCCATTGCACGGTGGGCGGGCTGAGGCCCGCCCCCGCAACCCTTTCCTCGCAGGCCGCCCCGCGCCCAGCGCTCCAGCACCCACCTTTTCGTGGCCTCTCTCAAGGGGCCACTTTTACATCAAAAGCCGCGCAAATCTATAGAATTCGGACTAAAATCGGACTATTGCGACTATTTCTTTCATCCTCCATATCGGCTATGGTAGAGGAGTCACCAACCCCCGATCAAACCTCCCTACGAACCCCGCTGTCGCCCTCAGGAGGAGAGATGAGCTACACCAAAATCTTCAACCGGCCCTACTTCGCCGTCCCGCCCGAGGCGCCCCAGGTCCAGCTGCTCCTCGACCGCCTGCCCCAGGTGGGCGCCCCGGCCTGGTACGGCGATGGGGCCGACGGCGCCACGCTCTTCAGCATCGCCGTCTACTTCGGCTCGCTCATCCTGCATCCCGACGGCGCGTCGCCTCGCGAAGATGCCCTGCGCGGTGGCCTCGGCTTCAATCCCGGCACCATCCTGCGCCTCGACTTCGCCTGTACCGCCGAGGCCACCTATCTGCTGCGCGCGGGCATCCCCGGCCACGCCCCTGAGCCCTTCACCGCCTTCGCGACCGATGCCCTGGCCGCCGCCGAAGCTGGCATCGCCGCCTTCCTCGACACCAGCTTGCGCACCGTTCTGCTCCACCGCTCCGTGCAAGACAGCGAAGCCAGCTTCCTCTTTCCCGACGAGGAGGTGATCTACGAGGGATTCCTCGGCGACGAGGGGCTGCCCCTGCGCCTGCAGCGCCTGGCCGACTCCCCCTTTGCCTTCGACAACACCATACTGGCCACCATTCTCTAGAGTTCCGACCGCCTTCTTGGGCAGTTGCCCAAGAAGGCTCCGCAAGCGCCCTGGCCCGCACCGCTGGAAATATCCTCTCGCAGAAGCACGGCAGATGGGCTACACTGCAATCCTTATGGCCCCAACACCTCGAGGAGGTGGTTTGCTTTGTCTGTCAAAAGTCAGCTGCCTGCCGGACAACAAGACTTGTTTCCGCCGCAGCCCCCCGATGGCACCATCGGAAACTTGCGCAAGACCAACATCAGCCCCTTGGGCATCGCATTTATGCTTTTCTGCCTGGTATCGGCCGGTGCTTTTGGCATCGAGGAAATCATCCCCGCCGCCGGTCCGGGCCTCACCCTTATTATCCTTATGGTGCTGCCCTTCGTGTGGGCGCGCCCCATCAGTCGGCTCGTGGCCGAAGCCAACGCCATCCTCCCGCGCGAGGGCGGCATCTACGCCTGGGCCAAGGAAACCTTCGGCGAGTTCTGGGGCTTTCAGGCCGGCTGGTGGACCTCCATGGACACCTACATCTCCTCCGGTGCCTACATCGCCATGGTGGGCGGCTACACTTCCCAGCTGCTGTCTTTGAACGACGAGGGCACCTTCGTGGTGAAACTGCTGGTCGTGGCCTGCTTCACCGTGGTGAACCTCGTGGGCCTGCTGGAAGTGGAGCGCATCAGCTCGTTTTTCTCCATCCTCATTCTCGTCGTGTTCGGCATGGCCGTGGTCTTCGGCTTCATGAACTGGCAGACCAATCCCTTCGACCCCATCTTCGCCGCCCCCGAGGCGCCCATGGGGTGTTTGGTGGAATCCCTCAGCATCGGCATCTGGATGTACTGCGGCTACGAGTGTATCGCCGCCATGTCCGGGGAATACGAGGACTCTCGCAACGTGGCCAAGGGCTTCCGCATCGCCCTGCCGCTCATCGCCCTGTCCTACATCCTGCCCACCTTGGCCTGCCTGGCCGCCTACCCGGCCGGCTCGTGGACCGAATGGGGCATCGACGGCGGCTTCTCGGCCGATGTGCTCGGCTACGGCACCATCTTCTCTGCGGTGCTCGGCCATTCCGGCGTGGTGCTGTTCCTCGTCATCGCCATCATGAGCCAGTGCACCATCTACAATACCTACCTGGCCAGCGGTTCCCGCAGCTTCTGGGTGCTGTCGGAAGACAACCTGTTCCCCAAGTTCATCCGCAAGGTGGACAAGTCGGGCCGCAGCCCCTTCGTCGGCGTGCTCACCATCGCTGCCTCATCGCTTGTCTTCTCGCAGTTCGACTTCACCACGATCATCGAGATGAACATCATCTTCATCCTGGCCCGCTATATGTTCCTCGGCTTCATCGTGATGCGCCTGCGCAAAATGTACCCCGTGGAAAACCGTCCCGCCGACATGTACGTCATCGGCGGCGGAAAGGTGGGCGTGCGCCTGTACTCGGCTTTGGCCTTCGGCATCGCCACCTTCACCCTGTGCCTGAACCCCGTGGGCGACTTCTTCGCCACCGTGGTGTTTCTCGCCTCGGGCGTGGTGGCCTACATTATCTTTAAGAAGGTGTACGGCGGACTGACCCGCGACAACCCCGAGAAGCACCCCGTTGACCCGCGCACAGGCCTCGCGGTGGGCGACACACGCCGCATCCTGCTGTTCGCAGCGATCATCGTAGGGTTATTCATACTGAACGTGGCTTTGAACCTGCTGTTTTTAGGGTAGGAGAACTCCGAGCACGAAAAGCGGGCCGGTCCTCGTGGGAAAGCGGCCCGCTTGCATGATGACGACTTGGGATGGCGCGGCGCCTACTTGCCCTTCTTGTCGCCGAGCAGCTCGCGCACTTCCTCGCGGCCCTCGTCGTGCAGGCCCTTCTCGTCGGGGCACAGACGCTCCAGCAGCTCCAACAGCTCGCCCATATGCTCGCGCTCCTCGTCGCGGATGTCGGAGAGCACCTTGATGGCGTCCTTGTTGTCAGTGGCGAGAATGTGGGCATCGTACTCGTGGATGGCCTCCAGCTCGCCCACCAGATCCTGGCGGATGGCGTTGGCCAGCTCGCGGTCGGTCAGCTTGCGCGGGACTTCCATGACGAAGGGGTTCGAAAGAATTGCCATAATGCGTCACTCCTTAACTCGCAGGGCCAGGCGATGCGAAGGCACCGCCCCTCGACCCGACCATAATATCGGAGCGCGCAGTCACTTGCCGACCCGTCTCGTCACCTTACACCGACCCGTTGACGCCGCGCCACCGGCCGATTACGTTCGCAGCTAGCCCTCCACGGCTATAAGCGAGAACACCTCGGCATCGGTTTCCTCGGCGATCACGGCACGGGGGCTCAGAAAGGCCAGCTCCATGACGAAGCCGAGGCCCGCCAGATGCGCGCCGCTCGCGCGTATGAGGCGCACCATGGCCGTGGTGGTGCCGCCCGTGGCCACCAAATCGTCCACGATGAGCACCACGTCGTCAGGCGTCAGCGCGTCGGCGTGAATCTCCAGCACATCGGTGCCGTACTCCAGCACATAGGATTCGCGCAACGTCGTACGCGGGAGCTTGCCCGGCTTGCGGCAGGGCACGAAGCCAGCTCCCAAGCGCAAGGCCACCGCCGCGCCCACAATGAAGCCGCGGGCCTCGGCGCCCACCACCTTGGTGATGCCGGCATCGGCGAAGTGCGCGGCCAAATCGTCCGCCATGGCGGCGAAGGCCGCGCCGTCCGCGAAGGCCGGCGTGAGGTCTTGGAACACGATACCCGGCTTCGGATAGTCGGGAATGGGCACGATGAGCTCTTCGTAGGGGCGCATGAAGCTTCCTTTCTCATTCGCAATCGAAACTTCCCCATTGTCGCACACGAGCCGCACCCCGAGCACCGGGCCACCAAGCCGTAACGCAAGCTTCGCCCGAGACGGCCCCGATGCACACCGCCAACTTGCCCCTGTTGCCTCTACCTATTGAGACACGACATCGCGCAGGTAGCCGTAGCCTTCAGCTTCTAGCTTGTCGGCGGGAATGAAGCGGAGGGCGCTTCCGTTTATACAGTAGCGTTGGCCACCCAGTTCAACTGGCCCATCTGCGAAGACGTGGCCCAGATGGCTGTCTCCGACAGCGCTGCGCACCTCCACGCGGGGCATGCCGGAGATAGACTCGTCCACCGACTCCTTGACGACGCTTTCAGCCAGCGGACGCGAGAACGACGGCCAGCCGCAGCCGGCGTCGAACTTATCCCGTGCGCTGAACAGCGGCTCGCCGGTGACCACATCCACGTAGATGCCGTCCTCAAACTGCTGGTCGTAGGGGTGCGCATGGGGCCTATCCGTGGCCGCCTCCTGGGTCACCTCGAAGGCCTCGGGCGTCAGTGAGTCGCGTATCTCCTCGTCGGAAGGCCGCGTATAACCCCGGTCGGCGATGGCGAAGTCCGCGGCGTGCTCTTCCACGAAAACGCGGGCGTCGGCGAGGTTCACATGGCAGTAGCCGAAGGGATTGCGGCCTAAGTAGTCTTGGTGATAGGCCTCGGCGGGAGAGAAGTTGGCGAGCGGGGCAGCCTCAATGCGCGGGTTCTTGCCGCTGGTGCGTGCGAGACTCACCAGCGCCGAGATCGCGGCGGCCCGGTCTGCGTCGTCGATCCAGTAGATGCCCGTACGGTACTGGGTGCCGCGGTCGTTGCCCTGGCGGTTCAGCGAGAAGGGATCCACCGTGCGCAGGTAGGCCGCCAGAAGCAGAGGCAACGGCAGCACATCGGCATCGTAAGTAACGCGCACGGCCTCGGCCGCGCCCGTCTCGCCGGAGCACACCTCCTCGTAGCTGGGGTCGGCCACGGCGCTGTTCGCGTAACCGACCTCGGTTTCCAGAACGCCGGGGATGCGCTTCAGGTAGGCCTCGGTACCCCAAAAGCAGCCTCCGGCCAAGTATATCTCGCGCTGGTTCATGGTATCTCCCTTCTCGCCCGCACAGACCGCCCCAGCATATCCCGAGTCGCCCCGGCCGGATAGGTTAGCGCGTCAGGCGCATCTCGATATGGGGAATGCCGCCGTCGTCGAACTCGTCGGAGGTCTGCCTGAAGCCGAGCTTCTCGTAGAAGCCGCGGGCCTGCACCTGGGCCTCGATGGTGATGACGTCGGCGCCCAGCTCACTTTGGGCCACGCGGATGGCCTCCTCCATGATGCGACGCCCCGCGCCCATGCCGCGCTGGACGGCGATGACGCGGCCGATGGAGGCCGTGGGATGGGTCACGCCGGCCGGCAGCACCCGGGCATAGGCCGCAAGCGCGCCGTCCCCGTCGCGCAGCCACAGGTGCAGCGCCTCCTTGTCGGCGTCGTCCACTTCCTGGTAGGGGCTCTGCTGCTCCACGACGAACACCGCACAGCGCAGTTTCAGCATCTCGTGATATTCGTCCAGGCTCAGCTCGTGAAAACGCTTGACGGTCAATGCCATGCCAGTCTCCTTAGTTGCCGCGGTGCGCCCCGTCTTCGAGGCGCACCTCTTTTCGCGCAGGGGCCCGTCGCCCCTCTCTTTTTCCCTTCTCGCCCCGAAGCAATCCAGGACCCATCCGAAGCGGGCGCTCAGTCCCTAACGCTCGGCGCCGCAGGGGCGGGCGCAGCGCACCGGCTCCCCGTCGGCAACCACCACGCGGTAGAAGCCGTAGCCGCCGCGGAAATTGTAGGCGTCGAAGCCGTGCTGGGCCAGCATGCGGCAGGCCACGTAGCTGCGCAGACCCGACTGGCACGTCACGTAGACCGGCGCTGAGGCCGGCAGCTCGCCCAGGCGGTCGCGCAGCTCATCCAGAGGAATGTGCACGAACCCGTCGATGTGGCCCCGATCCCATTCTGCTCCCGTGCGCACGTCGAGCAGCGTGGCACCGGCCGAGCGCAGGGCGGGAATCTCGTCGTAGCCAGCCTGCTTCATCAGGCCGGCGGCCACGTTCTCGATCATGAAGCCGGCCATGTTCACGGGGTCCTTGGCCGAGGAATAGGGCGGCGCGTAGGCCAGGTCCAGATCTTTCAGGCGCGCTCCATCGGCTCCCAGCTGCATGGCGCAGGCCAGAACGTCGATGCGCTTGTCTGCCCCCTCGGCCCCCACGATCTGGGCGCCGAGCAGCCGCAGCGTGCCCCTCTCGAACACCACCTTCATGGTCAGGGGGCGTGCGCCGGGGTAGTAGCCGGCATGGGAGCCGGGCGACAGGATAACCGCGTCGCAATCGTAGCCCTGGGTGCGGGCGGCCGCCTCGTTCAGACCCGTGGACGCCACGGTGAGATCGAACACCTTGATGACCGACGAGCCCCAGGAGCCGCCATAGCGGCTGTTAAGACCGCAGATGACATCGGCGGCGATGCGCCCCTGCTTGTTGGCGGGGCCGGCCAAGGCCACGAGCGCCTTCTTTCCCGTCACGCCGTGAGTCACCTCCACGGCATCGCCCACGGCGAAGATGTCCGGATCAGAGGTGCGCATGGACGCGTCGGCGGCAATACTGCCGCGCTGGCCGAGGGCGAGCCCCGCCTCGGCGGCCAGGTGCGCCTCGGGCGCCACGCCGATGGCGAGCACCACCAGATCGACCGGCAGCGCCTCGCCGTCGCCGAGGCGCACGACAAGACCGCAGGCGTCCTCGTCCACCGCCTCCAGCGAGCCGCCGAGCACGAGACGCACCCCATGAGCGCGCATCTCAGCGTGCACGAAGGCGGCCATGTCGGCGTCCAGGGGCTTCAGCAGCTGCGCGGGTCGCTGCACGAGCGTGGTTTCCACGCCCATCTCCACCAAGTTCTCGGCGGCCTCGATGCCGATGAAGCCGCCGCCGACTACCACGGCCCGGCGCGGCGTCTTCTCGGTCACAAACGCACGCAGAGCCAGGGCGTCCTCTACCGTGCGCAAGGTGAACACCCGCGGCGAATCCAGCGACACGGCCGCCGGCACCACCGGAGCGGCCCCCGGCGCCAAGATGAGCTTGTCGTAGGGCTCCTCGTAGATGCGGCCCGTCTCCGCCTCGCGCACCGAGACCGTCTTCGCCTCCCGGTTGATGGCGGTCACCTCGCTGCCCACGCGCACGTCGATGTTGAAGCGCTCGCGGAAGCGCTCCGGCGTCTGCAGCGTCAGCTCGGCGCGGTCGGCGATGACACCGCCCACGTAGTAGGGCAGCCCGCAGTTCGCGTAGGACACGTAGCCCGTGCGCTCCAACATGACGATCTCGGCGCTCTCGTCCAGCCGACGCAGCCGCGCCGCCGCGCTCGCGCCGCCGGCCACGCCCCCGATAATGACGACCTTCATCTAGCGCTCCACCTCCCCGTTCCAGCTCCCAATACCGCCGATATTGCGCACATCGCCGTAGCCCGCTCGCTTCAGGGCCGCCGCGGCCTGGGCGCTGCGACCGCCGCTCAGGCAGTACACGAACAGTGGCGTGGCCGCCTCGGGCACCGCTGCCGCTATGGAGCCGATCTGTTGCAGCGGCACGTTCACCGCGCCGGGGATATGGCCGTCGGCAAACTCCGCCGGCGTGCGCACGTCGATGAGCTTCGCCCCCAGCGTCTCACGGAACTCCCGCACCCCGGCGTTGATGTCGGCCGGCCTCAAGCTGTCAAACAATCCCATGGCTTCCCCTTCAGGCTCGCTCGCGAACAGTCACGTGCACCGTATCGCCGGGCTGCTTCCCCACGGCCGCGCGGATGTCCTTCCGCACGCCGATGATGTGGCCGGGCGTTCCCATGCGCACGAGGCTTCCATCATAGGGCACGCCGTCGAAGGTAGCGTGCACCTTCACCCGTCCGCGCCCGAATTCTTCCCGAACGTCGTAGGGAAACTCCACATAAGCCCCGTCGATGTCGGGCACCTTCTTCAATTCCACCTCGAATTCGTAGGTTTTCTCATTCATCGGGACGCCCTCCTATCGCACGCGGGGCCTTGCCGTCGCCAGCTCCGGCAAGAGCCTGTCTGCCAGATTCGAGCACCTTTGCAGCAGGGCACATAGTATCTCAGAGAGGCGCGGCCCCTTGCCCTTCTCCCCTAGTCGTCCAGCTCGCGCTCAAGCTCTTGGCGGCGCTTGATGGCGGAGTGGAACTGCAGGCCGACAAACCCCATGGCGAGTCCGAAGCCCATGACGAAGTAGACGACGCCCATGGCCACGTCCCCCGCCCAGGTCACGTTCTCCACCCCGACGATCTGCACCTCGGCCGCAATGCGCAGCCCCGTCGTGAGCACGAAGAGCAGCGCGCCGGTCAGAACGGACAGCACCGCCACGTAGTCCCACGGCACCTTGTCCACCGTGGCCAGGCGCATGCGGTCGCTCGTGATGCCGCTTCTCGTCTCCAGATACAGCGACACGAAACACGCCACGACGATGACCCCGAACTGCAGCTGGATGGGGTCCACCAGCCTCTCCCCCACCGCCGTGGCCAGCGCGGTGTCGGTGGTAAGGGCCACCTGATCGAGCATTATCCCGTAGTAGCAGCAGATGACCGAGCCGAAGAGCAGGATCATGAAGCCCACCTTGGCGCAGCGGTTGCTCACGGCCTCGAGGCGCTCGTCCTTCGGCCCCATGTACTCGTTCCAGCGTTTCACGAGGTTCATACGACCCCTCCTATTCCCAAAACAAATCGTTCAGCGTTTTGCCGAGCGCGACGCAGATGGCTCGGCAGAGCTTCAGGCTGGGGTTGTAGCGCCCCGCTTCGATGAGCCCGATGGTCTGTCGCGTGGCTCCCACGCGACAGGCCAAATCCGATTGCGACAGCCCCGCCTCCATGCGGGCCGTCTTCATGCGCAAGTTCTTCTCGCCTTCCAAACCGCTCCTTCCCTCGCGTCGATTGATGCAAGATATATCTTCCATTTGCAAAGTATATATTACATCCAGAAGATGTCAAGGGAAAATGAGAGCGACCTATGCCGCCAAGGTGAGAGCGAGAGAGTGCTTTAAGGGAGGCGGCGATTCACGCCAATTTCGAGGTATCGAGCGCCTTAGCGGGGTCGACGTTGCGCAAGAGCGCGGGGTTCTCGAACAGCGGCAGGCACATGAGCTCCTCGCGATCGAAGGAGGCCGGTCCGCGTCCGAGCAGGCTCTCGTAGAACTTCACCAGAAACGCCTCGTCGGGGAAGATACCCGCGGGAACGTTGCGGTACATGGCCCGCACGAGGGCATCGCGGAAATAGCGGGCATGGTGCTCGAAGGGCTCGTTGGACACATCGAAGCCGAGCTGGTTCAGATAGAGCGCCGAGAACACGGCGACGGTGCGCGTGTTGCCCTCGTAGAACGGGTGAATCTGCCAGATAAAGGCGATACTGTGGCAGAAACCGGCCAGCTCGTCTTTCGCAAGGGCGCCGTAGGACTTCGCCTGCTCCGTCGCGAAGACGCCCTTGAGCGCCATCTCGTAGGCCAGCGGATCGGCATAGAGCACGCTGTCGCCGTTGAGGATGTCCTCCTGCTTGACCATGCGCTCGGTCTTGAACTCGCCGGGGTGGTACACCGCCGCATCGAGGTCTTGGAACAGGTAGCGGTGAATTTCCGGAAGCATCTCGGGCGCCAGGTAGAAGGGGGATGCCGCCAGCAGCTCGGCGATGCGCTGGCCGACCAGATCGGCCTCGAGAGACGCCTCATCGTGGCCCGCGGCATGATGGGCCCGCACCAGCTCGCCCGTTTCGGCCAGCGTGCGCGCGCCGGCGATGTAGTCATCGGCCACCCGGCGCACGTAGGGAGAAACCTCCAGGCCGTCCGCCGCCTGCAGCCCGATGGCCACGGCCCAGTAGTGGCGCCGCGCCGCCTCCGACTCGTGCGCACAAGCCGACTCGTATGCAAAGCCGTCCAAGCCCTCGGCCGTCATGCCGCGCCACCGCCTTTCCACACCGCCGTCATTTCCGCAGCCCATTGTATACCACAAGCTGACCGCAAAGGCCGTCAGGCGACGCGGGCCGCGCGTCCGGAAGACTGCTTGCAAGCCACAAGCGCTCTCGTTTCGCCTTCGGAGCCTTATCGACAACGGCGATAAACGAGCGATCCCAGCAAAAGCCCGTTGCGCCAGAGAGACACCGCGCCGTAAGCTATACTTACGCTTGCGAAGTCCCGCGAGAGGAGGTGCGCTGTGGAAGATACCTACGGCTACGAACGCTACGAGGAGCCCTACGACTACGCGACGCGCGACAGGCGCGTGCGCATCGCGCGGGGCTTACAGGTCGTGGACGGGCTCACCACCAGCGCCGCCTTCGACGAACCGGCGCAGCGCTATGTGGAAGGTGAAATCAGCGCCGAGAACCTGCGCGACATCGTCGACAACTACTACGAGCAGAAGGTCGGCCGGGCCATCGACCGTACCTCCCAGCAAGCCGACCTGGTGAGCGCCCGCATCTGCGACCTTCTGGATTCCAACGGCTTCACCATGGCGCCGCCCACCCTGCGCACCATTCACGGACGCCTTTTCCGCGGGCTGATGGAAGATGCACGCTACGAGGAGCACTACCGCGACTACAATTTCTCGAAGCGCGAGTTCGTCCTCGCCCGCGAATCGGTAGAATACGGCGATTTCGAGACACTGGAGGAGGATCTCGCCGGAGCCTTCGCCACCTTCGCGCCCGGGGCCTATACCGCCGACGATCCATGGCCCTACATACGGTCGATCAGCGCCTTCATCACGCGCATCTGGCAGATTCACCCCTTCGCCGAGGGAAACACGCGCACCGTGGCCGTCTTTCTGCAGAAGCTGCTGCAGAACCACGGGTTTTCCTGCGGAAACGAGGCGTTCGAGCACTATTCGCTCCACTTCCGCAATGCGCTCGTGCGGGCAAGCTACCGCAACGTGCCCATAGGTGTGACACCCGACGACAGCTTCATCAACGAGTTCGTGGCCTGCCTGCTCCAAGACCGGTCCTTCCCCTACCGCAACCGCGATATGGCCGCCGCCGCGCTGTTCCGCGCCAAGGGGCTCATCCCGCCCCAAGAGGAGGGTCCATCGCTCATCGGATAAGGAGGCAGAGGAGCGATCAGGCGGAACCGATTCCGGTTCACGGCCTCGCCTTCGTAACACGGCCAGAGAACCGCGACATTCCGCGCCGCTGCGCGCCCGCGCCATCCCCGCGCGAACCTGCGAGCTTGACCTTCCCGTTGCGTGAAGGTTCATACTGGCGCCGTCGGAGAAACCTGAAGGGAGCATACCGTGAAAGAGCGGCCCAGGACCATCGGCGAAGTATCCCGCGCCTCGGGCGTGAGCCCGCG
Source organism: Adlercreutzia mucosicola DSM 19490 (assembly GCF_000422625.1). GTDB lineage: Bacteria > Actinomycetota > Coriobacteriia > Coriobacteriales > Eggerthellaceae > Adlercreutzia > Adlercreutzia mucosicola. The sequence continues at coordinate 42,659 of NZ_AUGK01000007.1, read as the reverse complement.
CACGCTGCGCTACTACGAGGAGCGCGGCCTTCTGCGCCCGGCGCGCACCGAGGCGGGCTATCGCCTGTACACGGCCGCCGACGAGCGTCGACTCGCCCACATCATGGCGATGCGGTCCTGCGGCCTTCCGCTGACCGCCATCGAGCACATCATGGGCGATGACGAGCCGAACATCCACGGCGCTCTCCTCAAGCACCTCCGCACCCTGCGCGCACAGGAGAAATCGCTGGACGCCGCCCTGCACCGGACACAGGCGGCCCTACACGCTATCGAAGGGATTACGAACATGAGCACCGAAGACGCATTCGAGAAGTTGAAGCAGCAGGGCCTTGAGAGCTTCGAGGAAACCTACGGCCGCGAGGCCCGCGAGCGCTACGGCAACGCCGTCATCGACGCTACCAACGAGCGCATGATGGCCCTCACCCGCGACGAGTGGGACGCCAAGGAGCTGCTGGAGGAGTCCATCAAGGTGCAGCTGCGCCTGGCTCTGGCCGGAAACGACCCCGCCTCGGAGGAGGCAGCCGAGCTCGCCCGCATGCACGAGCGCTGGATTGCCATCCACTGGGGCCCGGGTTACGGAAAAGACGAGTACCTCGGCCTCGTGCGCGGATACCTGGCCGACCCGCGCTTCACCGCTTACTACGACGATGCCGCGGGCTCCGGCGCCACCGCCTTCCTCGTGAAGGCCGTGGAGGTCTACCAGGGCGGTGCCGAAGGCTAGTCTCTGGCGCAGAACCGAAGCAGGGCGGCGGTGGCCAGCCGGTCGGCGCCGCCCCTGCCCGACGCGCCCGCTCCCGCGCACCCCGCGCAACAGCCCGTTGCTTTACGGAAGGCGGTGCGGCGTGGTTCAATGAGGTTGCGAGAGACCGCGAGACCACCGCTTGCGCGCAACTGCGCGAGCCTTGAGAAAGGGAGGCCGCCATGGCCCTGAAGGACAAACTGCCCGAGCTGCGCGAGCGGGCCGGGTTCACCCAGCAGACGCTGGCTGAAAAACTGTTCGTGACCCGCCAGGCAATATCGCGCTGGGAAACCGGCGAGACCACTCCCGGCATCGACATGACGAAGCTTCTGGCCATCACCCTGGACGTGCCCATCGCCGAGCTCTTGGAAATGCCGCCGACGGGTCACTTCTGCCAAGCCTGCGGCATGTACCTCACCCGCGATGAAGACCGAGCGCCCCTGCCCGACGGCACCTTCGCCGAGGACTGGTGCCAATGGTGCGGCAACGAGGCTGCGAACACCGAGGGCATGACCGTCGACGACATGATCGAGCTATGCGCCCCGCATATGGTGGAGTCGGGAGCCTTCGCCACCCGCGACGAGGCGGTGTCTCTGCTCGGCGCCGTGCTCCCCCAGCTCAAGCGCTGGCGCACCGAGCCCGCGAGCGAATAGAACCAGGTCGCCGTGCCATCTCGGCCCCCGCAGGCGTCGAGATGGCACGCGATCCGCCCGCGAATGAAAGCCCGCGCGACCCCAACCGGGGCCTCAGGCCGACGGAGGGGCCGGCCTACCGCCGCGGCCGTCCCGCCCCAGCAGGTCGCGGGCGTGGGCGATGGCGTCGTCGATGCAGGTGCGGAAGTGCTCCTCCCCTACCAGGTCGACGAAGCCGGCGCGGCGCATGGTCTTCATAGGCTGCTCGTTCACGTGGGAGAAGATGAGGCTGACGCCATGGGCGCTGCAGTACTCGTAGAGGTTCTCCAGGGCGTTCATGCCCGTGGCGTCCAGCGAGGGCACGCCGCGCATGCGGATGATCAGGTAGCGGGTGAAGTCCTTCACCGAGATGTCGGCGATGCGCTCGGTCATGCCGAAGAACATCGGCCCGTTGATCTCGTACACGCGCACGCTTTTCGGCAGCTCGCGCAAATGGGTGACCTCGGAGTTCTCGTCGCCGTAGTACTTCCAGCCCTTCACCTCGGTCTCCTCGCTCACCATCTTCATGAACAGCACCATGGTGATGAGCATGCCCGCGGCAATGGCGATCACCAGATCAAAGACGATGGTCAGCGCGAAGGTGAGCAGCAGCGTGGCCACGGCCCCCTTCGACGCCGTCTGGCACAGGTGCGCGAAGTTGCGCCAGCCGCACATGTTGTAGGCCACGTGCAGCAGGATGGCCGCGATGGCGGGCATGGGAATGAGCGCCGCATAGGGCATGAGGAAGGCGAGCACGGCCACGAGCACGAGCGCGTGCACCATGCCGGCGATGGGCGTGCGGCCGCCGGCCTTCACGTTCGCGGCCGTGCGGGCGATGGCGCCGGTGGCCGGAATGCCGCCGAAGAGCACCGACGCGATGTTGCCGATGCCCTGGGCCACCAGCTCGTCGTTGGCACGGTGATGGGAGCTGATCATGGAGTCGGCCACCACGCAGGACAGAAGCGACTCGATGGCAGCCAGGATGGCGATGGTGGCGCCGTTGGCCAGCTGGTCGCGGAACAGCGCGAAGCTGAGCTGGGGCAGGTGGAACTCGGGCAGGCCGCTGTTGATGGCGTAGAGGTCGCCGATGGTGAGCACATCCAAATCGAAGCCGCTCACGAGCGCGACGCCCGCGAACAGCGCCATAAGCGAGCTGGGAACCCGCGGCACCAGGCGCGGCCACAGGAACAGCACGGCCAGGCAGACAAGGCCCACGATGCAGGCCTGGGCGTTCACCGTGGCGATGTTGCCGGCCAGCGCCGCCACCTTGTCCACGGTCTCCACCGTCGCAGTGCCGGCGGGATAGGTCAGGCCGAGGAAGTCCTTCAGCTGACCGATGGCAAGCGTCACGGCAATGCCCGCCGTGAAGCCCGTGGTGATGGTGAAGGGCACGAAGCGGATGACGGCGCCCAGCTTGAACAGGCCCATGAGGATGAGCAGGATGCCGGCGATGATGGTGGCCGCGATGAGGCCGTCCATGCCGTCGGTGGCCACGATGCCCGCCACAATGGTGGCGAAGGCCGCTGTGGGGCCCGAGATCTGCACGCGGCTGCCGCCGAGAAACGCGATGAGAAAGCCCGCCACGATGGCAGTGTAGAGACCCTGCTCGGGCGACACCCCCGAGGCGATGCCCAGGGCGATGGACAGCGGCAGGGCCACGATGGCCACCACGATGCCGGCCACGATGTCGCGGGGAATTTGCCGCTTAAGCTCCTCGGGGCTGGAATGCTTGATGATGCTGAAGAGAATCGGCTTGATCTTGTCGCGCTGCTGCATAGTTCGGGGAATCGGCTCCTTGGGTCGTGGCGGTGTCGGATGGGGCTCGGCGACTCGGCAGCTGCGCCGTCGACTCGTCGGCCCGGCGGCTCGGGCAGATGGCCGCGGCCGCGCGCCTCTTCCCGAGCCAACGGCACAGCACCGCCCCAAGACCCGGGCGGCCCGCTCAACTATGAGTCATTGAATCAGCAAGAAAGCGCAAGGCGGGATTGTACGCCCGCCTTGCGGCGCGCACAAGGCGAGGCGGCAAGCCAGCGGGGGAACGGTCGGCAGCGCCCGTGGGAGCCCGGCCGCTCGCACGCGAACCGGGGAGGCATCGGCCGACGCACCCCGAGGGGCCGATCGCTACTCCCCCGCGCCGACCGGGGCCATCTCGTCGGAGGGCGCGCCTTGGGCCAGACGAGCCTCGCCGCAACGGCGCGCCTCGTCCACCGAGACGGTCTTGATGCGGAAGGCGAAGTACCAAATCTCGAAGAGCACGAGGAAGATGAGGCCCGCCTTGGCCCAGGGCGAGGGCAGCACAACGGCGAGCACGGACATGATGACGACGCCGGGCGCCATGCATAGCAGCTTGCTGCGCAGGGTCATCTGCCGGTTCTCCATGAAATTGGCCAGATAGCGCTTGTAGAGGCGCGTGCCGTGGAACCAGTCGTCGAGCCGCTTGGAGCTGCGCAGGAAGAAGAAGGATGCCAGCAGGAGGAACGGCGTGGTCGGCAGCACGGGCAGCACGGCACCCAGGGCGCCCAGCCCGAAGAACAGCAGGCCCAAGGCCCCGTTGATGATGCGCATGCGAACCTCCTTCACGCGACGGCGCCCAAGACGCCGTACCCTACGGTGACCCATGATACAGCCCGCCCGGGCCCGCCGGCATCCCCCATGCGGGCTATTCGGTCACAGATCGCCTCAGGCGGGGCGCCTGGTTTCAATACGCAATCAAATCCCAGGACGGCGCCTGCCGGCCGCTATACTTTCCCGGAAACCCCGAGGAAAGGAGCCGTCATGAACTCCCTGCCGCCAAGCGCCGATACCGCCGTCGAAACCCAGGAGCTAGTCGTTGTGGAGCCGGCGCCCGAGCCCGAGCGGCCCCTGAAGGAGAAGGCCATCATCGCGGCCGTGCTCGCGGCGGTGGCCCTCGTTTCGCTGATCGTGTTCGCGAACATCGCCTCGAACCCCGAGACCTACACCGGCATCATCGGCACCCTGGACGAGAAGAAGGGCAACGTCATGGTGCTTGCCACCACCACGACCGCCGCCTCGGCTGCCATCTCGGCGCTGCCCAACGACATGGGCACGCCCATCGCCGACAAACTTGTGGACTTCAGCTCGTACTTCATGGTCATCCTCGCGGTGATCTACCTGGAGAAGTTCCTGCTGACCACGCTGGGGTTCCTCGGCTTCGGCATTCTGATACCGGTGGCCTGCGCGCTGTTCGCCGTGGCCGTGTTCCTGCGGCGGGGAACGCTCACGCGGGTGAACCTGCAGCGGCTCGGCACGAAGCTCGCGGCCTTCGGGCTCGCCCTGGCGCTCGTGGTGCCGGTGAGCGTGTGGCTGACCGATAACGTGGACGCCACCTTCGACGAATCGCTCGCAGCCGCCAGCGCCGCCGCCCAGGAGGCTACCGAGCAGCTGGAGGAGAACACCCAGGAGCAGGCCCAGGAGGACCAGGGGCTGCTCGGCGGCATCGCGAGCGCCGTGCAGGACGGGTGGAACGGCCTGACCCAGGGCGCCCAACAGGCGCTCGACAGCCTGGGGCAGCAGCTGAACACCATGATCGACACGCTGGCGGTCATGATCGTGACGAGCTGTCTCATTCCCCTGCTCGTGCTCATCTTGTTCCTGCAGCTCGTGAAGATCATCACGGGGCTCGACTTCGGGGGCGCCACCGCCGTCATGGGCGCCGCCCGCACCAAGGGCCGCGCCGTCGCCTCTTCCCTGCGCCGCCCCACGCAGAAGGGCTAGGGCGTTATGGGCGGCTTGGGTGCGAGGCGCGCCACCTGCCCCATCTGTCCCCATGGGTGTCGGCTGGCTGAGGGGCAGACAGGGCCCTGCCACGGACGCGTTGCCGTGGGCGGGCGGGTGGTGGACGCCAACTACGGGCGTGCCACGCCGCCCGCCACCGTGCACCAGCTGGCCGCCATAGCCCGTCGCCACCTCAAGCACGTCTACGTGGGAAACTGCTAGCGGCTAGGAGAGGCAGAGCTCGCGATCTTCCGCGCTTTCCGCGCCTTCCGCACCCCGCGCGGCCAGCGCATCCGCCGTGCCGTGCGCCGGCTGCGCGGCCCTTTCGCTCGCAGGCTCCGCAACCGCTCCGGAAACGAAGTCGTAGGGCATCTTGCGGGCAACCAGGTAGAACACGGCAAGCGGGAGCACCGCGTACTGCGGGTACACGAGCACGAGCAGCAACACGACCGCCCGCAGCGCATAGAAGGCGACGCGCGCGGTACCGGTGCGCCGCCGCGTCTCGCACGACATGCGGTAGAACAGGCCCGCCGGCGTGCTGCCGTCGCACCTCCAGGGCACGACCACCTCCACCACCGCGAAGGCGACGATGTAGCAAGCCACCCAGACGACGGCGTTGACGCGGTTCAGCATCGCCTCGTCGAAGGCATCGCCCAAGAGCATCTTCAGACCGATCACGACCATCAGGCGCGGCACCACCGAGCATACGTCGATGATCATAGCGTCGGTCCACAGCGCCACTGCGCGCCGGACGAAGCCAGGACGATGGGTAACGGGCGGCAGCACCTCCGCTTCGCGCTGAGTCAGCTTCACGGCCAAATGCCCCAGCCCCCAGCCGATCACACCGCCGAGCGTGTTGCAGATAAGGTCATCCACTTCGAATGTCCTATACGCGAAGGGGTATACCCCGAACAAGCCGGTGAGCTGGGCTGTCTCGATAAGGCAGGTGGCCGCAAAGGACAACGCCAAAGTCGGCAACGGCCTCAACTTCAAAAGAGTTCGCGCAATGAAGCCGAGCGGCACGAAGAGCACGACGTTGAGCAAGAGCTGGAGCACCGCATCTACACCATCGCGCTGGATGGCGGGAATGAAGTTGAGCGGGTCGAGAATGGGCGGGATGCCGTAGGTGATGCCCGGCCCCGAATCGCCTGTGGGCAGCGGATACAGCGTGAAGCACACAAGACCGGCGGCATAGAGAATGCTCGCGTACACGGCGAACACGGTCGCAAGCGGCAGCCATCCGTCGCGTCGGTACAGCCCCACCAGCACCGGCACGCTGAGCAACAGCGACAGCAACGGCCACACCAGAACGGCCACATTGAAGCTTCCGCTGAAAGTAGCTATATACGCATTGATGACTGATCCCATAATCGAAAAGGGTACCACAAGAACAGCACGTTGCCTATCGCTAAAAACCAAGCACCCTCACGGCCCGATCAGCTTCTTTTCGTTCCTCACGCGCACTCGGCCTTGAGCCGAAGAGCATCATCGGGCTTGCAAGAAGCTGCTTTGATTTCTTTTAGCGATCTTGATTTGTTTTAGCAACTCGCACTCCCCCTCAGGACGTTGCCGCCGAGATGCGGACCACCTTGCCGCCAGCGCTTTCAATCGCCACCTCCACCGCATGGAGCATCAGCCGCACATCAGCTTGGACTGCACTACTCAACACAAGCAGGTCCGCTGCGAAAACCACGATCCAGCAGAAGAACGCCCCCTAGGCGAGCTCCTCCATCGTGTATGTGCCGTAGCCCTCATAACGATAGCTGGCATCGATGCCCTTCATGTACGTCTGCCGATCATCAACCCGGTCGGTCAGCGCGCTTTTGAGCAATGCCTTGATCTCGACATCCTTGATTGGGCTGCGCTCCATGGCAAGCAGGTAATCCTCTTTGTCCACAAGGCTCCAGTCGACCACAACGCCGCACGCGCGCTTTAGCATCAGGTCGAGCCAGATCCTCATGCTGCGCCCGTTGCCCTCGCGAAAGGGATGCGCGACGTTCATCTCCACGTACTTCTCCACGATCTCGTCGAAGGTCGTCTGCGGCATTCGGTCTATGGCCGAAAGCGCATCCCCCAAATAGAGCGAAGGAGCGAAACGGAAGCCTCCCTTCGAGATGTTCTCCCGCCGCATCTGCCCGGCAAAGTCATACACATCCTGGAACAGATACCCGTGAATCCGAGCAAGGCCAGCGAACGTGCCCGCCTCAAAATCGTCGAGCAGGCTGCCTTCGAACAGCTCCAGAGCGCGCTTTTTCGTCAAGCGCTCCTCTTCGCGCGCCAATTCGGCATCACTGCCTATGCCCAACTTGTTGCCAAGAACCATGCCGTCCACCTGCCGTTCGATCAACCCTTCGTCCCTCACGCGCACTCGAGCAGATCGTCGCATTCGCTATAGGGCACGCTGTTGTCGTATATGTATTCCGGCGCCAAATCTATGGCCCTGTCGGCCCAGGAGACAAAACCATGCTGAACGGAAATCGAGGTGAAAATCGATTCGTCTTTCAGGGGCTCGAACGCAGAACCCTCGACCGAAAGGGCGTCGAACAGTTTCTTTTCTCCAGACGAAAAGAGAACCAGCAGCATCCCTCCCTTAAGAGGCGTCGCCTGCACCACGCGCACCTCATCGCAAGGATTGCCAGCATAGCAAATGTCGTCAACGATATACATATTGGCACTCCTCTGGTGGGATTTGGCGAAATCAAAATTGCGCTCCTTAAGCAGGCGCACGAATATAATACCCGACACGCACTCGGCCTTAGGCCGAAGAGCATCAACGGACTTACAAGAAGCAGCTTTTCTTCAAGTCCGAATAGAGTGCGCCCGCGAACGAGGGGCAAGCTTGTCTAGGGAAGGACTGTAAGACGAAACGTCCCTGATTTGTTGTGGCGATCTTGAGCTGTTTAGGCACAGGCAGCATTGACAATAGAACGAAGATTAATGGCCAGCATACGCTCCCGCAGATCGTCGCACCGAGCTTGGCCAAAACTTCGCCACCGATCGCACCAACGCCGCAATTGCAGCGGCAGAATGGCGCGACGAAGAAGTTGATACCTATGACCGTGCTTCGGCATCGCGGGCAACCTCGCGGAGAGGCGCCCGAAGCTTTCGATCTGCGGCGGAATGGGTGGGAGCCAGATCTTCCGGCAAGGCGCCAACGCTGAAACCGCACGGCACTGCCGACAACGAACTACCCGACAACTCCAACGCGAAACCGCAACGTTCCAAAGTATCCTTTGCGGGGAAATGCCGCAGATCCGGAAAACAGGCGAGCCCTTACAGCTCGACCGAAAAGACCTCCGTCTGGTTGACCAGATCCAGCTCAAGCTGCAGCGCGGCGATCTCGTCGGCGACGGCGCGGTAGTCCGCTTCAGCCTGGGCAACGTCGTAGTTCGCGTACCGATACTCGATCTGCCCACTGTTGCCACCGAAGTACCGGTCGCCCAGGCGCTCCCGAGGCTGACGCGAGGCGAGCGAATTCAGTCGGTCCTTCCGCCCCGAAAGCTGCGCGAGCAGGATAAGCGCTTCGTCGATGCTAATGCCCCGCTCGGGCAGAACCGTCTGCATGTTGAACCGGTGCAGGGCATGGCGAATGGCCCGCGCCTCGGCATCGACCTGCGCCACCTTCTCGCGCACGGCCCCGTAGTCGTAAGCAGGAGGCTCGGCCGCCTCCCCCTCCGCGAGCACGTAGGTGCTCACCTCCTGCTCGCTGCGTAGGAGCCGATCTTTCTCATCCTGCAACCGCCGCAGATACTTGTTAGCACTAGCCGATGTGAATTCCACGCGACCACCTCTTCCTCGCGCCGACCATTCGATGGCAACCACCATACCAGGCGCCAACAGTCGCATTCAACAGTCCCACTAGTCCGATTTGAGATTGATACTTTTGACACGGAGAGCGAACTGTGTTATGGCCCGTAGCCCGCCCCGTCTCCGCCTCATCTGTGCCAATTTGGCCACCAAGCAGAAGGGACGGGCTCAATATGGTAAGTTGATGCCACCCAGCACAGACCCCAAGAAAGACACGCCATGAAAACCATTCACGTAGTAGCAGCCATTATTGAAAAAGACGGACGCGTCCTGGCGACACAGCGAGGATATGGCGATTTCAAGGGCGGCTGGGAGTTTCCCGGCGGCAAGGTTGAGCCTGGTGAGACGGAGAAGCAGGCCCTCGTCAGGGAAATTCACGAAGAGCTTGATGCCCGAATCGTCGTGGACCGGCATCTCTGCACGGTGGACTACGACTACGAGACCTTTCACCTCCATATGGGCTGCTACCTTTGCTCGCTTGCCGAGGAGCACATCGACCTGATCGAGCACACGCAAGCGCGATGGCTCGATGCCGCGAGCATCGATTCTGTCGACTGGCTTCCCGCTGATGTTGCGGTTGTAGAGGCGCTGAAGGATCAGGTGCTCTAGCCAACCAAAACCCGAACGCTAGTCGTCGAGACGGCTCGTAAGGAACTCGTAGATGTCGCCCTTAACGGGGTTTTCCAGCTCGTATGCGATCTCCACCGCGCTTGTCACGCCATCCGCCATGACGATCTCCTGGAATTCCCCCGTCGGGTGTATCTCGCCGAGAAAGTAGAACTCTGTACCGTCGTCCTTATCCTTCAGGTTCTTCCGCACGAACAAATAGCACCGGACGCCGTTGAGACGCGCGTTGGCGAGCATCCGAATCTCGGGAGACGCGAGGGTGCGCTTGCTCTTCGAGATCGCAATGATTCGATTGTCTGAGACAAACCGATCCTCATACTGTGTCGTGATGCTGATATCGGGATCTTTCTCGTAGTTGATGAAGACCGGGAAGGTGTTGGTGTCCTTATCATGGAAGTAGCCGCCGACGTTCTGGAAGTTCGGCTGCTTCTTCCATCTCAGGAGCCGGCACACCTCCTCGCGCGTGTATTTGCGGTTCAGCACGAAGTCCGTGTCTTTATAGGCATCGGAATAATCGCGAGCGTTCCTTGCGAGCGCAAATTCGACTAAGTCCAAAACCGCCTCACGGAACTGATCGTCCATCAGCATGGCGACGAACGCAGGAGAGGCCACGAACTGCCCGTGCTCATCCACAGCAACAGCCGGGCTGTCCTTAGAATACTCGCCAGTTAAAACACGGGAGGCCGAGCGAAGCGCCTCCACTCCCGTCCCGCGAGCAGAGAGGCCCTCCTTCTCGATCGTTATGTCGCCCTCAGCGAATCTTCGAATTATCTCGAGGTCTACCGCGCGTTTCCCATTACCCAACTTCGTGGAGATAGCTTTGAGCATAGCGAGCTTCTTCTCGTCGAAATGGGTTGTGCAGTCCTTGTCATACTGCTGCAGAAACGCGGGGTACGAGCCGTACTTCCGAATGATCAGCATCGGGTCTATGGCTTCGTTTTTGTCGAAATCGACAAGCTTCGGCGTTCTTCCCAAAATCTGCTTCAGATGATTGAACTCGCTTCGAATGAGCTTCGCCTCCGCGAACCTGCCCTCTTCCAAAGCCTTGAAGATACGCTTCTCGGAAATGCGGTCGAACGAGATGGTCGAGCAACCCGGGATGGAGGCGCTCCCCTCTTTAACCACCCTGCGCAGGTTGTCTTTGTTGTAGGTACGATCGCCAGAAAGGGCCATAGGGATAAGGAAGTTTTGCTGATAATTGCCGATAAAATCCAGGACGAGCGTGAATTCTTTTGCGTCGTGCTTGCGCAAGCCGCGTCCGAGCTGCTGCATGAACACGACGGTCGATTCCGTTCGGCGCAGCATGATAATCTGATTCAGCGAGGGGATGTCGATGCCCTCATTGAGGATATCCACCGAGAATATGTACTGCAGCTCCCCGTTTTCGAGCCGCTCAATAGCTCGGTCTCTCTCAAAATCCGGCGTCTCCCCCGAAATCGCGATGGTTCGATACCCGCGCTCGTTGAACAGCTGCGAAAGGGCCTTTGCCTCGTCGTTGCGCGAGCAGAAGACCAGGCCTCTGCGATCAGCTTTGTTGACCGTGTACTCCTCTATTTTCTCGGTGACGTGCTTTACCCGTTCCTCCGAGGTCAGCTGGCCGAACAAGGCGAAATCGTCCGTCTCCTCGTCTTCTATCGCCAAATCTGCAATACCGAAGTAATGGAAGGGCACGAGCATGTTCTCATTGAGGGCATCTTGGAGGGTAATGCGGTATGCGATTACGTGATTGAAGAGGCGATAGACATCGTAGCCATCGGTGCGCGTCGGCGTTGCGGTCATGCCCAAAAAGAACTTGGGTCGGAAATACTCCAAGATATCGCGGTAGCTGCGCGCGCCCGTCCGATGCGCCTCGTCGATCACAATGTAATCGTACTCACAGGGATCGAAGTCGTGCAGATGCTTCGAGAGCGCCCCGACCATGGCGAACCCGCACGTTCTGGATCGGAAGTCCGGATCCTCGCCATAGACTCCATACGTGTAGCTGCCGCCCAGCACGCGACGGTAGCTTTCCGCAGACGCCTTCAGGATCCTCTTGCGGTGGGCGATAAAGAGGACCTTGCTGGGCTTGGTCTGGCGAACATCAAGCGCCGAAAGATAGGTCTTTCCCGTGCCCGTTGCCGACACAAGCAGCGCGCGCGGCTCATCCAGCTCGTGTTGGACCCGCAAGGCCTCCAGAGCGCGCTCTTGCATAGCGTTCGGAACGATCCCCTGCGGCGCACTGGCGGCCACGCCGGCTTTGGCCTCTTTCAACGCAAAGGCCTTGAGCCTCTTGGCATGCCGAGCCGATTCGGGAGAGCCCTCGCCGAGATAGCGCTTATAGCCCTGAATCCACTCTCGCGTCAGCTCAACTGACTTCTCATCCGACCAAAGTCGTTCGAATTCCGCCCGCGCCGAAGCAAGCATCTCCCCGCCTTCAAAGGACCGGAAGAGGACGTTCCACTCCTTGTTGCACGTCAGAGCCGTCTGGGTTAGGTTTGAGCTGCCGATGATGAACGTCGAGAGCGTTTCCCTATTGAAGAAGTACCCCTTGGCGTGTAAATCTCCCTGGTAGACGCGAACATCTATAGCCGGGAATTCCAGCAGTTTCGACAGCGCCTCCGGGTCGTTGAAGTTCAGATACGTGGAAGTCAGGATGCGCCCCGTCGCCCCGCGCTCCTCCAAAAGCCGGAGAGCTTCCACGAGGACCTGGATGCCGCCGGCAGTCACAAAGGCTACCGAGAAATCAAATGACATGCAATCCGCGAGCTCGTTCTTGATTATCGAGAGCACATCAGTCGCGCTCTCCTTGTCATTCATGACGATTTTGGGAGCATACCGATCGTCGGAGGGCTTCTCAGATCCAATAAAACTAGCCCGCAAACTATCCTCAAAGGCAACAACGCTGTATTCATACCGAGATTCGTCAGATAGTTGCATGGGGGCTCCTAGAGAGGGATTCAGCCTGGCGGCACCAATTATACCTTGCTCACCACGCATGAATTTCTGCAGTCGCATCAACTTCAAGCCCCCAGGTATCCTGCCGATTGCAGCCCAAATCGAGACGGAAGGGCGTTGCATTCGGTTATCCGATCAAAGAGCTCCGTTATCTAAAGAGAAGGCGATCCACATCTACATAAGACCGCACTGGCACCTGAACGAAAATCCCTTTCAGCAAGACATAACTATTACTATAATAGAGGGCATCGTTAGAGGAGCTGCATATTACGTGATTTCGACAACACGGCACATAAAAATGGACGCTCATCGTATCCCGTCTAGACCAGAAAAGCAATCGGACGTCGAAGCCCTCATTGCTTCGTACCAGTGCGCCTGGGCTCTTTGGGTATGCGTTTCGCATTCGTTCGGAAAAGTCCTCTCGACCGTATAATGGCTGCAAGACCGAAAGGGCACATCCATCCAACCCGCCTAGCAGCATTTACGAATCCGGCGGCTTGCGAGCTCCTCTAACGAAGGGGGATACCATGACGACGGGTTCCTCGAGCATCTTTACGCCTAACATTTTCTCAGTCAACAGTTGTGCTAAACTTGCTAGCTTACTAAACACGACAGAAAGCCGTTTAGAAAGCCTTGTGGATCAAGCCGGCAATTATCGCAGCTTTCGCATTCCAAAAAAGGATGGAACAACGAGGTTAATACAAGCACCTCAAAATGAGCTGAAAAAGATACAGAGTCAACTGTCGGAAATGCTACTATGCGCCTGGGAACCATCGCCCTTCTCTTATGGATTTCTGCACAGCAGAAGCATAGTCAGCAACGCCCGCGAGCATCTCGGCAAGCGATGGGTGCTCAACGTCGACCTGAAAGACTTTTTTCCCTCAATTACATCACAGCAAATTAAGAAGGCCCTCGTCTCCGCACCCTGCGACATGAAACCTGAAGTCGCGGATTTAATCGCACGGATTGCCTGCAATAACAACACTCTTCCACAAGGCTCCCCAAGCTCGCCTATTCTCTCCGACATAGTCGCCTCGCCACTCGATGATTCTTTGGCCAGTCTCGCCCAATCGCGCGACTGCACTTATTCCCGATATGCAGACGACATCACCATCTCTACCTCACAAAACTTGTTTCCTGTCGAAATCGCCCGCCCCATAGGCCGACAAATTGTTCTCGGTGCCCCTATTAAAGACCCCATCATCAGACATGGATTCAAAATAAATATGCGTAAAGTGTCGCTCAACAGCAACTCCCATCATCAGGAGGTTACCGGAGTTGTAGTAAACGAGAAGACAAATGTCAGAAGACAATATATTAGCCAACTCAGGAGCATTCTTTATAACTGTCTCGAGAGCGGTGTTTACCCCCAGGCTCTTAGGTACATTAAGCGTAATCGGCACAAAACACCTGCCGCGGTAATCGAAAGGATGGACGACATTGCCTACATTGAACACTGGTTCTCGATGGTTCTAAAGGGAAAAGTCGAATATATAAGAATGGTCAAAGGAAACGATAGTCCCACTTTCTTCATGATGGCCGATCGCTACAACAGCGTTTTCGGATCTACTTTCAATATCCCGCCTAAAAGCTAGCGGCTCGTTGCCAGAAAGAACACCAACTTCATCTCACTCAACAGCATTAGCAGCGGGGAATACCTTAGTCCCACCCTTCCCATTACCAATACCCCGAACGTAAGCCGAAAGAATCTCGCCATCGACCGGCATGGTACTTCCGATCAGGTCATTCTTCGATAGAGTCATAAAACAAGAGTGGCAGTTCGGAGCAGAAGAAGAACATGATGATCGCATTCATAGCAGCTATTCTCGTTGTCGCCCTGGCCATCGTCGCGCTAACGCTTAAGCGCAAGAGCCGCGCTAAAGCCATCGCCTCATTGGATGAGCTAATGCCGGATCTGGACGCCGCTCTCTCAGCACAAAAGAGATTTCTCGATTTCTCAAGCGGCTACCTGATGAAAAAGGACTGGGACGCTTTCATTTCGGCAAGCACTCCGCTCCTGGACGCAATAGCATCGGTTCCCGAGAAAGCTCGACAGGCGCATCCAAAGCACGAGAGTATAGAACGGTTTGCGAGGAATTGCTCTGACACTCGGATAAGAACCACCCGAAACGAAGCGTTTAAAGCCAGCGAGACCGCAGCGAGTGACGCGATGCTTTCCAATATCGATGGCAAGTCACTTGACGCCCAGCAAAGGGACGCAGTGGTAACGGACGAGTACAACAACCTCGTCATCGCGGGCGCCGGATCTGGCAAAACGTTAACCGTCGTCGGGAAGATAAAATACTTGGTAGAACGCTGGGGAATACCTCCGGAAAACATCCTCGTCACCTCCTTCACTCGCAAGTCCGTCAACGAGCTCTCTGAGCGCATTGAAAAAGCAGGTATAGAGGGCGTATCGTGCAAGACTTTTCATAAAATCGGACTTGACAGCCTGGGGTTAGTCGGGGTCGCCAACGAAAACGAGCTTAAGAAATGCGCTGTGAACTATCTGCGCGAGGGCATTCACGCCCATCCGGATCAAATGAGCGCATACATCGAATTCTATGGTTGCTACAAACACCTTCCCAAAGACTATTCGGAATACAAAACCGACGGAGAGCGCATGGAAGCGCTCAAGGCCACTGAGCTCACGACGATCAAAGGCCAGCTTGACACTCTGAACGGAGAGCGAGTAAAGAGCCTGGAAGAGCTGATGATCGCGAACTTTCTCTTCATGCATGGCGTTAGCTATGAATACGAGCCGGTTTACCCTGGAGAATACGACACCTTCGGCCGTGCCTATCAGCCCGATTTCTACCTCCCTGATTACGACATCTATCTAGAGCATTTTGGCGCGAACGAAAACGGGCGCTGTCCGTGGATCGAAACACCCATAGAAGAGCGGAAGTATCTAGACGGCATGGCCTGGAAGCGCGAGGTGCACAAGAAGAATGGGACTCGTCTCATTGAAAGCTATTCGTATTGGAACAAAGATCACGACCTGCTGAACAAAGTGAGCGCCCTGCTTGAATCGAACGGAGTTGAGTTCGCTGACGATAAAGAAATGCTCACAAGCGTTTACGAACAGCTCAGCCGAGACGATAAGCACCTGATAAGCATTTCCGCGCTCGTGACGACATTTCTCTCGCTCGCCAAAGCAAATAACATTTCCATGGCAGAAGTCGCAGACCGAGGGCGTGAAGCATACCGAAATGATGGCTATATGTGGCATCGCTTTGAGCTGTTCATGTCATTCGCCGAGCCGATCATGGCCCTCTATCAGCAGACGCTGGCCGACAAAGGCCAAATCGATTTCGACGACATGATCAACATGGCTGCCGACAAGATCAGCCGCGAAGGAATAGCGGAACGCTATAGCCACATCATCGTCGACGAGTATCAGGATATTTCGAAGAGTCGATTCGGCCTCATAAAGGCAATACGCGACACGTGCGGAGCGAAACTGATGTGCGTTGGGGACGACTGGCAGTCAATCTACCGATTCGCAGGCAGCGACGTTTCGCTGTTCACTGATTTTGGGAGCTATGTCGGATACCACGAAACGCTCAAGATCGAGCGCACCTATCGCAACTCACAGGAGCTCGTCGATATTGCCAGCACTTTCGTCGAGAGAAACCCCTCGCAGATTCATAAGAAAATGCACTCGGACAAGCACGAGCAGATGCCCATTATCATAACCATGAAGGAAGGCATGGCAGAAGGGCTTGAGAACGCACTTGACGACATCCTCTCTCGCAAGAACTACTCGGGGCGCATTCTCGTGCTTGGACGACACAACTTCGACATCGAGACCGCCTATCCCGACTTCAAGGGCCGCGACGCCTACGACAACGAACGCACATCCTTGAAGAGAGATCGCAGAACCGGTGACGTACACATAACGTATCGTGGGTATAGCAATATCGTCTTCATGAGTGTTCACCGTGCCAAAGGCCTTGAAGCGGACGACGTTGTGGTACTGAACCTCCAGAACGCCATGTACGGGTTTCCCAACCGCATCGAGGACGATCCGATATTGCAGATAATGATGGGGCGCAGCGAGGACTTCGAATTCGCCGAGGAACGGCGACTCTTCTATGTCGCCATTACGCGCACCAAGCAAAACGTCTATCTGGTCGCAGGATCGCTTGCATCCGGCAATGGCCCCTCCCCCTTCGTCGAAGAGCTCAAAAGCGAGAGCGAAGGGCATGTCGGCATAGTGCAAAGGAAAGGCGAGGATCTTTGGCATCCGGCGCTCTGCCCCCGCTGCGGCACGGGACGACTCGTCGTGCGCAAGAATTCCCAAACGGGCAAGAACTTCCTCGGATGCACAAACTATCCTATGTGCGAGAGAAGCTATTCGCAGACCGAAATCATTGAAGACAAACTCAAGTGTCCCTCATGCGGAGGCTGGATGGTTAGGCGCAAGCGCGGAGACGACGGGGCACCGTTCTTCGGATGCTCCAACTTCCCGGACTGCAGTGCCACGATTGACGCAGGCGGGTCTTTCAGCCCGACCTCTACCAGCAATTACACGGGTCCATCGACGACGCAATACGGAACTGTCGCCTTCCGCAACGGAGCGCTCAAAGACGAGGCAGCCGAAGGTCGCCGCGAAAAATGCCCGAAATGCGGCTCACCTTTGAAGCTCATGAAAAACAGCAAGGATGGCTCCAGGTTCTATGGATGCACCAGCTATCCTTCCTGCAGATACACCAGAAATGTCGGAAGCGAGTCGAGCTCCTTTGGCTCCCGCACAATGAAGTGCCCCAAATGCGGAGCACCCCTCAAAGAACTCACAAACCGAAAGGACGGCTCTGTTTTCTACGGGTGCACAAGGTACCCGAAGTGCAGGTTTACGAGAAGCAAGTAGGCTCTGCCTTAGAATAATACCATGAGAGTTTTATCTTCGGAGTGGATAGGTGGGATTGATGGACTTTGGAACTATCGTCATTGCGGCCATCGTCGTAGCGGTGATCGCTTGGCTTGTGTCGAGTTCGCAAAAGAGTAAGAGGTGCTCAACGAGATCGTCCTCAGCACGGCGCACGCTTGCTGAAACACTTGCCTCTGACCCCCATGATTCTGTGCGAGAGGGCATTGCAGGGAATCCGAACACCCCCGTATATCTGCTTGAAAAGCTCGCAGAGGACAATGAGCCCGTCGTAAGGGGCTTCGTGGCACGCAATCCCAGCACGCCGATCGCCCTCCTCGAGAAACTATCCCTCGACGAGGACGGCCTCGTAGTGAACGGCGTCGCCATGAACACACAGACGCCTGGCCGCACCCTAACAGAACTTGCCGAGACAACTCTCGAGAGCAGGTGGCCTGGTTGCCTTATCGCAGAGAACCCGAGCACTCCTCCAGAAACGCTCGAACTGCTCGCAGACCAACACAAGAGCGAGGTAGCGAAGAACCCCAACACCCCACAACGCATCCTTGAAGAGCTTGCCTGGTACGTCGACATGAGTCAGCCAGAAGGGGGCATGTCCATGCGGCACTACGTCAGAAGCCAGGTCGCCATGAACCCGAGCACTCCGGATTATCTGCTCGAGAAGCTTACCTTCGACGAGGATCGCATGGTACAGTACGGAGCGCAGATCAATCCCAGCACGCCACCAAACGCCCTGAAGGCTATATACGAGCAAACCTGCTCCGAACTTGAGCAAGCCGACGCCCTTGAGGCACAGGGGGAGGGCGATCCCGATTTTCTTAGATGGAAAGCGCACCAAACCAGGGGGCATATCGCCAGCAACCCCAACACTCCGACAGAAATTGTGCGGATACTTGCCACCGATTCCGAGCCGAACGTCAGAAGAGAAGTAGCGAAGAACCCCAATACGCCCACCGACGTGTTCATCGACCTCGCACAGGACTGGGAAGAAGAGGTCAGACGCTCGGTTGCGGAGAACCCCAAAGCCCCGGCCGAGTGCCTCGCCATGCTCGCAAACGACTCCAATGTTGACGTAAGATGCAAACTTGCCGATAATCCCAACCTTTCTGCGCAGACTCTTGAGATTCTCGCGAATGACGAGTGCGACACGGTGCGCGACGGCGTAGCAAGCAACCATGCCACTCCCCTCGATCTTGTAATTAAGCTAGCAAGCGATGAAAGGATGTACGTCAGAATGGCGGCAGCGAGAAACCCCATTACTCCTGCAGACATCCTCATCAAATTCTCTCGCGACGAGTTCTTCGGCCTTAGACAAAGTGTTGCGATGAACCCATGCGTCCAATCAATCCGCACGTAGACACTACACGTTGCCCATGATTTAAAACACGGCTATGAATCCTAATGTCGTCACTGCATGCCCGAAAGCATCCGCAACTCTGAGCTCGCCGCACACAGCCGCCTCGTCGAATGCTACGATGGGATCGGGCATAGCTCTGCCGCCCGGTTGAGCGAATCCAGACAACTCAATCATACCAACGGCGGACGCCATGTCTTTCTGTATCTAGACTATGCTGCCGTCAAAGTGCGCAAAAGATTGTACGTTACCGCAGGGAGTGGGAGGCGAGGTAGCACCCGGACGTGTCGCTGCTGGACGAGCGATCGTGCCGCCGACTGAGTCGATTTGCGCAAGAGCCTGGACCGTACCAGCAGCCAGCCTCTAACTTGGCAGTCGCACAATCCCAAAATCACAAGCGTAAAACATAGGCTTATTGGTTACCTTTGTATCTGCGAAAATCAAACGAGCGCAGCGCGTCAACATCCATCGCCATCCAAAACAAATGTCCCAGATCCTGATAGGCTTTTACACGTCTTTCATCGGTGCTATTTTCGTCGATGAAGATGAGGCAGCATAGATCCATGACGTACTTTCTGCGGACATCGTCATCCACTTCCCCAATATTAGGATAAGCGGAGCGTATGGCCGAGTCGAGAAAATCGACAAACGCTGGTGACTTTGCTCCAAAATCATATACCTTTTCAAGCGACTGCGCCATGCGCACCCTACGCCAAACTTCGGGAGCTTCGTGCTCCAAAAAGATAAACACAGGCAGCAGTCCTGCATCGGCAAGTGCAACGCCAAAATCAGTACCAACTCGTGAGCGCTTCGCATATTTTTCCGCATCACGAATAGTCATCTTAAGCCTATTCATGTCCCTCATCGTGCCGGACGTCGCCTGAAGCAATTCGACCACTATGGCATCGAATCGTCCGCTGCTGTATTGGGGGACTGTGGTTTCGTTAAAGTAGTTTTGCTCTCTTACTGGAATCATCTCGAAACGTTTATCATAAAACCGTTCTAAGTATTTTCGAGTCGCAAAGGAGCTCCCATAGAAGCCCTCCAAAGCATTTGCCAATTGCATCAGATCCATTGAGTACACAATGATGACTCTCTCATTTTCAAAAAGGTTTTTAATGTCACCCAGAAGACGAATTGCGTACTCGGGCCTACACCGATCCAGTTCATCGATACACAGCACCAGCTTTTCCGCTCTCTCTGCCAATACGCTATCGATGAAATCGGATATCTCCTCTTCCAGCTTTCGCCTATTCCGATACTCGTCGATTAGTCGATTGCCGCCAAATTCGCTTACTGCCGCGGATATGTTCGGACCGTGCCCCAATAATCCGCCAATTGAGTCTACGACAGCCGCCGCTTTCTGCAGCATCCCGCTTCTCGGTGCATCGCAATCAACTTCGCAATCTGCTGCCATCGACGCGATCACGGAGCCAAGCGGATTATCCAACATATCATTCATCCACGCGTTGAAGTAGACGGGAAGAAACCCGGAGACCTCTGTCCCCATCGAGCCCTCGTCCACTGCCCAGGAAAGTGCATTTCTCCCCACATCAGAACCAACATTGGGATTCCTAGCCTCTAGAATCATTTGGACAGATTTCACAAACATCGTCTTTCCATCACCCCAGGGCGCGTCAATGCATATAGAGAATGGCGGCTCTATCCCATCCAGCAATGAAATGAAGCGCTTGATATCTGCATTTCGAGACGCGATATCCTTGTCCATGCACGCAAGAATATTTGCCGCCGTGGGCTCAAGGTCCAATCTTTTCATAAGCGCTCCTTTCACACGCACTGCCCTTTAGCAGATGCTTTCTTACTCTAATTGCAAAACGCACACCAATGCAGGATATAGTTCGTTCATAGACCGCCGAAAGTCAGCCTTTGCGAAATTCAAACAGGTCGCACGAAAGTATTCCGCGAACATTCAAAAAATTCACCAGTAATCACCCTGACAGCGTTTTAGCATAAATAACAGAATAAGGAGAGATCGCATGAAATCTTCTGTTGTCGGACCACTACACATTGGACATGGATGGACTTTCAGCCGTTAATCAGTGCACTGCCCACCCTTCTTGGTGCTACCATTGGGGCAATCACCAGCATCAGCACCACGATGCTCAGTAACTGGCATAACGAGAAGATCGAGAGAAGGAAATGCGCCGACGATCATAAGCGCAAGACGAAAGAACAGCAAATCGATAACTGCGAGAAGCTGCTCTCGATTGCGCAAGAGCAAATGTCGTCGAATATATTCAAATTAGGAACCTCTACACTACCGGAGTCTCTCACGCAAAGGTACGAACCGATGAAGAAAAGAGCGAACTATTGCGACTGATCCAAGTGAGATTCTCGATCCTCTGTGATAGAGTACTTAACGATAATATTCGTTCCCTTGCGAAGAAATTCAATAGTGCAAGCAGCGGTATGACACTACTAGCACGCAACAATCAAGAATTGGAGATCGCTCTTCTTGCGTACGGTGCCGCAAAGGATGAACCAATAGATGCCATACGCGCAGAACTACGAAAGTTGCTGTCTTCTGGGACCTCGACGACAAACGCCACAACATGATGCAAACGAACAACATCGCATATACGCGTAGAACCGAGAATTGGTAGCACACATGAAGATTACAAGAGTCCAGATCGAGAATTATCGCAATTTAAGAAGCGTTGATGCGCAGCTCGATAACCTCGTCGCGCTGGTCGGCGAAAACAACAGCGGCAAATCGAACTTCTTGAGAGCCATAGCGCTTCCTTTCGCATCCGATGACAACAACTTTGGCAAGAACCTCTCGTGGTTCGACATAAACAACGAGGCCAAAGCAGAATACTACGCCTTTATCGACGCTCGTAAAGCGGATATTCTCGACGGGAGCATAGACGCTGAAACCCTGTGTCAGCATGTCCCGGTCATCACAGTCGTTGTCGACATTCAAGGCAGCGCGGCAGATGGCTATGACCTCAAGAACCTGCTAGTAAATGAAAATAATAGCCCTGTTGCAAGGCTTCGCTACAGGTGGCTCGTTGGAGATGCTCCGAAGTTGCTCAACTTGACCAAGGATCTACTTGCTGACGGCACAGATGTTTGCGAGATAGAGATGAGTCTACTTCCAATGAATCTTTACAAACACACAATCGATGTTCCCGATACGATTGGCGGAAGTCGTATCCCATATGAAACACTTTCTCGCTTTAGGCATATAAGTCTTCCGGCAGAACGCGACAATTTCGCCGCAAGTGCAGACAGGCTTGGCTCTCGCGCCTTAGTGGGACTCTTCCAAAGCGGCATCGATGCCAATGGCCAAAAGAGCATCGAACAGGGCTATGGCGACCTTCTCTCTACAATTCGCAAAGCGGCTAAACTAGATGCGGTGATTAATTGGCAGGAATACTCGAATGTCCCGAATGCGGGAGATTTCTTCAAAAAAATTAGCATTTTGCCAAACATGCCCCAGATGAGCAGCATTCTCGGCAGCATTCGCCTTGGCTATAGCAACGAAAGCCTTGCTTTCCAAGGTCTTGGGCACCGCAACCTAATCCTTATGGCAGTTATGCTCAACGCGTATCTCAACGAAGACCGCGACCTGTCTCTTAGAGTCGTTAGCGTTGAGGAGCCCGAGGCGCATCTTTGTGTGAACAATGTTTTGCTTATGGCAAGCCTCCTCAAGGTGTTTGGGGGTAAAAACACCCACACGCAGATACTCTATTCAACTCACGACGCGGAACTCGTGAACAAGGTCGGCCTCGACAGAGTGATCGTGCTTCACGGAGGTACTGCATCCAGTCTCAAGCAAGAGCTCACTGCCGACGAGCTAGATTATCTCACCAACAATCCCAATACTGACATTTTCAAGTTGCTTTTTTCGCGTAGACTCATTCTTGTGGAAGGAATTACAGAGGAATTGCTTATCAAGGCATACCTACAGGCTCATACAGCTCTGAATGATGTAAAAGTCTTGTCTTTCCATAAGGGCTACCGAAACATCATAAAGATATGGAAAAAGGTAAACACGGGTAGCCACAATAGACTCGGCATCGTAAGAGACTACGATAATCAGCCGAAAGCCAAGGCCGACCACGACGCCCTTGCAGACGAACAGATTTGCGTGAGAACGACGGCTGGCTACACACTCGAGGAAGACATCGTTAAAACAGGGACCAATCATGCTTTACTGGTAGGGAAGTATGGCTCAATCTACGGCTGGGAAAAGATGAGCGACGAAGATCTTCAGGAGGATTGGCGCAATAACAGAAAAGCGGACGTTATGTTGAAAATATGCCAAGATCTCATAGCAGGCGAACTCGCAGGATTCAGAATGCCCCAACATATACAAGACGTCTTGGACTTTCTCCTTAAGCCTGTTGATTCAGGGTCCTCTGCGGAATCAGGCATCTCATGAGAATAGAGGTCGCTGGAGCCGGCTCAGGCAAAACATCAAGAATGGCAATGCGCGTTTTGAGCGTTGACGCGCCAGACAGAAGGATCGTCTACTGCGTTGCCTTCACCAACGCGGCTGCCGACAACATCAGGGATAGACTCATAAGACAAAATGGGACGATACCCGACAACATAAAAATCAGCACTATTCACTCATTTCTTTATTCTGAACTTGTGCGCCCTTATTATCATCTACTATATGGTTCTAAATACAAGAAGATTTCGACTATTAGTTTGCCGTCAACCCCCTCATACCGCAGAGCGAGGCTAAGCGAACTCGAGAGCATGCAATTGCTCCACCAAGTTGCCATTCCTGAAAGGGCAAAGTGGGTTGTCTACGGAAGAGCGCAAGACAATGCGCGCACAAAAGCGATGCGCGCCGAGGTCGTCGCTATGTTTGCGGGGTACTGCCACAAGATCCTTGTAGACGAGGCGCAGGATATCGACAAGGATATCCGCGATGTCCTGCTCGCGCTAGACCACGCAGGTCTCGATATTGAGCTTTGCGGAGACCCAAAACAGGATGTCAGAGGATATGGGTGCTTCCGTGATCTAGTAGACACATACCTCAATAATGTTAGCTATAGCTGCGAATGCCATAGATCCCCGCAGCTTCATCTACAAGTGTCAAATCGGCTAGCCTGCGAAAAAGAAAAACAAGTGGCAGATGAGACAAACAGCATCGGGAGTATAGATATACTGTTTGAGGCCGACGAAGATGTCAATGGCCTCATCGCAAGTGGCGAATTTGGTCTTGCTTACATCAGCAGAAAAAACGACCGCTTCAACACACACGAAAATATCGATGGAGACGCCGACTTTAACTCCCTTCAGCACGAGCTAAACGTTGCCATCAAGGAGAAACACGGTGGCGCAATGACGGAGCTGGAGGTCAACCGCCTCGCTTATTATATCGCCGGGCAGATGATCGCATCCGCAAGAGATGATAGGACTATTAGACTCGCAATCAGCAAAGGCATAAATGACGGATGCTACGATTATGACGCAAAGAGATACGCGAGAATGGCCGAAGCACTTACAGTCAACGATTGCACCGAAAACAACGCGATCGCAGTCAAATCAATAGAGGCCATCAAAGGACTTGAGCACGAGAAATGTCTGTTTATCCTTACTACCGATCTCGCTCCTTATCTTTTGGGAGACAAGACAGACGACAACAAGACAAAACATATATTGTATGTGGCGCTAACTCGGTCACTCGACAACCTCACGGTTCTCGTAACGAAAGAGGTCGAGGCTCGCTATACCCGGCAACAGATCAGAGATGTCTTTGGAGCAGAGGCTTCATAATGCACAATGCACGCATACTGGGAACGCATCTCGAGCTCACACCTCCAAGCGCGCACATCATCAGATATAGCTTTCTCGCCACCATAAAACAAACACCACAACGTATGAGACATACGGCAACGCATTTTATGAAGCATATCTAGAATGCACACTACGGGCATCAGACTTCATTGATAAGTAGAAGCGTCATAAAGAGCCTGACTGGACTCAGCCCCTTTCGCTCGATTGCGACCAGCGCGACAGCGTTTGGCCCCTTGGCAATCGACGGCCTTCCCCATCTACATTTACGCTCTTGATATCGTGGCCGCAACACTCGCCCATTCTCGACGCATTCCCCCCTGCTAGCGAAGCAATAGGCGTGTTGCTCGGTCCGCTTCTTCCAAGAGACCCATTTGGGAAGTCGCACGAGCAAGAGCAACATCGCCTGATGATTTCTCGCCATCATTCATTTCATCGTTTCGAAGACCCGTCGTTCTTCGCCATCTTGAGTGTCGTGGCGATTGTCTGTACGCATTCGATTGGCGCCGTTCAATCCGAGGGCAAGTCAACAAACTCGATTTATAATACGACCAATCACTTTGTCGAAGGAGTCGTATGCCTGCATGGATTGTTCGAGCCGGTAAGGGAGGCGTCAGGGCCCCTGAATGGATCAATGGCGGCTACATTGCCATTTATTGGAACCTAGACGGCGCCGATATTTCCGCACTTAGCAAAGATGGCATCAAAGCTTTGTACCGGGCTCAGTTTCCCGATGCCTCGCGCCAAGTCGTTGCCGCCAACGCAGGAATGATTTTCCGCTTCGCCACCGAAATAACCAAGGGATCGACGGTGGTCATGTATGATCCCGCAACTCGCTTGTACCATATCGGCAAAGTGTCGGGTCCTTGCGCGTTCGTGCCCCCGAAGGATTCCGACGATGACGACGGATCCTATCGCCGTGCGGTCAACTGGGAATTCACGGCTCCACGTGATGCCCTCTCGGCACGCGCCAAGCATTCCTTGGGCAGCATTTCAACCTTGTTTGCCGTTTCCGCCGACACCTTGCGCGAACTGGAGAAGGCGTCAAACGGCACGCCCTCGGCTGCAGAGGAAGAGCAGGAAGAGGAGAATTCGTCCGAGGTTCGCGAAGCCACGGCCGAAGACGGTATCGAGCGAATCAAGGATCGCGTACTGCAACTTAGCTGGGATGATATGGAATACCTCGTCGCAGGCGTTCTTCGCTCCATGGGCTACAAAACCTCAATGACTTCGAGAGGCTCCGATGGCGGGCGTGACATCATCGCATCGCCTGACGGACTCGGACTCGAATCGCCCCGCATCGTAGTCGAAGTCAAGCATCGCAAGGAGGCCATGAACGCTCCCGCGTTGCGCTCTTTCATCGGCGGCCTTCGAAGCACCGACAGTGGGCTCTATGTGAGCACAGGAGGTTTCACCAAGGAGGCTGTTTACGAAGCGGATCGGGCGCTCATGCCCATAAAGCTGCTAAATCTCGATCAGCTCGTTCGCCTTATTGTAGACAACTACGACAACGCCGACATGGACACGCGAGCAATCCTGCCCCTCGTTCGCATATATTGGCCAGCCTAGCTGAGACAGCCGGACTCTAAGCACCAAGTGGCAAATAGCGAGAGCTGTTCGTGCAGGCGATTCGCTTTGTCGATGGGTGCTCGTGGAGCACTCACCCCTCCTCCGATTCGATCGGCACCATGTCGAGGCGGAGGGTTTGCTCTACCACCTTCATGAGGACGTCGTCTTCTATCTGGGGATTCACCTTCATCAGGCCCACCAAACCGAAAATCACAACGCAAAACATTTCATGCACGAGCTCGATTTCGACCTGATGATAGGCCGCGTACTCCTTCGCGATATGATTCGCCAGGCAGTCCGCCGCCTCGCGCGTGGCGCGCACGTCGAAGGCATCCCTCACGCCCAGCTCCTCGAGCACGGCTATCATCGGACGCGGCCTTCCCGCCCCATCGTAGAGCGAGTACCGAAACGTCCGGATGCACTTCTTCAGCGATCCGGGCGTGTCGCCGAAGATTCTCGCCTCGTTCCACACGATCACGCTTTCGACCAAATCTTCCACGTAGTCGTCGATGACCGCCTCGATCACGCCGTTGCGGTTCGCGAAGTGGTAGTAGACGAGCTCGCGCGTGACATTCGCCTCCCGCGCAATGGACGCAACGGACGTCGCCCGCACCCCCTGCCGCTCGAAGAGCTTGCGCGCCGCGGCCACAATCGCGCCTGGCGTGTCGGTCAGCCGCCGCGACTCCTTCAGGTCACGGCGCCTTTCCCGCAAACAGCCAGCTGCCTGCAGCGGCGTCATTTTCCCATAATCGCGCTTGATCGCCATCCTTTGAATCGCCCCGCCTCTCCTCTTCAAAATGTCCTTCACAAATCATAGCATTTTGTGAAATATCGCAGTTCAGGCATTTGCTAGACTCCAAGCAAATCGGTTCGCGTAAGAATGCACCGCAAGCCGCATCCCCGCTCGCAAGGCACGCGGAGGCACGACGAAAGGAGACCTCATGGGCATCCTCTATCAGGCAGCCGATCCGATCTATTGGGTCATTTGGCTTTTCGTTCTCTTCGCTTTGATGGCCTTCAACGAGCTGGGCCGCGTCAAGCTGTGGTGCGGGCTCGTTCTGTTCGCCCTTGTGCCGATTGCGCTCACGCTCTTCGTGTGGCCCGAAACCGCCGCGCCCGGCAACGAATACGGCACGGGCACCTGGTTCAACTGGGTGAAAACCTATTCTGCGCTGGCCGGATGCCTCGGGTTCATCGCCCTGCGCTTCGTGAAATGGCGCGGAGCGGACGGCAAGACCCACTACCTCTACGAGAAGCGCTGGGCGCTCTGCTTCCCGCCACTCATTCTGGCAATCAACATCGCCGAGGCGGTCATCCGCGACTTCCAGGTGTTCGGCTTCGCGCTGTGGGAGGGCGGCGTCGTTGAGAACCTCTGGACCATTTCGGGCCCGTGGAACATCATGAACGGCATTGCGGGCATCTTGAACATCATCACGATCTGCGGCTGGTTCGGCATTTTCATCTCGAAGGACTCCTCGAAGGACATGATCTGGCCGGACATGATCTGGGCCTGGGTCATCGCCTACGATCTTTGGAACTTCGCCTACACCTACAACTGCATCTCGGACCACTCCGCCTACTGCGGCCTGGCGCTGCTTCTGGCGTGCACCATCCCGACGTTCTTCATCAAACGCGGCGCGTGGCTGCAGCACCGGGCGCAGACGCTGGCCCTCTGGATTATGTTCGTGATGACGGTGCCCCAGTTCGCCGACGTGCTCGCCCCCATTCCGACCACGCACAACCCCACGGCGTTCTTCGTGGTAAGCCTGCTCGCGCTCGCGTCGAACGCGGCGCTTGCGGTCTACCAGTTCCACCGCATCCGCAAGCTGAAGCTGAACCCGCTGAAGGACCAGATCTACGCCGACACGAAGGCCTACCAGCGCATCGTGGAGGAGAACAAGTAGGAATACCATCCGCCCCCCGGCATACCCTGTGTTTTCGCCCGAGCCGGCAGCCGCAGCTGTCGGCTCGGACTTTTCTAACGACAGGTTAAAGTCGCTACAGCCCCTGGCCATCATCTAAGGAAAGATTACCGAGATAAAGTATCGTTAGAGGATTGGCAACTGAGCTAACGACGCATTTAGACCATCAGGCGCTTGACAGGCGCAACGCCCCGCGAATAAGGCGCTTCCCTCCACGGCGTCTACAACGGATCTCCCCCGCGCCGAAGAATGGCGAGATAATCTTCGTACAGATAGACCCGATATCGCTGCTTGTTAGCCTCAAGCTGTGCCAATATGCCCAGGTCGCAGAAAGCCTTCACCAATTTCACCGCAGTTGTCCTTGAAATCTCGAGTTGCTCTGCCACAAAGTTCACATCGACAATCGGATTGCCCTCAATCAGCTCCAAAAGTCTTTGGCCGTTGCCGACCGACCGTCCCATTTCCTCGTTGATGAGGGATGCGTTTTTGTTCCTCAGGTTGACAAGCAACTCCATCGCCCTAACCGCATCCTCGGCGCTTGCCAGCAAACAGTCGCAGAAGAATTCGACCCATTCTGTGTAGGCGCCGCACTCGCGCACCTTGGTTAGCATGGCGTAGTACTCGCTTCGCCGCAGCTTCAGCTGGTAGGAAGGATAGAACACCGCACCGCTCAGAACGCCATCGTTCATTAGCGAGAGCGTTATCAGGAGCCTTCCGATTCTTCCGTTGCCATCGAGAAACGGATGAATCGTCTCAAACTGATAATGAACGAGCGCCGCTTTCACAATAGGGTCAATTCCGTGCTCGTTGTTTACGAATGCCTCCATTTCTGAAAGAGTATCGGCCATATCGTCGACGTTTGGAGGAACGAACGATGCATCGCGCAGAGTGCAGCCGGCTGGACCTATCCAGTTTTGAGAGACTCTCATCTGTCCGGGATCCTTTTCCTGTCCGCGCGTCCCCTCAAGCAACACTTCATGCGTCTCCTTAAGAAGACGCGCACACAGGGGAAGCGTCTGCATCCTTTTCACC
This sequence comes from Adlercreutzia mucosicola DSM 19490, assembly GCF_000422625.1. Taxonomy (GTDB): domain Bacteria; phylum Actinomycetota; class Coriobacteriia; order Coriobacteriales; family Eggerthellaceae; genus Adlercreutzia; species Adlercreutzia mucosicola. Next base: position 13,603 of record NZ_AUGK01000007.1, on the reverse strand, counting down.
GCATACTCCGTCGCCTTAACGTAGGCGACCACGTCGGACACATCTTTGCGAGTAAGTCCGACATTGGACGGGTCGAGAATATCGTCAAACGTGCACTGCGTTCCTTCAATTTGCGCCGACAGCAAGGCTTCCTTGCGGACGTACATCGCCAGATACATCGAAGCATTCGGAACAAATCTGAGCATACCTTCAAGCTCGCCAATCTTCCTCGAGCAAGCGCTGAGCAACTTTACAGTGTCAGAGCTAAGCTCCAGGGCGGCCACGTTCGATAGCGGAGTTGGCACGAATGAAGAGTACTCCAGCTCTCCTGTAAGGTTTTTCCTGAGAAAGCCCTGCCCGTTGTTCTCTATTTTCATAGCGCATCCTAACGACACTTTAGAGCTATTAAAGTCTTATATAGTATTCTAACGACACTTTATCATGAAATTTCGTCGTTACAAAGCCTCAAACGCGCTAACGACACTTTTAAGTTGCACGGACGCAAACAATGAATCGGGCACCCGATGAGCGAAACCCAAGCGGCGCAATGATTCGTCACTGAGAAAGCCGATGGGCCTCAGACGGGTGATGCCATTCCTGCCCACGGCAACAGGGTCCATCGAGACCACGTACTTAGGGCAGCTATCGCCAATGGCCTCCAGCGCTCCAGACCCACGATCGGTCGTTGTCTCACTGGCCATCAGAATAGACACCGCTCGATAACCTCTTTCCCGCGGAGCTGGCCCAGCCATTGCCGGGGAATAGAATCGTAGCCGTAGAGGGCGGCTGCCAGCGCGCCGGCGACGCAGGCGGTGGTGTCGGAGTCGTCGCCCAGGTTCACCGCCTCCGTCACGCATTCCTCGAAGCTGCCGGTGTTGCACGCGCACCAGGGCGCGGCGCCCAAGGTGTCCAGGACGTAGCCCGTCGAGCTGATCTCGTCGCGAGGCAGCTCCTGGATGGCCTCCAGGAAGGCGAAGCGCCCGTCGTCGGGGATGTTGCGCCCGATGGCGCCTTCCAGCCCCTCCCCCTCCAGCACGTTCCTCAGGACGCGCACGAAGAAAACGCAGGACTCCGTGGATATCGGATGGGCATGCGTGATGGCCGACACTGCCCTGACCTCGTCGTCGATCGCATCGGTAAGGGCCAGCGGCGCGATGCGCATGAGTGATCCGTTGCCGTTGGAGCGCTCCCCGTCGCAGCCGAACCCCTGGCAAAGCGCGGTAGCGGTGGCGTTGCCGACCCCGAAAGCATGCCCGTCGACGGTATACGTACCCTCATAGAGCCACGACCTGAAGCGGCGGCGCATGTCGTCGACATCGATGCCGCCGCAAGCTCCGATGCTGTCGCAGGTCGCAAGCAAAAGCGACGTGTCGTCCGAGAACGTGCCCGCAGGCATCCCGTGCGCTCCCCCGCCGACCATGCCCGCGCATTCGAAAGTGCCACGCTCCATGCACTCATAGGGCACCCCAAGCGCATCGCCCACAGCAGCCCCGCACACGATGGCCCTGAGGGCTTTCGGGGCACGGCTTTCGTAGGTTGGTGGCGCCGAATGGCTGCATTCCCGAAGGATCATTTCACGCTCCTTGTCGCCGCTATTGTTGCCTCCATTCTAGACGAACAGCCCCAACAGCGACCGCGTATATGTCATCGAAATGGCCCGCAACTACATAGGGTAAAATTGACGTGATGATTTCGCCCAGTACATCCAAGCAACGGGCGACTCCACTGGGGAACGAGAGGCAGGCAGACAATCGGTGATGCCGAAGGAAACGCTATTTAACCCGACGAGATAATCGGAGGATTCATATGATCAAAAAACTCATGGGCTGCCTGTGCGCGGCATCACTAGCGATGGTTCTGGCTCCCGCGCTCGCTCTCGCCGACGAGGCCAACGAGCAGGTCTTCTACATCGGCACGGCCGCGAACGCCGGACTTGACACCGGCTATAACGAGACCAACGAGTTTTCCCGAGACGATTGGCACTTCGGTTGGAATCTCGGTCAGTTCATCATCAGCGGATACACAAGCGAGACCGAGAGCGCGCAAGGCTACCCGGTGTTCCTGAAGACGACCGATGACCAGATCAGGCTGACATTCAGACTCGACCAGAACCTCGACGCCCTGAACGGCAACGAGAACCTGAAAGTCAACGCAGATACGGACGGCTACAACCAGCATTTCGGGATAGATAGGACCGACTTCGGACGCGGCGCGCTCATCATTCGCCAGACCAACTATCAGAACGCCACCGGCGAGCCCCAGATCTATACCAACTATCTCGAAGGAATCGAACAGGGCGCTGAGACCGAGGTGGTCTTTCTCGAAGAGGGCAACTACGAAGTTCAGCTTGACTATGAGGTGCGCAACGACCCGAGGAAGGTTGGGCCGGTGTCGCTCGTTCCCGAGTATGCGAACTACAAGATTGACTTCTACTTTGAGGTGAGGAACGGCAACTGCATGGTCTTCCCGTTCGATCTCGTAACGCACTCTGAGTTAACTAACGAGGCTTACGCTCCTAACGGGTTCTACCTTGATCTCGCGAAATCGCGATACCTCAACATCAACATAAAGAAGGAGCTGCTAGCCGCCGGTAGCAACGGCCTCGTCGAGGACACGCGCTTCAACGGACCTGCTCGCGACGGCGACGAGTATACCGAGGAAGGCATCTACACCATCACCGCCTCGAATCCAAGCACGGGCCAGGAGACCGTGAAGAAGATCTACGTGGGTAACGACCCCGTGCTTAAGTGCTACGCGGTAACGGGACTCCCCATCGAAACCATCAACGCACGGCTCGCCGAAGGCGACGCGATCAGCGACGAGGGAATGCTCATCACGCCCGAGCAGACGCCGATCGCTGCGCCCGAGGTCGAGGAGCCCGAAGACAAGGGCTTCCCTATTGTCCTTGTCGCATTGCTCGCTGCAGCGGCGCTCGTCATCATTGTCGCCCTGCTGTTGAACAGGAGGCGCAAGCGCCCGGCTCTCTCGGAAGAGACAGCCCAACTTGAAGCGAAGACCGATCCCAAACTCCTGAGCAACGGCGAGGAGGACGAGAAATGAAAAGGCTGTTAGCACTGCTGCTCTGTGGATGCCTGGCACTTTCCGGCTGCACCCCCTCAACATCCTCGGATTCAGAGATAGTCGAGCCCGTATCCTATCAATTCCCTGAGGAGTATTCGACACCCTCCGACCCCGAGGTGGTCGAGGGACTTGAGGAAAGCGTCTACGTAAGCCTTCGAGAATCATTGGACTCCGATGATTTCCTCATCGATGAGGTTGAGGTCGCCTACGTCTCGCAAGAATACCTGGACGAACTGAAATACAACTCCCAGGAGAACGTCTTCTTCGGCTATACGCTATCCGAGATTAGGGACTATTTCGGAGACGCACCCTATGTATTCACTGCCGAAGGCGGTCAGACCGTGGTGAAGCCTTTCGAGGATTTCGACGATACCTGGGAGCAGGTGGCAACTAACGTGGCAACAGGAACGGGTGTCATCGTCGTTTGTGCGACCGTCACCGTGCTCGCTCCGACTGTCGGCGCTCCTGCCACGGTAACGGCCCTCTTCACCTTCGCGACAGGCGGAGCTATCGCTGGAGCTGCAATAGACGCCACGATATCGGGAGTCTTCGCTGGAATAGCGACCGAGGTTCAAACCGGCGAGATAGACGAGGCGATCAAGTCGGCCGCTCTTTCGGCTAGCGAGGGTTACAAGACCGGTGCGATTATCGGCGCTGTCACCGGCGCCAGCGTTGAGGGCATTGGTCTTTTACGCGCGTCAAAGTACGCGAAGAAAGCCGGAGAAGCCGGCCTCACTATGAATGAAGCCGCAACGGTCCAGCTGGAGTCAAAATACTCTCTCCAGACAATTCGAAATATGCGAAACATGGACGAGTACGAGGTCTACAAGAACGCGGGGCTTAAGGAGTGCGTAATCAAAACGCCGGAAGGTACCAGGCGCATACTCTCCAGAGAGATCGATATGAAGCGCATTGACGAAAACGGTCTCACAAACGTACAGAGAATGGAGAAGGGGCTCAACCCTATTGATGAGAACGGCATAAGCTACGAGTACCATCATGTTGGGCAAAAGAACGATGGGACCCTAGCGCTTCTCTCGAAATCGGAGCACGACGCCCCTGGCTTGCACTTAAAACAAGACTCCGAGATAGAGCGTCAAGTGTTCAACAGGGAAAGATCTCAGATCAACAAGGCTTCCTTGGTTCAGATTTACAAGCAGGCTGCTTGACTCCCTCCCGACTTCCACAATTCGCCAGCATGCCCCATGTGCGCTCATCCCGGTAATAACCATATAGGCGAGCGCAGGGATCCTCTACCCCCGAGCGAAGACATTTGTCGTCAGGGGCTTAGAGAGCAGAGACTGTTTGGCCAATCTCTGTGAACTGGAGTAAACTGCTCAAAACGAGCAGAGACCGAATATATGTTCTATCCCACTCTGAAACGGATAAGCGAAAAACAGTGTTGCATGGGCATTTCTTATCATTTCGCACCGCACAGTCTGAGATTTCCAGCTAGATACAGTATCACTTTGTAGTCGCCGAAAAACATCTGCCCGATGATCCAATATGGAAATTAATTACGCCGTCAGTACATCATTGTTTAGATGTATAGTATAATATACAATATGGCATAATAGATTTTGAAAGCAGTTGAGCCCACCAAATGGTTCAATGCCGATAACAACCAATATAGGACGGATATGAAGACAGCAACGAAATGGGATGCTTCCGAACACCTGAAGACTGAGGAAGATATGGCGGCCTATCTAAACGCCGCACTGGAAAATGGAAATACTTCTGTAATCTCTGCTGCTCTCGGCGATATCGCTCGAGCAAGGGGAATGACCCTGCTCTCCAGGGAGACTGGTATAACGCGCGACGGACTCTACAAAGCGCTTTCTCCCACCGGAAATCCCTCCTTTGACACAGTGCAGAAGGTTATAAGGGCTCTTGGACTCAAGCTGGATGTGTCTTCAGCGAGCGAATCGATGAAGTAAACGGCTCTGAATGAAACAGGATTCATATATGTCTTCACAGTCAAATTACATCAAGCTAATTGATAGATTCTGGATCTGGACGCAAAATATAAATAGAGAGCTCATAAACGGCAGCGTGCCATTCATTGACCGCAGGACGCTTCAATCAGTTCGCGCGCAGTTATTAGATTTAGCCAATATGGTAAAGGACGAATACCCGTTTTTCTCTGACGAGCTTCTTGGGATCGCCTCTGTACTTTTCGGAGGTGGCATAGGTAGCTCATACTCGATAAATCCTTCCGCTTTTGGAGAGCTATTTATAATCATTAAAAACCTAAAAATAGAACCATTTAATCTTGCATTATGGAACACGATTCATCCGCGCATTAAAAATTCGTCATTTGGTTTATATGCGGATGGTCATTTTGGACCCGCTGCTGAAAAAGCGATTAAAGAGGTCGAGCAAAGGCTTCGCGACATCTTTAATCAAGTTAGACCCACCTCGGTCGAACCAAAAGAAGCAACTGAGATCGTTGGAGCTCTTCTCTCTGAAAATGGGGCATATCCGGTTTCTAATTGGAAAACCCCTTCCGAAAAAAGCTATGGTAGAGGCGTCAAGCTTCTTTTTGAAGGGTTTCTCTCCTCGTACAGAAATCCGATATCCCACGGTAATAGGGACATTTCTAAACAAGAGGCTGTTGAGCAGATTTCACTCGCTAGCCAATTGATGCACGTACTTGATAAGGGATCTGCAAATTTGCAGACAGCACGCGACCAGGAAGTCTAGAAATGAGATATGTGTTTAACAACGAGGCGGATGCCCCTGGGGGCTCCATCAATGTAACTTCAACTTCAAGAAACACAGCCGATGTGACCCCATTTCTTCTTCGAGATGAGACGGATACACATCGATTCAGCTTTGAGCCAGTTCTTGTAAACAATGAGAACCATCCCGATAATAGCGTGAGCGGGAAAATCGTGTATGAAGTCAAAGGCAAAGGCGATTCAATCTTTCCTTCGCAGGACGATCAGAAAACTATTTCTAAGAAAGACATCAGGAAAGGAGACTCCCTTGAGCTGACTCTTAGAACAGAAGAAGCTCGTAATCTGTATGAAGGACTCCGAAAACTGTATCAGTTACACGAGACCATAGGAGGTATTTCATACGGTAGAACAACTTACGTGGAGTTAGATAATGCTTCCAGATCTTTGCTTCAGCTTTTGCGAAAGGATCCCTCTGCGGCGCGAATGATCAGCACTGATGAAACGTTTGCTCTAATTAAGGAATTACTGCGCCTCTTGACCACTGGAACAACGCATACAGAGCTTCAGGCAATACTGGGCGAGATGGAGGACGGAAATTTACAGCAATTAGCTTCGGGCCTAAACCTCGAGCAGATGAAAAGAGCGGCAAAAGAAATCGAGGCGAATCTTCAAAACGGCGATGAAGAATTTTGGCAGAACAAGGTTTTCATAAAATATCAGTGGCTTATTTCGCAGATTTTCTCAACCCCATACACGCTTTACGATTCGAAGTCTTATGTCGGGGGCAAAGCAATCTCAAACGCTGGGGGCAACATCGCTGACTTCATCTTTCAAAACAAAATAACGAGTAATATTTCTATCGTTGAAATAAAAACACCGAGAACCAAACTGCTCGGAAATAGATATCGAAACAGTAGCTTCAGTGTAAGCGGGGATCTAAGCGGCGCAATAGCACAGGTTCTTAGCTACAGACAAAGCATACTGAATGAATTCGCCAACATAAGAATTAGCACAGGTGAATCATTTGAGGCGTTCAATCCCCAGTGCGTCATCATCATTGGCAACACCTCCGAACTTGAAGGAAGCAACGGCTCATTTGATCGGGATAAGCTCTCCTCTTTTGAAAATTTTAGAAACTGCCTTACCGGCATTGTTGTTATTACTTATGATGAACTTTTGCAGCGAGTTAAAGACACGGTTGCATTATTAGACTCAGAACCTCCAGAAAATGTCTCGAACCCTGGCTATGCCGTTTCGAACACACGACTCCAAAACGCTTATGACGACGACACTCCTTTTTAATAGAAGGCATCGGCCATCGACAGAAGAATTAATGATGACAACATCACGATTTGAAGTCACGGCATCAGCCTGTCACTACTAGCCCAAACGGACTATTCGCTGAAAACAGCTATTTGGCGATCTCTTCAATGAAACGGTTAGCCCACTCCACAGCATCCCCCACGTCCTGGATAACAGCAAGCCCTTCCGCTGCTTCAGCATACAGCGATTCCCAATTCGTGCCAACTTCAACAACAGGAGGCCAGGACTGTTGGCCTCGGTAGGCGAAGAGACGCTCGCATGTCGAGCGCGTCTCTGCAAGATTGGCATCGCCCTTCTGGAAGATCAGTTGAAGGTCCACAAGATCGTGAGCGCGCCTGGATCCTCCCTCGGACAGGCCGTGCAGCTTCTGGGAGATCTGGTGGCTGAGTCGCATGACGGGAATAGCTGAAGGCGGATCGAATCCGAGGGCCTCGAAAAGCCTAGCTGCATCTTGCGGAACAATCATGTCCGGCTCGTCAGCATCGCCGATCTCGTTGTGGCCAACCTCAAGCTGGACCGTCACCCAGGACTTGCCAAGGTAGCTCAGCTTCACATCGTAGGGCTGCATGACATAGCTTGCAGGTATCCCTGCGGGCGTCGCGGGCTCTCTTCTCACGACTGCCCCCGTAAAGCCCTGCCATCCCGCTTCGAGCGCGTCGCCCAACGCTCCAATGTACTCCTCGATGTGGGATGCCCTGGCAGTGTCGAGATCCTCGCTGAAGCGGGTTCCCTCATCGCCGAACCGGAGCTTTAGGGCGCTCCCGCCCTTGACGGCACCATCCGGCAGCATCTGCGCTACCACGGCATCCGCCATAACCGTGCGCGCTTGGACGAAATCTTGGCCGCGTCCTGCGATTCGCTCAATCGCAATATCGAGGTTCCTGCGACTGTTCGGCCTCTTTGGCATCAGGCTGCCACCTCCCTATCGAGCTTCTCCGCCTCGTCTTTCCTCAATAGACCCTGCCGCCACGCTTTCCAAACGGCATCCCGAAGCCTATCGGGCATAATCTTGCCCACGCAGGAGCGAATGGCCGCCCCGACCGTCTGTGAGGGTATGCCCTCGTACTCGGTAACGTCCTTGGCGTCCTTTCGCTGCACCACCTTCATTCCCTCGGGTAGCTTTCTGCGGATGCGCCTCGGAGTACCGATGAACATCTTGGCGGGATTGGTGGGGCAGAGCGCGAACATGGCGAGGACAGATTCGCCGTAGAGGTACGCACCGGGACCCGCTAGAGCAACGCTTTCGGCGTAAGGATCAAGATTACCGGGAACGTGGTGCTTAATGCGGTAGACGCCGTACCCGATACGGCTCAGCCTTCCATCAGAGGTAAAACGGGACAGCTCCTTATCGGAGATCCCCATGCTAGCCGCTTCATCCCGGGTCACAATCCCGTAGTTATCGGCTGCTACTTCGTATATTTCCTCGTATTTGCTCATGTCAAAACCTTACCATATTTGGGAAGGTTTTGACATGAGCAATAATAGGGATCTGTTTCAAATAACGCTTTAAGTCCGACGATCGCGCATAAACTGCAAAACATCCACGAAAACGCTCCTTAAAAGAAACGAGCGCCTCCTTAAAAGAAGCGCCCGACTAGAACGACAAACGGAGCAGATTATTCTATTCCCACTCTTTCACGCTCGTTTGTTGCGGCGCCATTCCAATTGGGTCTAGTTTGATTGTCGGTTTTGTCCACCTTGCCGCCGAATCCCTCCGCGTGTCCTCGCGTAGGCGTTTGGGACAAACCCTGGGACAAATTCGCAAACCATTTCGAAACCGCAAGCCCGCAGTTTCGTTTTTGTCCCGGGGACAAAAACGGGTTAGTTTTGAGGCCCTGAAACGTCCGATATGAACGCCAAAACAGCCGACTATCCTCTTCGACACCCGTTTGGCAAAGTAAATCGTAGCCAGTGGCTTTAACGTCTTGCATTTCCGCAGGTCATGAGGGATACACAAGAGCGATGACTGAAAGAATCGTCGCGGGTGGCTTTGTTTTTGCCCTTATGAGCCAGCTCTAAGCGCCTTAGGAACCGAGCGGGAAATCCGAGTTAGAGGATCCCAATCGTCGCCTTATTTCAGGCTGATCGCAAATTAGTTGGCAACCGAAAGCCAAGGTATAGAGACGAGCCGCACCTATGCGCACACATTTCGGTACGTTTCGTACGGCATCGGCTATAACAAACAAAACCGCCGAACGATTCAGATTGCAGACGGCCAACTCGACGTGACAAATCCGCCGTATCATCTTCCCAACATCCGCCTTCGCGCCATCAGCGCCCCGCGAAATCGGTGAGTTTTCTAGCGCTTTTTCGGGTGCTATTGCTCCGATTCGGCAGGCTCAGCCTCCGCTCGATCTTACGCATGTTTTTTTTGGGAGGGCACGAATCGTCGCCCGCCACAGCGGCTTATACAGCCTCTCGGCATAGAGGGAAACACCATGGTCACGCTCAACGTCTACGTCGACATCGAGCCGATGTCCAAGATACAGAACATGCTGCGCGTGGCGCCTGCCTTGCGCGGGAAGTCGAGCAGGCGGTCGCGGTAGTACCCGTACTGCGCCCGGCGTGCCTCGATCTCGGCAGGGATACCGTCGGTGAGCGATTTCGTTAGGGTGTCGAAGCGATCGAGGATGTCGACGGCCTTCCGCTGGGTGCCGATGGATGGGGCGGGAATCTCGACCCTCGATAAGTCCACAGGCGCGGCTTCGATTACCTTTGTCCCTTTCGCTACCTTTCGTTTGGATATCTGAAAGTCCTGAGCAGTAGCTAAATATGCTAGGTATCTCGGGATAATGCTTTCGGTCGCATACGCGCAAGAGTGTCCGCTGATTGCAACCGGCTGTTCCCCTTCCTACGCCAATGGTGTGCAGACATCTTCGATATTCTTGCTCGTTATGGCGAAAATCACGTCTCCAGGGTTTGCCTTTTTCGATTTAGCGTATTGCTCTTCAGATCATCGTGGTGTGCTCGCAGCCGCGCTCCACGAGGAGCCGCTCGGCAACGTCGAGAATCTTCTCGACCGTCTCCTCCGGGTACTTATTGCGTGCCGCGGGCACCTCCGTCCATATTATCGCGATAAACATACCATGAGTGGCGTACGGGTCGAGAAGGGCTGGCGCCAAAAGAGCCCAACGGCCGTTACGGCTTCGTTAGAAACGCGCCCCACCATGGATGGTGAACCCGAAAGGCAAGGCGCGCGGGCACGGCGACTCGGCCCGCGCGCCCGGAAGAGAAAGGACGAACCCATGGGTTACATGCTCGAGACGCGCGGGCTCACCAAGCGCTTCGGCCGCGGCGACCAGGCGCAGGATGCCGTGGCGGACGTGAGCCTCCACATCCGCGAGGGAGAGGTGTACGGCCTGCTCGGCCCCAACGGCGCGGGCAAGTCGACAACGCTCAAGATGATCTGCGGGATGCTGCGGCCGACGGCCGGGGAGATCCTCTTTGCCGGGCACGCCTGGCGCCGCGAGGACCTCTACGCAATCGGCAGCCTCATCGAGGAGGCGCCGCTCTACCCCAACCTCACCGCGCGCGAGAACCTGCGCGTGCGCACCACGCTGCTGGGCCTTCCCGAGAGCCGCGTAGATGAGGTGCTCGCCGCCGTGGACCTCACGGACACCGGGAAGAAGCGCGCCGGGCGCTTCTCGATGGGCATGCGGCAGCGCCTGGGGCTCGCGCTGGCGCTGATCGCCCGGCCACGCCTGCTCGTGCTCGACGAGCCCACCAACGGCCTCGACCCCATCGGCATCGAGGAGCTGCGCGACCAGATCCGCGGCTTCGCGGCGGCGGGCACGACGGTGATCGTCTCGAGCCACATCCTCTCCGAGGTGCAGCAGATGGCGGACACCATCGGCATCATCTACGGGGGGCGCCTCGCCTACGAGGATGCGCTTCGGCCCGGGCAGGACCTCGAGGAACTCTTCATGAGCGTCTGCCGGGAGGGGCGACGAGCGCGCGGGGAGGTGGCGGCATGACGGGCAAGAAAGGCGGCCTGCTCGCGGGCCTGCGCGCCGAGGCCCTGAAGTCGCGCCACGCGGCACCGGTTCGCCTGGCCGTGCTCATGGCGCTGCCGATGCCGCTGCTCGGCGCGATGCCCTACCGGGGCGTGCAGATCTTCAGCGCGTGGTGTGTATGGCACAGTAGAAGTCGACACTGTGGCATGTAGGATTCCGGCACTTTGGCAGTGAACATGCCGACCACCACCAAGGGCTATTCTTGTCTTGCTTCGGTAACGACGAGAAAGGCTGGGAAGGCAATGATCAGCATGTCCAAGATCTATTCTATAAGGCAGATGAGGATGGAGGGGCGGCCAATCGCCCATATAGCCAAAACGCTGGAGATTTCCAGAGACACGGTGTACAAGTACCTGGAGGAAGAGGACCTCTCCCCGAGACCCCCGGTCAAAAGGGAGCGCGGGAGCGTCCTCGACCAGTACAGGCCAACGATCGCCTCGTGGCTGGAAGACGACGCGAAGGGCTGGCGCAAGCAGCGCCACACCGCCAAGCGCATTTGGCAGAGGCTGACGGACGAGCTGGGGGCCGAGGTCAGCGAGTCGACTGTTCGCCACTACGTGGGCAAGCTGAAGAAAGAGCTCGGCATCGGCGGGGAGCGCTTCCTGGACCTGGTATGGGCGCCAGGCGAGGCGCAGGCGGATTTCGGGGAGGCCGACTTCTACGTCGCGGGCGTGAGGCGCCGCCTGAGCTATTTCGTGCTCACGTTCCCGTTCTCCAACGTGGGGCTGGCTCAGGTGTTCCCCGGAGAGAACGCCGAGTGCGTCTGCCAGGCACTGAAGGACATCTTCGAGTACCTGGGCGGCGTGCCCGCCCGCATCGTCTTCGACAACGCCGCCGGCGTCGGCCGCAAGATCGGCGATGCCGTGAGGACCGCCGGGCTGTTCTCGGCGTTCGCCGCCCACTACGGCTTCGCGTTCTCGTTCTGCAACCCCAACTCCGGCCACGAGAAGGGCTCCGTCGAGAACAAGGTGGGCTACATCAGGCGCAACCTCTTCGTCCCCGTGCCCTCCTTCGACGGCGGCAGGCGCTTCAACAAGACGCTGCTCGCCCGCTGCATGGCGCTAGCGGAGAAGCCCCACTGGGCCAAGGGCGAGGAGGAGCGGGCGCTGTTCATGGAGGACAGAGTGGCGCTGCTCGGGCTGCCGCCTGCCCCCTTCGACGTGGTGCGCTACGAGAGGAGGCGAACCGACAAGCTGGGCCGCGTTCGCCTGGAATCCCGGCACTTATACTCGACTTCGCCCGAGTTCGCGCTGACCGAGGTCATCTGCGCCATCAGGGCGCGCGAGGTGGTCGTCGCGGATGCGGGCGGGACGGTTATCGCCACCCATACGCGCGCCTACGGGGACGCGCCGAGTGACACATCGAACCCCGCGAGCCAGCTCGCCCTCCTCGCCAGGAAGCCGGGCGCCTGGAGGAACAGTCGGGTGAGGGCGGCTGTCGCAGATGAGCTGCGCGAGTACATGGACGGGCTGGGCCGAGACGCGCTCGCCGAGCGGCTGCGCCTGATGAGGAACGTGGCGGCGCAGAGCGGGTGGGAAGCCATGGTGGAAGCGGCGGCAACCGCGCTCGAGAGCACCGGGCGGATCGACGAGGCCGGGATGCACATGGCCGTCCTCTCGCGAACGAGCACCCCGATCCGCTACGACGAGCCAGTGGACCTCAGCGTCTACGACGCCCTCGCACGGAAGGGGGTGTGACCATGGCCCCAAAACCGAAGGGCGACGTGGCCGCCTTCAGAGAGCTGGCCCGATCGATGTACTTCTCCAACGAGTCGTGCGACTGGTTCTGCGAGGAGGCCTCCGCCGGGCAGCTCAGGATGGCATGCGCGCTCATAGAGCACGAGCAGCGCGTGCGCGAGCGGCGCAAGCGCGAGAGGCTGTTCCGCAAGGCAGCGTTCCCCCAGCTCAAGTCGTTCGACGGATACGACTTCTCGCAGGTGAGCTTCCCGGAGGGCTACGGCAGGGACGATCTCATGTCGCTCGACTTCATCGAGCACGCCCAGGACTTCGTGTTCCACGGCCAGACCGGGCGGGGCAAGACGCATCTGGCAATAGCCGTGGGGTCAGCGGCCGTGAATGCCGGCAAGATGGTGAGGTTCTTCGGCACGGCAGGGCTCGTCCTGGCTCTCTTGAAGGCGAACCGCGAGGAGGCGCTCGACAAGTACCTGGCGGACATAGAGAAGAGCGATCTCGTGATAATGGACGAGTTCGGCTATATACCCATAGATCTGGAGGGTGCGCGCCTGCTGTTCCAGGTCATTTCCAGCTGCTACGAGAGACGGAGCCTCATCCTCACCACCAACATCGAGTTCAGCAAGTGGGGAACCGTTCTCGGCGACGAGAAGCTCGCGGCAGCGGCCATAGACCGGATAGTCCATCACGGGCGGCTGGTGGAGTTCGGAGGTGAGAGCAAGCGGATGGGAGATTCGCTCATGCTAGGAAGACGGTAAAGACAGGGGGGGTCGGCGGTGCCAAAGTGTCGATTTTAGTCAGGCCAAAATGTCGACTTTGCTATTGCCAAACACAC
>NZ_AUGK01000006.1:55539-228546 GCF_000422625.1 Adlercreutzia mucosicola DSM 19490 | reverse complement strand
TCCTCTCCTTCGACGCGCTCGTGACGGGGGCCGCCGTGGGCGCCGACATCGGCAACGTGGCGGTCGGCCTGGGCACGCCGCCCTCCGCGTGGGACCCCGACGGGGAGTCGCCCGAGCCCGGGGCCCCCTTCGACCCGCCCGGCGGCTGGGGCGCATACGAGAAGTCGCACGGCAGGGTCGTCTCCGACCCCGCCTACCCGCCGGGGGTCGACCGGCTCGGCGGCGTCATCGACGGCGAGGCCGACGAGCGCACCACCATCGCCCACAAGCTCGCCCAGACCGGCGACGCCCTGGCCGCCGCGGCCGGCCTGCCCCTGGCCGCCGCCCTGGCCGCCGGCGCCGCCCTGCTCGCCGCCCGCCGCCGGGAGCGCGCGGCGCGGTAGGCGCGGGCCAGGCGCACCGAGGGGCCCGGCGGCATCGCGCCGCCGGGCCCCTTCGTTTGCACCCCGGCTTGATGCCAATGGTCTGGGCCTCGGCCCTCAGCCGAGGCCCAGAATCTTCGCCAAACTACGGCCGACCAATTCCATATCCTCGTCAGCGAGAACGCCGATGTGCTCTCCCAGAAGAGCCTTGTCCACGGAAATGATCTTGTCGGCCATAACATAGCTCGTCTTGAACAGCCCGTTGCTCTCGGAAGGCCTGATCTTCACGCGTGTCGGCATCCCATCGGAGTCGTAGCTCGTCAGCAGGCACAGGATAATGGAGTCGAACTCGGCCACCGACTCATTCTGAACCACCACAACGGGACGCGCCTTTGATGCGTAGCTGCCATCCCGCAGCGTCCAAACTTCACCGCGTCTCATCAAGCACTCCCAAAGAGAGCGCCGTCGCGAAACGCGTTGCGTCGCGTTCCGTCTCGAAGGCCTCCACCACGGGGCGCGTCGTCCTCACTTCATAGGGAAAGCCCCCGCAGTCGTTGAACGAGTAGATGAACATGCGAATTGCATCCGACGGCGTCGTGCCGAGTTGACGCGTCGTGGCCTTGAACAGCTCGTACTGCTCGGCGTCGATGCGGGTAGCCGCCTGCTTGAGTGCCATGGCACACCTCCTTGTACTTCGCTTATTGTACTCCACTCTGCATATACGGTGCAAAACGTTAACTTCTTGCACCTCATCTTAAGCGAAGCAATGACTCCATCGGCAATATCGACCTTGCGAAAAGCGAGCGAGAGCGCTATATTCAGAGCCGATCCCGCGTCATCAGAGACGCGCCCGAGAGAAGGAGAACCACCATGAGAGAGAAGCGACGGGGGTCGCTTCTGAGCCTCGGCCTGGCGGCCGCGCTCGCCTGCGGGATGGTGCCCGCGGCCGCGCTCGCCGAGCCACAGGCCAAAATCACGGAGACCCCCCCCCATCGAGTTTTCTGAGCCAGTAGCCGACGCTGCCGCGACCGGCGAAACCGCCCCAGCTGAAGACAGCCCGGCCGGCCAACTGCAGAGCCCCGCCATCCCCCTCATCGGCAGCGCTCGTACAAACAACTCTGCCGCTCCTCTACCGTTCGAGGATATTCAAGGCGATACTGACCTGACCCTCAACGAAAGCAGCTCGCCCCATACGAATACTGTTGCGGCCCTTTCTCTTGGCAAACTCCCCCTCACTGCATCAGCCGATCAATCAATCGCCGCTCCCCCTGCTTCTGCCACACAGACCCCCAACCCGGGCACCGTGCGTTCAACAGATCGTAGCCGGTTCGGCATCAACGTCGCCGGCGGCACGCCGGGCGTCGACTTCGAGTTCGTCGACGACACCTACACGCGCCACGCGCGCACGGGCGGCAACACGCTTGTCGACAATCTGCACAAGCTCGTCATCAAGGGCTCTGCCGAGCTCACGCTTTCCACCGACGGCTTCCCCTCGGCTACCCAGAACGTCACCATCTGGGTGAACCCCGGCGTTCAGGCGAACATCGTCCTGAACAACGTGAACATCGACTCGCCCATCCCCTGCCATATCGAGCGCAACCGCGACGCTGACGGTAAGACCATCGAGCCGAAAACGCGCCTGCGCATCACCCTGGCGGAGAACTCCGACAACACCCTCACCGCCACCGACGGCCGTCAGGGGCCGGGCATCCACTGCGGCGAGGGCACCGAGCTCGTCATCGACGACCATGTCCCCAATGTGACCACCTCCGGCGAGCCCATCAAGATGGATCCCGAGCACTATCCCGGCAAGATCCCCGCAGGCACCACCTTCGTGGGCAACGACGGCAAGACCTACACCGCAGGCACCACCCCCGGCGGCGACCGCCTCTCGCTCCTGGAGAACGCCACGCGAAACGCCTCCAAGGAACTCACCACCGGCAAGCTCACGGTGACGGGCAACAGCCTGGAAGCCGCCATCGGCAGCGTCCAGTACGAAGACGCGGGCGACATGACCTTTAACGGCGGCATCATCACCACCTATGCCCGCGGCGCCGGCAACCAATACGCCTACACGGCCTCCATCGGAGGAGGAGCTGGCGGCAGCGGCGGCAAGATGACCTTCAACGGCGGCGTTATCGAGACATGGACCTCATACCACGGCGCCTCCATCGGCGGCGGCGGGTGGGCCGTGTGCTCCGAGGCGAACGCCTACCAGTTCGCAGACACCCTGGGCAACAACCTCGTCCAGACGAGCCAGGGGTCGCCCCACACGGTGCCTGCCGCCAGCAAGACCTGCGCCGGCGACATCTACATCAACGGCGGCGTGCTGAAGCCCCACGGCGACATGCACGGCAACGCCATCGGCCAGGGATGCTGCTCCTGGAACGAGGGGCACGAGATCGTCATCGCCGGCGGCACGGTGCTCCCCGACACCAGCAAGGCCCTGTCGAAAGGCGGCAATCCCCTTACCGAGTGCGTGTCCATGGGTATCGGCGCCCAGGGCGGCGCCGTCAGCGTCATCGGCGGCTCCGTGCGCATCGGCTACGTGGAGAGCACCAAGAGCCAGGAGGGCTTCCAGGCCTTCATCAACGGACAGCACAGCTACGACTCGGCCTTCGGCGCATGGCCCGTCGACACGAGCCGCAACGACAACCCCGCCGTGTCCATGGTGGCCATCGATCTCATGGCCGAGCTGGACAAGACCGGCAGCTCCGGCGACAACCCCATCATCGACTGGAACCTCACCGTGGGCGGCATCGACTACCCCTACGGCGCGCCGACCCAGTTCACCGACGGCAAGCTGTACCTGTGGCTGCCCGAGGAGGCCACGAAAAAGCAGATTTCCGTCAAACTGACCTACGCGGACGACGACGGCAACGTCCGCGAGGTGCTGCCCCTCTTCCGCGAGCCGGGGCAAGCGGGCGATCTGCTCAAGCGCTACCTCGACTTCGAGATAGACGACAAGGACTACCTCTCCTCGCTGACCAAGTACTACGACGGCACGCCGCTGCCCGCCTACGACCTGGCCTCAAAGCCCATCACGACGCCGGCGCCCGACAACAAGGTGCTCGACAAGGTGACCGACAGCAGCGGCAAGCAGCTCATCGAGTACCGCTACCAGCCCCACGACCGCGTTCCGGGCGATAACGGCGAGAACGCCACGCCCACGGGCCCCGAAACGAGCAGCACGACCATGCCCGTCAACGTCGGCGCCCTGAAAATCACGCTCGTATCGAAGCAGTACGCCGACGAGAGCAGCTCGGACGCGGAGATCGCCGAGTTCGCCAAGAGCTACTGGGGGCACCGTGCCGTCATGTGGGGCAGGGTCATGCCCATCGCCTCGCAGGTGCGCGACCTGGCGGCCGAGTGGGTCGACGAGACGGACGCCGGCCAGAAGCCGGGCGGGAACCCCCATCCCTCCGACCAGTCGCTCAAGGTGAGCGCGGTCATCGAGCGCGCCGAGACCGTCGACGGGCAGGACGGCAGCGAGCCCACCAAGCCCACGGCCGCCGCCCCCGAGGGCCGCGTGCAGCTCTACGTGGACGGCGAGCCGGTGGGAGGCCCCATCGAGCTTTTGTTCGAGGACAAGAAGGACGAGAAGGGCAACGTCATCCTCGGCGAGGACGGCAAGCCCGCCTTCCCGCAGAACGCCGTGCGCGCCGGCGACGACGGGACGGGCCATTACACCCAGTTCTTCTACACCTTCAAGCCCTCGGAGACCGACCACCTGGTGCCCGGCGTGGGCGCCGAGGGCCGCCACGAGGTGTCGCTCAAGTTCCTGCCGCCCGACGAGGAGCAGCAGGCAAGCGGCGCCCCCGCGAACTTCCTCGAGAGCACCGACCCCGCCGAGAACCCCGATGCGGCGCCCAAGGTCGAGGTGGCCATCGATCCCATCGACCCGAACCCGACCACGAAGCTCGAGACGCCCGACGGGTTCGACCCCGCCCTGCCCCCTCCCTCCATCGCCACCAACCCCGATCCCGAGCCCGCCGAGCCCGGCGCCGACCCGGACAAGCCCGGCGACAAGATATACAAGGGCACCATCACGCTCACCTACCACGGCCACGAGCCCGGCCAGACGAACCCGGGCCGCGTGGAGCTGAAGATCGACACCCCCTCGTCGGGGCCCATCACCGTGGAGACGGCCGACGGCACCATCCTGGAGGCCGAGCTGGTGCGCGACGAGGACGGCAACCCCGTGCGCGACGAGGACGGGAACCTGACGGTCCTGCTCGACCCCGAGGCGGTCGGCAAGACCGAGCTCGTCATCAAGCAGGAGCCCAACGGGGCCTACACCGGCGCCACCTTCATCTACGACGTGACGGTGAGGCCCGACGCGACCGTGGCCCCCGCGCCCGCGCTGGCGAAGAGGGCCGAGAACCTGACGCACCCGGGCGGGCCCACCCAGCCCGGTGACCGCATCCGCTACACGATCGAGGCGTCGAACGGGGCCAAGGGGTCGCTGTGGACGGACGTCGTGGTCACCGACCCGCTGCCGGCGTGCCTGGAGCTGGACGAGAGGTCCGTGAAGCTGGACAACCCGTCGGCGGGCGCCGCGGGCAAGCCTCTCTCGAAGGCGCCGTCGGTGGCGGCCTCCGACGTGGGCAAGTTCTCGCTGGCGGCACCGGCGGCCGACGGAAGGCCCGTGCTGACAGTGCCCGCCGGCGACGTCGGCGGGGGCTCCTCGGCGACCGTGTCCTTCGAGTGCACGGTGCGCGAGGGGCTCGACTTCTCCGACCCGGCCGCCGTCGACCTGGCCAACGTCGCCTCGGCTACGGGCAAGCGCCCGAGCCCCGACGACCCGGACGGGCCCGACGTGGGGCCCGTGGCCCCGCCCGACACCGACCCGGCGACGCCGCCCGGCCCCGGCGCGGTGGTCCCGGCCGACCCGAAGGTGAAGCTGTCGAAGTCGGTGGAGAACACGACGAGGCCGGACGCCGGGGTCACCCGCGTGGGCGACGTGCTGCGCTACACCGTGGAGCTGCGCAACGACGGCCCGGCCGACAGCTGCCTGGTCGGCGCCGTGGTGAGCGACCCGCTGCCGGCGGGCATGGAGCCGGTGCCGGGCAGCATCCGCCTGGCCGTGGACGGCGGGGAGCCCATCGCGGTGGACGACGCGGCCTACGACCGGGCGAGCCGCACCGTCGCCGTGGCCTGCGGCGATATGTGGGGCGGCCAGAGGGCCGCGCTCTCCTTCGACGTGGAGGTGACGGAGGCCGCCCTCGGCGCGCAGAACGCCAACATCGCGCTCGCCCACGGCAAGGTGCCCTCGAAGGACCCCGACCCGGCGCCGGGAGTCGCCGGCCCCGGGAAGCCGGCGACTCCCCCGTCCGGCGATCCGGATGCCTTCACGCCACCCGTAGAGCCGCCGGTACTCGTGGGCGGCGACCCGGAGGAGGGCGACGTGTCGGTCGGGAAGACCGCCGAGAACGCGAGCCGGGGCGACGGCACCACGCACGTGGGCGACACGGTGCGCTACGAGATAGCCCTGCGCAACGACGGGGCGGGCACGAGCTGGATGGACGCCGTCATCCGCGACGACGTGCCCGAGGGGCTGGAGCCCGTGAGCGGCACCATCCGCCTGACGCTGCCCGACGGGAGCGAGGTGGCCGTGGACGATGCCGCCTACGACCCGGCCACCCGCGTGCTGGCCGTGGCCTGCGGGCACCTGCACGGCGGGCAGCGGGTCACGCTGGCCTTCGACGCGCTCGTGACGGGGGCCGCCGTGGGCGCCGACATCGGCAACGTGGCGGTCGGCCTGGGCACGCCGCCCTCGGCGTGGGACCCCGACGGTGCCCATCCCGAGCCCGGCGCCCCCTTCGACCCGCCCGGCGGCTGGGGCGCATACGAGAAGTCGCACGGCAGGGTCGCCTCCGACCCCGCCTACCCGCCGGGGGTCGACCGACTCGGCGGCGTCATCGACGGCGAGGCCGACGAGCGCACCACCATCGCTCACAGGCTGGCCCAGACCGGCGACGCCCTGGCGGCGGCGGCCGGCACCGCCCTCGCCGCCGCCCTGGCAGCCGGAGCCCTCGCCCTGGCGACTCGCCGCCGGGGCCGGGCGCGGTAGTGGGGAGGGCGGCGTTGCGGGGAGGGCTGAAACCTTCCCCGCAACGCCGCCCCTACGTTCGGTTACGGGCTCTACTGCGCTCTCCAGTCTAGCGCAGCTTGGCGCGGCGCTCCTTCCAGTCGGGCATGAAATGATCCATGAGCGCGTGGAACCGCGGGCCGTGGCCGCGTTCCAGCAGATGACACAGCTCGTGGACGACCACGTATTCCAGGCATTCCGGCGGATACAGCGCCAGGCGCACGTTGATGCAGATGCGCCCCGTAGCCGGCTGGCAGCTCCCCCAACGGCTCTTCATATTGCGGTAGGCGATCGTGCCCGCCCTCACGCCCATGATGGGCTCCCAGGCCGCGATGAGCGCGGGCACGCAGGCCGCAACCACCGCCTTCCAGGCCGCCACCTCCTCCGGCGTGGCCGCCGCGGCCTCGGCCCGCGGCGATGCGGCGATGGCCTGCTGCTGGGCCTCGATCCAGGCGCGTTTCTCCCGCACGAACCCCCGAATGGTAGAAAGCGGCAGCCGCAGCGGGGCCGACACCTCGACGCGCCCGTCGGGCGGCTTCACCCGCAGGTGCATGTTCTTGATGGCCTTGCGGGTGAGCACGATTTCCAGATCATCGATGGGAGCGATCTCGGGCGGCATCGTCTTTGCAGGGCGTCTTCCTCGCGTTGCCATGGGATTCTTCGACTCGCTTCGCTCGCTCAGCACGACGCCGGGGTCATCGAGCGGCGGCCATGGCCAGCTCGTAGGCGTCGTTGCGGGCAATGCCGAACTCGGCAGCGAGCTGCTTGGCGATCTGCTTGGTGCGCAGGCCCGCCTCAGCCAGCTCGGCGGCACGCGCTTCGGCGCTCGCCGCCGCGACATCGGCATCAGCAGCGGTCTCCTGGGCGTTCGGCGCATCGATCACAAGCGCGATCTCGCCGCGGATGCCGCCGGGCTCTTCGGCCCGGGCGGCGAAGCGCTCGACCAGCTCGGCCGCCGTGCCCCGCGCCACCTCCTCGTGCAGCTTCGTCAGCTCGCGGCACACGGCCACCTCGCGCCACGGCAGCGCCTCAGCAATAGCGGCAAGCGCCGTCACCAGGCGGTTCGGACTCTCGTAGAACACGAGCGCCGCATCCAGCCCGCGCAGCTCTTCCAACACCGCGCGCTGCTCGCCTGCCTTGCGCGGGAAGAATCCCCCGAAGTAGAAGCGAGGGCACACCGTGCCCGAGGCCACGTAGGCGCAGGCCGCCGCCGAGGCGCCGGGCAGCACCTCCACGGGCACGCCGGCAACGCGGGCCGCGGCCACCAAGCGCAGCCCCGGATCGGACACCCCGGGCATGCCGGCATCCGAGCAGTAGGCCAGCACCTCGCCGGCCGCCACGCGCTCCATCACGCCAGCCGCCCGTGAGCCGATCATGGCCTCGTCGAGCCGCTCCAGGGGCTTGCGGATATCGAAGTGTGCCAGCAGCTTCCCCGTCACCCGCGTGTCTTCCGCACACACCGTATCGGCGCCGCGCAGCGCGTCCAGCGAGCGCAAGGTCATATCCCCCAAATTCCCAATGGGAGTGGGCACGATCACCAGTTTTCCCGTCTTATTCATGGCGGGTATTGTACCTCCTATTCGTCGGGCTTATGGGTTGCGCGGAAAATCATCGCTCGGTTTAATTGGATTTCGGCAGCGGCGAGGCGCAGGATATACCCAGCGGAACACGCCGCACCGTCAAAAGGAGAAGCCATGAATCCGAACGCCACCATTACCGACGAGGAATTCGAAGCCTATCTCAAGCAGATCCGAGAGCTGGCCGAGGGGCCTTTCGAGGAGATGCAGAAGGAGATCGAGGTCACGAACAAGTTCCCCGACGAGTTCTACGAGCTGGCCCGCGCCAACGACCTGTACCGCTTCTATCTGCCGGCCGAGTACGGCGGGTGGAACCTCAACGAGCAGGAAATCCTGCGCGTGCAGGAGGAGTTCTCCCGAGGACCTGGCGGCATGCGCATGCACTTGCACCACGCCGCCGATATGAACTGGCGCATCCTGGACGACTACGGCAAGCCCGAGCTGAAGGCCCGCTACATGGACAAGTTCCAGGACAAGTCCATTTATTGCAACTTCGCCATCACCGAGCAGACCGGCGGCACCGGTGCCGATTTGCACACGACGGCCATCAAAGACGAGGATGGCAACTATATTCTGAACGGCGAGAAGTGGCTGATCTCCCACACCGACTGCTCGGATTTCACCTACGTAATCGCCGTGACCAACCCCGACGACCCGAAGGACACGCGCCTATCGGCCTTCTTCGTGCCCGTGGACGCCGAGGGCTTCGAGACCGTTCCCATGCCCCATATGATAGGCTGCCGCGGCGCGGGGCACGCGGGCCTGAAGTTCACCAACGTGAAGCTGGACCCGATGTACCTGCTCGGCGAAGAGGGCCAGGGCATGGAGGTGGCCATCCACTCGCTGTCGGTGTCGCGCGTGCACATCGCCTGCTCGAATCTGGGCATGGCCCAGCGCATGCTGGAGATGTCGCTGGCCCGGGCCCGCGACCGCGTCACCTTCGGCAAGCCCATCGCCACGCGCCAGGCCATCAAGATGAAGATCGCGAACATGCAGGCCTCCATCCACGCCCTGCGCTGCGCCATCTACGACTTCGCCCGCGACTTCGACCATGACCCCTACGGGCCCGACATCGACGAGAAGGCCGCCATCTGCAAGCTCCTTTCCATCGATACGGTGAAGCTGGTGTCCGACGAGATGCTGGAGATCTTCGGCGGCGACGGCTACTTCGAGGACTCCCCCTACGGCCCGACCGAGCGCCTGTACCGCGACTGCCGCGCCATGTGGCTGGAGGAGGGCGCTCCCACCGTGCAGCGCATCACCATCGCCCGCGAATGCGAGAACCACAACGGTCGTTTGAGTTACCTCTACGACGAGACGCCCAGCCAGCGGGATTAACGCCGGCCTGCGCTCCGCGGCTTGCGGGTGGAACACGGCCCGCGGGCCGCGGGCGGCCTGAAGCCCGCCCCTACGGAGGGCGACTCGCCGCGCGAGCGCTCCCCTACGGGGTTTCCGGCTCCCCCCCGCCTTTGGCCGCGGCGTCGGTCCGCACACGCCGACGCCGCGGCCCCTCCTTCCATTCATAGAAAACGCCTATGAACGCGCCGCCCTGCCAAGCTGTGGGGCGGCACCGCTTTTCGGTATGATGGCCCCGCAGGCAACGACGCAAGGGGGTCCGGTGAATCTCGCCCAACTGAGGTACTTCAAGAAGCTCGCCGAGGTGGAGCACTTCACCAAGGCCGCCGAGGCGCTCTACATCACCCAGCCGGCGCTGTCGAATTCCATCAAGCAACTGGAACGGGAGCTGGGCATCCCCCTGTTCGAGCAGACGGGCCGCAACGTGCGCCTGACCAAGTGGGGCCAGGAGTTCTGCGACCATATCACCGCCGGGCTGCACGCCATCGACAAGGGCACGCAGATCGCCCAGGAACACGCCTCCAGCCTGTCGGGCTCCATCGATATCGGCACCATCTTCACCGTGCAGGCCGGCTTCCTGCCGCGACTTCTGCAGAGCTACCGCGAGCGCTTCGGTACGGCCGTGGACGCGCGGCTGTACCAAGGGCTCACCGCCGATCTGGTGGAACGGCTGGAAGCGGGCATCTACGACGTGGTGTTCTGCTCGCAGGTGGCGGGGCACCCGGCGGTGGAGTTCATTCCCATCACCCACCAGGATCTGGTGGCCGTGGTGCACGAGAGCTCGCCTTTGGCCGGCCGCGACGAAGTGTCGCTGAACGAGTTGGGGTCGTTTCCGCTGGTCACCTATTGGCCCGATTCCTCCATCGGAGAAGAGGTGCACGACCTGGTGCGCCGTACGGGCGCGCCGAGCACCGTGCGGCAGCACTGCTACGACGAGATCACCCTGGGCAGCGTGATCGCCGCCGACCCCTCCTTCGTGGGCCTGTCGCTGGACACCCTGGGCCTGGCGCCCTTCGCCCAGCTGCGCACCGTGCGCCTGACCGAAGCGCCCGCGGGATTCCACCCCATCTACCTGGCCTACGTGAGGGGCCGCTTCATGACCCGCGCCGTCGAGAACATGATAGAGCTCGCCCGCGAAGTCGCCGAGATCGGCGGTGAATAGCAGGCGGCAGGCCCCAACAAATGTGCCCCCCCCCGCAATCCACATCGTCGGAGGAAGTCCCCCGCGGAAGGATGCTAGCCGCCAAACACCATAAATCATTCTATAATGAGCAAATGTCAATGAGAGGGTGCAAGAGGCGAAGGCGGCGGCTCCGTCGCAATCCTTCCCACTAGTCGACCTTTCAGGCCTGGACGTGTTTGTTGAAAGCGCCCCAATCACGTCTTCCGCTTCTCCCGCTTTGGCCGCAAACTCTTCTTCCCGGCCGTCCGAGGCATCTCCTTCACAGCCCCCAATCCCCCGAACCTACAATATGCAAGATCTCATGATTCGCTGGAATTGCTCAAGAGGGTTTGTGGGCAAGCAAATTAGTCGCGGCCTTCCCATGAAAAAGCTTAGTAACGGACGCTGGTCGATTAAGGAAAACGACCTGATAAATTGGGAGCGATTCCTTGAGGATGAGCGCAAAAAAGCTCGACGCAACTCAACAATTGCAACTATTGTGGGTGTGCTCATCACAATCATCGTCATTGCCCTCTTCGCAAAGGTTTGCCTCGTTACACCCATGGGACAATCTGTCCTAAACTCCCTGAAAGCCATGCTGGGGTAAATCACACATAAGAGGGCGCAGGGCGGAATAAGGCCAACCTTGCCCCTTCTACCCGACGGCATGGCGTGAGGCCTGGAGTCTCGCAAATCAACTCTTAGCGAAAACCGACTCCTTGTCCCCAATCATCTTCTGGGATAAACTTCTTATTAACATTTGTTATGATAAAGTTTAGAAGGGGGGCACCATGGACTATCGATTCAGTGAAGATCTCCAACTTGCACTCGAGCTTCTTCGCTGCAGCAAGAAAGAGCTGGCAGCACAGCTTGGGACCTCGACCATGACCCTCGACCGCTGGATTAAAGGCCTTTCGCAACCTCGAGCCAATGCCCTGGAAGGGTTCTACGACCATGCATTCTCCCGAGGCATCGATTTGAACCGCATCAAGGCCCAGCTCTATCAGGAAGAACTGGGGCGCGCATCCGAGATCGCACTTTTCCATGGATCGAAATCGGGTATCACAGGACCGCTGTCCGCTTCCGCATCGCGCGCCAACAACGACTTCGGCCAAGGATTCTACTGCGGCGAAACACTCGCCCAATCCGCCATGTTCGTCACGGCGTTTCCGCACTCGTCGCTCTATATGATCGCCTTCAATCCCACGGGCCTCAGCTGCCTTAGCTTTGCCGTCGACCGCCACTGGATGCTCACAATCGCGAGTTTTCGGGGCAGGCTCAAGGATTACGACAACCACCCGGTCATTTGCGAGCTCCGCCGCAACGTGAGCGCTGCCGACTATCTGATCGCCCCCATCGCCGACAACCGCATGTACGAGGTTATCGACCAGTTCATTGATGGGGAGATCACTGACTTGCAATGCGAGCACAGCCTTTCCGCCACCGACCTCGGCCGACAATACGTCTTCACCACGGAACGCGCCCTTGAGCAGGTGCGCGTGCTTGAGCACTGCTTCTTGGGTCAACGGGAAAGGCGGCACTACGAGGCGGAGCGCAGCGAGAGCACCCGCATTGGCCTCACTAAGGCGAAGGCGGCGCGGCGGCAATATCGCGGACAGGGACTGTACATCGAGGAGCTTCTCTCATGAGGGCGATAGACCACGACGGACTGCTCCTCTGCCGCATCCAGGGCGAGTTGTTCGCGACATCGGCGGCACACTGCCGTTGCAGTTCGCCCGTTTTCATTCGACGATTCATGAACTCAACGGTTGCGCGCCGAATGGACAGCGACCGCTTCCTCGACGAGTCCGATTCAACGGAATCCCTCTATGCCGAACTCGAGGAACAATACGGACCCAGCGCCTACGGCACCATCCGCTATGATGCCGAGGTGCTTTACTGGATGGGGTATCTCTATCGCTATTGGGCCTACACGCGCGAGAAATCATCGGCGAGCATCTATCGCACTATCCCTGGGCGAGAACTCGTGGGGCAGTTCGCTCCCCTTCATACGCTTGACCCCGATCAGGCCATTGAGCGTCTGCTGGAGGCCCGGGGGCTCAACGATGCGGAAGGCGATCTGACCTCAAGAGGCGTCCAGTCGCTGCGGCGACTTCGAACCCAGAGTCGCTACGATTACGCAGTCGTCAATCTGTATCCTGCCAAGGACGCATAACAAGGACGTGTACTAAGCCGCATTTCCGACCTTTGAGAAAGAAGCGAACTTCTCATTAACATTTGTTAGTGAGAAGTTCGCTCCCCTTGCAGCCTATGTCGAAGGACGAGCCCCCCCTACCTTTCTACCTCGGTGGTCTCCACCTCCACGGTCTCGGCCACGGCCTCGGGGGCCTCAGGCGCGCCGTCGCGGGCGGCATTGCGCACGGCGCGGGCCTCGGCCTCCTTCTCGGCCAGATTCGCCTTGGCCACGGCGATCATGAGCTTGATGCGGTTGAGCTGGTTCACCTCACTTGCGCCGGGGTCGTAGTCCACGGCCACGATGTTGCTCTCGGGATAGCGGCGGCGCAGCTCCTTGATGGTGGCCTTGCCCACCACGTGGTTCGGCAGGCACGCGAAGGGCTGGGTGCACACCACGTTCGGGCAGCCGCTGCGGATGAGCTCCACCATCTCGGCCGTGAGCAGCCACCCCTCGCCCATGGAGTTGCACAGAGACAGAATCTCCTCGGCGTACTCGGCCAGCTCGTAGATGTCCGCCGGCGGATAGAAGCGGGCGCTCTTCTCCAGGGCATCGTTCACCGGCTTGCGCAACTTCTTCACCGCGGCCAGGCCGATGCGGCTGCCCAGCGCGCTCTTCTTCGACTTGCCGATGGGCTGCTGGAAGATGCCGCCGGCGATGCCGAACAGGAAGAACTCGATGAGCCCGGGCACCACGGCCTCGCAGCCCTCGCGCTCGATGACGTCCACGATCTGGTTGTTGGCCGTGGGATGGAACTTCACGAGGATCTCGCCCACCACGCCCACGCGGGGCTTGGTGCCCTCGCCGGCCAGCGGCAGGGTGTCGAAGTCCTCCACGATACGGCGCACCGTGCGGCGGAACTCCGACTGGCGCACGCCGCGCTGAAGCTGGTGCTTGCAGGCGTCCATCCAATAGTCGAACAAGCGGTTGGCGCTGCCGGGCTCCACCTCGTAGGGGCGCGTGCGGTACAGGCACATCATGAGCAAGTCGCCGTACTGCAGCGCGTAGATGGCCTGGTAGAGCATCTTCGGCGTGATCTTGAAGCCGGGATTCTCCTCGCCTAAGTCCTTGAACGAGATGGCGATGACCGGGATGTGCCCGAGCCCCACCGATTTCAGCGCCTTGCGGATGAGCGAGATGTAGTTGGTGGCGCGGCAGCCGCCGCCGGTCTGGGTGATGAGCACGGCCAGCTTGTCGGTGTCGTACTTGCCCGACAGCACCGCTTCCATGATCTGGCCGGTGACCAGGATGGACGGGTAGCAGATATCGTTGTTCACGTACTTCAGGCCCGCGTCCACCGCGCCGTGGTCCACCGAGGGCAGCAACACCGCGTTGTAGCCGGCACGCTTGAAGATGGGCACCAGAAGCTCGAAATGGTAGGGGGCCATTTGGGGCGCTAAGATGGTGTAGCCCGCGTCGCGCATTTCCTCGGTGAACTGCACGCGCTCAAACTCGGTGGAGGCGCCCTCGCGCTGCTCCACCTCGGCGGCGGCCACCACGCCGTCGGCCTTCTCGGTGAACGACGCCGGCACGAGCTTGTCGAGGTTGTTCAAATCGATGCAGGCCGCGGGGCAGCCCCGCTTCTCGGCGGCCGCGTCGGCGGCCGCCTCGGCCTCGCGGTCGGCCTGGTCCTTCAAAGCTGCGAGCAGGCTGCGCACGCGGATGCGGGCGGCGCCCAAGTTCGACACCTCGTCGATCTTCAGCACCGTGTACACCTTGCCGGCCGCCTCCAGCACCTCCTGCACCTGGTCGGTGGTCAGGGCATCCAGGCCGCAGCCGAAGGAGTTCAGCTGGATGAGGTCCAGATCCTTGCGCTGGGTGACCACCTTAGCCGCCGCATAGAGGCGCGTGTGGTACATCCACTGGTCCACCACGCGGATGGGCCGCTCCAGCTGGCCCAGGTGCGCCACGGAATCTTCCGTGAGCACGGCCAGGCCGAAGCTCGTGAGCAGCTCGGGGATGGCGTGGTTGATCTCCGGGTCCTGGTGGTAGGGGCGACCCGCCAGCACGATGCCGCGGGTGCCGGTCTCCTCCATCCAGGCCAGGGTTTCCACGCCCTTGCGCCGGATGTCACGCTTGAAGGCCTCGTCCTCGGCCCAGGCAGCGTCCACGGCGTCATCGATCTGCTTCTGGGTGATGGGGAACTCGTGGGCCCCCACCTCATCGCGGAAGGTACCGGTCAGCTCGGCGTACAAGCGCTCTTTCAGCTTGTCCTTGTCGTGGTAGGGCAGCCAGGGGGCGACGAAGGCCGCAGGCGCGTCCTGCAGCTCGTCGATGTTCAGGCGCAGCGCCTCGGGGTAGCTGGCCACGATGGGGCAGTTGAAATGGTTGCCCGCCGTCTCGTCCTCCTGGCGCTCCCACTTGGAGCAGGGCATCCAGATGAAGTCCACGGCGTCGTCGCCTTCCTTGGCCAGCAGGTTCATGATATGGCCGTGGGAGAGCTTCGCCGGATAGCACACCGACTCCGACGG
Organism: Adlercreutzia mucosicola DSM 19490; assembly: GCF_000422625.1. Classification (GTDB taxonomy): domain Bacteria; phylum Actinomycetota; class Coriobacteriia; order Coriobacteriales; family Eggerthellaceae; genus Adlercreutzia; species Adlercreutzia mucosicola. The sequence goes on along the minus strand of NZ_AUGK01000006.1, from coordinate 213,333 downwards.
CATAGACTCGATGCCAGCCTCGTAGGTTTTCTTCGTGGAGGGGTCGGACAGCACCACCCGGTAGCCGAGCTTCGTGAAGAACGTGAACCAGAACGGGTAGTTCTCGTACAGGTTGAGAGCCCGCGGGATGCCCACGGTGCCGCAGGCATCTTCTGCGGGAATGGGCTCGTAGGCGTCGAAGAGCCGTCGGGACTTCCACTCGAAGAGGTTCGGCACGTCGGACTTCTCGGTGCCGGTGCCCAGGCTCTCGCCCTTCTCGCAGCGGTTGCCGGTGATGAAGCGGCGGCGGACGCCCGTGGCCGGGTCGCGGCCGAAGTCGTTCACCGTGAGCAGGCAGGCGTTGGAGCAGCCCTTGCAGCGCACGGTCTTATGGGTGGGGGCAAGGGCCTCGATCTCGGCGAGGGACAACAGCCCGCTCGTGGGCACCTTCGGGCCCACATCCGGCGACAGGGGCACGCCCTCGGTGTGGCGGCGCTTGTCCTCGTAGCGGTCGCGGGCCAGAAGCGCCGCGCCGAAGGCTCCCATGTTGCCGGCGATGTCGGGGCGCACGGCGTTCACCTCCGACAGCTGCTCGAAGGCGCGCAGCACCGCGTCGTTCAAGAAGGTACCGCCCTGGACGATGACCTGGGTGCCCACATCGTGCGGATCGCGAATCTTGATGACCTTGAACAGGGCGTTCTTGATGACGGAGATGGCCAGGCCCGCGGCGATGTCGCCCACGGTGGCCCCCTCCTTCTGGGCCTGCTTCACGCGGGAGTTCATGAACACGGTGCAGCGACTGCCCAGATCCACGGGGTTCTCGGCGGAAATGGCCGTGGCGGCGAACTCGGCCACGTCCAGGTTCAAACCGCTCGCGAAGGACTCGATGAAGCTGCCGCAGCCCGAGGAGCAGGCCTCGTTCAGCATGATGTGGTCGATGACGCCGTCCTTCACGCGCAGGCACTTCATATCCTGGCCGCCGATGTCCAAGATGAACTCCACCCCGGGCAGCATCTCCTGGGCGCCGCGCAGATGGGCCACGGTCTCGATCTCGCCGGAATCGACCCGCAGGGCCTCCAGCAGCAGCCCCTCGCCGTAGCCGGTCACCGTGGCATGGCCGATGGTCACGAGCGGGTTACCCGTGGCAGGATCGCTGGGCAGCGCCTGGTACAGCTCGGCCACGGCGGCCTTGGCGCACCCGAGCACGTCGCCCTTGTTGGAGGCGTAGGTGGACCAGAGCAGCGCCCCGTCCTCGCCGATGAGCGCCGCCTTGAAGGTGGTGGAGCCGGCATCGATGCCGAGGAAGGCCACGCCGCGGTAGTCCGCAAGCGGCGCGCGGCGCACGCGCTCGCCATCGTGGCGGGCGCGAAACTCCGCCAGCTCCTCGTCGTTGGCGAACAGCGGGGCCAGGCGCACCACTTCGGAGCCCTGCATGTCGCCGAGCCCTTCCAGGCGCACGAGCACATCCGCGAGCTTCTCGGGGGCGGCCCCCTCGCCCACCCCGGCGATGGCGCAGCCCGCGGCCACGAACAGGTGGGCGTTCTCGGGCACGATGATGGCCTCATCGGTCAGCTCCAGCGTCTCGTAGAAGCGCTTGCGCAGCTCGGGCAGGTACTGCAAAGGACCGCCCAGGAAGGCCACGTTGCCGCGGATGGGCCGCCCGCAGGCGAGGCCCGAGATGGTCTGGGTGACCACCGACTGGAAGATGGAGGCGGCGATGTCCTCGCGCCGGGCCCCCTCGTTCAAAAGCGGCTGCACGTCGGTCTTGGCGAACACGCCGCAGCGGCTGGCGATGGGGTAGATGGTGCTGTGGTCGGCCGCCAGCTCGTTGAGGCCGCCGGCGTCGGTGTTCAGAAGCGCCGCCATCTGGTCGATGAAGGCCCCGGTGCCGCCGGCGCAGGTGCCGTTCATGCGCTGCTCGATACCATGGTCGAAGTAGATGATCTTCGCGTCCTCGCCTCCCAGCTCGATGGCCACGTCCGTGGCGGGGATGAAGGTCTCCACGGCCGTCTTGGACGCGATGACCTCCTGGACGAAGGCGACGCCCAGCCATTGGGACAACAGCAGGCCGCCCGAGCCGGTGATGGCGATGGTCATGACCTCGGCAGGGTACGCCTCGGCCGCCTCGCGCAGCACCTCAATGATAGTGGCGCGCACATCGGCGTGGTGGCGGCGGTACACCGCCCAGAGGATGTTGTGGTCGTTGTCCAGCACCGCGAGCTTCACCGTGGTGGAGCCCACGTCGATGCCGATATGGTAGGGGCACGCCTCGGCCGCGGCGCGAGCGGCGGCGCTGGCCTCGGCGGCATTGGCCCGGGCCTCTTCTGCCGCCGTCACGCGCGGGGCGCAGGAGGCGCAGCCCGGCGCGGGCTCTGCGGCGGCGCCGGCGGGCGCCTTCTCGGACGTGGAGGCCTCGGTGATGATCTCAGTGTACTTGCTCTTTTTCATGGAAGTTTCCTCGCTTCTGGGGCCTACAGCTCGATAGGCTCGCCGGGCGTGATGAACAGAAGGCGCATGGCGATGCGGGCCATTTCCTCGGGAGTCTCAGGGCAGCCGTTCTCGACCCATCGAGCGATGATTCCCAAGTAGGCCGAGGCGTAGAAGGCCACGTAGTAGCACACGAAGGGGGTGGGGTTCGTGCGGTACTTCTCGTGCAAGATGTTCTGCACGAGGTTCTCGCACACCGCCTCACGCAGCCGCGGCCCGAAGCGCACATCGCCCCCGGAGCCAAGCACCGCCCGCAAAAAATCGCTTTCCCCGCGCAGGTACTCGAACAGGTCCACGAGCACCGGCACCGGGCGGCCGGCCACCCGGAAGGCCAGCATGTCGCCGAGGGTAACGCTCTGCATCCGGGCCTGCAGCAGGGCAACTTCGGCCAGCACTTCGTTCTCCAGCGCGGTCAGCAGGTTTTCCTTATCGTGGAAATGGTTGTAGAAGGTACCCCGGTTCAGATCGGCCCGCTCGCACAGGTCGTTCACCGTGATGGCGTCCAGTCCCCGCTCCTCGATGAGCGCGATAAGCGCTCCGCGCAGGGCCCGCTTCGAGCGGGTGATGCGCCGATCCTCGCCCGGAGCGGGCGGAGCCAGCGATTCGGCGGGCAGCATTTCCAGTGCGGCAGTACCCACGTTCCCTCATTTCAACAGGATGAACAATAATGAACAGTGTGTCCATTAACGGGCATTGTACCGAGTTCGGAGACGAGACGCAATGTCAATTTTCCCAATGATGAGGGCAGCCCATGAGACGGCGCCACGCTTCGGTAAGGCCCCCGAAACCACCGGGGTTTCAGGGGCCTTGGCGTTGCCGAGGCAGCGAGATTGCCACACTTCGGCTTTGTCCTCTTTGGCCTAAGCCCTACTCCCCCAAAAAGTCCACCACGCCGCAGTGGGTGTGGTAAACGGCGCAGCGGATGTCCAGGTCGTGCTCGGCCATAAGGCGGCCGAGCTCGGGGCTTTCCGCGAGCGTGGCGGCCACGGCGCGGGCGTTCACCACGCTGGCCTCATAGGGGTCGTCCACATCGCCGAGCGCCGCGGCGATGCGCTCGGTTATGGCGGCCACAGGACCCGCTTCCCCATCAAGGGCCGCCTTGATGGCGCCGCAGTGGGTGTGGCCGAGCACCAGCACGAGGCGGGTGTGCAAATGCTCGCAAGCGTACACCACGCTGGCCAGCTCGATGGGCCCCACGATGTTGCCGGCCACGCGGATAACGAACAGCTCGCCTAAGCCCGCCATGAAAATGTGCTCGGGCACCACGCGGGAATCGGCGCAGGCGATGACGCAGGCGAAGGGGCGCTGGCCGTTCTCGAACAGATCGGCGATGCGCTCCGGCGACAGATCGCGCTCGTGATCGAGGGCCTCCACGTAGATGCGGTTGCCCGCTCGCAAACGCTCCAGGGCCGCCGCTGCCGGCACATGGGCGTCAACATCGTAGTCGTCAGCGGTGTAGGCCATGGCGCACCGCGTACTCATCGCATCCGTCTCGCTCACTGGAACCTCCTATCTCATCCTTTCCCCTTATAATGGTCGCACACCATTCCATTGCAAAGGGGCGCATCCATGAGCGGGCCGAAGACAAGCCAGTTGGAAATCGAGCGGATGATCGCAGCGCAGCTGGAAGCGCTGCGATCCGACGTGGACGACGCGACGGCGCGGGCGCGGCGGCGCGTCGAAGAGCTGCGCCGCCAGGTGGAGGCGCTGGCGCGGAGCTGCCCCGAGGCGACAGAGGCCGCCGCCAGCGTGCGGGCCCTTGCCGCGACGGCCCTGGCGCGGCTCGCCGGCGAGTGCGCGTTCACACCGGCCACGGTCATGGCCGATTCCGTGGCGCTTTCCGCTCGCTGCTGCACCCGGGCCACGGCCATCGCCGACGCCTTCTGCGCCGAGGCCGCCCCAGCCGAGGAGCGCATCCTGCGAGCTCGCTCCCGCGCCGCTGCCGCGGCCGACGCCCAGGACTTCGCCTCCCTGCTGCGCGCGGCGGCCCTCGGAGCGGAAGAAGCGATAAAGAGGGGCGGGGCGCAGAGCGACGCGGGCGCCGCCTTCTCCGCGAACGGTGGCACGACCGCCGCCCATGCCACCGGCGAGACCGGTGCCGCCAAGGCTGCCAACACCGGCACAACCCCTCCCGACATCCAGGAGATTGCCCGGCGCGCCTGGGAACTGGCGCAGTCGCCCTACACCCTGGCCGCCGACCGGGCCGTGCTCATGGAGCACGGCCGCAGGCTGGAACCCGCCACGGCAGCGCAGCTGGCGCTGCTGCTGCCGGCCATGGAAGCGAACGAGGGGGCCATGGCCGAGCTGGCATCGCTCATCGCCACCCTGGAGCAGCGCGCCGAGCCGGACACCGCGCTTGTCCATCGCGAAGCGCCGCGGACCTTCGCCACGCTTGAAGAGGCGGCAGCGCGAGTCGAGCAGCTGCGGGCACGCCAGGCCGAGGCCGATCGCAACGCCTACCTGCAGGCCTGCATCGACGAAGTAATGGCGCGCCACGGCTACGACATCGTGCGCTCGGTGTCGCTCGGCCGCGAGCTGACGGGAACGCACCATCTTTTCGGCAGTGCAGAGAACACCGCGGGCATCCACAGCTTCCTATCGGAAGAGGGCGATCTCATGCTGCAGATCGCGGGATTGCCCGAGGGCGCGGCCGGTGTGGCTGACGGGGAGGCCGTCTGCCTGGAAGCGGTCGACAGCCCCGCGCGCGCCGATGAGCTGCTTCGGGCCCAGGAGGCGTTCTGCGCCGTCTACGACGAGATAGCCGACGAGCTGGCCGCCTACGGCATCACCAACAAGCTGCGGTACCGCGCCGCCGCCGATACGGCCTTCAGCCGCGAGATGCGCGCGGCCGCCCGCGCCGAGCAGGCCGCAGCGACCGCGAGCGTACAAACCGCTGCCACCCATGACACCGCCCGCGGCACCCGCCGTCGCCGCAAGCGCGCCGCCACCCGAGAAATGAGCTGATATGCGCCTGTGTTCCTGTGGTTTCGCCAATGCCGACGATGCCAGCGCCTGCGCTGCCTGCGGCGCCCCCTTTGCCACGGCCATACCCGGCACCGCGCTACCGACAGCAACGGCAAGCGCCCTTGTGCTGGAAGAAGTGCGCGGAGGCGCCACCGTCACCGTGACCGCCCCCGGCGGGGTGCTGGGCCGGGCGGGCGACTTCGCGCCCGAGGCGTTCTCGCCGCGCGTCTCCGGCGTGCACGCCGTGGTGGCGATGAGCGATACGGGGCGCTGGACCATTGAGCACACGGGACGCAACGCCTCGTCGGTGGAACGGGCCGGCGCGTGGACGACCCTGCGCGCGGGCGCGCCCCATCCCCTGTTCGGCGGCGAGATGCTGAAACTGGCCGACATGACGTTCCGCGTGAGCCTGGCCTATCCCGAAAGCGAGAGCGCCGCCGCGGCCGCCGACTGCCCCGGCGCCCCGCCCGTCCCCGAAGCAGCGGGCACGGGCACCGACCCCCTCGCTGACACCGCCGCCGCGCCCATTCCCCGCTGGGCCGTGCGCTGCCCCGTTTGCGGCACCGAGCATCCCGTGGCCGGCCCTGCCGATCGCATCGACCGCTGCTCTTTCTGCAGCGACCCCTTCGACCAACGGCGGATCGCCCGTGCGACGGCCCGGCCCGCCGACCAGCCCTAGCACCGGGGCGAGCCCATGTTCGTCGACCGCATCTACCATCCCGTGACCACCCTGGGCCCGGGGCGCCGCATCGCCGTGTGGACCTACGGCTGCTCGAAGCACTGCCCCGGCTGCGCCAACCCCGAGCTGTGGCCCACGCGTCCCGATGCCTCCATCACCGTCGAGCGCCTGGCCGGCCTCTTGCGAGCCTTGGCCCGACGCACCGGCACCCACCGCATCACCTTCACCGGGGGCGATCCCTTGGAACAGGCCGATGAGCTGGGCCGCCTGCTCGCCCTCATCCGCCCTGCCTTCGACGACATCCTCGTGTACACCGGCTTTACGCGAGAAGAGCTGCCGACTCTGCCCGCCCAGATCGACGCGCTCATCGACGGGCCCTACGTGGCAGCGCTCAACGACGGGGCCTGCGGGCTGCGCGGATCGACCAATCAGCGGCTCATCGTGCTGAATCCCGCGCTGGAAACCTTGTATCATGAGGAGGAGAGGAAACTGCGCCGCGTGCAGAACGCGGTGTTCGACGGCCGCGCCCTGTCCATCGGCATCCACGGCCGCCCCGCGAGAGAGGGACCGTCATGACGCCCACCTGGCAGCGAGAGCTGGACAACTTCATCGGCATCAAGCCCATCTTCGTCATCGAGGGCAACGTGGCCGACCTCTACCCCTGGTCGCCCGCACCGAACACGGCGGCCCCCGCGCCCGAAGCTGCCGACCCGAGCGCCGCCGCCGACTTTTTGCCCCTGGATGCCCTGCTGGCTGCCTTGTTCGCCGGCACCGATCCCGGCCGCCCGCGCCCCTACCGCTTCCTGTTCGTCGACCCGCTGCGGGGCATCAGCGACCCCCTCGGCACCGGAGACGCCACCATCCTGGCCAACGCGGCCCAGCGGGAGGCGGCCCAGATCACCGCCGAGGCCGAAGCGCTGAACCCCGCGAGCGACCCGGCATCCCGCCAGCAGCCCTACGCCGCCAACCGCCTCGTCCACGACGCCCTGCTCGTGCGCGCGGCGCTGTCCCGGCGGCTCGACGACGACGCTGCCGCCCCCGCTTCTGTCGCCTGCGTGTTCAACCTGGCGAGCCGGCTCGCCTCCTCGCCGGAAGACCTCACCCCCGAGGAGAACGCCGTTTTCATGAACTTGTACCTGGGCGCGGCCGATGCCATTCGCGGCGACGGCGCCCATGTGAACACCCTCGTGCTGGTGGTGAACCGCGCGTCGGACGTGCCCTCGTGGCTCACTCGCGGCAACCCCGACGCACGCGTCATATCCATCCCCAACCCCGATCGACCGGCCCGCGAGGCCTACCTCGACCGCGCCTTCCCCGACCTGGCCGACCCGAGCCTCGCCAAGGTGCGCGGCAAGCTCATCGACACCACCGACGCCATGAAGTTGGTGGAGCTGGACGAGCTGCGGCGGCTCTATGCCCGCGGCGGCACCGAGCCGGCGGCCATTCCCCAGCTGGTGGACCTCTACAAGTACGGCATCCGCGAGAACCAGTGGACCGCCATGGCCGACAAGCTGCGCGACGATCCGGCGGCCGTGCTGCGCCGCCGCGTGAAGGGGCAGGAACCGGCCATCGACAAGATCGTCACCGTGCTGAAGCGCTCGGTGCTGGGCTTTTCCGGCATGCAGCATTCCTCGGGCACCAAGCCCAAGGGCGTGCTGTTTCTGGCCGGCCCCACGAGCACGGGCAAGACCGAGATGGTGAAGGCCGTAACCGAGCTGCTCTTCGGCGACGAGCGCAGCTACCTGCGCTTCGACATGTCGGAATACGCCGCCGAGAACGCCGACCAGAAGCTGTTCGGCGCGCCGCCCGGCTATGTGGGCTACGAGGCCGGCGGCCAGCTCACCAACGCCGTGCGCGCCAACCCCTTCTCGGTGCTCCTGTTCGACGAGGTGGAGAAGGCCCACCCCTCCATCATGGACAAGTTCCTGCAGATCTTGGAAGACGGCCGCATGACCGACGGCCAGGGCCAGACGGTCTACTTCAGCGAGACCATCATCTTCTTCACGAGCAACGTCGGCATCTCCGAAGAGCTGCTCGACGAGCACGGGCGCATCGTCGGACGGCGCAACATCGTGCATCCCGGCGAGCCGTACGACGCCATCCGCGCCAAGGTGGAAGCGGCCATGGCCACCCACTTCAAGCCCGAGGTCTTAAACCGCATCGGCGATAACATCGTGGTGTTCGACTACATCTCGCCGGAAGCCTCGCGTCTGATCCTGCAGGCCCAGCTGGCGAAGATCAACGGGAACGTGCGCGCCCGCTGCGGCATCACCGTAGCCGCCAGCGCGGCGCTGACCGAGCACTTACTAGAAGCGGCCATGGCCGATGAGGTGCGCGAGAGGGGCGGGCGCGGCATCGGGAACTTGGTGGAGAACGCCTATCTGAACCCGCTGGCCACCTTCATCTTCGACAACGGCATCGAGCGGGGCGAGGCCGTGGAGGCCCTGCTCGCCCACGGTGCCGTCGCCTTCCGCCGCGCCACCGACGACGGGCGCGCGCCCCTGGTGGGCGCCGCCGGAGAAACCGCCTGCCTCGCGCCTGAGGATCGCTAATGGCCGAAGCCTCCGACATCTCGCGGGAGCCGCGGCGGGCAGTGGCGCCCACCATCGTTGACGTAGCCCCCACCCTGGTCGACCTGGACGGCACCGCCCCCGTGCTATCGGGCGACGATTTGCCCTTCATAGGCGATGGCGATCGCACCTTCACCCTGCACACTGCCGACGTCATCGGCGCGGGCGGCCAGGGCACCGTGGTGCGAGCCGCCGACGAGGACGGCCGCACCTTCGCCGCGAAGATCGCCTACCAGCCCCACGCCGTGCGCGACCGTCTGGCGCGCCGGGCCATCTTGGACTACCTGCGCCGGCTCATGACCGAGCACCCCCGCGGCGAGGCGCACTTCCAGGAAACCCACCTCATGCCGCTGTACGCCACGGGGCAGATTCGCGACGCTGCCCCGGGCCTCGGCGAATCCACCTATGACGTGACCGTGATGCCGATGTGCTCCGACCGCTTCTCCCACGGCACCGACATCACCTTCGAGGAGCTGCGCGACACGGTGATTCCCCAAGCGGCCCAGGCCCTGTGCCTCCTGCACGGGCAGGGCATCGTGCACCGCGACGTGAAGCCGAAGAACCTCTACCTGCTGGACGGCGCTGTGGTGCTCGGCGACTTCGGCATCTCCTCGGTGCTGGAAGAGGGACGCGATACCGGGGCCACCAAGGTGGACCGTCGCACCCCCGGCTACTCGCCCCATTCCTCGGTGGTGCAGCGGGAAAACGACTGGTACGCCCTGGGCTATACCATCTGGACGCTGTACAACGGCGGCGTGCACCCCCACCAGGCCCTCATCGACGGCGACGACCTGTCGGCGGTGCTGGCCGGCGGGCGGCCTGTGGCCTTCGCCGCCCGCGCGCCCGAGCACCGAAGCCTCGGGGAACTCATCTACGGCCTCACCTACGCCCATGCCCAGGGGCGCCTCGGCTACGACGACATCCAGCGCTGGCTGGCCGACCCGGCCGCCTTCCGCTACCGCGATCCCCTGGACGCCGCCGCCATGGCGGGGCCGGCGGGCTACCAGTTCGAGGGCACTGTCTATGAGGACCGCGCCACCCTGGTCACCGCGCTCGCGAGCCAATGGGAACAGGCCAAGCGCCATCTGTACACCCATGGCCTGGAAACCTACTTCCGCAAGCTCGGCGAGACCGATTTGGCCGTGGCCCTAAACGACATCACCGATAAGGACCCCGACACCGCGCCCGACGCCCTGGACGGCAACGAGGACCTGGGGCTTTCCCGGGCCCTCGCCCTTATCGATCCCACCCGATCCGCGGTGTTCTGGCGCGGCGGGGCCATCCTCCCCGGTACCGAGGCCGTCGATGCGCTGTTTCGCCAGGCGGCGGCCACGCCCCTGGGATTCTACCGCGTGGTGGAAGACGAGGAGGCGGTGCGCGACCTGCTCGGCGTGGTGGCCGTGGCCGGCTTCCCCGCCCCGGCGAAGGTGGGGCTCTCCTGGCTGCGCGACCATAAGGACGCGAACCTCGACGAGAAAGTGGATCGCGTGTTGGCCGTGCTGGAGGCCGCCGCCGGCGACAAGGCCGCCGTGCGCAACTTCGCCGCCCGCTACGGCGGCGAGGGCTGGGCGCTGTGGGTGCAGCAGAACTTGCGGCTCTACCAAGGACGCACCGCCGCCGGCGACCGTCTGCTGGCCGCCGTGGCCGCTCTGCCCGTCGATGCGACCATGCCCTTAGCCGACAGCGCCGACGCTCGGCGCGCCCTGGCCGAAGCAGCCGAGGCCCTGGCCGCCCACACCGAGGCGAGTCCCCATCTGCGCCATGCTGGCATCGTGCGCCCCAACGAGACCGTGGTGCCCGCCACGGCCGCCGGCTACTTCACTGGCGAGCTGTTCGGACGGCCAGTACCCCGCGGGTTCCTCTCCCATCTCATGGCCGCCTCGGCCGCCGATCCGGCCGCGGTGCAGCAGGCCCGCGCCCGTCTATGGGGCGCACGCAGCGCAGAGGTCGCCCACGATGCCCAGGCCGCCCTGCTGGATGCCGCCGCCCAGGTCGATGCCCTGGCCGACGCCGAGGGCAAGCGCGCACCCATCGACGGCCTTCCCAAGCCGGCCTTCTTCGCGCGGCTCATCGGCGCGCTCCTGTTCGTGCTCGCCGCCTGTCTCCTTGTGCCGCACTTCACCTTCGGAGCGTGGAAGAATGCCGTGACCAACGCCGGCGAACCCCTGGTCACGGCCAGCACCGTGCTCATATCGCCGACAGGGCTAGGGCCCGGCTCGCTCTACCCCGACGCGCTCATCGACATCTCCACGGTGCCCACGGGCACCTTCACCGGCCTGGCGCTGGTGGGCTTTCTGGCCGCCGCCGCAGCGGTGCTGGCCCCGAAGCTGGCCCAGGCCCTGTTCGCCCTGCGGGGCGTGGGCACCAAGGGCCGCACCCGCCGCCAGGCCACGGCCCTGCGCAAGGAGGCCGAGCGCATCGTGGCCGGCACCGGGGCCGCCGAATGCTGGATCACCGGCGTCGAGGAGGGCCCGGTCCCCGCGGAGAGGGACACGAGCGCCTTCATCGCCCGCACCCAAGCGCGGCGCCACCCCGATGCCACGGCCACCGCGCTGTCGAAAGTGGCGTACTGGGGCGGTGCCGCCCTGTGCGCCGCGTGCCTCACCATCGTGACGGCACCGGGAATCGGCTACGAGATATGGGCTGACCTGGCCAGCGCCGCTCCCGACGGCATGCTGGACAACCAGCTGCTGTGGGGCATCGGCTTCTGCGGCCTGGCAGCGACAGCCTTCGCCGCGATAGCCGTCTTGCGCCGGGAGCACCCCACCATGGTCACCCTGGGGCTTCTGTGCTTCGCGCCCTACCTGCCCCTTCTTGCCGTCGGCCTCGGCTTCATCGGCCTCATCATCGTAATTCTGTACTTCATCTTCTCCCTCTTCCGTCGTTAGGGGCACCCCATGACCAACCCGCGCAATGCCACCGAATCTTTGGACAAGGCCATCCGACGCCGTCAGAACCTGCGCCTGGCCGCCACCTTCGCCGGACTGCTGGCCCTGGTGGCCCTCTGCAACCTTACTCCCGTGCGCGCACAGCTCTGCGCGTACTTCGATCTGGAAGACGAAATTCCCGCGAGTCTCCTCGGCAACGCCTACTGGGATGACTGCTTCGGGGGCCCTTTGGGCGCCCTGGCCGCCGGCTCGCTCCCGCGGCCCAATGATCTCAGCTACAGCCCCGAAGCCGATGCCTTCCTAGCCGCCCTCAACGAGTTCGCCGCCCGGGAGGAAGCCGCTGAAGCCGATGGGATCGACGAGACTTCGACCCCCGCCGAAGACAAATCCTCGGAAGGCGAGCCACAATGATCATCAGTGCCAGCCGCCGAACGGATATTCCGCGGTTTCACAGCGACTGGTTTCTGAACCGCGTGCGTGCGGGCTACGTCGATGTGCGCAACCCGTTGTTTCCCGGCCAAGTCAGCCACTACAGTCTCAGCCCCACCATTGTGGACGGCATCGTCTTCTGGACGAAGGACCCGGCTCCCCTCCTGGGACGACTGGACGAGCTGGCGGCCTACAACTGCTACTTCCAGTTCACCCTCACCCCCTACGGACGCGACATCGAGCCGGGATTGCCCGACAAGCGCCAGATCGTCGCCACGTTCAAGGAACTGTCGTCGCGCATCGGGCCGCGCCGCGTCATCTGGCGCTTCGACCCTTTGCTGGTGAACCGCGCCTACAGCATCGACGACCATCTGCGCGCCTTCGCGGCACTGGCCGACGAGCTGGAGGGATGCACCGAACGCGTCGTGATCAGCTTCGTCGACGACCACTGCTCCGACGCACGCAGCGTCTACACCGCCCTCGGCACCGCGAGCGTAAGCCACGACCAGCAGCAGCGCCTGGCCGGGGGCATCACCGCCAGCGCCCGCGACCATGGCATGACCGTGGCCACCTGCGCCGAAACCGTCGACCTGAAACGATTCGGCATCGAGCGGGGGCGCTGCGTAGACGGCCGTCTGCTGGAAGAGCTGGGAGCGTGCCGGCTCTCGCGCCTGAAGGGACGCTACGAGGCCCTGCCCAAGGACAAGGCCCAGCGCCGGGAATGCCTCTGCACCGAGAGCATCGACATCGGCTGGCCCAATACCTGCGCCCACGGCTGCCGCTACTGCTACGCCACCACCGGCGAGGCCGCCCTGCGGCGCAACCTTGCCCAGTGCGATCCGGCCGGCACGCTCCTCTGCGGCGCCTTCGACCCCGCCGTCGACAAGCTGACCGACCACCGGGGCACCGGAGACGCCCGCGACCGCTCCTTCAAGTTCGCCACCGACGAGCTCTTTCCCGACCTGTAGCGCTCCGCCACCGCCCGCCCGGCAAAGGAAGAAGCCGCGCAACCAACGAGCAGCTGCACGGCTTCCGAGACGAGCGCTCAGCGCTCGCGCAGACTCGCTTCGCGGGAGGGTTCGAAGCGGCCCGACGGAATATTCGCACCTAGGCGCGCGTGGGGTAGGACTGCACCTCTTCCACGCCGGTCAGCTGGCGACCGAGCAGATAGCCGAAGGTAATGCAGCGACCGTGGGAGTTACCATTGATCACCAGAGGATAGTCCACCGCGTACAGGCCGCCCGAGCAGTTGCCCACGGCGTAGAGGCCCTCGATGGGGTTCTCCTCCTCGTCGATGACCTGGCCGTAGCCGGTAATCAGGGCGCCACCCGGAGCGCACATCTTGTTCGGCCCCACCTTCTCGATGAAGAACGGCGCCTCGGCAATGGGCAGCATAAGGTCGGCGCGCTTGCCGAAATCGGTGTCCTCGCCGGCGGCCACCAGCTCGTTGTAGCGGGCCACCTCGGCCAGGAACAAATCCTCGTCGAAGGTCGGATAGTCGGCCTTCACCAGCGCGGCCGCCTCTTCCAGGGTATCGGCCTGATAGATGAAACCGCCGTCGACACCCATGCCCAAAATGCGCTCGTCGTACATCTCGTCGGGCTCATTGTTGCCGTACACACGGTACACCGAATCCCACATGAGGCCGCCGCCGATCTTGCGCGTGGCGTGCATATCGCGCGAGTAATTCTTGTCGAAGACGCAGAAGCCGTAGTCCACATTGCCCGGCTGGTTCAAGATGCCGAGAGACTTTCCCTGGGTCCAGGTGTCCTCGTTCATGAAGCGCCGCCCGAAGGAGTTGGTGCACATGAACGGCCCGAGGAACATGCCATAACCCTGGGGGTGGATCATCGGCGGCCACGGACCGTCCTGCATCTTGGCACCGGCCCAGATGGCCATCTTCTGGCCGTCGCCGGTGTTCATCCCGGCGGGAATGTACATAGACGACTGACAGCGGTTCATGATGGGCGCGAAGCACGCCGACATCTCCTCATCGCCCGAGATGTCGCCCGTTGCCAGAATGACGCCCTTCGTAGCCTTGTAGCGCACGTAATCGCCATCGGCGTTCACGCAAATAATACCCGTTACCTTACCGTCCTCCACAACCAGCTGCTTGCCCGGCGTGCTCCATAGATACTGGGCGCCGTTGTCGAGCGAACTTTGGTACAGCGAGAAGTGGAGCGCGTTGCCTTTCCCCATCTCGATGCCATTACCCTCCAGCTCGATCATCTTGTCGCTGGCATTCACCATCACCGTGCCGTAGTACTCGGGGAACTTCTCGCCGAAGTAGTGGCTGCCCAAAAGTTCCACGGTGCCGCCGAGCGCCTCGGCCTTCTGAAGGCTCCACTCCAGCGCCTCGCCCGAGCGCTCCAAGAACGTCCACACCTGGGCGTTGTCCATGCGGGAGCCGTTCTGCACGTCCCAGTCGCGAAACACGTCGAACTTGCTGTACTCCACGCCTGCGGCAACCCAGCGCGGCGTGTTCAAGGCACCGATATGCGCGATAACCGACCCGCGGGAAGCCCAGGTGGTGTTCTTCTCGACCACCAGCACATCGCCGCCGTTCTCAGCCAGCGAAGCAGCCGTGGCCAAACCCGCCAGGCCGGCGCCCACGACCACGAACTCGTGTTCCACCGTTTCAGCGATCTGGTCCTCGGAGATATCCTCCGGGCCCGCCTCCCAGCTCCACCGATGCGCTTGGTCGCCCGTGTCGCTCAGCTTCTCCCCTTCCGCCGCGGGGGCCGCCGGCGCACAGCCCGCCAGGCCGGCTCCTACCGTGGCGGCACCAGCCAAACCGATGCCCTGCAAGAAACTGCGGCGTGAGATTTCCTTCGTCATGATTCCCTCCTTAGCTTTAAGAGATCGGATTCCTCTTCCGATCTTTCACATCCGGCACTATAGGGGGCAACCCCTCGCCCAGGGAACCGTCTTGAAAGTTATGGCCCATATGCAATTCATATCCCCCTCTATCGGCGAAACACCTGTACAATCGTTCATGTCTTCAACCAGACGCATTGCACCAAGGGAGGGGCGCCATGCTTTTGAACGGAAAGGTGGAGAAATTTCTCGCCGTCGCGCGATGTGGCTCCATGTCTCAAGCCGCCAAGGATCTCTATGTGTCGCAGCTTTCGCTGACCACCCAGATTCGCAAGTTGGAAGAGGAGGTGGGCTTTCTTCTTTTCGACCGCACTCCCTCGGGCGCCCGGTTGACCCCCGCGGGAACCATCTTGTACGAGGCTATGGAACGTGTTGGGGATATTTGCGAGAGGGCCGTAGCCGAGGGGCGCGCCCGAGCATCGCAAGCAACCACCAGCAACATCATCATCGGCATCCTTGACGCGCCCGAGGCCGATGCCGTCAGGCCCGCTCTCGATGCGCTGCACGCCACCCACCCCGAGATCGGCATCGAGTTCGTCCTCATGCCCCATCCCTTCGAAAAACGCCGCCAGATGATCGCCGACGGCGCGGCCGACTGTTTCCTCTACGGCATGCGACCGTCCACTCTCGGAACCGATCTGGCCATCTTCTCGTTCTTCACTACAGGGGAATGTCTCGCTATGCCGCCGGACTACGACCTGGCAACGCATGAGAGCATCAAACCGGGAGACCTCTCCGGCCGTACTATCTACTTTCCCAAGGAAGACTACAGCGTTTCGCCAACCAAGTCGCTGCGCGAGCACCTCATGGAAGAACACCCGGGCATCGATCTGCGCGAGCAGACGATTGACGCGGCATTCATTCAAACGCTGCCCTATCTGAGCTTTCCCTTCGTGTCGCTCGAGCGCATTATGAAGACCGTCCCCGGCATCACGGTGGTGCCCCTTGAATCAGCCATCACGCCGGCCCATTACGGTCTCGTGTATCCGAGAAAGCACCGGGAATCCCTCGACTTCCTTCTTAACTGCCTCCCTACCTGCGTAATGCCATAGATCGGCCGCAGCGGCGTCACGGGCAGCTATTAGCTCGCCACCGAGCGCAGAAGGTCGGCGGCGTCCACGCCGTAGAGCTTTGCTAGAGCGAGCAGATTGTGGGTAGAGGGGTCGCTCGCGCCCTTCTCCCATTTGGAAACCGCTTGGCGACTGACGCCGAGGGACTGAGCCACGAACTCCTGGGTCATACCGCAGCGCTGCCGCTCTTCAGCTAGCACCTCGCCAAGGGAGCGGTTCGTCGCGCGCTCGCGCTCACGTTGCGGCTTCGACCGCAGGTACTTCACCGCTGCCACGGCGATGATGGCGAGCAGCACGAAGGGGAGTACCTGGGCGATCAGCACGAACAGCACAACGATCACCTCGGGAAGCCCCATCCCTACAATTTTCATACGTCACCCTTCTCGCGTTGCCAACTTCGACACACAAGCCATCCTAGCATCGTCCCCGCAAAGCACCAGCAACTATGGCGCAACTTTAGGTTGATACGCATCCCGCAGGCGAAAGGCCGCTCTTCCCATCAGTCGACAGGCACCGTCTGCGTGCCCGGGCGCCCGAGACGCTTTCCCGTTTGCTACACTGTGCGAATACGGAAAGGCTACGGCGCGAGGAGCGCCGTGGAACACAGGCGCGGCGGCCCGAACGCAGGCCGCAATCGCGGGCGAGGAACACGAGGAGCCACTATGCAGATCACCCCTGCTGAAGTTGCCGAGACACTGGCCATGGTGTCCAAGCAGAACCTGGACATCCGCACTATCACGCTGGGCATCAACCTGCGCGGCTGCGTGGATGCCGATGTGGACGCGCTGGCCCGCAAGGTATACGACCGCATGACCACCGCCGCCGAGCATTTGGTGCCCACAGCCGAGCAGCTCGAGCGCGAGTTCGGCATTCCCATCGTGAACAAGCGCATCTCGGTCACGCCCATCGCCGAGATCTGCGCCGCCGTGACCGTCGACGACCTCTCCCCCATCGCGCGTGCCATGGACCGCGCCGGGGCCGAGGTGGGCGTCGATTTCGTCGGCGGCTTCTCAGCGCTCGTGCACAAGGGCGCCACCCGGGCCGACCACAAGCTCATGAACTCCATTCCCGAGGCGCTGGCCACCACCGACCGCGTATGCGCCAGCGTGAACGTGGGCAGCACCCGGGCCGGCATCAACATGGACGCCGCTTATCTGATGGCCGGCATCGTGAAGCGCGCCGCCGAGCTGACTGCCGATCGGCAGTGCATCGGCGCCGGCAAGCTCGTAGTGTTCTGCAACGCCGTGGAGGACAACCCCTTCATGGCCGGCGCCTTCCACGGCTCGGGTGAGGCCGACGAAGTGGTGAACGTGGGCGTATCGGGCCCCGGCGTGGTGCGGGCGGTGCTGGCCGACCTGCCGAAGGAGGCCGACCTCACCACCGTGGCCGAGGCCATCAAGGCCACGGCCTTCAAGATCACCCGCGCCGGCGAGCTCATGGCCCGCGAGGCGAGCCGCCGCCTCGGTGTGCAGCAGGGCATTCTAGACCTGTCGCTGGCCCCCACCCCGGCCGAGGGCGACTCGGTGGCCGAGATCCTGGAGGCCATCGGCGTGGGCCAGTGTGGCGGCCCGGGCACCACGGCGGCGCTGGCCATGCTCAACGACGCCGTGAAGAAGGGCGGCGTCATGGCGTCGTCTTCCGTCGGCGGGCTGTCGGGCGCCTTCATCCCCGTGTCCGAGGACGCCGGTATGATCCGCGCGGCCGAGGACGGGGCGCTTTCCATCGAGAAGCTGGAGGCCATGACATGTGTGTGCTCCGTGGGCCTGGACATGATCGCCGTGCCGGGAGACACCACCCAGGAAGCCATCTTCGGCATCATCGCAGACGAGTGCGCCATCGGCATGATCAACAACAAGACCACGGCCGTGCGCCTCATTCCCGCCATCGGCAAGCAGGTGGGCGACCGGCTGGACTTCGGCGGTCTTCTGGGCTATGCCCCGGTCATGCCCGTGAACCCTTATGCCGGCACCGTGTTCGCCCACCGCGGCGGACGCATGCCCGCACCTTTGAACTCGCTGAAGAATTAGGGGCGTTCCTTTCGTCTCCCCGGCTTCCCAGCCTGCGGCTCTGATGCTCGCAAGCCCGAGAAATCCTACAGCGTCGCATCAACGGCCCGTCCTCCCCTTCGGAGGGCGGGCCGCTTCCTATACTGGGTGTATCCGGCAATCGCGAAGGAGCGCAGAAGGAGCACCCATGATCAAGACGTTCAAGATGAAGCTCTACCCCGGCATGGAAGAGGAATACGAACGCCGCCACAACGAGCTGTGGCCCGAGATGGTGGATATGATCCACGCCCACGGGGGCCGCAACTACACTATCGCGCTGGACCCGGACACGCTCACGCTGTTCGGCTACATCGAGATCGACGACCCTGAGCGGTGGGCCGCCGGGGCCGACACGGCCGTCAACCGAAAGTGGTGGGACTTCATGGCCGACATCATGGAGACCAACGAGGACAACTCGCCGGTCTCGGCGGATCTGCCCGTGCTGTTCCACCTGGATTAGTTCCCCCGTGGCCAAAACAATGCGGTTCTCGTAGCCTATCCACTTGAACGGGTGCCTCATTGCAGACGTTTTCCCAGATCGCAGCTTTCGATTCTCTCAAGAGCACGATTAAAGTGACGAGAACCATGCCGTTTTGTCCAAAACGGCGCACCACTCCGCTGTGTTCACTATAATTGGCTCTTGAAATCGAAGGCGAGACAGCGAAAGCGAGCGAGACTATGCATGTGCACACCCCCATTACCGTGCGGTACGGCGAGACGGACATGATGGGGGTGGTCTACCACGCGAACTACCTGCTGTACTTCGAGGACGCGCGCATCGATTTCCTGAACGCGGTGGGGTTCTCCTACAACGAGCGCATCGAGCAGCAGGGTTACATGAGCCCCATCCGCGACGTGGAAATCCACTACCGCGCGCCCCTGCGCTACGGCGAACGCGGTTTTGTACGCACGAGCGTAGTGAAGAACCTGCCCACGAAGACCGTCTACCGTCAGCAAGTCTTCCGCGAGGGCGACGATCCGTCCACCACCGAGCCACTGGTGGACGGCCTGCTCACCCTGTGCGTGGTAGAGCGCGACACTTTCAAACCCGTCAGCATCAAGCGCACCTTCCCCGCCCTGTACGAGCTGTACGGGGAACTGGTGGAGGAGGACTCAGGGACACCCCGTCGCAGCTAGTCGCCGTCGATGAGGTGCAGCAGCTCCTCGCGCTTGTTGATGCCCAGCTTGCGGTAGATATTGCGCACGTGGGTGCGCACGGTGCTGATGGACAGCACCAGTTCTTTGGCGATGTAGGCGGGGTTGAAGCCGCGGGCCAGATAGGTGAGCACCTCGGCCTCGCGCGGTGAGAGCGCACTGGCGGCAGACACCTCGGCACAGCGCGACTCCAGAGTGTCGCGCATGGACACCTCGAGCGCGGGTGCTTCCGTCATCGAGGGCGTCTCGGACGCGTCTTCGGCGGGCATCACGAGCGCATTCCAGGCCGTGCGGCCCAAAAATACCAGCAACACCGCGATGAACAGGCCCGTGAGCACCGTAAGCCAGGGACCGAAGTTGTGAGTGACCATGAGCACTGCCGACAGAATCTGCCCCGCCAGCGCAGCGCCGGCCACTACGGCCACAGCAAATCCGCAAGCCAGATCGGCCGTCAGCTCGCCGCCATGCACCACCGCCAAGAACAGGGCGCAACCCAGCAAGGCCAGCACGATATAAAAGCTGTAGAGCGCCACCGTGGAGGCATCGTGGGGGAAAGTATTCGCGGGAAACGACCCCAGCACGATGAACACCGCGCCGAGCAGCGGCACGAGCACCCGATAGAACCAGGGCACCAACGGCCGCTTGGCCCAGCGCAGACAGGCGCCGAACACCACGGCCGCGGCCACGATCCCGCCCACGAAGGAGGCTCGCACCACGCCGAAGGCGCTGTGAGTCATTACGTCGGCCATAAATCCGTAGATCGCCAGACCCAGCAACGGCAGCCACGTCACCGAAGCCAGCCGCCCCAGACGATTGCCCGGACAGGCCACCTCTGCGGCCTCGATCGGGAGGGGCTCCGCCAAGACAAGAGGCGCCACGGATACCATGACCAGCAGGCAGAACAAGGGTGCCAACAGGCGCAGAGGCAGCAGGGTGAGCAGCCAGCCGCCGAAAGAAGCCGCTACGACCATGAAGGCGCACAGCGCCAGCGCGTGATCTATGGGCGCCGCTACGCGACGAGCCCAAGCCACCACGATCCAAGGCAGGGCCGCTCCGGCCAGCAAACCTGTCGCCACCGCCAGAGCGGGCATAGCCGTCGGCGCGAACAACAGCAGAACGAACCCGAGCGTTCCCGCCGCATAGGCGCTCACTGCAGCGCGGGTGATCCCGCGACGCTCTCCCGCGCCAAGGTCGCCCTGGAGCGCGACGAGCGTAAGCGTCACGGCCGCCAACACCGCGGCCAACAGGAAGAAGAACAAAAACGTATCGGCGAGGGCGGCAAAGTGCGGTGCTTCCCCAAACGAGGCCATGGTGGAGGCGGGGGCCAGCAGCGTCATGGCAAAGGCGCACAGGGCCAGATGGCGTGGACGGAGCACGAAGGGCGCAACGGATTCCTTGTCAAGGACTGCATCAGACGCCAGGGGGTTTTCCATGGGGCATTTCCTTCAATGGTCAGGCATTACTCAAAAAGTGCGATGACGTTACCACAGAGCGACGATGGCGGCAAGGGAATTCAAAAACTATAGTAACCATTGTTCCTCTGGGAGCGGGCTAAAACGGCAACGGCCTTTTTGGGGCCATTGGGGCCGCGGCCGTTCCGCTCCATCAAGGGCTTTCGGAGGACCGCTGACTCGTCTCGGCGGAATTCCCGGGTGGCGGCTCTCCTTTCTGGCCGCCACCCGCTTCCCTTTATCTTCTTCGGCGTACGCCAGCGCGTTCAGAGGAGCGCGGCCGCGTACTTTATAGGCGGGCATCCTGCGCTTCGAGAGAGAGCGCGGGATGCCCGCTTTTTTTGCGCCGACCCAAGGCGGCCTGAGGACCATCCCTCCGAAGAGCCGGAGAGCGAAAAAGCCGGTAGCCGCCTTCGGAGCCAGAGCACGCGCGGGTGATGCGCGATCCGGCTAGCGACGTTTGCTCAGCCGCGTGGCATTCCGGCGCGGGCCGCGCTCCCAGCCGCGCAGCAGCCCGGCACGCGTCGCGCTGATGGACGATCGACACCTAAAAGGGGCTCGTGTAGAGGCGCAGGCCGTCGGGCAGGCGCACAAGACCCTCTTCCTGGAGCCACGCAGCAGCGGGCGTGGCCAGCACATCGCGGCCGTTGAAATAGGTCACGATGATCTTGCGGCGAGCAGCCGACGAGCCTTCCCGCTTCAGCGCCGTGCGCACCGCTTTCACCAGCGCCTCGGTCGCGGTGGCCAGAACGGCCTCGTCGGCCGCGAACGCCAGGAGCGACTTCAGTCGCGGAGCCGCCCATAAGACGGGCACACCATCGGCCAGCACCACCAAAGCGCCCTCGCGGCGATTCGGCTTCGCCGCCACCAGAGCCGCGTCCACGGCTGGGGCATCGCCTGCCGCCTCCCAGGCTACCTCAGGCCAGGGAATGCCCGCACCCAACAGGCAGGCCGGGTCGTCGGCGGGAAGCGCAACAAAGGTGGAGGTCGCCGAGAGTCGAGACGACGTCAGCGGGGCATCGGTCGGGGCGGCGGCGTCATCGGAAGTGACGGAGGCGTCGGAAACGTCGGCGAAGGCGCGCAAAGCCTCGACGGTCTCGCAGGCGGCGAACTGAGCGGGACCCATACCGTCGACGAACATGCCGCGCGTCAGCTCGCCGGCGTCCTCCATAGCACGCAGCACCGGATACAGAGTTGAGAGACCCCCGGGCACCCCCGCAGCCAGAGCGATGTCGCGCGTGACCATGCCGTAGCGATCGAGCAGCGACTCCACCAGCGCCACGGCCTGTACGGTAGAGCTTTGGGTCGTCGGCGCCAACGCCGACCAGCGACCGGCCAGAGCGGCGTCGAAAGCCATCGCCGCACCTTGGCGCGCCGCCACCGTGGCCCGCGCCTGGGCGCGCATCCCGGAACGCAGCGAGTGCCCGCGCCGGCTACTCACCCGACGACGCGAGGGCGGCGGCTCCTGACCCCCGCTGCGAGACGCGGGCGCCATGGCCACCAGGCCGCCCGCCCGTGGAAATCCGAGGCCATCGTTGGTAGCCGCCCCGGCCCACACGAGCCCCTGCAACGCCTCGGCCACAGCACGCTCACTGGCCACGGAGGGCTCCGTGCGTCGCGCCACCTCGTCAACCAGAGCGCGGAAGGTCACCGGCCCCCGTGCCACGAGCGCTTGGCGCACCACCTCGGGCAAGACCGGCGCGGCATCCTCTTCGGAAAAGCTCGATGGGAGCGAGGCGCCTGCCCCCCTCTTTTCTTTCGGGTCTCTCCCCAACGCCGCCGGCGATGTCGACCATCCCCCCGGCTCAGACACACAGGGCGCAGCCACTCCCACGGCCTCGTCCACGGGCAGGGGCGCCAGAGGCGAATCGGTAGGAAAGAACGCCACTAGACGATCGTCCCCCACCGTTGAGGCGGCCCACAGCACCTCTCCGCTCGCGATCAGCTCGTCCAGCATAGCGGGACGATAATCGGGCACGCGCAGGGGCAGCACCGTGGACTCCCACTGGGCCATGGGCAGGTAGGCGCCCTCGAACTGGGCGATCACCTGAGCCACACCGTCGACGCCCGCCAACGGCGGCTCATCAGCCGCGGCAATGGCCTGACGCTGTAGGAGAAAGCGCAGGTAGACGTCAGAGCTCACAGGGCGCACGGCCTCGCGAGCCCGGGCCAGCGAGCGGGAGCGCAAGCGGCGCAGTACCCCCGCATCGACCCAGCGGTCATGGCCGAGGCGCACGAGGCGCCCTTCGGCGACCATCCGCTCCAGCGAGTCCGACACCAACGCCGGACCGATTCCCAGCCCCGCCGCCACAGCTTCGGCGTCGAACAGCGTATGGGTGCGGGCGAAGCGCGCCACCAGGCCGTCGAGGGGCTTGGCGGCCACGGCACCCAAGGAAGCTGCTTCGGAAGCGGTTGCCGATGTGGCGGCCGAGGACAGCGGTGCGGCCCCCTCCTCGGCTGCCGGCAGCGGCGCGGCCCAAGAGGGCACCGCCAAGCCCAGCACCGCCCGCAGCCGTGCTCCGTCATCGGCGGCGGCCCAGCGCTCTTCCCCACCGATCAACGCCGGGAACGCCCGATGCTCGGTCTCCAGCTGCTCCAAAAGCGCCCTGACGGCCGCCGGTTCTATAGCAGGCTCCACGGGAACATCGCCGCAGACCGCCTCGTCTCCCTCGACAAGGACGCCTGCCGACGAAGGCACCGCGGCATCCCCCGCCACCGACGCGCCACTGGCATCATCGAGCGGCACCTTGGCTTTCGCCGCACCGGCCGGCACCGTGCGCGCGGCGATATCGTCCACCGTCAGAGGGCCCAGCTCACGCAAAAGGTCGGCCACGCCCTCGGCGCCGCGCACCTGCCAGCCCGCTGCCGTGCGCTGCAGCTCGGCGAGAACCCGGGCCACCACGGCCTTATCCAGCATCTCTTCCACCGCGCCAGTGCCCAACAGCTCGCTGAGCAGGGCCGGGTCCACCGCGAGCAGCGATGCCTGGCGCTCCGCATGGGGCAAATCGCCCTCGTAGAGATGCTCGCCCAGGTATCCGAACACAAGCGGTGCCGCGAAGGGCGACGGCACCAGAGTGCGCACCTCGCTGATCTTGATGGTCTCGGCCGCAAGCCCGGTCATCACCTCGCGCAGGGCCGGCAGATCGAACACGTCCTGCAGACATTCGCGCATGGCCTCCAGGATGATGGGGAAATCTTCTTCCTGGCGCGCGGCCTCCAGCAGCTGGCCACCGCGCATTCGCTGCTGCCACAGAGGCGCTCGCTTGCCCGGAGCCGTGGGCGTCATGAGCAGGGCCCGGGCCGCGCATTCGCGGAAGCGGGCGGCAAAGAGAGCCGTGAAGCCCACGCGCTCGCGCACGATGGCCTCCAGCTCATCGGGATCGAAGAGGAATAGTTCGGGGCCGGGCAGAGAATCTTCACCGAGGGGTACGCGGAGCAGGATGCCGTCATCGGCCGCCGAGACTTGAGGATCGAAACCCAGCGTGGTGGTGATGCGATGGGCCACGGCCAGAGCCCAGGGCTCGTGCACCCGGCGCCCGAAGGGGGAATGCAGGATGACCCGCCAGTCCCCCGTCTCGTCGGTGCACTGCTCCACCACAAGCCGCCGATCCGTGGGCACCGCGCCCGTGCACTCTCGCTGGGCCACCATGAGCGCCCCCAGATTGCGCCGCGCGTCCTCGTTCAGCGCTGGAGGAACGATTGCCGCTAGAACCGCAGCCGCCTCATCGGCCGGTCTCGGCAGGGAAGCGCTGCCGCCGTCACCGCCGCCCCTATCGGAAGACGCTGCAACCTGTGCAAGAGCCGCGTCCAGGGCCCGCACCAGGGCTCCACGGGCACGGCCCGTCTCGTAGGGGCGGCCGATCGCCTCACCATGCCAGAAAGGCAGACGGGCGGCACGACCGGGCGCCGGCTCCACGATAACGCGATCGGAGCTGATTTCCTGAATGCGCCAGGTGCTGGTGCCCAGGGCGATGATATCGCCCACCCGCGACTCCATCACCATCTCCTCATCCAGCTCGCCCACCCGGCGCCGCCCTTGCTTCGCGTCGCCCTCGGGCAGCACCACCGAGAACATGCCGCGGTCGGGAATGGTGCCCGCCGCAGTGACTGCCAGGCGTTGGGAGCCGGACCGCGGCTTCAAGAGGCCCGTTTCGCGATCCCACAGGATGCGCGGGGCGAACTCGGCCACCTCCCCCGACCCGTAGCGGCCGGCGAGCATGTCGAGCACTCCCTCGAAGGAACGGCACCCCAGATCGGCGTAGCAGGCCGAACGCCGCACGCAGGCAAGCCACTGATCGGCAGACAGCCCATCGGGGGCCATGGCCACGGCGGCCACCGTCTGCTGGGCCAGTACATCCAAGGCGTTGCGCACCATATGGGTGTTCTCGATGGCGCCGGCCGCCATGCCCTCGGCCATCACGGCCGCATCCAGCACCTCAACGCGCGTGCGCGGATAGATGATGCCCTGGGAGCGGCCGCCCACCTGGTGGTTCGCACGACCCACCCGCTGAAGCCCACTCGCTACCGACGGTGGCGCGGCCACCTGGAGCACCAGATCGATGGAGCCCATGTCGATGCCGAGCTCCAGGCTGGAGGTGGCCACCACGCAGGGCAGCTCGCCGGCCTTCAGTTCCCGCTCCACCTGCAAGCGCTTCTCCTTGGAAACCGAGCCGTGGTGAGCCTTGGCGATGACCACCGAGGGAGTGGTAACGAGGGCCGTGGTCGAGCCGATATCCGAGCGGAAGCCCGCACCCGGGACCGTGCGCATGGCGTCGGCTCCCGTGGGGATGCCGCGGAGGCCGGCGGCTACCGATGGTGGCACCGCGCCTTCGGAGCCACCATCGCCGCCGGCACTCCCCACATCGCTCCAATAGCCAGCCGGCTCCGATCGGGTCACATCCAGGCCCATACGCTTGGCATACAGCTCATTCAACCGCGCCGTCAACCGCTCGCATAGGCCGCGAGAATTCACGAACACGATAGTGGACCGATGATTCAGCACCTCGTCCAGAATAGCCGCCTCGATGTGCGGCCAGATAGAGGCCATGCCTACGCGACTGTCGGGATGGGCCGCGGGGGCGGAGCCGTCGGCCATAACAGCGCGCAGAGCGCGATCCGACTTCCACGCGGTCTCGACAGCGGCACGCCGCGGGCCGCCGCCCAAGTGTGCGGTACCGTCGCCGGCCCCCTTGAAGCCATCGAAAGCGGGCACCGCAGTCAGGTCACGTACGGGAACCCGCACCGAGAGATCAAGGCTGGGCGGCGCTTCGGCGGCCACCACCGTAACAGGCTGTGCGCCGCCGAGAAAGCGGGCGATCTCGTCGCGGGGGCGCACCGTAGCCGACAGTCCGATGCGCTGGGCCGGCTGCTCCAGCAGATCGTCCAGCCGCTCCAGCGAGAGCGACAGATGCGCTCCGCGCTTATCGCCGGCCAGGGCGTGCACCTCGTCCACGATAACCGTTTCCACGGTGCGCAGCACCTCGCGCGCCGCCGAGGTGAGCATGAGGTAAAGCGACTCGGGCGTCGTGATGAGGATATCCGGTGGGTTGCGCACGATCTTGCGGCGCTCCTCGGAAGTGGTGTCGCCGGTGCGCATAGCGGTGCGCACCTCGAAGGAGGATGCCCCAGCGGCAGCCGCCCGCACGCAGGCCAGCTCGGTAATAGCCGCAAGCGGCCCCTGCAAGTTGCGATCCACATCGGCACCGAGCGCCTTCAGGGGCGACACGTACAGCACGCGCACGCCCCGGAGCCACTTCTCCCCGGCCTCGGTCGCACGCGCCTTCTCGGCCATGAGGTCATCGATGGCCCACAGAAACGCCGCCAGCGTCTTACCCGAGCCCGTCGGCGCGATCACAAGCGCGTTATCGCCACGGGCGATGGCGTCCCAAGCCCGCGCCTGCACCGTCGTGGGCACCCCGAAAGCCCCCGAGAACCATTCCCGCACCGGCTCCGAAAACGATGACATCGCCCCCGTTTCACTCCGATTATCGGCCGACGTGCTCACAGGAGACCTCGCTCTTCAAAGGGGGCCAGCATCGACTTCAACGTCAGCTTACGGGCCGTGAGCTGCTGGTAGGTAGCAGTACGCGTTTTGCCTTGGGCGCGCAGGGCCTCCAGGGTCGCGGTCACCGACTCCCACTCCGCCGCCCAATCGGCCAGCACCGCCTCAAACCGCGCCAAACGCTCGCTCTCTTCCATCATGTTTCCCACCCTTCCTCGCTTAGGCAACGCCAGCCGCCGCAAGATCCCTATCGACGAGCCAACGCAGATAATCGGATCGTCTCATACCCAGACTGTTCGCCCGCTCGTCCATCTGCTCGATTTTAAGCTCGGTCTCCTTGAAGCCCACAAGCTTCAAATGCTCACCGAATTTCAGCGGTCGCCCGACAACGACCTCGCCGACTGGCACGCCCGGGATATCCCCCCGAACGACCATCTCGTCCCATTCGGCAATTTGCTCGGCTGTAACGTCGAACGTCTTCTCAAGTCCCGCAGCGGCCTTTTTCATAATTATTTCCTCCTTGCAAGACCGAGTTCTCGTATCGCGTTTTCCATCGGCGGGGTGAGCACATGCGAATGAACCATCATCTCGATCATAGTTATCCCTACTTTCGTTAAACGAAATTGTAATGTGCAGCGAACCGTTTCTCAAGGACCCCAGAGAAACGTGGCGAAAACGTCGAGGACGCCGCATCAAAGAAAGCAGGAAAACGCAGCCATGACAGCCTCCTTCACATCGGATGGCTGTCCTCCAAACAGGGAAGTTAGGGATGTACCCAACCTTTAGAACATTTGTTTTATCTCATTATATAAGTACATTTGTTCTTGTAAAGAGGTTTCTTCTTCATTTTTCCCTACGATCGCGACCGTGCAACGGGCTTTCATACGACCAGGCGGCCGACTCCTATACGGTCACCCCCTCGGGGAGGACCTAGACCCGAGTAGCCGCCTCCTCATCCCCATTGGCGCTCTGGTAGGACTCGATAAGGTCGATCAGCTCCTGTTTGGAATGCACATCGGCCTTAGCGTAGATATGCTTGATGTGAGTCTCTATGGTGCTTTTAGAGATGGTCATCGCTTCGCGCATATAGGGGACTGACCGCCCGCGCCCCAGATAGCGCAGCACTTCCTGTTCACGCGGCGACAGCTTGAACGTCTCGGCCATCCTCTCCACATAGTCGACTGGCTCCGACGCCGACGGCTCCTCTACAACCGCGCAGCACTCTACGCTCCCCCGCTCGCCCCTTTCTCCGACATCGATGTCGCCCAGGGACACCACGGCCATCTCGATCGCGCCCCAGCGCATCCGCGACTCCTCGAAACGCTCTTGCAGGTGCAGAAACAGGGGCAGCATCACCACACACAAACAGATCAGGGCCAGATATAGCGGCAATCCCCATTGAAGTGAAAACGAGGCCCCCAGCACAGCCCCTCCCAGAAAACCCAGCTGCACCAGGGCGCGAAAGATGCCGAATGTCTCGCTCGGCAGGCACAGCCCCTTCGCCGTGATGCGCGCAAAGATGGCGAAGAAGAGTACCTCCACATACAGGGCGGCCGTACAGGCCAACACCGAAGCAAGCACCTCACTCCACCCCGAGCTCAGAGCGCGCAGCGAGAGCGAGAACACGATCAGGGGAATAGCCCACTCGTAGAGAAACGAGAAGCTCATGCGGCTCGTGTGCGCGATGGCGAACACGGCAATGAGCCCCGCCAGAGTGCCTCCGGCCACATAGAAGAGAATACCGCCCGAATCCATTCCCATCATGGTCAGAGCGTCAGACGGCAAGCTCGTCACCACACATCCCGTGGCAATGCTGCACACCATGGAGCAGGATGCCAGCTTCACCAGCGACGGCAGCACATCGGCGAAAGGCTCGACGGGCTCAGGGAAGGAGAACTGAGGCGGCTGCCCGTTTTTGCAGAGCAGCAGCATCAAGCTAGACGCCAGGGGAAACAAGGCCGCCAATATCCCCGAAAAAGGATGAGGCAGCAGATACGTGAGCAACACCGCCCCGACGAATACGCCGAGCGATGCCGGAATGCAAGCCTCGGTGATCTCCAAGTCCACTTGGCAGAACAACTCGCCCCAGGCGATCCATAGCACCGCCGAAGCCACACCGCCCAAGGCGCTTATGGCCAATAGCGCTGCACCAACAGGGGCCACGAAAAACAGCAGGGTGGTCGTCGATACCACAATGGCAGCCGCCAGCACCACCAGAGGCGTCAAGGGCGTGCGCCGATGAGGGCGAAACGCCAGGATCAGCAGACCAATAGCGGAAAACAGCAGAGAAACCTGCAAGGTAGCCGCCGACTGGGGGCTACCGGGAAGAAAGATGCCGTCGGAGAACCACGACCCGTAAACCCACGCAATGAGAAGCCCCAGGCCCAGGTAGCGCAGACGCGCCTGCCGAAAGAACTGATCCAGCGATTGTACCCACGGAAACATGGTTGGCCCCCTCCCTTCATCCGCAATCCCATTGTACCGACCCGAGCAAAGATAGCAACTCACGTGAAAGAGGGGATGGCAATGACCTGCCAAAACGCAAAAATCCCTGAATAGCACGATAGCCCACTGCCTCGAAGTGGGGCACACTGAGAGCGGGTTCGAGAGTCGTTCCCATCGCTGGGAACCGCACAAGAGAAGGAAGGGATACCCATGACCATCGATAAATCGCTCAGTCGCCGCCACTTTATTACCGGCACCTTCGCCGCCAGCGCAGCGGCCGCCCTGGGATTGGCCGGCTGCGCGCCTCAGGGCCAGCCCGTCGCCGCCACGGGCGGGAACGCCGCCGATGCACCCGCCCCCACCGAGGGCACCGCCGACGTTCCCGCATGGCTCGGCGAACCCCCCGCCATCACCGACACCGACTGCGCCGAGACTATCGACACCGAGGTGCTCGTCGTTGGGGCTGGCTGCTCGGGTTTGGTCGCCGCCAACTTTGCCGCCATGGAGGGGGCGCACACGCTGCTCATCGAGAAGTTCGACAAGGGCACGGGCCTGCGCGGCTCGGCCATCGGCGCAGTGGGCTCGCGCAAGCAAAAGGAGGCCGGAGTAACCATTGACCCCCAGGAGATCTGCAACGATCTAGCGCACTACTCCCTGAACAACGCCAACATGGATCTCTACCAGCTGTGGGCCGCCCATTCCGCCGAGGCGGTGGACTGGTACTGCGACCTCACTGATGGCGTCGACCTGTGCAAGATCGACCTGGAGTGGAGCATGCCCGCCGAAGAGACGCGCTACAAATGCTGGCCCACCGGCCATGGTGCCATGCTCGACAACGGCAAGATGGGCAAGGACGAGGCCAGCGGAGAGGGCGTCACCTACGCTCAGATCGAGGGCAACTTCCTCGCCCAGCCCACCGCCGAGCTGCGCTATCTCACCAGCCTTGAATGCCTCATCAAAGAAGGCGACAAGGTAGTGGGCGCCTACGCTTCCACTGACGACGGCGCCACCTACCTGCGCATCAACGCCTCCAAGGGCGTCATCGTGGCCACGGGCGGCTACGCGAACAACCCCGACATGTACATGGCCCTTCAGGCCGAAAACGCCCGCGGTCTGTGCGGCGTGGTGCCCTTCGGCAACTTCAACGCCCAGGGCCAGGGCATCAAAGCGTGTCTGTGGGCGGGCGCCGTCAAGGACGAGAACCCTACCTCCATGGTGTTCGACCGCGGCATCATGCGCCCCGATCAGCTGCCCGGCGATCCCTTTGCCATGGACTTCGGCTACTTCCACATGGCCACCCAGCCCTTCCTGAAGGTAGACATCGAGGGCGAGCGCATCACCAACGAATCGTCGCCCTACGACTTCCTCATCCACGCCCTGGCGCGTAAATCCAGCCAGCGCGCCTGGTTCGATATCTGGGACGCCAACTGGCCGACTGATATCGAGCGCTTCCACACCATCGGCTGCTCGGGCCTGATCAAAGGCGAGGGCACCAACCAGATGGACCCCGAGGGCATCGAAGGCACTGCGGCCATCATCGAAGCGCTCGTGGAAGAGGGTAAGATCGTGAAGGCCGACACACTGGAAGAGCTTGCCGATGCCTTCGGCATCAACAAGGAGACCTTCCTCGCCACGGTAGAGCAGTACAACGGCTTCTACGACACCCAAAACGATAGCCAGTACGGCAAGGAGGCATTCCGTCTCTCCGAGATTCGCACGGCACCGTTCTATGCCTGCAAGCTGTCGGGCATGGCGCTGGCCACCCTTGACGGCATCAAGATCAACACGCGTTTCCAGGCGCTCGATGCCGACAATGCGCCCATCGAGGGGCTCTACGTTATCGGCAACGACTCGGGCAACTACTACAACGGCACCTACCCGAACCTGGCCGCTGGCCTGAACGCCGGCCGCTGCGTCACCTTCGGCATGCTGTGCGGACGCCAGGTGGCCGCTCGGTAGCCATTCCCTTTTCAGCGAGACGGAAGCCGTCCCCTCCCCCGCTTCCGTCTCGCTTTCCACTCATCCGAACGGCTTCGAGGGCCGCCAGCCCTGCGATCTTCCGTAAGGAGCAGCGACCGTTCGGGCTCCTCGAGGAGCGCCCTGCAGGAGACACCCGAACAGGGGTTGGAGGGCTGACTGCATCCCGCTCGCCCCGAGCGCTGTGCCGCGCCCCAGTTGTGGAGGTTGCGAGAGTGCAAAGCCCCTCGGTCTTTGAAGAGTATGATGGGCCCACGTTCGAAAGGAAGGGCTATGCGCAGCAACGAGGTGGCGAAATTGGCCGGGGTGACCGTGCGCACGCTGCGGCACTACCACCAGATGGGAGTGCTGCCCGAACCGGCGCGCTCCGAGAACGACTACCGCGACTACAGCGCCGCCGACCTGGCCCGCGTCCTGCGCATCAAGCGCCTGGCCTCCCTAGGCTTTCCCCTCGCCTGCATCGGCACCGTCCTCGAAGAGCTAGACGCGCCGAAGAGATGTGCCAACGGCGAGGAGACCGCGACCGATACCGCCCCGTCGTCGCTCGGCGCCCTGGAAGAGCTCGACCGCAAACTGGCTCTAGAAATCGAGCGCCTGCAAGAGCAGCGTCGCACCATCGCCGAGCTGCGCGCCGAGAACCTCGATCCCGATCTGCCTGTGCGCTTCGCCCGCATCTTGCGCATGCTGCCGGGCGTCAACACGCTCACCGACGCGAGCCCCGCCGACCGCACCGCCCTCATCGTTGCCGGTCACCTCTACGACGACGATGAGCTCGGCGAATTGGAGCGCGTCATCGAGTGCATTGCCAATGAGAACCTGGTGCAGGCCCTGGAACAACTCGACGAGCGCCTAGGCGCCCTCGCGCCCGATGCCCCCGAGCTTGAGCGGGCCGCCCTCGTCGACGAGTCCCTCGAGACCCTGGCCCCCGTCATCGCCTGCTTCGACACGGCCAACTGGCTGCGCCCCTCCACCGACCGGGAGCGATTCTTGGGCGAAATCGCCTTCGAGGGGAACAACCCAGCCCAGCAAGACGTCTACGACCGCATCGAGCGGGGCATCGAGGGCATCATGGCCGAGCGCGTACGCGCAGAGCGGGCCGACGGCACCACCGAAGCCGGCAGCGCCGCGCCCCGCAGCGCGTAGAGACCCGCGCGCCGCGTTACCCGACCCCTGCCGGCCCAGCTGGAACAAAAGGCGTTTGGGGATCGCCCAAGAGGCCGGAAGGAGAGCAGGGCGCGGCCCTCCCCGCCCCGCTCTCTTCACAACTCCTTCATGGGAACGTTTGACCCCGACGCTGCGTCATAGTTTTTACTGACCCTCGAACGCACCTGCCCCTTCGAGAAAGGCCCCCGCATGTCCCTCGCCGCCCCCGTGGCCCGCACAGCCCGACCGCCCCATCGTCCCCGCAAGGTCGCCCCGCGCTACCTGCTGTCCTGCGCGTGCTCGCTACTCGGCAACTCCGTGGCCGGCGTCATCCTGCCGCTCGTGCTGCTCGCCACCACCGGCGATGCCCTGGCCGCCGGCACGCTGGCGCTCATCTGCGCCGTGCCCCAGTTCCTCATCGGCCTCATCGGTGGGGCGCTCACCGACCGCTTCAACCGCCGCAATGTGTCCATCGTCTCCGACATCCTATCGGCGGCCAGTGTGGCCCTCCTGCCCATCGTTGATATGATCTGGGGCTTGTCCTTCGGATGGTTCGTCGCCCTCGGCCTTCTGGGCGCCATCGGCGACATCCCCGGCATGACCGCCCGCGACTCCCTCGTGCCGGCCGTGTGCGAGCGCGATAATCACAGCCTGCAGAAGTTCATGGGACTGACCCAATCCCTCGATTCCCTCGTGGTCATCGTGGGGCCGGCCCTGGCCGCCTTCCTCATGGGGTTCGTGGGCAGCGTGAACGCCCTGTGGTTCACCGCCGCCATGTCGCTGGCCGCAGCCCTTGTTACCCTCACTCTGCCTCGCTCCCTCGGTGCTGTGCACGGCGCGGCCGCCGATGCCTCCGCGACCGCCCCCGCCAGCAGCCAGCCGCCGCGCGGCCTGGTATCCGGCGCGTGGCACGCCCTGCGCGACGGAGTGCGCGTGCTATTCGCCAGCGACACCTTGCTGCGCTCCTCGATGTTCATCAGCTTCGGCGTGGTCATGGTGATGGGATCGCTCCAGGGCCTCGTGCTGCCCGTGCACTTCACCGCCGCCCAGACACCGGAGCTGCTCGGCTACGTGCTGTCGGCCATGTCCGCCGGCATGCTCGCCAGCTCGCTGGGCTACGCGGCCATGGCCCACAAGCTGCGCCGCCGCACCTGGTACGTCCTGTCGCTCGCCGGCATGGCCTCGGGAATCCTGGGCCTGGGCCTTCTGCCCGCGTTCCCGCTGCTCATCGCTAGCGCCCTCGTCCTGGGCCTGTCTGCCGGCCCCATCTCAGCCCTGCTCGGCTTCTTCATCTTCGACCGCATTCCGGCCGAGAACCGTGGAAGCGCCCTGGGGACCCAGAACTCCCTTACCCTGGCCGCTGCCCCCGTGGCCGTGTTCGCCACCTCGCTCGCGGTAGAGGGCCTGGGCGTGTCGGCTGCCGCCCTCGGGCTGGCCGGCTGCTGGATGCTCATCACCTTGTGGGCCCTCAACTCCCACAGCCTGAAGTACCTCGACGAGGAGAAGGCCCACCCCGATCCGATCCCCTTCGCCCCCGAGGCCGAGCGCGCTTAGAACGCGGCGCTTCCGAGTTCCCCTCGCATCCCGGCGCCGCGCTCGAGCGGCCCCACCCCTCTTTCCCTTCCCTATCGGCGGCGCAGCCATCTGGCAACGGTCTCCGAACAAGTTTGCCGCGAGCCGCCGGGCCCGGTTGCGGCGGGCACACCATGGGGGACAGCAACAAAAGCCCCCAACCGAGGAGATACCATGGCATGCACCACCCTGCTCGTCGGCCGCCTCGCCACCAATGACGGCTCCACCATCGTCGCCCGCAACGAGGACGGCGAAGATTTCTCGTTCGACCCGAAGAAGCTCGTCGTCGTGAACCCCGAGGACCAGCCGCGCACCTACACCGGCGTGGCCAACCACCTCACCATCGAGCTGCCCGACAATCCCCTGCGCTACACCTGCACGCCCCACGCCGATCTCTCGAACGGCGTGTGGGCCGAGACCGGCATCAACGCAGCGAACGTGTCCATGTCGGCCACTGAGACCATCTCCGCCAACGCCCGGGTGCTCGGCGCCGATCCGCTCGTGGCATACCAGCCGGCCCAGGGCAAGCCGGGTGACGCCGACTACAAGCCCGAAGCGCCCGGCGGCATCGGCGAGGAGAACCTGCCCACCATCACCCTGCCCTACATCCATAGCGCCCGGGAGGGCGTGCAGCGGCTGGGCATGCTGGTGGAAAAGTACGGCACCTACGAGACCAACGGCGTGGCCTTCGGCGATGCCGACGACGTGTGGTACTGGGAGAACATCGGCGGCCACCATTGGATCGCCCGCCGCGTGCCCGACGACTGCTACGTGGTGCAGCCGAACCGCCAGGGCATCGATCACTTCGATTTGGCCGATGCCCTGGGCGAGCAGCACGACTACATGTGCAGCGCCGACTTGGCCCAGTGGATCCGCGATCACGACCTGCTGATGGACATGCCGGCCCACGAGGGAGACACAGGCGAGACCGTACAGGGGCTGCCGCGCTACTTCAACGCCCGCATCGCGTTTTCCACTTATACCTGGCTCGACCAGCTCTACAACGCCCCGCGCAAGTGGTACCTCTGCCGTCGCCTGACCCCCTCCGACCCCCGCTTCCAGGGCGCAGCGCCCGCCTTCGGCCCCGAGAGCCTTGACATCCCCTGGGCCCTGCGCCCCGATAAGAAGCTGTCCGCCTCCGACGTGAAGGACCTGCTCGCCACCACCTACGACGGCACCGAGTACGACCCCTACGGCACCAAGGGCACGCCCGAGACGCGCCACCAGTACCGCTACGTGGGCATCGACCGCACCTCTGAGTGCTCGGTGCTCTGCATCCGCCCGAATGTGCCCGTGGCCCTGCGCGGCGTGCACTGGTTCGCACCGGCGTCCGGCCCCTTCAACACCGCCGTGGCGATGTACGCGAACGTGACGACCATGCCGGCGTACCTGGACACGCCCACCGCGGTCACGACCGACAGCCTCTATTGGAACAACCGCCTCGTGGCCGGCCTCGCCGACCCGCAGTTCTTCGAGAGCTACGAGCCCATCCAGGGCTACCGTCTGAACACCATGGCCCAGGGTTACCAGATGCTGCATGAGACCGACGCGAAGCTTATGGCGCTGGCCAAAGAGGGCACGATGAACCTGGACGCCATGGACGACGCAGCGGTGCAGGCGGAACTGGCCGCCGCCAACCAAGCCCTCGCAGACTCGGTGCAGGCCCAGACCCGCTCCCTGCTGGGCACCGTGCTCGACCAGCGCACCGTGGCCATGAAGAACGCCTTCAACATGAACGACCACTGAGTCAAGGCGCCGGGGCACTTCAAGGCCGCCCCGGCCCGCCACCGCGCGACCCGCACGCATCCCCGAGGCCGGCCCAGGTTCCCGCTCCCACACGGAACCTGGGCCGGCCGCCTTTTTCGTCACCCCCACCCCCTTCTTGCGGCCGGAACGCCCCCTTGCGCCCACAGCACCCTCATCCGCCCTTCGTTGCAAGACACGGCCCCGCTCGTGCAAGTGGCTTCCGGCGGCCTTGCGCGAAACGCCTCGCGGGGGCACACTGGCACCGTCGAGCGAACGGAAAGGAGAACCGGTGAAACTCACTTTGGAAGAGAGGCGCGACCTGGCTGAAGTGGAGGTGGATATCCGCTGCCCGGTCATCGACAGGCGCGTGCGGGCTATTGTGGCCACCGCCAACGCCGACGATCGTCGGTTGGTCGGCACCGCCGATGGCAGCACCTTCATCGTAGAGGCTGCCGAGGTGCTCTACGCCGAAACCGTGGACGGACGCACCTTCCTCTACGGGCGCAACCGGGTGCTGGAGAGCCCCCTGCGACTCTACGGGCTGGAAGACCAGCTCGCCGGCACCGAGTTCGTGCGAGCATCGAAGTCGCTGCTCGTGAACTTCGATCACGTGCGGGCCCTGCGCCCCTATCTGAACGCCCGACTGGAGCTAGTGCTGTCCAACGGCGAATCGGTCATCGCCTCGCGCCAATACGCTCCGGCCATCAAGAAGAAGATCGGACTGTGACGGGCGGCGCGACCCGAACCCGTCGACCCGCTTCACGTTACCCCCCCGTCGCGTCCTCGGCGCGACCTCGAGAAAGGAAACCCCATGAACTCCCTTGCAAAGAGCGCCTTCACGCGCACCTGCGTGATCTTCACCGCCGCCATGGCCCTGTGGTGCGTCGCCGGCCTTGCCTTCGCCGGCCCGGTCGAGGGCATCGTCATCACGCTGTCGCTGCTCGCCGCCTGCGCCGCCCTCACTCTGCTCCAGGTGCTCTGGTTCACCGAGGCCCTGCTCACCCGCCCGAGCTACCCGGCGCGCATCGCGGGCTTCGGCATCACGGCCCTGCCCGTGCTCGCCCTCTGCGCGGCCGCGGGCGGCTGGTTTCCCGTTGACAACCTGGGAGCCTGGATCACCTTCGCCGTCATCTACCTGGTCACCCTGGGCGCCATCACCGTCGGCTACACCCTGCACTACCGCCGCACCGTCGGCAGCTTCGACGCCGCCCTGGCCCGCTACCGCGAGAAGCGCGGGGAATAGGGCCGCCGCGCTCGCCCGAGGCGCAGGCCGGCGCTACCCCCTCGGGACATCCCCGAGAAACGGGCTCGGCTCGTCGCGGTAGAGGATGGTCAGCCCGTGCATGGCGCGGGTGAGGGCCACGTACAGCAGATGGCGGTCGGCCTCGGTGGCGTACTGGCGGCCGTCGGCGTCCAGCAGCACCGCCTCGTCGAACTCCAGGCCCTTGGCCAGGCGCACCGAGGTGACCACGACGCCACCCGGGTACGTGTCGGTCTCGTCGGTGATCAGGGCGACCTCGTGGACGCGGCCGATGAGCTCGGCGTAGCGGGCGGCGAGAAAGTCGGACTTCGCGATGATACCCAACGTGCGCCGCCCGGCCGCGCGCCACCGCCCCACCGCCGCACCTACCGCCGCCAGCACGCCCGCGGTGTCCCCGCAGCGCACGAAGCGGGGATCCTCGCCGTGGCGCTCGACCGCCACCAGACCGCCCACGGGCAGCACGCGCCGCGCCAGCTCGGTAATCTCGAAGGTGGAGCGGTAGCTCGTCATGAGGCGCACCACGCGGGCTCCGGGGTAATGGGCCGCCACCGTCTCGGGAGGGGCGGCAACGCGACCGTCCACGAGCTGGTTCGCGTCGCCCAGCAGCGTCTTGTCGCAGCGGAAGAGCCGCGAGACGGCCTCGTGGGCCGCTGGCGACAGATCCTGCATCTCGTCGATCACCAGGTGGCGCACTGGCGCGGCGGCGGCAAAGCCGTCGGAGCCCCGGAAGGCCCAGGCGCACAGCACGAGCGGGAAGGAGTCCTCCCATTCCACCGTGCCCTTCGCTGCCATCTTGAGAAGCGCGCTTCGGCCCGTATCGGCCAGAAAGCGCCGGTACAGGGCAAGCGGGTTCTTCGCGCGCATCATGCGCAGCAGGCGCGACGCAGCTCGCGGCGAGTCGGCATCGCGTGGGCGTAGCGGCCGAAGGTCTTGCCGTGGGCAAGCTCCAGGGCGTCGCCCGCTACGAGGTCGAGTCGCTCCTCGAAGGGCACGGGCGCGTAGGCCGAGAAGCGCTCGGCAAGCCAGGCGGCACAGGCCACATCCCCGCCGACGGACAGGTCGTGCGGCTCGAACAGCGCCCCGCCCGCAGCCAGCTGTCCGTCGAGCCACGCAGCAAGCGATTGCGCGAATTTTTCGGTGCCCTTCACCTGGGCGCGCTCGGCGCGAACGGCGTCGGCCTCGTCGGCGAACGAGCGGGCGGGCGCCACCTTCGCGATGCCCTCCAGAAGCAGGCTCGCCAGCTCGTGCAGGCTCCACGAGCGCACTGGCTCCTCGCCGAGCTCCGGGAGCACGCCCGAGATGTAGTCGGAGAACACCCGGCTCGGCGACAGGATGGCCACCGACTGCGAGGAGAGCCGCTCCTTCTGGCGGTAGAGCAGATAGGCCACCCGGTGCAGGGCGATGGAGGTCTTGCCGGAGCCCGCCACCCCCTGGATGACAAGCGTGCCCGGCGCCTCGTCGCGGATGACGGCGTTCTGCTCGCGCTGGATGGAGGCCACGATGTCGTGCATCTTCGCATCCGACGAGCGGGAAAGCGCCTGGGCCAGCACCTCGTCGCGCACGCTCGACGAGGAATCGACGGCGTAGACGAGCCGCCCCTCCTCCACGGCGACCTGCCGCTTGCGCACCAGGGTTCCGCGCCGCTCGCCCGCCGGCGCCTGGAAGGCCGCGGGGCCCGGCTCGAAATCGTAGAACAGCGCCGCCACCGGGCTGCGCCAATCGGATACGACGGCCTTGTTCTCCCAGGTAAAGGCGAATCGCCCGATATAGGTCACCTCGGGGGCGCCGCCATCGGGCACCGTGCCGCCCGCGCCGGAGCCAGGCGATGCATCGGGGTCCGCGCCGGGGCCAGCCGCCCCCGACGCCCTGCCGTCCGCGTCATCCCCATCGAGGAAGTCCACCCGCGCGAAGTAGGGGGAGGCCAGCAGCTTCTCCAAGCGCCGGTGCGAGCGGGCGGCTACGGCGGCCTGAGCGTCCAGGCGGTTCAGCTCGAAGGCCGACAGGTGTGCCTCCTCCGGAGCAAGTTCCCCGCGCGAGGCGGCCAGCTGCGCGCCGGCCTCCCGATGGCTCTCCTCGGTGCGCGCGGCCAAGGCCCCGGACCGCGCCACGGCGGCGCGCACCTGTCCGAGCACCGCCGCAAGATGAGCACGCTCCGCCTCTTCGATATCGTTTGCCTGGTGATGGTCGTTGGCCCGCAGGGGCATAGTGGGCGCCGTCACGTCCCGCTCCTTCCTCTTCCAAGGTTTCGTCTCATGCGAACGGCTCGGCCGCGGCGGCCCCGTTCGGGAAACCTGAGAGGTCGGAGGCGTGAGAAACACCGACGTCAAGGTGGGGAGGCTATGCTAGCGGCACTTTCGCGCTCCGCATCGCCGCAGCACACCGACCTCCACAAGATGTTCACAGACTCCCGCTTTCCCACCTGCGCCCATCGGTTTGCCAGCAGAAGGCGCCGCAGGGTCTTCTGCCAGCCTCCACCAGCGCATACCGAACCCTGCGCATTCACGCATCGTGAACTCGAAAGACTGGCCGTGTGTCGCTCCGTTAACCGTTTGATGCCAAGGCCTTCCGGCGGTAGCCGTCGGAAGGCCTTATCGCTTAGCATGGGCCTCATCATTTACGCACCGTCAACGAGTAAAGGAGCAGCCATGCCCATGAACCCCGTGGTCCAGGCCGTGATAAAGGCCATCACGCTCGTGCAGCCCGACGTGGCCTCCTCGTGGGATGCCCAGCGCAAGGTGGAAGACGCCGCCGGCAAGCTCACCATCGCCGACCCGCGCTGTCGCATCGACGCGACCACCGTGGCCGCCCCCGACGGCTACGAGATACCCCTGCGCGTGTTCACCCCGCTCGACATCGACTTCTCGCTGAAGGCGGGGCTCCACGTGAACGAGGATCATCGCGGCACCATCCTGTATATGCACGGCGGCGGCTGGGCCAACGGCGACGTGGACTTCTACAGCGACGCCTGCATGCGCACGGCGCTGAAGCTGGAGCGCCGGGTCATCGCCGTGGACTACCGTCGCAGCCCCGAGTGCCGCTTCCCCGTGCCGCTGGAGGACTGCTACGCCGTGGCCCGGGCCCTGTTCGCCGGCGAGGTCATCCCCGATGCCGATCCCGAGCACATCGTGCTCATGGGCGACTCGGCCGGCGGCAACCTCACGGCCGGGGTGAGCCTTCTGGCCCGCGAGCGCGGCGACTTCGCGCCCCGCACGCAGATTCTGCTGTACCCGCTCACCTACAA
Organism: Adlercreutzia mucosicola DSM 19490; assembly: GCF_000422625.1. Lineage (GTDB taxonomy): Bacteria > Actinomycetota > Coriobacteriia > Coriobacteriales > Eggerthellaceae > Adlercreutzia > Adlercreutzia mucosicola. The sequence continues at coordinate 173,353 of NZ_AUGK01000006.1, read as the reverse complement.
CGACCACAGCGAGAGCACCCTGTTCGACTCGGTGCGCGACAACGGCGAGGACTACCTGCTCACCCGCCAGGCCATCGTGGACTACATCGAGCTGTACCTGCGCGCGCCCGAGGACTTCCACGATTCCCGCTTCGCGCCCCTCATCGCGACGTCTTTGGCCGACATGCCCCGCACGCTGGTCATCACTGCCGAGTACGACCCTTTGCGCGACGAGGGCGAGGCCTTCGCGGCCCGGCTCGATGCCGAGGGAGGCGAGGTGGCCTGCTTCCGCATGACCGACGGCGTGCACGGCTACTTCCTGTACCCCTCGGTGCTCTCGCTCGTGCGCGACACCTACCGGCTCATCGCGCACTTCCTCGACGGCGATCCCATCCCCACCGAAGGCAAGCTCCCATGGACGCCCCTGCTTGGTACCGACTAGACAACGTCGGCAAGTTCTACGCAGCCCAGGCCGGCGGAGGCGCCCAGACCGTCTTCCGCATTGCCGCCACCATGGCCGACGAAGTGGACGCCGCCGCCCTGCAGCAGGCCCTCGATGAGGCCGTGGCGCTCTTTCCCGGCTTCAACGTGTGTCTGAGAAACGGCCTGTTCTGGCACTACCTGGTACCCGCGCCCGTGCCGCCCCGCGTCGAGCCGGAGACGCTGCCGGTGTGCTTCAGCCTGCACACCGGGCCCGCAAGCGTGCTCTTCCGCGTCACCTACTATCGTCGGCGCATCAACGTGGAGGTGTCCCACATCATCTCGGACGGCCGCGGCACCTTGGAATTCGTGAGGGTGCTGCTCGCGGCCTACGTGGAAGCGCACTACAAGGTTGCCGTCGACCGGGCGCCCTACGCCAGCACCGAGGCCGCCAAGACCGAGGACAGCTTCTCGGCCCACTACGACCGCGCCGCCGCCGGCGCCGATGCGCAGCCGAAGGTGTTCCGCCTGACGGGCTGGAAGACCGACATGGATCCCACCTATCTGGAGCTGCACTACCCCGCCGACGCCGTGCACGCCGCCGCCAAGGCCTGCGGTGCCACCGTCACGAGCTACCTGGTGGCGGCGGTCGTCTGCGCCCTGCGCCGCGAGATGCACGGAGCCGAACGGCAGCGCGCCATCCACATGGACGTGCCCGTGGACCTGCGCGCGCTCTTCGGCTCCACCACCCTGCGCAACTTCTTCGGACTGGCCTACGTCACCTACGTGCCGGGGGATGCCGACGAGCCTCTGGCCGAGGTGACCGCCCGCGTGCAGGAGCAGCTGGCCGCGGGCACCCAGCCGGCCTCGCTCAAGCGCCGCATGATGCGCATGGTGAAGTTGGAGAAGAACCCGCTCGTGCGCGCGGTGCCCCTCATCGTAAAGAACGCGGCCCTCGACTTCGCCGCCTGGCGAGCCGCCCGCGAGGTGACCTGCACCGTATCCAGCCTGGGACGCGTGCAGCTGGACGACGCGGTGACCCCCTACGTGGAGGGCATCAGCGCGCTCACCTCGCCGGCCGGGCTGAACTTCATCCTGTGCACCTGCGGAAATGATTTGTGCATCGGCGTCTCCAGCCGCTTCGTGAGCCTGCGGGCGGCGCGGCATCTAGTGGACGTGCTGGCCGCCGAGGGCTTGCATGGCCAGGCGAACCTCAACAAGAGCAGCGAGCAGGTGGACGCCGCCTTACGGGAATCGGCCCTGGAAGAGCGTCTCGCTGCCATCGGCGCCACGTGGCAGGAGCACAAGGTGGCGGCACCCGCTCGCGACCAGGGGCGCTTGGGCGAGCGCGCGAAGGGAGACCGCCCATGAGGCACTGCGACCGCTGCCATCTCGACTACACCGGGGACGCGGACCGCTGCGCCCTGTGCGGAAGCACGCTTACCGGGCAGGTGACGCCCTCGCCCTTCCCCGTGGCCATCTGGCACCGCCTCTCGCGCACGGTGCACCGGGCCCTGGGAGCGCTCATCGTCGTTGTGGTCGCCGCAGCGGCCATCGCCGCGGCCGCCTTCGGGCTGCCGGCGCTGCTCATCGCCCTGGGCGCCGGCATTGCGCTGCTCGTCATCGCCAAGCTTCTGCTCACCCAAGGCCCCCTCAGCGTGAAGCTCGGCAAGTACTTCTCGCTGCGCTAGAGCCCGAGCACCGCGAGCACGATGGCCGCTGCCAGCACGAGCACGCACACGGCCAGCGCGCCCCAATCGCCGGCGCGCAGGCCCTAGCCCAGCCGTGCCGCCGAGCGCTCGCAGAGCTCCGCCACCAAAGGCAACAAGCGACTTCCCAGCTCGTCAACGCCTGAAAGCTTCCCGTTCTCGACCAGCACCGCCTCAAGCGTCGCGGGCACCTTCCCCGCCAAGACCGCCAGCCGCTCCGCCAGCACGTCGCCCGTCAAGCCGTATTCCCCCAGCCCGTTGGCATCGGCGAACTTGCCCAGCCGCCGCGCGCTCAAGCGGCCCACGCGGTTCTCCCCCGCCACGCCCATGGCCAGCTTGATGTCGAAGGGACGCTCGGCATAGGGCAAAAGCGATGCCACATCGTAGAGCGGAGCCAGATACGAGACGTCTCGTCCATGGAGCAGCGAGTAATTCTTAGCATGGGCATCAGGCGCACCAATAAGGTAGTTGAAGAAAAGCATGGCCATGAACTGGGAGATGTTGGCCGCAGCAGAGCCCGTTCGACTGCATACTCCAACGATATCGCGAGCGCCGGGGCCGCCCTCCTCAGGATACTTGCGTTCCGGGAGCACACTCAGAACCTGGCAGAAATCCTCCTGGTGCAGACGCCGCACCCGGCCCGCGTCATCGCGCACCCGATCATAGCGCGCAGCGACGATGGCCGGCTCGTCTTCGAACACCAGGTAATCGACTTGCTCCGCCGGAATGCCGCATACCGCCGCCAGCTTCAGGCACACATACTCGTTGAGTGCGCTCAACTTCAAGTCCGAGATGCCCGGCTTGAAGATATGGGTCGTGGCAGCCGCCCCCTCGCAGCTGTACCACCCGTCGCCTTCGCGACGCAAGGCGAACTTCGCTTGCTGACCGCCGAGGGACCAGCGCTCGTTATCGGTTTCCCACCGAGCGGCCCCATTGCCGCGTCCTTGCTTGAGGCGGAGAGCGACCTCATGGTCCGTCATCGCCGCAAGCGTCTCCTGGCGCTCGAGCAGATCATCGACCGCATCCTCCCCGCAGAGCTGCACCGCGCCGGGGCAGTCAAGCCCAATGCGGGCGAGCAGCGCAAACGGATTGTCAGGAGAAACCCCATACTCATGTCCCAAACTTCTCCTGACATCGTAGCTGTCGGGCAAGAGGCCGAACAGAAAGGGGCGCACCACCCTATCGCCAAACGCTGCGCCATCGATCGGCATCGACAGGGAAAGCGGGACGGCATCGTAGCTGCCTTCATAGGAGAAGGAGAGCGCACCGTCATAGGCTTGCCGAATCGTTCCGGCCCGGCGCCCCGCAATGAGCACAGCCAGGTTATCCACGATGGTCACCTGCGCTTCTCCAAGAATCCACCGCCAATTGAAGGAGCATCTCGTATTCATCGTCCTGAAAACGAGCAGACGGGCCGCTTTCGCCCTTCGAGCAACCGGTGCCCTCCAGCCTCAGCTCTAAGCCGAGTGGGGCCAGCACAGCCTCCAGCTTCGTCAAGCCCACGCCTTGCGCGTCGCCCGCTTCGATCGAGCGAACAAGCCTCTCCGATACCCCCGCAATGCTCGCCAGCTGCTTTTGCGTGAGACCCAATGAGGTCCTGCGGGCCTGCACGCTTTGTCCGATCTCCTGGGAGAACCGAGGCTTTTCCATCGCACGTCCTTTGCGCGTCGCAAAAAATGGGCACTATTCCACCGATTATGAAGCGGCAGAATAATGCCTATAGTATAGCGGAAATATATTGCCGCTTGACAAGCCGGCAATATATTTCCGAATCAAGGGAGAAAGCGGGCGCCACAGGACCGCGAGCGCGGCGCCGCGTGCTCCTCCAGGGAAGCGGCCTCGCAGCCCTACCCCAGCGACGTTCCCAGCACCGCGAGCACGATGGCCGCTGCCAGCACGAGCACGCACACGGCCAGCGCGCTCCAATCGCCAGCACCCAGCGGGTAGTCCTTGTAACCGCTCTCGCGGGTACGCAGGTTGAAGCCGCGCACCTCGGCGGCGATGGCGGCCGAGTTCGTCTTGCGCACCGAGCTCACGAGCAGCGGCACGCACAGCGGAATCATGAGCCGCACCTTCTTCACGAGCGACCCGTCGAATTCCACGCCCCGGGCCGTCTGCGCTTCCATGATGCCGGCCATATCGTTCATGAACACCGGAATGAAGTGCACCGTGCTCGTGAAGGTGAAGGCGTACTTGTAGGGCACATGCAGCTGCTTCACCGCCGAGTTCGTGATGTCGTTCATCTTCGTCACGTAGAACACGAGGAACAGCGGAATGGCCGCGGCCGTAAGCCGCACGATCACCGTGAGGGCCGCCAGCAGGCTGCCAGTGCCGATGAAGCCCCAGGGCAGCGGCACGAGCGGCGCGCCGTGGGGCGTGGTGAGCAGGATGACCACCGCCAGGATGAGCGAGAACGCGAACACCGCCCGGCACAGCCCCGCCGTCTCGCGGCCGAGCCCGCACGAGGCGGCCAAGACAAGCGCCCCGGCCAACAGCGCAAGCAGGAACACCAGGTTGCTCGTCGCAAAGCAGGCGATGGCGAACAGCACGGCGCAGATGAGCTTGACCGAGGGGTTCATGCGGTGCAGAAAACTGTTTCCCGGCACGTATTCCAGAAACTTCGCCATTATCGGCCCCCTTCCCCGTCCGCACCGGCATCGCCGGGCATCGCCTTCGCCTCCACCACAGTCGCGGCACTGGCCACCGTCTCGGCGGAGAGAGCCGCCGCCACGTCGTTGGCCAGAGCTGCGGCCTCGGCAGCAGCCCGGCCCTCGAGCTGCAGCTCCTGGGCGATGGCGGCCACCATCTGGGGCACCGTATCGGCCTGGGCGATGGATGCGGCGCAGCCCTCATCGCGCCCGAGAATCATGGACACCTCGGTCACCTGGGGCGGCAGGATGTGCGCCTCCTTCAGCACGCGCCCGTCGCGCAGCACGTCGAAGGTGGCGCCGTCGGTCACCACTCGCCCGTCGGTCATGGCGATCACCCGGCGGGCGAAATCCCCCACCACTTCCATGTCGTGGCACACCATGATGACAGTCGTGCCACCCTCGTTCAGCTCGCGCACGACATCCATCACCTTCACGCACTCGCGGAAGTCGAGGCCGGTGGTCGGCTCGTCCAGAATAATGGTGGGCGGCGCGAGCACGATGATGGAGGCGAGTGCCAGAAGCTGGCGCGTGCCCCGGTTCAGCAGATAGGGCTCGGCGTCGGCGTCGAAGCCGAAGCGCTCGATGATCGCGTCCACCCGCTCCTCGGCCGCCGGTCCTTCCTCGCCGAGCGCTTTGAAGCCGAAGAGCAGCTCCTCGCGCACGGTGTTGCAGCAGATCTGCCGGTCGGGATTCTGGAAGAGGAAGCCGATGCGCCGCGCCAGCTCGCTCGTCTTCAGCGCGGTGGTGGGCACGCCGTCCACGAGCACCTCGCCGGCCGTGGGTTTCAGAAGCCCGTTGACCAGGCGCATGGTGGTCGATTTCCCCGCGCCGTTGGTGCCCACGAAGGCCACGAAGTCGCCGTCGTTCACCGTGAAGCTCACGTCGCGCAGCACCGCGAGCTCCCCGTCGTAGGAGGCCGACACGTTCTTGAACTCGATCATGCGAGCACCTCCTTCAGCGCCGCAGCGGCACCGGCCACGTTGCGAACCGTCGGGCCGCCATAGAGCCCTTGGGCACCCAAGGCGTTCATGAGCGTGGTGGCCCGCGGCACATTCACGCCGAGGGCCAAAAGCTCGTCGGAGTGGGCCAGCACCGCATCGGGCGTGTCGGCGAAGCGGATGCACCCCCCGTCCACAATGACGAGCATGTCGGCGTAATCGGACAGAAGCGCGATCTTCTGCTCCACCACCACGACGGTGGTGCCGTGCTCGCGGGCGTAGCGGGCGAGCAGGTCGAACACGGCTACCGACGAGGCCGGGTCCAACTCGGCGGTGGGCTCGTCCAGCACGAGCACGCGCGGCTGCAGGGCGATGACCGAGGCCACGGCCACCTTCTGCTTCTGGCCGCCCGACAGGCTGTCGATAGTGCGGTCGCGCAAGTCGACGATGCCCATGGCGGCAAGCGCCTCGTCCACCCGCGCGGGAATCTCGTCTTTGGGCACCGCGAAGTTCTCGAGGCCGTAGAGGATCTCGTCTTCCACCACCGTGGACACCATCTGCGAATCGATGTCCTGGCACACACTGCCCACCACCCGTGAGATGTCGGTAAGCGACGCCTCCACCGTATCGAGCCCCTCCACGGTCACCGACCCGTAGAAGTCGCCCGGGTAGCAGTGCGGGATGATGCCGTTGATGGCATAGGTGAGGGTGGACTTCCCGCTGCCCGCGGCCCCGGTGATGCCCACGAAGCACCCATCGGGAATGGAGAGCGCAATGTCGCGCACCACCGGCGCCTCCCCCTCCCGATACCGAAAACTGAACTCTTTGAACTCGATCATAGCTACTCTTCCTCGATAGCCTACTTACTTCTTCAGAACCTTCTTCAGGGGCATGGCGAGCACCTGGACGAAGATGCAGTTGAACGTGGCCGTGCCCAGCACGATGGCCACGTAGGCCGCCATGGCCACGGCGAAGTCGCCGCCTACGGACACCACGTTGATGTAGACGGACAGCGCCGCGAAGGTGAAGCCGGACACGCAGGTGGAGATGAAGGTGTTCACGAGCGGGTTGACGTCCAGCTTGCCGCCGATCTTCATGGGCACGTGGATGAGCAGGCCGCAGGCGAGCGCGCCCAGAAGCTCCGAGGGAATGTTGAGCAGCGGCGTGGCGTTCAACATCGGAATCTGGCACACCAAACCGGCGATGAGGCCGATGGCCAGCGACTGGGCCACATTCGGGCGAATGATGATGATGGCCAGGCAGTAGGCGGCGATGGTGAAATTCGGCTTCATACCGAAGGAGGCGAGCAGGCTGCCCGCGGTCAGCTTCAGCACGGCCCCGGCGGCCAGAAGCACGGCCACCAGGATGAGATCCTGCACCTGCAGGCCCTTCTTCTCGGTCGCGGCGACGGTGCGCTTGGCGCCGCCGGCCTGGGCGGGAGCGTTCTCGGCGTCGGCGGTCATACGGAGTTCTGCCATGTCAATCAGTCCTTTCTCGGGCAGCTTCCCTGCTGCCCCTCGTGCTCGCGCCTGCGAGCGTTTCCTGTGTCAGCAATTGCCCCGTATCCGACGCCTTGAGAGGTTCCCGGCTTTTCCCAACAAAAAAGGGATCTGTCCTTCGCTTAAAGGACAGATCCCTTGATCTGCGGTGCCACCTTTAATTGATTCGCCGAAGCGAACCCTCTCATGAACGGGCCAACACCCGCTCTGCCTTTAACGCAGGCTCACGGTCCAGATACTCGGCCTCGCCGGAACAAACGGCGGTGGGCCTTTCCCCTTTCCCTCGGCGATCCATTTACCCTCTGGCGTTCTGCGGGAATCTCAGCTGCGCCCGCTCTCTGTGAGTGCCCGGATGGCTTGATCTTCGCCTCATCGGTTTAAGGTATATTCAATTGCTGCGTGTACTTTAGCACAGAAACCTGATCGCGCAAGCCCCTAATTTCCCCATCGCCCGCCAACGGGCCAGCGAGCTCCAGCAGTTTGGCCAAAATCGGATACTTCTCGTAATCAAGCAAAGGGCAACGGCTCTCGATCCCTCAATGAGGGCACCGTTTCCCCAGATCACAAAACACCTGAGACATCTTTCCCTTGAAAAAACGACGAGAAGTGCCCTCAATTGGCCACAAGATCCCCGCTCTGGCACTCAAGCACCTTCGCAAGCAGACTCATCGAAGCTCCGATCAACGAAAACGCCCTCCCGCCACTCGCAGCGATGATAGTCCCGCAGCGACCAGCCGGCTCCGTATAGCTTCCGATGCGCGTCCTTGAATCCCTTGCCACGAATGCGCAGGCGCCTCCCCACTCGCTTGCCGGCTTCTTCGGCGACGTTTTTCATCGCGGAAGCGCTTGCCAGCTGCCTCGCGGTAACCGAAATCACCTTGAAGCCGTCGGCCTCGAGCGCAAGACGCTTCGAAGCGTCCAGGCTTATCTGACACGGATCAAGGTGCTCGGAATTTGAATCGTATTCTATGGCCAGGCGGGACTTGAAATGGCTTATATCGGGTACGAGCGTCTCTCGTCCCGCGATCCTGCGCGCCCTCTTGCTCGGCTTCATCCGGCGATTCATGGCAAGATCGGGAATAGCATAGCCGCCATAGCGATGGGGGATGCTCAGCAGAGACCAGAGAAAAGCCTCCGGCGGCGACGCAGCTCCATCGACCACAAACCTCAACGCCGATCGAGCGGCGCTCGCCCCGCGCAATCCCGGATGGCGTCGCACGAACGCCTCGATGCGCTTCTTGGAGGTAAGCGGGCTGCGCGCGCCAAGCCCATTGCGAGAGGTCGGATCGATGAAGAAGGTTCCGCACAGAGCGTCCCCCGCTTTAACCAGCTCATGGAAAGGCAGCGCCACGGCAAGCTGCACAAAACAAAGCTCAGGACTGCTCGAGAACACACCGTCCGCAATGCGAGCGAATGGCCGCTCTCGATAGGAAAAGATCGAGACATGGGTGACCGCCTGCGGCACGGGACTCTTGCGATGATCGCGAACAAGCACATGATAGGGCTGCGGAATCTGAGGAAACAGCCTCTGCAGATAGCCGATGACCTGCGCATGGGGAACGCAGTGCTTCAGCGCCTCAGCGCCGACAGCGCTCGTCAGCGGAGGCCGATCGGAAACCGACATCCAGTAGGAAAAGGACGATATGCCGTAGAAGAAAACTCGCATGGGAGACAGTTTAGCGAGCGCCCGTCTTCTTCTCGGTAACAAATTTCCGTTCACCAAGAATGCGCTGCGCTGATCGATTTACTCATAATGCGACCCTCCTTAGCGGATAGCCGCCAGCACCGAGGCGCTCGGCGTTGCGCCCTAAATGGACAAAATGAAGCATTTCTCGTCATTCGATACCGCAAACAAACAGGGAGCGTTACTCTGACCTGCGGTTTTCTCGGAAGGATATCGGACAAATTTCCTCTACATGCGGAAAACCTACGAGAAGTACCTCGATTTGGCCTCCTACTCGCACGGCGCTTTCATGCCGGAGGCGCCGACGGCGGCCCCGCCCTTCCTAAGATGGCGGACGTCGGGGTGCAGGAGCCCTCCTAGCAACGAAAGCGGCCGCCCCTCGGGAAGCGGCCGCTTGAACCGCTGTGCAGCAGAAAAAGCCCCCGACGAGCGGTGTCGTCGGGGGCTTTGCCATCTTTCCCTACAACGAAAAGTCGCGTTATACGATCTTCTTGCCCAGGCAGGCGGCCAACTCGCGCAGCTCAGCGACGAGCTCGCGGAACTGGGCCGGGGTCAGCTGCTGGGGACCGTCGGACAGGGCCACCGGCGGGTTGGGATGCACCTCGATCATGAGCGAGTCGGCCCCAGCCGCCACGGCCGCCTTCGCCAGGGCCGGCACCAGGTCGCGCTGGCCGGCCGGGTGCGACACGTCGATGCACACCGGATACAGCGACTGCTTGTGGATGACCGGCACCGCAGCGATGTCCAGCGTGAAGCGGGTGGCCGTCTCGAAGGTGCGGATGCCGCGCTCGCACAGCACCACGTTGTTGTTGCCGCAGTCGGTGATGTAGTCGGTGGCGGCCAGCCATTCAGCGATGGTGCCGGCGAAACCGCGCTTGTACAGCACCATCTGCTGGCTCTCGGCGGTCACCTGGCCGATCTTCTTCAACAGGCTGAAGTTCTGGAAGTTGCGGGCGCCCACCTGCAGGCCGTCCACGTAATCGGCCACCAGCTGGCAGTGGGCCGAGTCCATGACCTCGGTGAGCGTCTTCAGGCCGTAGGTGTCGCCGGCGGCCTTCATGATCTTGAGCGCCTCTTCGCCCAAGCCCTGGAAGGAGTGCGGGTTGGTGCGGGGCTTGAAGGCGCCACCGCGGATCCAGGAAAGACCGAGATCGGCGACGCACTCCGCCACCTCGTTGAACTGCTCTGCCGATTCCACCGAGCAGGGCCCGGCGTAAATGGTGATCTCGTCGGTGCGCTGGCCGAGATCGGGGATGGGGGCAATCTTCACTTCGCTCATACGGACGGCGCCTCCTTCATGATCTTGAGGATGGTGGCATAAATCTCGCGGAGGTTTTCGTTGTACAGCGGCCCCTCGTTGTAGCTGTCCACCCGCGCGAAGATCTCCTCCTCGCGGCGCGCGTCGTACAGACCCATATGCGCACCGGGTTTCAGACCGCGAATGACCAGCGAATGGCCGGCGCGCTTGTTCAAAAGCGCGACGATCTCGCGGTCAATGGCGTCGATCTGCTCACGATGCTTCTGAATCTCGGCAAGATTGCTGTTCTCTTCAGACATCGCTTTTCCTTTCGTGTACCAAAACTTGAACGAGCATGGCCGGCGCGCCCACGCGGCGCAGACGGCCCTCGCGTGGCGTCCATGATAGCAAAGACCCCCGCGCAAGCAGGGGTCATGGGGCAATTAAGTTATAGAAGCCCGCGACGGGCCGCCATCGGCAAAATCGAATGCGAGCCAGCGGAATGCGGAAACAGCGGGAACGCCAGCGCAACGGCCCGGCAAAGCATCGCTGCGACGCTCCGCGCCGCGCGCCCCGGCCCCGCGACGAGCACACCCTAGCGCGGGCGCATCGCCAGATCGGCCTTCTTCTCTGAATCGCGAGTGTACCACTCGATGAACAGATCCACCGCGCCGTTGGCGATGAAGGCCGCGCCCAGCACCAGCACGAAGGTCATGGAGGCGCCCCAGGGATTCACCACGATGAGCACGCCACCGACGCCCACCACTACGGCCGCCGCCAGCACGGCGATCCAGATGCTGCTACCGAACGAGCGCAGCCCCACGGCGCGCACCACGTTCACAATGGCGAGCAAGATAAGCACCACGCCGAGCACCACCGAGAAGAACCCGGCGATCACCTTCGGGAACACAAACGCGATGAGCGCGATGATCAGATAGAACACCGCCGTCATCAGCGTGCCCGTGTTGCGGTAGCGCACGCTACGCTGGCGGAAGTACGATGCGAGGCCCGCTAGCCCCATGAGCGCCAGGGCCACGCCGAATAGCATGATAATGCCTTGAATGGTGATGGACGGATAGATCATCAGAAACAGGCCGAACGCGATGCACAGCACCGCCTGTACCAAATTGTTCGACCGCACAATACCGAAAAACTTCTCCATGGGACAACTCCTATCCTCAAGCGCCTGCAATGCCCCGCCCGCTCTCACGTTCAGCGCCACCGCCCTCCCCGCGGATGCGCCCTGGCGAGGCATCTCCTCTGTACGGGCACCATACTAAAGGCGGCAATGCCCTGGCACATCCCCGTCACCTCACCTGAAAACAATCAGTTGACCAGGCAACATCCCTGACATTGTTCGGTTACCGAACTGTCACCTTTCCACGAGTTGGGCCTCCCTACCCCACGGCAGGAAGGCCCAACTTATGCGCCGTCAAGCACCTATCCCGAGCGAATACTACTCGTTCTCGGCGATGAACTTGCCCGTCAGGTATCCGAAGGTAAGGCAGCATGCGCCATAGTTCACACCCTCGACCTGGAAGGTGTAAAAGCCGGAATAGAAGTCGCCCACCATAGTGCCCACGTTGTACAGACCCTCGATGGGATGGTCATCCGCATCGCACACGCGCATGTTGTCGTCGGTGCGCAGGCCGCCCAGAATGGTCAGCAAGCCCGGCGTGCCAGCCGCTTTGTTCGCATAGAAGGGCGGCGTCTTGATGGGGAACAGGTTCTCGGGTCGCTTGAAGAAGTCGGTGTCCTCCTTGGCCTCGCATAGTTCGTTGTAGCGCTCGATGGTGGCTATGGTCTCCTCCACCGGCAATCCCACCTGTTCGAGCACCTCTTCCAACGTGTCGCCCTTGATGTAGGCGCCCGAAGCCACGGAATCCTCCCACAGCTCTACCACCTGTTCTGGCGCGAGCTTCTCCAGAATGCCGTAGCCGCCCTGGCCCGGATACCAGTCGGGCAAATTCGAGTAGTTCACGTCCCACAGCGCGAAGGACTCGCCGCCCGGCTGCAGCGTCTGAGCGCGACCACCCAAGATGTTCGAGCAGTACTCGTTCATGAAGCGCTGGCCATCGCGGTTCACCAAGAGGCCCCAGAAGTTCTGGTAGGCGTTCGGCGTGGTGCCCGCGTTAATGGTGGCGCCCATGGGCGCGCAGGGGAAGGTCTTCTGCCACGCCGCGCCGACCCACAGCCCCATGCGCTGGCCGTCGCCGGGGAACAAGCCGCCGAACACGAACTCCTTGTCGTAGTTCACGGTGTCGTACACCTCATCGGCCACCATATCCAGCGCCTGGGGCGCGTACTTCGCCATCATGTCGCGGTTGGAAGAAAAGTCGCCCGTGGCCAGCACCACGGCCCTGGTGCCGTTGTACTGGGCGAAGCTGCCGTCCTCGCGCTCGCAAACGATGCCGGTCACGCGACCCGTAGTGCCGTTGGGGACGCCACCACGCACCAACTGGCGCCCGATGTTCTTGAAGAGCACCCGGCCGCCCTCAGCCTGAATCTTCTCGGAGAGGGTGTTCACCACGAAGGGCTGAGTCATGCCCACCGCCTGATTCTCGGCGTTGATCCAGCCGTGAGCTGCAGGGGCCTGGTAGAACAAGCTGTCCTCTACCATGTTCGAGGTGCGCTCGATGCCCGTCTGGAAACCCGCGCCCTCCATGATGTCGATCATCCAGTTCATGGCCTCCTCGCTATTATGGTAGTAGCGGTACCATTTGCGCTGGTCCACGTTGTTGGAGTTCTCGGCCATCTCCTTCAGGATGAAGTAAGGATCCTGGCGCGGGAAGCCCTCCTTCTCCATCTGCTTGGAGTAGATGGCGTTGTTCGAGCCGCCGCGGGAGATGGGGATAGAAGATGCCGTCACCACCACGACGTCCAGCCCCTGCTGGAGCGCCGAGTAAGCCGTCACGAGACCCGCCGTGCCGGCGCCGACCACGACCACGTCGGCCTCCACTGTCTCGGCAATGTCGGTGATGGGCTCGGGCGGAATCTCGAAGGCCCATTTCTGCGTGGCCGACGCAGCCGTCAGGTACTCGGAAGCGGCACCCTCGGCCGGTGCCGCTGCGGTCCCGTTCGCGGCATTGCCTTCTTTCGCGGCCGGCGCGCAACCGGCTAGCGCGCCGCCCGCAGCCAGCGCACCTGTTACTACGGCACCCTTGAGAAAGTCGCGTCGATTCAGTTCCATGGAAGTTCCCTCCTTAAGACCACCTCGCTGAACGGATTTCCAGCAAGATGGCCCCATGCTAGCGAGGTGCCCTCCGCTGACGGTAGCCCCACCACGGGGCGTTTGGGGCGAAAACCTTCCCACCCCTCAAAGTAGGGGGTAGAAAACTACCTGGTCAGACGGTTACTCGTTGAAATTACTCGAAGGTAACCGTTGCTCAACGAGGTCGATGAGCTCTTGGCGCGAATGCACATCGAGGCGCGCGTACAGCGATTTCACGTAGCCGCGCACCGTGTGGGAAGACAGAGCGAGCGTCTCGGCGATGAAGGGCACGTTGCGCCCATGGGCGAGCATCGTGAGGATCTCCCCTTCCCGGGCCGTCAGGTTGAAGCCCTCCCCCAACGCCACACAGGCAGCTTCAAGACTCGCAGACGCAACGGGCGCCGGCGGCCCTTCGCCGACACTCTGGTCGTTGGGGTTCGACAGCGGCAACGGGTTGCGCAGATGGTCGGTCCTCCCTCCATCCAGCAGGCGGCGACCGATGCACAGGGCCAGCGCCACGCAGATACCCACCATCAGCAGCAAAGCCACGGCCAGCACCAGCTTCGACGAACCGCACAGCTGGCGGGTCACCTGACCCGCCGCCATGCCGATCAGACCCGGCGCATAGAGGCAAAATCCCAACACGCCGTAGGTAAGCAGCAGCGGCGCCGTCTTCTTCGAAGCAAATTGCAGACAGCTCAGCATGACACCCAGGGACAACACCGAGAACAGCAGCATGCTCACGAACGAGAAAATGAACCAGTAGCATTCGCTCACGAAGGGGAAGAACAGGCAGACCGTAGCGAAGACCGGTGTCACGCAAAGGAAGATGCGCGGCACGTCGATGCGCCACCGAGTTACCCGGCCCACGGCCAGCATCGCCAGGGCCCCGGCGATGTTGCCTCCCTGGGAAAGCAGCGTTTTGCCCCAGGACGAGAGCCCAGCGTTCAGGCCCGAGGCATCCAGCAGGGGCTGGAACAACGCCAGCACCACGATGCAGGCCAGGGCCAGTCCGAAATGAGCACCCACCCGGCGCAGCGATGACAACGGGGAGTCATCGGCGCGGCCAGCCTCCCGAGGCAGGGGCGCCGACTCCTGCGTCCCCGCGAGCGGCACAGCGCTCCCTGCCGCGGCTGCCCCGCCTCCCTGCATGGCCAGCACCAGAAACACCAGACTGAGCAGAAGCAGAATCAGCACGAGCGACGAGAACGAGAGCGGATTGACCGTCTGTAAGAAGGAAATCGTCAGCGTGGGCACAGCAGCGAACACCGAGCCGGCCACCATGACCATCCAAGCGCACCGAAGAGCGAAGCGCTCGAACACGAGCATCCAGCACATGAGCGCGAAACCCGATCCCAACCCCGTGCACAACGCCCCGCTCGACAGCACCGCCGCAGGCAGATCGAAGGCGCCGCCCAAGCTGTTGGCCGACAAGGCAAATCCCATGACCAGCAGCACGAAGGCAGCTGCGAACAGCACCCGCGGCACCCGCGTCCCATCACCGAAGTGGCCGATGATCACCATAACGAAACTCAGCACCAAACCGAAATGGACCAAAAAGTAAAAGCTCGGCGCCTCCTGAGACACCGCCGAGGGAACCAGCGACAACGGGCTCCAAAACGACAGCGCGCTTAAAGCGAGCGAGCATCCATACCCCGCCGCTGCCAACAACGCCTCGCTGCCCATGCGCCCCATGCCGCCCTCTCCCTCCCACCAAACTCCCGTCAGTATAGCACTGGCACTGGCCCATCGATTCTCAAGGGGCAATATCGGATCGGCCCAAGACGAAGCGAGCCATCGCAGCAGCGCCACCTCGTCCCATCACCAGCGACGATCAGACATCCGATACTTCCAATTCCAGGCCGTGGTGATCGCAGTAGGCCTGACAGCCTTCGAGCAGCTTGGGGAAATCATCCTGCACCACATTCCAGATAACATCAGCGTCCACGTCGCCGTAGGCATGGGCCAGCCGATTGCGCACGCCCTTGATGGCCCGGCGCTCGAAAGCGTAATGGCCCAGTGCCTCATCGCTCAGCGATCCCGCCTCTTCGGCAACGCGCAGCACGTGCCCCATAATGGCCTCAGAGAAAAGGCGATCGGCATCCGTAGCCGGGCTTTTGAAGCGCTGCTCGGTAATGCCGAGGCGCTCGATCTGCCCCTGCGTCTCCATGATAAGGTCGAATATCTCTTGAACCCGAGCGAGATCGGTGGCCTTAGCGCTCATAGACCAGCACCTTCTCCCGCTGGATGGCGGCGGCGAGGTTGGCGTTCTTCACCTGTTTGGCCGTCACCACGTCGACGGCACGTCCGCAGGCCCGCTCCAGGTGTTTCTGGAATTGAGCCACCTCGAACAGCGTGAAGGGAGCTTCCTGGTCGTATTCCAGACGAACGTCCACGTCGCTCGCGGCGACGAAATCCCCCCGCGCAAAGGAGCCGAACACATAGCCGCGCGTAATGGCTTCAAAGCGGGCGCACTCCCGTGCCACGGCGTCGAGCACCCGCGTCCTCTCCTCCTCCGGGGTACCATCCGGCGGCACCGGCACTTTCGCGGTGCCCTTGCTCGCGGGCGTGGCAGCCCCCGCACCTTCGCCTGCAAACCCCGCCGCCCGTGCACCGCCGATCCCCGATGCCGCGTTCGCGCCGCCGTTCCCCGGCACGGTCGCCCTTGCGTCCTCGAACCGAATCACGTGCGGGCAGACGGCGGCATAGCGCTCGATGAGCGCCTCTCCCTCGTAGCCCTCGGCGACGAGCCGCCGGAGCACATCGAGCGAGACCCCCTCGTCTTCTACGGCGAGCGGCTTGATGAGCAGCCCTTCGTCCGTTTGCTCAATGAGGGCGTACTCGGTAAAGCCCATATCCCGATACGCCCGGGCGGGAATGGTGATCTGTCGCTTACGGGACACTTTGATCCGCTGCGGCTGCATCTTCGCTGGCTCCGTCATAGGTCCTCCCTACCAAGCGCTTGGTACCAAGCATTTGGTATTCTAGCATAGAAATGTCCCTGACAGAATCACCGGAGGCAAAATGAGAGCTTCAGGAGCAACCGCGAATCGTCGCTCAACCTCGGACCCCATCCTTTCGATCAATTACGGCCCGGCGAATTCCGAGTGCCACATAGACGCTAAAAAGGATCGTGTAAATCGCGATAGACAATTGCGCTGACGAGCCGCCGTGGAACGCCGAGGGCAGAAGAATGCTGACCAGGCGCACGTACACCAGGCCGAAGAACACGTAGGCCCACTTCTGCACCTTCTTCGGTGCACCTGAAGGGCATCGACCTCATGCCCGATTACCTCGGCATCCAAGAAGTGATCAGCGGAAAATACGACTACGGGTTGCTGCCCCACCCCATCGATCATCCCGACCTTGCCGAGGTGCCCATCTATTCCGACTGCCCCTTCGCCTGGGTTCCCGACACCAATCCCCTGTACGGGAACGAGACCATCGCAAACGACGACCTGGCCGACTTTCAGCTGATATTTCCCTCCAATGACCCAGAGTGGGCGAACTTGTTCTCCGAGTTCGTGCGAAGGAGCATCCCGAGAGCCCGCCTAAAAGCGGTCGACGAGATGTTCATGGCCTTGCGATGCGCCGCCCAAGGCAAGGGCATCGGCATCACCACACGGGCCTGCGTGGACCCGATTGAGATGAGGGGCATCCGGGGCATTCCCCTCATCAACATGCCCTGGGGCTTCTCGTTGTGCTTCCGCAAAGACCGCGCTCTCACCCCGGCTGACCATGAGTTCATCGCCTTCATGGAGAGAGTGGGCCTCACATCCCGCCGTTAAAACGGGCCGCAACCGCCCCTATGTACCGGGGCCGACGCGCCCGCGCGACCGTCTACAGCAGCACCTTCACGCCGAAATAGGCCAGCACCACGATGCCCACGATGATGCGGTACACACCGAAGGCGGTGAAGTCGTTCTTCTTGATATAGCCCATGAGGAACTTGATGGAGATGACCGACACCACGAACGCCGTGAGGATGCCCACGATAAGCACCGCGATCTCAGTGGCGGTCATGGCCAGGCCCATGGCCAGGATATACTTGATCAGCTTCAGCACGCCCCAGCCGAACATGACGGGAATGGCCAAAAAGAACGTGAACTCGGCCGCCGCCGTGCGCGAGCAGCCGCAGAGCATGCCGCCGATGATGGTGGAGCCGGAACGCGAGGTACCGGGAATGATGGCGAGCATCTGGAAGCAGCCGATCTTCAGCGCCGTCTTCCAATCGATCTCGTCCACGGTGCGCACGCGGAACAGAGCGGCCTCGGCATCGTCGCCGTCGGTGCCCGGACCCACCTCGGAAACGCGCTCGTGGGCGCCGCGAGGCCGACGGGAAGCCAGCCAGGCCGCCTCGCGCCGGCGGTTGCGGCGCTCCAGCAGGATGAACACCACGCCGTACACGATGAGGGCGACAGCCACGGTCCATGCGTTGTAGAAGTACTCGTTGAAGAAGTCGTCCAGCGTCAGCCCGATGGCCGCCGCCGGAACGCAGCCGATGGCCACCATGCCCCACAGTCGCCAGGTACCGCGCTTCTCCGGCGCGGTCTTGCGGGGCGAGAAGGGATTCAGCTTGTGGAAATACAGGATGAGCACGGCCATGATGGCGCCCAGCTGAATGACGACCAAGAACAACTCGAGGAACTCGGGCGACACGGACAGCCGCACGAACTCGTCCACGAGGATCATATGGCCCGTAGAGGAGATGGGCAGCCACTCGGTAATGCCCTCCACCACGCCGATGAAGAACGCCTTCAGAATCTCGATGAACATATCCATGCCGAATTCGCACCTTACTCTCGGGAATGCCGCGGCGCATCCGCGACAACGCTTCTGCCCGCGCAGCGAGCCAGCGCAGGGCGACGCAAAATCCTACCATGGACGCGCGGCCCTCCCTTTACTTACCGAGAAAGTCCACGGTTCCCCAACGACGCACCCACATCTTCTGCAGGCGCCGGCAGGAAGATTCCCGAGCTCATCGACTTTTCTTGAGAGATAAGATTACACGCTTACACTATATATAAACAGATGATAAACGATTATATGGGAACGCATCGAAGCGGTCTTGCAGTGCTAGGATGGGAATGCGGGCGGAGATTCCCACCCCGGTAAGGAGCCATCATGAACGACCACATCTCTCTCCTTCACTTCGCGGCAACACAACTGCGCGCATTTTTGCGGAAAGGCCGCCGACGCGACATGGTCGCCCGACAACGGCAGCGCCTGGAGGCACTCGGCCTCACACCGCGGGAAACCACCGTCGCCCAGCTCATCTTGCAGCAGTGCAGCTACCAGGACATCGCCGAGCGCTGCCAACTCGCGCCGCGCACGGTGCAGTTCCATGCCTCGAACATCTTCCGCAAAGCCGGCGTGAGCCGCCGCCGGGAATTCGAGCAGCTCGTCAACGGCTCCGAGCCCCTCCCGCCTGCAGCGCGGGCGACGGTGCCCGCAACCCCCGCGACACCCGCCGCCGACGTGCCGCCCGCACCAATCCCGGCCCCTTCCCCGCCTGCGCCGACTTCCGCGCCCTCCGCCGTCGCAAGCGATCCCGTCGCCGCGTACCCGAAAAGGTAATGGTTGGGCAAACGTTCCCGCCGCCGATGCCCTAGGATAGGCCGCCCATGTTACCGTGAGACCCGAGAGGCCTATGACTGATTTCCTCAACATATCCCCGCGCACCGATGCCGTCCAGGAAATGCACGGCCACGGCATCGACCATCCCCACGACACCTGGGTGCGAAACCTGGAGGCCACCGCAGCCCTGCTCATCGCCTTGGGCAGCCTGCTCACCTTCGCGGCCGGCGTGGGCGCCATTCCCGACGCGGGCGCGGCCCGTTGGGCCCAGGACTGCCTGTTCCCCCTGCAGTTCCCCGTGTTCTTCTTCTGCACCGGGTACCTCTACCAGCGCTACCGTACCGTGCGCACCCGCCGCGCCTGGGCACTGAACCTGCGCCGCGAGGCCGTGGTGCTGCTCGTGCCCTTCGCCGTGTTCACCCTGCTGGGCCTGGCCACCGGGTCGCTCACGGGCACTGCGCGCACCCTCACGCTGCCCGAAGCGGCCCGTGCCCTGCTCCTGGAACCGGTGGCCCCGCTCGGCTACTTCTACACCTGCTTTCTGCTGTACGCCATCACCCCCACCCCCATCAGCCGCCGCAACGCCTACGGAATCGTGCTGGCCGCCGTAATCTGCAAGATCGCCATCGTAGCGCTGTGGACGCTGCCGAGCACAGCGCCTGCGGCCGCCGCCCTGCCCTACGCCGTCTCATCGGTAGCGGAGAACTGGATCTGGTTCGCCGGCGGCATCGCCATCGCGCTTCTGCGGGCACTGCCCCTCATGCGCAGCCGCGAGAAGGCCTGGGCGCTCGGGGCTCTGTGGATCGCCGCGAGCATCATCACCTTCACGGCCGGCTGGATCGGGGAAGCGTCCCATGCCATCCTGGACGCCATCGGCATCATGTGGGTCGTCTCGCTGTTCTCCACCCTGTTCCGCTCGGGCATGCAGAGCCGCTTCTACGGCTTTGCCACGCGCTACACCATGGCCTTCTGGCTGATGGCGCCCTTGTGCCTGCGGCTGTTGTTCTTCCTGCTGGTCAGCCTCGGCGTGCCGCCGGTGGCGCCCTGGGCCTGTCTGGGGCTGGGAGCGCTCGTCTGCTTCGGCGCGCCCGTGGCCCTGATGGCGGGGCTGTCGCGCCTCGGCAGCCTGGGCTTCATCGTGTATCCTGGTCGGTACCTGGCGTCGGTTCCGGCGTCCATCGCCAAGAACCCGAAACTGTAGGAGCCCCATGGAACCCACCTTCCCCGCCGCCGACGAGCGCGCCCGCGCGCACCTGGCCCCCTTCGCCACCATGACCGACGGCGAGCTGCGCGACCCGAAGCAGCTGGTGGGCCTCGCTCGGGCTTGCGACCCCACCGGCGCTCCCGACCGTCTGTCCGCGGGACTGTTCGTGGCGGAATCGGTGAACGTGATCGAGCGGGCCCTCGCAGCAGGGCACCGCCCCTTCGCCGTGCTGACCGACGCGCGCTGGGAACGGGCCGCCGCGCCGCTGCTCGATCGCATTCGCGCGGCGGCCCCCGAGGCGCCGGTCATCGTGGCCCCCACCGAGGAGGTGCGGGCCCTCACCGGCTACCAGGAGACTCGCGGCCCCCTCTGCGCCTTCCACCGCGCACCCGAGCCCGCCTTGACCGACCTGCTGGCCGGTGCCCATCGCGTGGCGGTGCTGGAGGACATCACGAACTATACGAACATCGGGGCCATCTTCCGCAGCGCGGCGGCTTTGGGCATCGACGCGGTGCTGCTCACACCCTCCTGCCACGACCCGCTGTTCCGCCGCGCCTCGCGCGTGGCCATGGGCACGGTGTTCCAGGTGCCCTGGGCGCGCATCGGCACTGACCGCGACTGGGCCGCCGAGGGCGCGGCCCTGCTGCGCGACGCCGGGTTCGCCACCGCGGCCCTGGCACTGTCGGACGACTCCATCTCCGTGGCCGACCCGCGCCTGAAAGCCGCCGACAAGCTGGCCTTGGTTCTGGGCACCGAGGGCGACGGCCTGCGGCCTGCCACGATCGCCACCTGCGATTACACGGTGCGCATCCCCATGGCCCACGGCGTGGATTCCCTGAACGTGGCCGCCGCCAGCGCCGTCGCCTTCTGGGAAACCCGCTGGGAAGGCTAAGAGACCGAGCGGGAAAGGACTGGGTGCGCGAGCGCCCTCGCGAAGGCGCCCGCAAGGCCGCCCGCCAGCCCGAGCCCGAGGCTGTCCAGCTTGCGGGTGGGCCGAAGGGCGCCCCTTCGGGCCTCGGAACCGACCTCGGAACCCCTGCGGCTCGCAGGGCCTAAGACGACCGGGTGTCGAACCCGCAGGCAGAGGCTAGAGCCGTGGTCACGCCTACCGCCAGCACGCTGGCGGCTATGAGTGCCCAGCCGAGCAAGCGCTTGCGATTGCGCGTGTCCAAACCGAGTGGCGCAAACAGCTTCGCGAAGAGCCCATCTCCCACAAGCAAAACTCCCGCACCCGTGAAGAACAACGGCCCGAAGGTCCAGTAGAACGCCATACGCAACCCCAAGGGCCAGTGGGCGTAGGTCGTGCCGGGATCGAAGGGCAAGCCGACACACGTCACCATAAACAGCACCCACAGCAGCGCGACAGCGATGCTGCGCGCCGTCCACACCTTCCCCGCGCTTAAGGGCGCGAAGCCAACGTCGGCGGCCGCGGAAGCAGACCCGCCCGCACCCCCGGCGGCCGCGGCGGCCCGCGGCGGACCGCCTTCTGGCAGCGGCGCGCCTCCCGAGCCCGCCATCGTCGGGCCGGGTGCCACCGACGCCGCGACCGTCATCGTCGGGCCGGGTGCCGCCGACGCCGCGACCGACGCCAGAAACGCCGCTTTCAGCTCACGCACCGACGAGAAGCGCGCCGCCGGATCGAAAGCGCACGCCCGCTGCAGCACCCCGCGCAAGCACGGGGGCACATCAGGAGCGGCAAAGCCGCCGGCCGCTACCGACGGATCGGGATCGCGCTCGGTCAGCAGGTAATACAGGATCATTCCCAAAGCGTACACATCGCTGCGCACGTCGGTCTGCCCGTAGCCGAACTGCTCGGGCGGCGCATAGGACCGCGTGCCGAAATGGGTGGTATCATGCGGCGCTCCGGCGCGAAAAGCACGGGCGATGCCGAAGTCGATGATAGTCAGCACCGGGCCGTTCACCACAACGTTACTCGGCTTCAAATCACGATGGATCAGCGGCGCACCCACCTCCTCGTGCAGCTCGATCACCCCATCGCACAACGACGGAAACAGCTCCGCTGCCAGGGCCAACGATCCATCGCGCGCATACACCTCGTCGCGCAGCGTGCGTCCGGCCACGTACTCCATCACCACGATCAGCTCGCCATCGCCCTCGTGCACATCGTAGATGCGAGGCAGATGGCGAAACCGCCGCCCCGCGCGCCAAGCGCCCCACAGCAGACGGTACGCGCTTCCCAAAGGCGCATCCCCGCTGATGCGCTTGCGCACAAAGGGGCCGAGCGCGGCCTCGTTGGCCCCCACGAAGGAGACCACCTCGGTCGTCTCGTGGGGCGCCACCTTCAGCACCGCCTCAACCCGATAGCATTCGTCGCGGGCCAGCGCGTTAAGATATGTCAGCAAGGGATCGTCTTCCATGGCGTCCATGGTACCAAAGAAAGCCGCTGCCCGCCGCCAAACGGCATCGGACGCAGCCTGATTCCAGCCGCGATACCGTCTAGCTAATCGTCGGCTCACCGAACCGGTAGAGCTCCTCCTCCGTCTTCTGCAGAGAATAGCCATGAGAGATCGCAAAGATAATGATGGCGTCCCGACGGTTCTTGCAGTACAGTTCGTTGGCACCGCCCGCCTGCAACAGGCGGTTCGTCTCGCGCAGAGACGCTCCCAGGGCAAACGCGATCTTCAGCAGGTTGTCGCGCGAGGCCTTGCGGGCACCGGTGAATATCTGGTATCCGAACGTCTCGTTGATACCTGCCACGCGCACCACGGCCGCGCGCTTTAACCCATGTTCCTCGAGCAGTTGGTTCAAATAGCCCGCGAGGTCGCGGCGGCCCACTTCCGCACGATCGATGAATCGCGCGGGGTCGGGCGCTTCCAGAAGCTCCGTCAGCATATCCTCAGTCAGCGGTTCCTCCACACGCCTCTTCCTTCTCCGTCGCGCCATTACCATACCCGCATCCCGGTGACGCCCCGCAGCCGAAAAGACGCAGGGCGCCGCAAGCCGTACCGCACGGGGCCGCTTAGGCCAGCGAGAACGTCTGCTCGGCCAGCAGCGTGCCGTCAAAATCGAGCAGCTCGCTCACCTCCACCGTGATGTCGCTCATGTCCCCCAGCTGATACCCGATCTCCACCGTCGTTGACGAGCCGGGCTTCACATCGCTGAGGTACGTCTCGGAATCCCAATTGCTGCCGACCGCCGTGTTCAGCTCCACGCCGTTCTGAAACACCTCGGGATGCAGGGCTACCACGAAGCTGGTCGCAACCTCGCTGTTATTGGTGAAGGTATAGGTTACCACCGCCACCGCCTCGCCCGCGTAGTCCTCGGTCACGCGGCAGCCGTCGATAGTCACCCCATAGGCCGCACTCCCTTCGTCCTGCTCGGCGGCCACCGTCTCGCCCGCTCCTTCCGCAACGCTCGCCGTCGAGCTGGCGGCAGAGTCGGCTACGGCGGCGGCGCTGGCGTACATAACCCCGGTCACCACCAACGCCAGAATGCCCAGCACCAAGCCGGCAATGGCCAGGCCCTTGCCACCCTTGGAGCCCTTCACCGTCTGCCACACCCCGATGGCGCCGAAGATGATAGACAGGAGCACGAACGGAAACGACAGCAGATTCAGCAACGGCACAAACGAACTGACCAACGCGATGATACCCAGCACCAGCCCTGCAACTGCCATCCCCGAGGTCGGCTTCTTCTCCATGATGATTCCCTTCTTCTCTGAGAGATAATCCTCCTGATAGACAAGAAGTGAGGGTATCGGTTCTGCCTCGGCGTTTCATTAGCTGCCAGCTAAGATCGGGCCACATCAATCCCAGGTTCCCGCAGACGGAGACGATCCCGGACGGACTGGCAGGCGGACGCGAGCAAGTTGAGACCGCCCCCGCGTGATGGACGCTCGCAGCGGAGGAGACCTCGCAGCAGCTTTAGCTCAAGTCGATTTTCGTCCGCAGAAGATGGGCCGACAGGGCCAGACCGCCCGCGGCCACGCCGATGTTCGCGAGGGTCTGCACCAGCGACACGACCGTCAGGGCGACATTCCAGGACACTACATCGCCGGCCATGGCCAAAACCCCCGCAATGGAGAAGACCAGCGCAATCGCCCATCCCACGGCCAGGTACACGCCCACGGCGGCGGCCACCTTGTGGCGGCGGGCCCACCAGGCGCCCAGCGTCAGGCTGCAAAATGCCAGGCCAAGAGCATAGGCGCAGGTCACCAATGTGTTCACGATGCCGCCCAGCGCGCTGGCAACATCGCCGTCGGCCACGAACGCGCCCCAGCCTCCCATGATGGAGAGCATGCCCGCAACGGCATCTACGTCGCCGCCGCTGACGGCCAGCACCATCAAGGTGTACATCAGCAGCGCCCCCAGGGCAAGGGCGACGAGCAGCAGATAGGCGACCCAGAACTTCGCCATGACCAGCGTGCCCGCGCGCACGGGCAGGGTAAGGGTCAGATAGCCCTCATCGGTGAATAAGGTGCGGTAGAAGCGCATCGCCACGAACACGTAGAACGCCGCCACGGCCGCCCCCACGAGAAAGCCGCAGAACAGGGCCGCCATGAAGAGCACTGCCGTGGCATTGCCGGCCATCGGCGCCGCCAGGATGCCGTTGCCGCTTCTGGCCACCTCGCCGAGCGCCTGGGTCGCGCCGAGGCAGCCAGCTCCGATCATGCCGGCCGCGACCATAATCGCAACCATGATAATCGCAGGCTTCCACAGAGCCCGCAACTCGTAGGTCATCAGCTTGCCTAGCATCGGAACTCCTCTCGGAAGAAGGCGTCCAGCGTGGTGCCCTTCTCGCGCACATAGGCCACCGGCGCGTGCAGCAGCATCTGACCGTAGCGCAGCAGAATGAAGTCGTCCAGCACCGTTTCCACATCGCGCACGAGGTGCGTGGAAAGGATAATGGTGGATTGGGGCCGATAGGCGCGGATGATCGTGGACAGGATGTAGTCGCGCGCCGCCGGATCCACGCCACCGATGGGCTCGTCTAGAAGGTACAGGGCCGCGTGACGCGCCATGACCAGGGTCAGCTGCACCTTCTCCACGGTACCCTTGGAAAGCGACGCGCAAACTGACGTCGGATCCACGCCGAGCCGGCCCAGCATCTCGTGGGCCAGGGCGGTGTCGAAGTCGGGATAGAAGTCGGCAAAGTAGGCCAGCATCTCGCGCACCCGCATGGAGCGGGAGAAATAGGGGCGCTCGGGCAGATAGGACACGAGGGCCTTGCTGTCGGGGCCGACGGGCAGCCCGGCCACGCGCACTTCACCAGCCGTGGGGTGGCTCACGCCGGCGACTATCTTCAGCAGGGTGGTCTTGCCCGAGCCGTTCGGGCCGAGCAGCCCCACGACACGGCCTGCGGGCACCGACACGGTGAAGCGGTCGAGAGCCACAGCCGGCCCATAGGCCTTGGTGAGGTTCTGGCACCACAGCACGGGCGCAGCGGCTCGCGGCTGGGGCTGGGGTTGGGGCTGGGGCGCCGCGGCGGGCGCAGGTTGGGGCGGCACCGAGGGCGCGGAAACGACGGAATCCACGGTGGCCTCCTTTCTCTTAATGAGCCGTGGGGCCATTCTACCCGCCGAGCCAAGCCTAAGTGCGCCGCCCACCAAATGAGCAGCGCAGTTTCACACCGCCCGTGTGCTCTTTTGCAGCCCGCGACTTTTCTCAAACGACAGAAATGACGTTTGAGCGAGTCTGCGCGTGGGAAAACGTGCGCAAAATGACGTTTGGGCGAGGTTTCGGCGGTCGAACCCCGCGTCTCCCCTCGCTCAAACGTCATTTCTGTCGTTCGGCAACGGCATTCAGCCGCCCCGCGCCGCGCAGCCGCCCAGCGCCGCACAGCCGCGCAGCCGCCCAGCGCCGCACAGCCGTCCCGCGCCGCACAGCTACCCGGAATCGCCCGGCAGCCACCAGCAACCCCGCACCTGTACTTCCCCAGTACGCCCTAGGCGCGCTGGAAGGCCCACAGGTTGCGGCACTGGCCGAGGATGCGGTCCACCTCCCAGGTCTTCGCGCTGTTGGCGGGGCTGTTGGGGTCGTGCACCACCACGCCGCCGTCGTCGGCCACCCCGGCCAGCACGATGAAGTGGCCCGTCGTGGTGAAGTCGCCCGGGCCCACCGAGCAGATCACCGGCTGGCCAGAGCGCAGGGCATTCAGCACCTGCCCCGCATCAGGCGACAGCTCGCGGGAAGCCAGGCCCAGCTGGGCGGCACCGTCGCGCATAAAGCGCCAGGCGGTCATGCCTTCTTCCACGTAGCCGCCGCTCTCGCTGAAGGCCGCCATGGCCTCGGGATCGTAGTCGGTCTTGCCCGTCAGCACCACGTACACCATGGCCAGACTCGTGGGACCGCAGCCGGCCTCGGCCACATCCGTCCCGGCATAGGGCGCCGACGACCAGGTGGGGTCGATCTGGTAGAGGTAGGGCACCTCGCCGGCGCGCCACTCGCTGCGGGGCGTGCTGGCCGCCTCTGAGCCGTCGCCGGGCCGCGCCGGCTCGGCCGAGGCCGCCAGGGCCTGGCTCGCATCGCCCGGGCCGCCCAGATACAGCGAGGCCAACTGGAACGCCGCGATCAGCAGGAACACCGCCAGCCCGATAGCACCCACCAGGGGCACCACGCGCATGCCCTGGCGCACGGCCAACGGGCGCGGCGGTGGCCAGGCGTCACGCGAATAGGGGTTCACCGGCCTTTCCAGAGACGCGGCTTCGGTGCAAGAATGGGTGGCGGCGTTCATGGCTATTCCTCCTCGGTCGCACGGTCGTCTTCGCATGGCCCCACCCTACCGAGAGCGCCGCTTACGAGTCCCATAGCAAATGCTGACATTTCCGGCAGGCCCCTTAACTTTTCCTTAAAGCCCCTGGTCGAGTTTGCCGCGCCCCACCACGGGCAGCACAAAGTCGCGTACAATGCAGCCCATGGAGAAGAAAGCACATATTCTCGTCGTTGACGACGAACAGGCCATCGCCGATCTGGTGGTGAACCTGCTGGTGGGCGAGGGCATGGACGCCCTGGCCTGCTACAGCGGGCAGGCCGCCCTGGACATGCTGGCACGCACTCCCTTCGATCTGGCCATCGTGGACATCATGATGCCCGGCATCGACGGCTTCGAGCTGTGCGTGCGAGCGCGGCAGATGATGGACATTCCCGTCATCTTCCTGTCGGCGAAAGACGAGGAGGCCGACCAGGTGGTGGGCTTCACCCTGGGCGCCGAGGACTACATCACCAAGCCCTTCCGTCCCCGCGAGCTGGTGGCTCGGGTGAAGGCGCGTCTGCGCCGCCGGTCCGCGGCGGCCGCCCCCGCCTCATCTACCCTGCTCGCCGCCGGCGCCATCGAAGTGGACCTGCGCACCCATCTGGCCACGCTGCACGGCGAGCCTTTACACCTCACGCCCAAGGAGTTCGCCATCCTGGCCCTGCTGGCCCAGTCGCCCGGTTCCCCCGTGTCGGCCTCCGACCTGTTCGAGGGCGCCTGGCACGAGCGCTTCGATGACGCCGCAGCCAACACCGTCATGGTGCACATCCGCCGCCTGCGCAAGAAGCTGGCCGCCATCGACGGGTCCACCACATTCATCGAGACAGCCTGGGGCGTGGGCTACAAGCTGCGCGGCGGCCCGGGCACCTGCGGCGGCCATGGCGCTTAAGACCGACCAGGCCAAGGTGCTGCGCCGCCGCGTGCTCGGCGGCCTCGCACGCAATCTCATCCTGTTCACCGCTGCCTTTCTGGCCGTGGGGCTCGCACTGGAAGCCCTCGTCGTACCCCGCATCGCCGAGGAGGTAGCCGATTCCACCTCGGTATGGCGGTCGCTGAATTCCACCGAGCAGTTCAACACGGCCCTGGCGGAATACGGCCTTCTGGACACCGATCTGTTCGCAAACGAGGCAAAAGACATGGCGCAAGAGGGCTTCTCGACCAAAGCCGGCAGCATCAGCGCCGCGACCAGCGAGCTGGACGCCCTCAACCGGGCCATGGAAGCGTACACCGATGCCGTGGCCGCGGGCACGCCGGCTTCTGAGGCGGCGCGGGCCGTGCTGGAGACCTATCTGCAGGGCACGGCCCTCTACACCATCGTCGATGCTCAAGTGGGCGATATCGAAACCGACGACAGCAACGCCGTCAAAGTAGAGGAGAGCGGCTCCGGGAAGACGACCGACGAAAGCGACAACGGAAGCGCAGGGGCAGACAGCGGCGCAGATGCGGGCACTGCATCGGGCGAAGGCGTCCCCGCCGAGCCCGTTCCCTTCATTGCCTATGACGCCATCTTGAGCGCTGCGGGCATCGATCCGCCCCAGGCCAGCGTCGCCGAAGGCTTCGCCGCCCTGCGCGTGAGCGCGCGCATCCAAGAGCTCGGCCTAGTCCTGGACGTGCCGTCGGGCATCGAGACCGATCCAGTGACCATCATGACGAACGCTGCCCTGCTCGGCATGGGCAATGCCGAGCTCTACGACATCTTGGACACGGTCTATCCCGTGTCCCAGGCCGAGGCCTACAGCCAGTGGACGATGCTGCCCCCCGCCGACCAGGCCCGCGCTGTAGGTCTTTCTGCCAGCGAGCCGGTCTGGCAGGTGGAGCGCAGCACCCAAGGCACCTATGAGGTGCGCGACATCGCCACCTACACGTTCGTGAAGTCGTTCAAGCTGCCCTTGGCCCTCATCGTGTTCGTGGCCGGCTGGCTCATCATCGTCTTTCGCGCACTCAACCGCTCGCTGCGCTACTTCGACGCCCTGTCGGAGGCCGTGGGGAAGGTGATCGGCGACAAGGACGCCCCCATCGAGCTGCCCCAGGATCTGTCCATCGCCCGCAACGAACTGGCGGTGATCCGCTCCCAGTCGCTGGCCGATGAACGGGCAGCAAAGGCGGCCGAGCAGCGCAAGAACGAGCTGGTGGCCTATCTGGCCCACGATATCCGCACGCCGCTCACCTCGGTGCTCGGCTACCTGGATCTGCTGCGCGAGACCACCGACCTGCCCCGCGACACCCTGCGCAAGTACGCCGATGTGGCCTACAGCAAGGCCGAGCGCCTGGAAAGTCTCATCAACGAGTTCTTCGAGATCACGCGCTACAACCTGTCGGCCATTCCCATCGAGCGCGAGACCGTGGGGGTGCGCCTGTTCTGCCAGCAGGTGGCCGAGTCGTTCTTCCCCGAGGCCTCGGCGCGCCATATCCGCATCTCGGTGGACGTAGGTGCCGCCGACCAGTTCTTCGTGGACCCCGACAAGCTGGCCCGTGCCCTGGGCAACGTGCTGCGCAACGCCGTGGCCTACGCCGACACCCATTCGGTGATCGCCCTGGCCGCCCGCCAGGATGCCCGCTTCACCACCATCACCGTGGCCAATCGCGGCCGCGAGATATCCGAGGCGCACCTGCAGTCCATCTTTGAAAAGTTCTATCGCGAAGACGGGGCGCGGGCCACGCGCTCGGGCGGGGCAGGGCTGGGCCTGGCCATCGCCAAGGAGATCGTCGTGGCCCATCAGGGCGAGATCGAAGCCGCCAGCGAGCGCGGCGTCACCGTGTTCACCCTGCGCATCCCCACGAGTCCGGAAGCCGAAAACGCTCCGGCGCGCGACGGCGGCACGCCGCGCCGCGAGGGACTGCGAGCGATGGGGAACGCCGCCGAGCGCACTGCCGGCACCCAAGGCGCCACCATGCCTTTGGGGACGGCTCCGTTAAAACCTTGTAACGCGCGCCACGGGCGACCCGCGCGGCGCGTTCCTATGAGTAATAATAGGAGCATACCCCAACCGCGACATACAAGGAGGCAACCTTGAACCCCATTCGCATCGGCATCCTCGGCTACGGCAACCTCGGCCGTGGCGTTGAGTTGGCCTGCGCCGCCAACGACGACACGGAACTCGTCGGCGTATTCACCCGCCGCGATCCCGCCACCGTGCACCCCTACGGCGAGAATGTGGCCGTGTGGCCCGCCGACGAGCTGGCTGCCCACACCGACGACATCGACGTGCTCGTGCTCGCCGGCGGAAGCGCCACCGACCTGCCCGAGCAGACCCCGGCGGCCGCCGCGCTCTACAACGTGGTGGACTCCTTCGACACCCATGCCAACATTCCGGCGCACTTCGCCGCCGTGGACGCGGCCGCCCGCGAGACAGGGCATGTGGCCGTCATCTCCGTGGGCTGGGATCCGGGCATGTTCTCGGTGAGCCGCGTGTACGCGGGCGCCATCATGCCCAACGGCGCCGACTACACCTTCTGGGGCCGCGGCGTGTCCCAGGGCCACTCCGACGCCATCCGCCGCATCCCCGGCGTGGTGGATGCCCGCCAGTACACCGTGCCCGTGCCCGCCGCCCTGGAGGCCGTGCGCTCCGGTGCGAACCCCGAGCTGACCACGCGCCAGAAGCACACGCGCGAGTGCTTCGTCGTGGCCGAGGAAGGGACCGACACCGCCGCCATCGAAGAGGCCATCGTCACGATGCCGAACTACTTCGCCGACTACGACACCACGGTCACCTTCGTGAGCCAGGAGGAACTGGATCGCGACCACGCCGGCATCCCCCACGGCGGCTCGGTCATCCGCACCGGCACGACGGGCGCCAACGGCGAGAACACCCACGTGATCGAGTACTCGCTGAAGCTGGACTCCAACCCCGAGTTCACCGGCAGCGTACTGGTGGCCTGCGCCCGCGCCTGCGCCCGCATGGCCGCCGCCGGCGAGACCGGCTGCCGCACCATCTTCGATATCGCCCCGGCCCTGCTGTCGCCCTTAAGCGCCGACGAGCTGCGCGCCACCATGCTGTAAGCCGGACAGCTGAATACCCCATCGCAAACACAGAGGGCGTCCCAAGAGGGGCGCCCTCTGTGTTGTTTCGAGCCGGAAGACCAACAGGGGGGGGAGCGCCTCCACAGGGGCGGGCTTTAGCCCACCCGAAACCGCCGAAACGCCAGCGCCCCACCGATGAGTGGGCGGCCCGAAAGCCGCCCTTACGGAGACTCCGCAGGATGCGCGGCGCCCTCCTACGCCGAGGCCAGCAGCCCCTGGGCGCCCAGGTAGGTTCGCAGGTCATCCTGCCAGGGAGGCATCGGGAAAACACCGGTGAGGGTGAGCATGAGGTCGTCCAGATGCACGGTGCGCCGATCGGCGGGGTCGTTGGTGGGGCGCAGGCAATCGGCAGGCAGGCCCGCGAGGCGCAGCACTTCTCGGGCGAAATCGGCCCGGCTCACCACGCCCTGGTCGGCACCGTGGAACACGCCGCATTCCCCGCTCTCGATAAGCGCGATCACGCATGCGGCCAGAGTGGTTGCCGACGTAGGCGACGAGCACCAGTTCTCCGCCACGGGAAAGGGCGTGCCCGTGCGCGCGGCCATGATCAGATCGGCCAGCCATGAGCCCGGCTCGGCCCCATACACCCAGTTCGACCGCACGATCACGTGCCGCGGATTCAGCGTGCGCACGAACTGCTCTCCCGCGATCTTCGACTTCGCACAGGGATTGTCTCGCGACGGCAGCTCGTCGAACTCGTTGCGGACACCGTCGCCGTCCGCGAACACATCATCTACGGACAGCTGCACCATCGTCGCCCCCACCGCCCAGGATGCCGCGGCCAGATTGCGCGCACCGAGCGTGTTCACGCGGTAGGCCTCTACGGGATGGGCCGCACAGGCGGCCTCGTCGGCCATGGCGGCGCAGTTCACCACGATGTCGGGCCGATTGATGGAGGCGTACTGCTGCACGGCCTCGCGGTCGGTCACGTCCAACTCGGTATCGGTGGTGATGACCACGAAGCGCTCGCGGTCGATCTGCCGCTCGATGGCCCGGGCCGCGCGCCCGGCACCGCCCGCAATCCACATTACCTTCTGAGGCCCTCGGCGCATACTGGCTCCCATCGACGAACTTACAGTGAGCCCAGCATAAAACAAGGGAGCCACCCCCGAGAGCGGCCCCCGCAAGCGTTGCAGGAAAGTTATCTCGCCGAGGACGGCGATGGCGAGCTTCTCCACAGGGGCACAGAACGTCTCCGTAGGGGCGGCCTTCAGGCCGCCCGCCATGGGTGGGAGACCCGCTTGAGGGCGGGCTAAAGCCTGCCCCTACGAAAGAAACACGGGAAGGCACCCCTCCCCCCACGGAGGGTGAGCCCCTACAGGCCCCGCCCGCACTACTTCCTAGAACTTCGCGAAGCGCTCTTGGCGCTGGGCGACAAGCTCCTCAGGCGAGAGGTCGGCCAGCTCCTTGAACGACTCCTTCACATAGTCGCGCACGGCTTCCACGGCGGCCTCGGGGTTCTCGTGGGCCGGACCCACCCCCTCGGAGATCACCGCGTCGATGATGCCGCCGGCCAGCACCGCGTCGGCGTTCATCTGCATGACCTCAGCGGCCTCCGGCGCCCGGCTGCGGTCCTTCCACAGAATGGACGCGAAGCCCTCCGGAGACAGCACCGAGTACACGGCGTGTTCCTGCATGGCCACGCGGTTCGCCACGGCCAGAGCCAAAGCGCCGCCGGAACCGCCCTCGCCCAAAAGCACGCTGACCACAGGCACGGTCAGCCCGGCCATGAACACCAGGTTGTCGGCAATGGCGTTGCCCTGGCCGCGCTCTTCGGCCTCGGTGCCGCAGAAGGCGCCCTGGGTGTCCACCAGGCACAGGATAGGGCGGCCGAACTTCTGGGCCTCGGCCATCAGGCGCAGCGATTTGCGGTAGCCCTCGGGCTGCGGGCAGCCGAAGTTGCGGGCCACGCGGTCGGCCAGATTCACGCCCTTCTCCTGGGCGATCACCGTGACCGGATGGCCGGAAATCCAGCCCACACCGGCCAGGATCGCGCCGTCGTCTGCGAAGGCACGGTCGCCGTGCAGCTCGATGAAGCCCTCCACGATGCCGTCGATGTAACGGCGCGCCGTGGGACGGTGCACGTTGCGGGCGATCTGCACGCTCTCCCAAGCGCTGCCGGCGGCGGCATCGGCGCTCACCCCCGACTTGCGGGCCTCGCGACGCGCATGGCGGTCCAGCTCGCGCCGGGCCGCGGCCGCGACCTCTTCCTCGCTCGCCTCGGAGCGGCCGAAGAGCTCGCCGACCACGGGCACCTTCCGCAAGAAGCCGGTGGCGGCTTCCTCGGCACGGATGCGCTCGCCCACGATGCGGGCCTCGGGCGCCACCGACACCGAGCCGTAGGCGTTCGCGCCCACTTCCAAAGCGTCCATCACGCTGTGGTAGGTGACGATGCGCGAGGGATCGGCCGGCGCGTGAATGGCCAGCAGCTGGGCCAGCACACGGCGCAGCTGGCTGCGCTCCACGATGGCGTCGATCAGACCGTGTTCCAGGGCGAACTCGGCGGTCTGGAAGCCCGGGGGCAACTCCTGTTTGATGGTATCGCGGATAACGCGCTGGCCGGCGAAGCCGATGAGCGCGCGGGGCTCGGCCAGGATGATGTCGCCCTGCATGGCAAACGACGCGGTCACACCGCCGGTGGTGGGATCGGTCAGCACGGTGATGAAGGGCAGGCGCGCAGCACTCAGGCGCTCCACCGCGCAGGACACCTTCGCCATCTGCATGAGCGAGGTGAGGCCCTCCTGCATGCGGGCGCCGCCAGAAGCGCAGAACACCACCACAGGCAGCGATTCGGCCACGGCACGGTCGATAAGCGCGGCCACCTTCTCGCCCACCACATGCCCCATGGAGCCCATGAAGAAGCCGGACTCCATGATGCCGATGGCCACCGGCAGACCGGCAATAGCGGCGCGGCCCGTGCGCACGGCCTCTTCCAAGCCGCTGCGGTCGCGCTGGTCGGCAAGCTTCTCCGGGTAACCGGGGAAGTCCAGCGGGTTGGAATCGGGCATCTGGGCGTTCCATTCCTCGAAGGAGCCCACATCCACGGTAATGGCCAGACGCTCGTCGGAGCGCAGGCGCTGCAGCGTGCCGCAGGCGGGGCAGGCATAGCCCTCCTCGATGATCTCTTCCTTGTCGAAGAACAGCTTGCACTTATGGCAGCGGCGCCAGTGGGTGGGACCCTCGTCGTCCAGATCGATGGAGAAGACCGTCTCCCAAGGGGCCTCCGACGGCTCGGCGGCCAAAGGACCGGCGGCGTCGGGCGAGGGCAGAAGCTCCATCCAGCCCATGAGCAGGGTGCCCTCGGCAGCCGGGGCGAACACGCGCAGACCGCGCTTGCGGGCATGGCGCAGGAAGTACTCGTCGCGGGCCAGGGGCGCATCAGCGGCGTCCAGGAAGATGAGCGAGGCCTCGCAGGCCTTCGCCGCCGACAGCACCGTGTAGATGTTGCCGACAAGCGCATCGGCGCTCACCTCGGCGGTGGTAGAGCCCAGGTTGTACGTGGGCAGCTGACGGCGGGCAAAGCCGTCGAGCGAGCGGTTGTCCACCGTGGCGAACACCACGTCGAGACCCGCCTGCTCCATGGGGCCCACGAAGGCGCGGGCGTTCTTCCCCGAGGCGATGACCAGGGCCTTCGGGCGCACTGGCTCACCATCGGCGACTGCGGGCGCCGCCACGGCGAAGTCGTCGCCGATGGTGGAGCGCACATCGCAGGCCACGGTGAGCGTGGCCTCTTCGGGATCGGTCACATCCTGGGCCGCGCGGGACGCGATGAGCGCCGCGGCGTTCTCGGGCAGAGCGCCCGCCGCCTCCACAATGGTGTCCAGAGCGTAGGCGACCGCCGCCTTCAGCGATGCCGACTCGGGCTCGGCGACCACCTCAGGGGCGTACTCGTCAACGGGACCCGAGACGAGCTGGCCCTCGCTGTCGAAGCTGATGTACTTGGATACCGCTTTGGCCATGGTCTCTCTACTCCTTCGGCGCGAGCACGTATTTCTGGGTGGCGGTGGCGCACACTTCGCCATCTACCGAGGCCTCCACGTCGGCCACCACCAGGCGACGCGACGACTTCACGATGGTGGCTTTCAGGGTAACCGTATCGCCCGGCACCACCTGGCGGCGGAACTTCGCGCCGTCGATACCGGTGAGAAAGCCGATGCACCCGCGCAGCTCGGGCGACTGCAGCACGGCGATGGAGGCGGCCTGGGCCAGAGCCTCCATGATAATGACGCCGGGCAGTACCGGATGGTCGGGGAAATGACCGCGGAAGATGTCCAGGTCGGTAGGCACGTCCAACTCGCCCTCGATGGACGCGCCCGGCTCGATGGCCACGATGCGGCTCACCCACACGAACGGATCGCGATGGGGCAGAATGCCCTCGATAACCTCGCGCCCCCAGGGCAGCGGGGCCAACATGGTCTCCTCAGCCATGACAGTCTCCTCTCTTCGTTGCCTTCCTGCGCAGACGCTCCCTCAGGGGCACCGCCTTCCCTAGCCCTTATAGGGCGAGAAGGCCAAAGCGGCGTTGTGGCCGCCGAAGCCCAAGGACGTGGACAAGGCCACCTTCTGGGGGTAATCGGTCAGAGCCTCGGTGACCACGGCCACGGGGCAGTCCTCGGCGGGCTCGGCGAAGCCGGCCGTGGGGGGCACGGCGTCGCGGGCCACGGATAGGGCGCACACGATGGCCTCCACGGCGCCGGCGGCGCCGAGCATATGGCCCGTCGTGCCCTTGATGGAGGTGACGGGCACCGCTGCGGCGGCCTCGGCGCTGCCCATGAGGTTGGCAAGGGCCTTGGACTCGCCGGCGTCGTTGGCCGGAGTGCCCGTGCCGTGGGCGTTCAGATGCCCCAGGTCGGCCGGGGTGAAGCCCCCTTCGGCCAGGGCGGCGGCCATGGCAGCCGTGATGGCCGAGGCCTCCGGGTCGGGGGCAGTCATGTGGTAGGCGTCGCCCGTGCTGCCGAAACCGGTGATCTCGGCAATGGGCTCGGCGCCGCGGGCCAGGGCGCTCTCCAGCGATTCGATGACGAGCGCGCCGGCCCCCTCACCGGCCACAAATCCGCCGCGGCGGGCGTCGAAGGGCAGCGAGGCCTGAGCCGGGTCCTCGGCGCGGGTGAGCGCCGACAGGTTCGTGAAGCCGGCGATGCAGATGGGGCTCACGGACTCCTCGGTGCCGCCCACGAGCGCCGCGTCGATGTAGCCGTGGCGGATGTCGCGCAGGGCCGTACCGATGCAGTGGGCGCCGGTGGCGCACGCGGTCACCACGTTCAGGCACTCGCCGCGCATGCCGTAGCGGATGGCCAGGTTGCCCGCGGCGATGTTCCCGATCATCGTGGGGATGAACAGCGGGTTCACCCGCTTGGGGCCCTTCTCCTCCAAGGTGGCGAAGCTCTTCTGCAGCTCGTCGATGCCGCCGATGCCCGTGCCGAACACCACGGCGATGCGGTCGCGGTTCGCCTCGGTCACTTCCAAACCGGACTGGGCCAGCGCCTCGTCGGCAGCCACGATGGCGTACTGCACGAAGCGCTCGAAGCGGCGCGCCTCCTTCTTGGAAAGGCCGTGCTCGACTCCGTCGAAGTCGCGCACCTCGGCGGCGATGTGCACCTCGTAGTCGGTCGTGTCGAAGCGCTCGATGGGCCCGATGCAGCAGCCGCGCTCCATAAGGGTGCTCCACAGCGCGTCCACGCCCACGCCGGCGGGCGTCACCGCGCCCACGCCGGTGATGACCACGCGGTGGGTGCCGTCGGGACGGCGGGTCTGCACGCGCTCGCTCATATGCTCACTCATAGGGACATGCCTCCGTCCACGCAGATAACCTGACCGGTAATGTAGGACGCCTCGTCCGAGGCGAGGAAGCGCACCAGGTGCGCGATGTCGGCCGGCTCGCCCAAGCGCCCGCTGCCGATGCGGCCCACGATGGCCTCCTTCTGGGCCTCGGAGAGCGCGTCGGTCATGTCGGTGGCGATGAAGCCGGGAGCCACGGCATTGGCCGTGATGTTGCGGCGCGCGAGCTCCTTGGCGAGGGTCTTGGTCATGCCGATGACGCCGGCCTTGGAGGCGGCGTAGTTCACCTGGCCGGCGTTGCCGTAGACGCCCACCACGCTGGACATGTTGATGATGCGGCCCCAGCGCTGCTTCATCATCACCTTGGCGGCGGCGCGGCAGCAGTGGAAGGTGCCCTTCAGGTTGATGTCGATGACGGCGTCGAAGTCCTCGTCGCCCATGCGGGCGGCCAGGCCGTCCCGGGTGATGCCGGCGTTGTTCACGAGCACGTCCACGCGGCCGAAGGCGTCGGCGGCCGCGGCGATGAGCGCATTGGCCTCGGCCTCGTCGGCCACGTTGGCGGCCACGGCCACCGCTTCCACGCCGAACTGACCGGCGATCTCGGCGGCCAGGGCCTCGGCGGCTGGCAGGCTCTTCTCAGACGAGCTGTTCACCACCACGTTCATGCCGGCGGCGGCCAGCTCGCGGGCGATCTCGCGCCCGATGCCGCGGGTCGATCCGGTCACGACGGCGGCGCGGCGCTCTTGGGTCTCAGTCATATATCTCCTACTCTCCGTTTTCCGCCACGAAGGCGTCGAAACTCGCGCGATCCTGGATGGCCGCGCGCGGGGCGGCGCGATCGATGCGCTTCACCAGGTTGGCGAGCACCCCGCCAAAGCCCACCTCGGCGAACATCTGCGCACCGGCGGCCTGCAGCTTTGCCACACTCGCCTCGAACTGCACGGGCGAGGTGAGATGGGCCACAAGCTCGGCCCGGGCACCGTCGGCGGTGAGCGGCGCGGCCTGCACGTTGCCGATAACGGGCACGGCCGATTCGCGGAAATCCACACCGGCCAGGTAGGCGGCGAAGGGCTCGGCCGCGCTCGCCATAAGCGGGCTGTGGAAGCCACCGGAGGTGGCCAGGCGCGAGAAACGGCCCTTGCGGGCGGCC
The DNA here is from genome assembly GCF_000422625.1 of Adlercreutzia mucosicola DSM 19490. GTDB lineage: Bacteria > Actinomycetota > Coriobacteriia > Coriobacteriales > Eggerthellaceae > Adlercreutzia > Adlercreutzia mucosicola. The sequence continues at coordinate 135,584 of NZ_AUGK01000006.1, read as the reverse complement.
CAGGCCTCCTCGGCGCGCGCGACGGCCGCGGGCGTGCCGGCAATGACGATCTGGCCGCCGCCGTTCAGGTTGGCGGGCACGAGCACCTCGCCTTCGGCGCACGCCGCGCACAGCTCCTCGGCCTCGGGCAGCGTCATCTTCAGAAGGGCGCTCATCACGCCCGGGTTCGCGTCGGCCGCCTCGCCCATGAGGCGGCTCCGCTCGGCGATGAGCGCGAAGGCGGCCTCCTCGGCGAGCATATCGCCGAGCACCATGGCGGAAATCTGCCCGAGGGAGAACCCGAGCAGCGCATCCGGCACGACGCCGCGGGCCATAAGCGCCCAGCCCATGCCAATAGAGAGCGCGCTAATGGCGATCTGGGCGTTGCGGGTGTCGTTCAGCTCTTCGGGCGACGCGTCGCGCACGAGGGCGGCCACGTCGCGGCCGAGCACGTCGGAGGCGCATTCGAAGGTGGTCGCCACCTCGGGGACGTCCAGCATATCGGCACCCATGCCGGGCTTCTGCGAGCCCTGGCCCGAGGCCATGAACACCAAGCCGTGAGGGCCCAGGGGCTCTAAGGGCTTCTCGTCGATCATCGGCGCCCCCTTACGCGCGCTCGCGACGGCTGTTCAGGGCCGCGAGCTCGTCCAAGGTGCGGCCCGCGAGCGCCTCGGCCTCGCGCACCATGTCCCGAATCACGCCGGCCGCGCACCCGCGCTCGGTCACAAGCGCCGCTACCTGGCCGGCCATAACCGAGCCGTTCTCCACGTCTCCCGCCACCGCGCGGGCCAGCGAGCCGGCGTACATGCCCTCCAGCTCCTCACCGCTTTTGGCCGCCATCTCCATCTTGCGGCACTCGCGGGCGAACTTGTTCTTCAGGCCGCGCACGGGATGCCCCGTGCCGCGCCCCGTCACAATGGTGTCGGAGTCCTTCGCCTTCAGCACCTTTTCCTTCCAGTTCTCGTGCACGCTGCATTCCTCCACGGTGAGGAAGCGGGTGCCGCACTGCACGCCCTCGGCGCCCAGCGCGAAGGCGGCCAGCATGCCGCGGCCGCCGGCGATACCGCCGGCGCCGATGACGGGGATGGACACCGCCTGGCACACGGCCGGGATGAGCGCCATGGTGGTCAGCTCGCCGATATGGCCGCCGGCTTCCGTGCCCTCGGCCACCACCGCGTCAGCCCCCAGGCGCTCCATGCGGGCCGCGAGCGCCGCCGATGCCACCACGGGCACCACCTTCACGCCGGCCTCCTTCCAGGCGGCCATGTAGTTGGCGGGGCTGCCAGCACCGGTGGTGACCACCTCCACCCCCAGCTCGCACACGAGCTCGGCCACCTCGGCGGCACGGGGATCCATCAGCATGACATTGATGCCGATGGGCTTATCGGTGATGGCCCGGGCGCGGGCCACCTCCTCGCGAATCCACTCGGGACTCGCCCCGCCGCAGGCGATGATGCCCAGGCCGCCCGCCGCGCTCACGGCGCCGGCCAAACCGCCGTCGGCGATGCGGGCCATGGCCCCCTGCACCACGGGGTACTCGATTCCCAACAACTCAGTGATACGGGTCTTCATGAGGCGTGCTCGTCCTTTCTCTCATGGCGCCCTCTCGCGTGCTTCCCTGATAATTTTGCTAAACTATCTGAGAAATCTTAAGGAATTTGGTCAAAAAACTGACTGCGCGTCTAAAATCTTCATCAAACATCTTATCGCTGATAGATTAACTGAGGAATGCACATGCACCGAGGCGCAGGTACGTGGCACCAGAGGGGAAAGGAAAGGCCGTGGGCAGCGTAATTATCGGTTCGGGAAAATCTTTGCCGGAGCGCGTGGTCACCAACGACGAGCTCGGGCAGATCGTGGACACCACCGATGAATGGATCGTGCCGCGCACGGGTATTCACACCCGGCACATCGCCGTTCATGAGACCGGCACCGATCTGGGAGCCCAGGCCAGCGCCCGGGCCCTCGGCCTGGAAGCGGGCGGCTGGCTGCGCGAGGAGGCCATCGACCCGGCCTCCATCGACATGATCATCTGCCCCACCCTAACGGCGGATGCGCACTTCCCTTCCCAGGCCGCGCTCATCCGCGAGCGTATCGGAGCGGTGAACGCCGTGTGCTTCGACATGTCCTGCGCCTGCTCGGGCTGTGTCTACGGCACCTCCACGGCCGATATGCTGCTGCTTGCCTCCGCGACCGACCGCGCTGCCGCCGACACGGCCGGTCGCTCCCCGCGCCGCAACGTGCTGCGCCGCATTCTCGTGGTGGCCACCGAGCGCTTGAGCCGCTTGGTGGACTGGACCGAGCGCGAGACCTGCATTCTGTTCGGCGACGGCGCCGGCGCCGTGGTGATGGAATGGCGCGACGATGCGGACGGCATGCTGTCCAGCTACATGGAGAACACCGATGATGCCGATCACGTGCTGTGGTGCGACAGCGCCTTCTGCGACCGCCCGCTGCCCTTCAGCGCCGCCAGCGAGGACGCGGCTGTGGCGGCCGCGGCCCTCACTTGCGACCCCTACATGCGCATGGCCGGCCAGGCGGTATTCAAGTTCGCCACCTCGGCCATGGTGCGCTGCATCGGCGAAGCCCTCGATCGCGCGGGCCTCGCCCCCGCCGACATCACGCTGTTCGCGCCCCACCAGGCCAACGAGCGCATTATCCGCTACGCCGCCAAGAAGATGGACCTGCCCATGGAGCGCTTCCAGGTGTCCATCGACCACATGGGCAACGTGTCCGGCGCCAGCGCGCTCATCGCCCTGAACGAGGCTTTGACGGAAGGCAAGCTGAAGCAGGGCGACGTGGCCTGCATGGCCGGCTTCGGCGGCGGCCTCACCGCCGGCGCCTGCGTTTTCCGCATCTAGCCCCGCGCGGCTCCGCCCTCGCTCCGCGCTCCGCGTGCAGCTCCGCCCTCGTTCGGCCCTCGCTCCGCGCCAGCCGCAAAGACCGAGCCGCTCAGCACAGATCGGACAACACACCGAGGCGAAAACCACCCGGCACGAGCGGGGCGGCGAGTCCACAATCGCTGAAGGACAGCGACAGTCAGAAGCACGCGGCGAAAATCTGCCCCAATTTCCGGTTTTCCACCTTTTTCAAGGGACGAGGAATTGACGATGCTTTTCCCCAAAGCTCTGACCTGGTATTTTATTGGGTCTCGCGCCAGAACCGCCTTATCGGAACGTTCAAAAACGTGGAAAACCGGAAATTAGGGCAGAAAATGGGCAACGAAGCATACGGACGCGCAATGGCGGCCTGGATCTAGACGGCAAGCGGGGCCGCAGCTCGGAGCAAAATGAGGGCCGGACGGAGCAAGGGGCGAGGGTCGCGCAGCACGAATCGTCGGCCATCGCCGGAGTGGAACAAGAGCCGTCACCGGAGTTGAGCGAGGGCCACGGGGCACGGGGCAGCAGACGAGACGGCGGCTACAACGTGACTCACCCCTCGTCGCGCGCCACACATCCCGCGCGCTTTACATCGCCTGACAATCATTCGACACACAAGAGAATACGCCCCGGCGCCCAAAAAGCTCGGGTACGGTCTCGAAAAATACGGCGAAACTGAGACGAAATTGCGACAAAAATGCGGCTTGAACTGGCCTTGAATTACGACAGCCTCTTAAGATATATTCCAATCACTCTTTGCAGCTAGCACCGGAGAACAAGAAGGGGCATCATGCGTCTAGTGCTTTACGGAGAAAGCGGGGCGGCATACTGGCTTTGCGCCGACCTGACATGCGCGAAGCCACGAAAGGACAGCAGCGCTGTTCTGGAAGATGACGCGCCCGGCAAGGCAAGCTGCAGCTATCTTCTTCGGCAATTTCCCGGCCTTGCACAGCCCGTCCACTGCCTTTCCACGCGAAAAACGCGCGGAGGCGGATCGTTTTGGAAGACACACTTTACGAGTTACGCGTACCCTCCGAATTCGTTTTGGCATATCGGAAGCGGCCTGTACGTTCCCAGCCCTGAGTTGTGCTTTGTGCAGGCATGCACGACAACCACCGATCATCGGGCGCTTAAAATCGGCGCTGCGCTCTGCGGTACCTTCTCGGTTCGTCCACAATCCCCCACGGGACTGGCACGACGAGAGCCTCTCACCACGCCAGGTCGGATACAAAAGTACATTGATCGCGCTTCGTGTCTTCATGGAACGAAAAAAGCGGCGCGGCTCGCGCGCCATATCCCCCAGAATGCGGCATCGCCACCTGAGGCCTTTCTGTGCCTGGTGCTCGCGCTACCGGGACGCTGGGGCGGCTACCACCTTCCACCTCCTCTCATGAACAAGCGACTCAAGTCAGGGCGAAAATCGAGAGCCATCACCCAAAGAAAGTCACTCGTTCCCGATCTGTATTGGCCGCAAGCCAAGGTGGCCCTGGAATTTGATTCGGACGCCATACATCTGAGCAGCGCCCAGGCAACGCGCGACTCCACAAAGCGACTCGCACTTGAGAACTCGGGGCATCGCACGGTTACCGTCACCACCAATCAACTGGCAAGCCGCGATCGCATGAGCCACATAGCGCAGCGAATCGGGCAGGAATTAGGGCACATATCGCGCAACCGATCCCGCGATTTTTCCTGTCAGCAGAATGCGCTCTTTGCTGAAGGATGGTCTCTCAACTGGCTTTTCGATCCCACATGGCTCGCAAATGAGTCCGCACACGAACAGCGAGCATGAGGAACCTTCCTCCACCGGAAGTCCGGGTATAGGAGCGAAGGATTGACGATCGCTCCGAGATCAGAAGGCGGTAAGGGGGCGACACGCCAATCGCATGGGAGCTCATCGCCAAACGCGCCTGGATGCGAAAAGCGCAGAATGCATCTGGCAACGCTGCGGAGAAGCTTTCACCGAAAGCCCGCGCTCTCCGAAAGGAATCTTGCCAAAAGCGGCGAAATTGCAATTGCCCACCGTGCCAAGAGCCGCCCCAAATTCCGGTTTTCCACCAAGGCGAAAATCTGCCCCAATTTCCGGTTTTCCACCTTTTTCGAGGGACGAGGAATTGACGGTGTTTTTCCCCAACGCTCTGACCTGGTATTTTATTGGGTCTCGCGCCAGAACCGCCTTATCGGAACGTTCAAAAACGTGGAAAACCGGAAATTAGGGCAGAAAATGGGAAGCACCACACAGGAGCGGACTGAGAACGGCAGGGATGCGCGCCCGCTAGGTGCCAGCGGGAGGCGGCATCGTCGGGAGGCCGATCGACGTCGGCAAGGGCGCGACTACGGGGTGCCAGTGGGAGCGGGGTAGATGGGCTTCACGTCGGCGCTTACGATGCCTGAGGCCTCGTTGCCAGCGGCATCCACCAGATGCACCTCGTAGGCACCGCTCGGCACCTCGAACCACCAGAGAATCTGCGTACCCTGCGCGGCACCACTCGGCTGCATAACATCGGTCGGCAACGCGCCGGCGTACTCCACATTCACGGGGTCGTAGCGGGTGCCGTCTTCGCCTATGCACCACGCCGATTCCATGCCGGCATCGTCTAAAGTCGTCAGCACAAGCAATCCGTTTTCCACGTCGGCGGCCAGCAATTCGGGGGCCGTCGTGTCGCTCGGTGCCGGCGCGGGTTCCGGCTCGGTCAGCGGCACCGGCTCGTCTGCCACCGGCTCGGGAACCCGCCACGCGGCCGCCACGCCCAGCACGCCCACGGCCGCCGCAACGGTAACGGCCGCCGCGGCGCGCGTGCCCCACGACAACGCTCGCGATCGCGGACGCACCCACGGGCGCACGCCTGGAGCCAGGGGCGACTCCACCGCATCAGCCAACGCGGCCGAAAGCCCCGCGCCCATGGGCAGCACGCCCACCTTGCGACGCAGGGTGGCCAGCGCCTGGTTCAGCACGTTGCGCACCGTGTTGCGCGATACATCCAGCTGCTCGGCAATCTGCCCCACCTTCATGTCCAGGTAGTAGCGCATCAGCACCATATCGCGCTCGCGATCAGACAAATCCTCCCGAAGCGCGCGGGCCAACCGCTCGCGCCGCTCGGCTGCCGAGAACTGCGCCGCCGGATCGGCCGCCTCGGCCACGCCGCCTTGGGCCACCAACTGACCCCGAGCCGCGCCGCGTCCCGGCGCACCCTCGACTGCGGCGCCCGCCACTTGCACCGGCGCGTCCGTGCCCAACGAGCCATCGACCGCATCGCCCGCCGCAACCGCCTCGGCACCGGCGGCATCGGTTACCGGCGCGTCGGCCATACGCGAGCGCTCCTGGAAGTGCTGCAGGCACAGATTGCGCGCCGTGGCGCTTAGGTAGCCCAGCACCGCCTGGGGGCGAATCTTGGCCCGGTTCTTCCATGCGACCAGGTACACCTCCTGCAGAATGTCGGCAGCCGGCTCCTCGCCCACGCGCCCCACGATGGTGAAGTACTGGGCCTGGGCCGTGCGGCGATACAGCTCCTCGAACGCCGCACGGTCATCCGCCTGGGCGCGCACTACCAACTCGGCCAGCTTTTCCTTAGCGTGCTCGTCGTACCGGGACCCATTCCCGTGCCCGCTGCCTTCCGCCATGACTCGCCTCTCATCTCCACCATACCCGCGCCAGCCGCTGCCGCGCGCCACAATTTCGCAAGCAGTATACACGACCACGCAACGCGACAATCCCCCGCGGCGCCCGAGCTCCCGCGACGCCAGCGCACGAACAAATCCGATCTTCCTATACAAAAACGTGGTGAAAACTGGAAAAGTCCTATACAAAAACGTGGTGAAAATCTAAAATGTCCTATACAAAAACGTGGTGAGTTACTGGAAGGAATCCATGAAACGCCAGATCATCAATGAATTGAAGTATTGGAAGAAGTCACCGCACCGAAAACCTCTCATCATCAGCGGTGCTCGTCAGGTAGGGAAAACCTGGCTCATGAAGGAATTCGGGCGCACATGCTTTCAGAGAACCGCCTACCTTACCTTCGATGACAACCCGCATCTCGCCGCCGCCTTTGAGGAATCCCTTTCACCTCAGCGACTTCTCCCGGTTCTTCAGGCCGAAGCCGGGGTGCGCATCGACGAGGAAACCCTGCTCGTCCTCGACGAGATACAGGAGTCGCCACGCGCCATCCAGGCACTCAAGTACTTTAACGAGGAGGCTCCTCACCTGCCCGTCGTTGCAGGAGGCTCCGCGCTCGGTCTCGCACTTCGCCGGGGAAGGCGATCGGAGGGAGATGCGCGGCCGAAAGCGTCGTTCCCCGTAGGTAAGGTAACGTTCCTCGATCTGTACCCTCTGAACTTCTCGGAATTCCTCGCCGGCGTCGGCGAGGAGTTGCTGGCGGAGCTGCTAGAGGCGCTCGACTGGCCTTCGCTCGCACCTTTCCATGACCGGCTGGTCAGCCTGCTCAAGCAGTATCTGTTCGTCGGAGGCATGCCGGAAGCCGTGCTCGCTTTCGCGGAAACAGCAGATCCGAACGCGGCGCGGCGCGTCCATAACGACTTACTGCGCTCATACAATGCCGATTTCTCGAAGTACGCCGACGACGCACTGGCAGAGCGCATCCGCCGCGTTTGGCGAGCCGTCCCCGCAAATCTCGCCAAGGAGAACCGCAAGTTCATGTTCTCCAAAATTCGGGAATCGGCGCGCGCTCGCGAATACGAGGACGCCCTGCAATGGCTGGCCGACACATCTCTGGTGTGCCCATCCACATGCGTGAGTGCCCCCGAACCGCCCCTCATCTCCCATGAAGACGAGACCGTGTTCAAAGTATACCTGCTGGACGTGGGACTCCTCGGTGCGATGAACAACGTGGCCGCGCGAACCATCCTCGACGATGAAGTTTTGTTCAGCTCGTTCAAGGGAGCGCTGGCCGAGCAGTTCGCCGCGCAGGAAATACTCGCCTGCGGGCAGGCGGGAAACGGCCTTGATGCAGGGGGCAAGCTGCACTACTTCGTGAACCAGGCCACACGCACCGAAATCGACTTCATCGTGGACGGCAACGCCCTAGCGCCCCAACCAGTGCCCATCGAGGTGAAGGCCGGCGTCAACCTGCAGGCGAAGAGCCTCTCCGCCTTTGTGAGGAAATACCAACCGCCCCTGGCCGTGCGCACCTCTCTCGCACATCCCTCGCAAGACGGCATCATCGAGGATGTGCCGCTTTATGCATTGGGGGCCTATTTTCAGAAGAACATCGCAGGGAAGCTTTAGGCGCGCCAGCTTTTTCCATTCGCTTTTCTGGAGCGAAATGATTCGTTTTTTCGTATCCGAATCATTCGCTTTTCTGTACGGAAAAATTCGTTTTTTGGTATTAGAAACACTCGCTTTTTCGCAAAGCGCCAGGAAAACGATGCCGTGAAGACTCGCAGGGATTATTTTTGTGCAAAATGATGATGACGCCGATTCTCTTTCGGATATCTATACACTGAGGGCGCTCCGCGGCGGCGGGGCGCCCTCCTTTGTTCGAAGGGGACACCATGAGAGAGGATTGGAAGAAGTGTCGGCTGCAAGCTGACAACATGTCGACAATAAGAGCCAGTACTGCGGAAACCCCTACCGCAACAAAGGCCCTCTCTCAACCCGATTTGCACCCTCCCCTCCGAAGCATCCTTGCACGCGTTTTGAAGGTAACTTTAGCCGTTCTGCTGACCGCTGCCTGCTTACCGTTTGTCCCCACAGCGCAGGTGCAAGAGGCCGAAGCCTTAGAGGGCACCGATGATTACACGAAGCTGTTCGGCATGCAACAGTGGTACGGATCACCTGGGCAGATAGCAGGGAAAACTCTCAGATGCGCATCTACACTCAGTAACGGCCATTACGTCCTCATTGAGTCTGGCTGGAACAGCTCCGCCGAGTTCACCGCTCTTAAACCGGTCTCCTTGCTACACGATTGGACGACCACCGCAACAGCAACCATTCCCACCATATCTTCAGTAAAAGAAAAGGCCTTTCATAACTCATGGCTGTCAATTTATATCTCCAAAACGAAAGACCCTAAAAGCGATGCGCTGGGCGGCACATACAATCAAATTTGGCAGACTCCATCATCTCAAACATACGATGTAAATGTCTCTCGAAAAGGAATCATCCAAAGCAACCGCAACATCTCTTCCCCGGGAACATCACTAGCAATTACAGCAAAATACGATGCATCGAGCCAGACCTTTTCCTTTACTGCTGCGGGCGTAACACTCTCTATCAATGACGCCCAGGGAACAGTGGGCGATGATGAGGCCTATCTACACATCAATGGCGGTTTTGGATGGGTCAACTCATCCAATCCTCATATAGCTCAGCCGGTCGCAAACCAAACCATATCGCTGACTTTCCAATCCATCAGCCTCCCCAACCTGTCTCCCGAAGTGCGTTACGTAAAACTCAGTCGAATCGACGGAACGGAAATAGGGAAAGACGATGTAGTTGCACCAGGCGAGAGATTGCGCGTCGAATGCGCGGTAGGAAACGCGAATAATGCGGCCGCATCAGGCGGATACGAAGAACAGTACCCCATGCACGTGAAGCTTATGAACACAGATGAGCATCCCACTCAAGGCCTCTCCTTTGTTGCAGGCTCCGTCAGCATCAACGACACACCCGCCCCGTCTGCAACCATCGGAGGCGACGGCGTTCCCGTCATATTGAAAGGCACGCAGTCAACCATCGTTACATGGGAAGCAGAAGTGACCGGCGCCCACGGAGGGGCGGTGGTGCTTTCGCAAGAGCTCGTCGAAGATTCGTTCGGCGGGACCTTCCCCCACACCGTCGAGCTAGTCGCCGAACGCCCTCTCGTTTCTGCTCCCGGTGACGCAGATCCCAATGATCCATCCAGCTGGGGCACCCCTGGCAAGGATTGGCACTACACGCGGCTGCCCGCTGCCAATGCGAACGGGTGGAACACGTCTCCGGTCACCGTCACCTTCTACCCCGGGGACTACGACGTCATGGAGCTGACTCCCTCGGAGGGCGGCGCGAAGTCGCTCACGAGGGCCGACCCGTCGTGGACGCGCACGCCCGACACCGCCGGCATCGACCTCGGCGCCCAGGCGCGCAACAGCTCCACGGGCGCGGTGTCGGTGCAGAAGGCGGGCAAGGTGAAGATCGACACCTCGGCGCCGCGCATCGAGGGCGGCGGGGCGCTGGCGTACACGCTCACCGACGTGCCGTCCGACTCGTCGAAGGCCACGTCGGGCATCTGGCGGCTGCACCGCACCGACTCGTCGGGCACCGTGGCGTCGGGAAGCCGCTCGTCGGTGTTCCGCGAGTTCGATCTGACCGACGGCGACGGCAAGGCCACCCAGGCCGTCGGCAAGCTGCCCAACGGCTACTACCGGGCCGAGGACGCCGCCGGCAACCTCACGCCGGCCGACGCCATGCTGAAGGTGGGCGACACCGACCCGCCCAGCGTTGAGCGCCCCGATCCGGCGGGCCCGAATCCGCCGGCACAGGCGGGCCCCGAGCTGGATCCTTCCGACCCCGTGCCCACGCCCACCGTCACCGAGGACGGCGAGGGCCTGAAGCACGCCGTGATCGAGGAGACGGTGACCGAGATGATCGACCCGGCCGCGCCGCCCTTCGGGGGCCTGCTGGAGAAGTCCGAGGCGAGCGCCATGATGGACTACCGCTACGCCTCGGCATCCACATCGGCACCGACCACGCAGACCGACGAGCTGCTGGACGCCGCGGGCAACCCCATCGCCTCCTTCGACACGAAGTCGCCCGGGACGTGCACCGTCAAGCGCGTGATCACCGACTCCCAGGGCAACACCACCACCATTCTGCTGCACTACCGCACCACCCGGGACAGCTGCCCCGTCATCAGCCCGTGGGAGCCGGTGGACCCCTCCGATCCGGATGGCCCCCAGCAGCCGGGCGACGCGCTGGAGCCCACTGGGCCCGTTTCCACCCGTCCCGACGGCACGCAATCAGCGGAGGTGTCCTGCGAGGTGACCGAGGCCGTGTCCCACGGCACCATGGGCGCCGACGGGGCCGAGGCCCTGCTGCGCCGCCACTTCGCCCTCTCCGACGTGGACGGCGGCGACGGCGTCACCCTCACGGTGCAGTCGATGAAGAACGCCGCGGGCAACGCCGTCTCGGCCATCGACCTGTCCCGGGCCGCCGACTACCTGATCACCTACCTGGTGCGTGACGCAGACGGCAACACCACCACCGTGCGCCTCACCTACCACCTGATCAGCTCGCGGGTGCCCGGCGTGGTGGTCACGCCCGACCCCGGCACCGACCCCAACCCGCAACCCGGCGACGACCCGCTGAACCCGCGCCCGCGCCCTATCGATCCCGCAACCCCGCCGCGCGTGGATCCCGACGGCACCCAGCACGCCGACATCAACGACGAGATGCGCGTGAAAGTGCAGCCGGGCAAGTCCCTCTCCCCGGCCGACGCCCGCAGCCTGATGGAGCGCCGCTACGCCTTCACGCCCGAGGGCGGCGGGGCCATGACCGAAGTGGCCCTGCACCTCAACGATGCCCAGGGCCGCGCCGTCTCGTCCATCGACCTTTCCCGCCCTGGCTCGTGGCGCATCACCTATAAGGTGGCCGATGCCAACGGCAACACCGTCACCGTGCACCTACGCTATCTGGTGGTATCCGACGCGCCCACCGTGAACGTGAAACCCGGCGACGGCACCGGCGACGGCGGCAACCCCGGCGGCACACCTACGCCGCTGCCGCCCGCCTCTTCCACCGTGGACCCCGAAACGGGCCTCACCCATTCCGTGGTGAACGACCATGTGGTGGTGGGCACTCATAGCGAACCCGCCACGCCGGCCGTCATGGAGGCCCTGTTCGCCGAGCGCTACCAGCTTGCCAGCGCCCTGGCCGACGGTAAGCTGACCGCCGGCCCCATGCACCTGACCGACGAAGGTGGCACCGCCGTGGATGCCATTGACCGCTCTCAACCCGGCACGTGGCACGCCGAGCAGCTGATCACCGATTCTGCGGGCAATACCACGCTCATTCACCTCACCTACGAGGTGCAGCGCGGCGGTGCGGGCGGCTCGGTGTCCAGCAGCGGCGACGGCGGCAGCAACGACAACGGAGGCTCGGGCGCGGGCAACAACGCAAGCGGCAAAGTGAAGCCCTCGGAATGGGTGAGCCGCCTGCACCAGCTGCCCCAGACCGGCGGCCCCTTCGGCACCTGCCCGCTGCACATGATGTTCGTTCTACTGATGCTGCTGGCGAGCGCCTACGCCCTCATGCGCCTGCGCCAGGAAAAGGACGCCCGCGAAAGGAGCCCCTATGAAACCGCGTAGCACCGCACCCGACTGCCCCGCCGCGGACCCCGGGAAGAGAAGCGGCCTGAAACCCCTCGACCACCTCGTCTTCGGGGTGGTGGCGCTGGCGGCCATCGCCCTGGCCGCCCTGCGCATCTGTCCCCTCGACTGGTTATGGGCCAGCGCTACCATTCTCGTTGTCGGCGCGTGGGCTTTTGTCATTCATCGCCGGCCCGGCCGCCGCGAAACCAGCCGAGGGCGCCCCCGGATGCGCTAACGCCCGAATCGCAGGCGACAATCCAACCTCTTCGTCTTTGGGCCCCCTCCCGGGGCCCTTTCTCTACGACAGAAATCTTCACTGCATCTCATTCGCAAAAAACCCGAGCGCCCCTTCCCGCGAAGACGCCCAGACAGACAGAAGCCTCGTTTCTGCACGAGATCGCCAGCTATGAGCGTCCCGATAAAGCTTCCTCACCTCTCAGTACCGACGCGAGCCCTTTCGACCTGGGGGTTTGCATTCGACAGCCACTCAGTCAAGCTCGCCGCATCCCCCAGACGCTCATAACTGGCGATTTCACGCAAAAAGAGAAGCCCCTACCGACCGTGGCCACTTCCCGGCCCAGGCCGCGGCGCTTACGAAGTTGCGGGCGGGCTTGAGCCCGCCCCTACGAAGGCACCGCACTTGCGGGCGGGCTCAAGCCCGCCCCTACATGGGAGCTGCCGGTTGCGGGCTACCGGCAGCAAGCTGCCGGTAGCGAGATGCAGGTTGGAAACGCCTCCCTACTCGCTTCCTAGGTTGGCGGCCATTGCGGCTATCTTGTCGGTGGATTCTTGCACCTTGGCCAGGATGCGCTCAGCGTCTTCGCCCTCGGCCAGGGTGGGCTGGTAGTTGTTGCGCTTCGAAGAGGACGACACCGAGCAGGCAATGAACTTCACGTCATTTTCAGTGGCGGGAGCCACCTCGGTACCGGTCACGGTGAAGGTCTCCTGGAAGATGAGGCAGTCCTTGTCCTTGGGATTGGAATTGCCGCCATAGCAGAAGTTGCCCAAGCTGTACACGATATAGCGGCCCTTGTACACTTCCCAGCCCTGCACCACATGGGGGTGAGAGCCCACCACCACATCGGCGCCGGCGTCGATAGCCGCCCGGCCCAGACGCATATCGGATTCCTGGGGCACGTAATCCTTCTCGATGCCCCAGTTCGCGTACACCACCACCAGCTGTGCGCCCTCGGCCCTGGCCTGGGCGATGTTGTCGGTCATCTCCTTGGTGTAGTCCTCGGCCGGATTGTCGGGCAGCGCGCAGGCGCCCACGAGCGCCACTTTCACGCCCTTCACGTCGCGATAGGCGATGCGCCCGAAACCGAAGGTGGACACGCCTTCGGCATCCAGAGTCTCGATGGTGTCGTTGTAGCCCTGCTCGCGATAGTCGAGGGAATGATCGTTGGCCAGCGTGGCCGCGTCCACACCCGACCCGCTGAGCACCTTCGCGTAGGCCGGCGAGCCCTTGAACGGGTAGTCCTTGTCGGCCGATTCCTTGCTCTCGGTCAGCGTGCCCTCCAGGTTCACGACGGTAAGATCGTCGGCACCGAACAGGTCGGCCACGTTCTTCAGGAAGTAGGACGCATCCTCGCCCTCCTGCTCGTACACCCCGTTGAAGCTGTAGTCGGGATCCGACTTGGGCGACGCGCCCAGCGTGCAATCGCCAGCGAAGCTGATGGTCAGGGTGACGGGCTCGGGTGCCGGCTCGCCCCCTTCGCCTTCGCCCGCACCCTCCCCCTCGGCCGGGGCCGCGGGCTGCGGGTCAGCGGTGGGCTGAGTAGCCGCCGGCTCGTTGGAGCCACCGCCCGCTGCCGCGCCCTCCTTCCCTTCCGAAGGCTGACCGAAGGCCAAAAACCCCACGAGCGCCAACTCGATGGCGATCACGACGACGAGGAAAACTTTCACGAGGGACGGGCAATGCGGTTTCGCGTACATAACGGGCCTTTACTTGAAGAACACTAAGAAAAGTATGACGATGAGCAGGATAACGATGATGGGAATCGTCACCTTCAAGAACAGCGGAATTCCCGCCAAGGGGCCCGCAGGCGCGCCGTAATCGGCACGGCCGCTCATGACACCGCCGGAGAAGCCCACGTTGCCGGCAGAGCGCGGGCGCAGGGGCAGCCCGTGGGTCCCCATGCCGCCCTCGGGCGCCGCGTCGAAGCCCTGGCCGGCGCGGGAACGCCAACTGGTGCGGCCACTCACGGTATCCAGCATGGGATCGGGGCGGTCGCGATCGTCGCGGGAGTAGGCGGAGATCTGGTGGCTCTCGTTGAAGGTGCGCGAGTCGATGCTGCCGCGGCCGTCGATGACCTCGCGGTTCAGAGCGCGGCCCCGGCGCGTCTCCGACAGCGCGTCGCGGGAAGCGCGGGCGCGCTCGTAGCTTTCCATGGAAGAACGGGTGAGGTCATAGCTTTCCTGGGATGACAGGGGCGGTACCACCCGGGTGCGACGCGGCGCCGGGGCGGGTGCGGCCCCCTGGCCGCGACGGGCCATGCGCTCGGCCTCGCGCTGGGCGCGCAGGGCCTCCTGCTCGCGCTGCTGGGCCGCCAGGGCTTCTTGGCGCGCCACGCGATCGGCATCGCGCTGGGCCGCGCTGGCCGCGACCGACTGGGCCGCCTGCTGAGAGCGCAGGCGCGCGTTGCGGGCGCGCATCTCGTCTTGGGAAGCGTAGGATTGCAGAATGCTCTCACGGGAAGGGCGCGTAGTGATCTTGCCGCGCGAACCCTGGGGCGGGCGGGCGGGGACAGCCTCGGGCTGCGGATAATCAGGAGCGCCGGGCGCGGCGCCAGCGCGATCGTCTTGGTAGGTTCCCATGGATGATCAACCTCTTGTTCGTCTGTCCTACGTTTGAAGCTCGTTTGGGGTGGTAGCGCGCCGAGGGCGTGCCCCTCATGCGCACGGTTGCGTCCATTGAAATTGTCAAGCTGAACCATTATAGAGGTGGCCGCCCCGCTCGCAACGGACCCGGGCCCACTCTTCGCGAAAAGCCCGCATACCGAACGGCGCCGCCAGGCCCTTTCCCCTCCGATGGCTCGCACCGCGCCGCGCATGGCGCCCGAGCCCGAACCCATTGCGGGCAACGGCGGCCCAACAGCGGCGCCACGGGATGGCGACTTTCTTCCATAGAGGTTAAGAAGGCCATACGGACCTCCAACAAACACCAGATCAGGCCCAATTCCTTACCTTCTCACCCTATGATAGCCAGTGACGGGAAGCGCTTTGGCGCCGCCCGCGTCACGAGAGGGTTTCGCCGACCAGCAGGCCCGTCCGCGACCGATGTCGAGAGGCCTCGTGAAAGGAAGCAGCATGAAAGCCCCCCATGTCCTTGCCGGCGCGCTCACCAGCGTAGCGGCGCTTTTCCTCGCCGGAGGCATGGCCTTCGCCCTGGAGCCGGCCCTGGCCCCCACTATGAAACCCATCCCCAATGCCGCCGCCGACACCTCGATCACCAAGCAGGTGGTCTCCATCATCGTCTACGAGGATCAGGAGGAAGCCGTGGCCATGGCCACCGAGTTCAACGCGCTCCACGACGAGCTGGCCCTGCAGGCCGCAGCCAACCGCGCCAACATCGCCGCCGCCCACAGCGCCGCCCACGATGCGCCCCCGGCCGCCACGCTGCCGCGGGTCGATGCCACCGGCGACGACACCGATGCCGCCGCGAGCGATGTTCCCGAGGTGGACGTCGCCCATCCCCTCGACGCGCTCACCGATGAGGACGCCGTGGAGGACGGCGCCATGAAGGCGGCCACCATCGATGTGAACGGCGACATCATGCCCTACGTGGACTCCTTCGAAACCGCCTCGGCCCCCACCTCGGGCGCCGGGCTGTGGATGGGCTCGGACAGCACCACCGACGGCAGCTGGGGCTATTTCATCGGCCATAATCCCGGGTCCTTCACCTGCGTGATGACCCTGAAGAACGGCGACCCCGTCACCGTGTGCGACAGCGACGGCACCTCGCGCACCTACCATGTGGTGGACGAGTTCATCGTGCCCGACAGCACCTATTGGGAAGACATCCAGTCCCGCGTGACCGAGTACGGCGAGTCGGTGATACTGCAGACCTGCTGCGGCGACAACGCCCACTACCGCGTGGTCATCGCCAACTAGGCGCCATTCCGCGGGCGCCCCGGGGAGGGGGCGCCCGCTTTCTTCGCGCGCGGGTCGCCGGCCGCGACCCGCGCGCGAGCCGTCTCATCGCCGCCTTGTTCCTGCTACACTAACCGCCGCAGCGCCGTGCAGGCGCCGGCGGTTTCCCGCACGGCGCGGGCACGGCGCGGGCACGGCACTCGCATGGCCCCGCATGGCCCCGCGACGACAACGATAACGACCAGCGAAAGGATCTGCCCATGGCCCGCTTCGGCGTGATCGACCTCGGTTCTAACTCAGTGCGCCTCGTCATCTACGAGGTGAAGCGCCGCGGAGAGGGCACCAAGCCCTTCCGCGCCCTGGTGGACGAGAAGAAGATGGCGGGCCTGGCCGCCTACGTGAGCGACGGTGTGTTCGGCGACGCCGGCATCCGCCGCGCCACCGCCGTGCTGGAAGAGCACCTGAAGATCGCCCGCAACCTCGACTGCGACCGCGTGGACATCTTCGCCACGGCCGTCTTGCGCAACTGCACCAACACCAAAGAGGCCGTAGCGGCTATCGAGCAGGCCATCCACACCCCGGTGCGCGTGCTGAGCGCCGCCGAGGAGGCGCATCTGGGCTGGGCCGGCGCCTCCATCGCCCAGCCCCTGGAAGCCGGCACCCTGATCGACATCGGCGGCGGCTCCACCGAGCTGACGGCCTTGAGCGGCGAGGGCAGGCCGCGGCACCATCACGGCACGGGCATCAGCCTGCCCCAGGGCAGCGTGTCGTCCTATGCTCAGTTCGTGAGCCTGGTGCTGCCCGAGCCGGCGGAATGCCGCGCCATCGCCGACGCCGTGCACGGCCATCTGTCGGCGGTGGACGATCTGGCGGCCTACCGGGCGCCGCAACTCTACGGCATCGGGGGCTCGGTGCGGGCCATCGCGAAGATGCAGGCCCAGGCCCTGGAGCTGCCCGCCAAGCCGCCCGTGGTGCAGCGCGCGGCCGTCGACGGGCTGTTCGATCGGCTAGAACATGACCGGTCCGCCTTCGCCCACAGCGCCGTGAAGGCCTGCCCCGACCGCGTGCACACCCTGGTGCCGGGCATGGTGATCGCCCGCACCGTGATGGAGGTGCTGGGCGCCGATACCATCACCGTCTGCAAGTACGGCATCCGCGAGGGCTACCTGATGGAGCGCATGCTGGAGAAGTAGGGTGCTTCTCTTCCTAGGCCGGCTGCTGCCCGTGAGCCAGGCGGCGCGCCTTCTCCATGACGGCACGCTCTAGCTGGCGGATGTCGGGGGGCGTCCAGGTGACGGCATCGGCGCCGGCGGCCACCGTAGCCTCGATGGAGGCGTCGGTGGGACCGCCCGTGGCGATGATGGGCAGCTCGGGGTAGCGCCCGCGCAGGGCGGCCACCACTTCGGCCGTGCGCGCCCCGGCGGCCACGTTCACCATGGTCACCCCGGCCTCGATCTGGCTTTGGGCCACCTCGTCGGCGGCGCACACCGTGACCACCACGGGCACCGTCACGCGCTCGACCAGGCCCTTCAGCGTATCCAGCGGAATGGAGGTGTTCACCACCACGGCGGCCACGCCCTGCATCTCGGAATGGAGCGCCACCTCGACGCAGCGCTCCCCCTGGGTGATGGAGCCGCCCACGCCGCAGAGCACCGGGCGCTGAGACGCCGACACCAGCGCCTGGGTGATGGCCGGCTGGCAGGTGAAGGGGTACACCGCCAGCACCGCGTCGGCGTTGCAGTGGCAGATAACGGCCAGGTCGGTCGAGAACACGAGCGAGCGGATGCGCCGCCCCTGCATGGCGATGCCCGGAGCCTTCGCCACCTCCGCCGGTACCGCGAGCACCTTCTCGGACTCCCTCACCCCTTGGGTGTAGGGGGCCTCGATCACCTTGACCACATCCGCCTCCTTTCGCCATGCGGTTCGCGCCGTAATGCCGCCCCAGTATACGACAGCGGGCGGCCGCCCTGCGCCGCGCAAACGAATACCATAGACCATCGGCCGCGCCCGGAGCGCCGCCTTCCCCCTTCGTTACCGACCCGTCTGCATGGCTGCGGTACGCTGCGGGGGTAGCAATGGGCGCGCGCTGCGCGCGGCGAGACGAAGGAGCTGTTCCATGAACGTCGTATGCCTCGATCTGGAAGGCGTGTTGGTCCCCGAAATCTGGATCGCGTTCGCCGAGGAAGCCGGCATCCCCGAGCTGAAGCGCACCACCCGCGACGAGCCCGATTACGACAAGCTGATGCAGTGGCGCCTGGGCATCCTCGCCGAGCACGGCCTGGGACTGCCCGACGTGCAGGCTGTTATCGCGAAGATCGACCCCATGGAAGGGGCCCGCGCGTTCCTGGACGAGCTGCGCAGCATTGCCCAGGTGATCATCATCTCCGACACCTTCGAGCAGTTCGCCCGTCCGCTCATGGAGAAGCTGGGCTGGCCCACTCTGTTCTGCAACGAGCTGGTGGTGGACGCCGACGGCACCATCACCGACTTCAAGATGCGCTGCCCCGAAAGCAAGCTGACCACCGTGCGCGCGCTGCATTCCTGCGGCATTCAGACCATCGCCGCCGGCGACTCCCACAACGACCTGGGCATGATCCTGAACTCGAAGGCGGGCTTCTTGTTCCGCTCCACCGATGCCATTAAGGCCGAGTATCCCGATCTGCCGGCCCTGGAAACCTACGACGAGCTGATGGCCGCCGTGAAGGCCGCCCTGTAGCGGAGGGAGGCGCCGCCCGCACCGGGCCCCGCCGCATTGCCCTAAGCCCCTTGCGTCTGGAAGAGATTCCGTGCAAGGGGCTTTTCTTTTTCCCTATAATGTCACCCATGGAAGAAGCGCTTTTGGACATACTGGCCGGCCTGCGCGCCGGCGAGGCGGGCGGCGACGGGACCGACGCCGCGGCCGATGCCGTATGGCTGGACAAGCTGGTGCGCCGGCACAACCGCGCCGCCCACGACGGCACGCGGCGGGTGGCCAAGCGGCGGCTGCTGCCGTTCTACCTGCACGTGAGGGCCGACGAGCCCGAGCGCTGGGCGGCGTGGAACATCAGCGCGGCCGAGGACGCGGCCCTTGTGCGGCTGCTGCAGGCCAAGCCGCGGCGCACGGCCTCGGGGGTGGCCACCATCACGGTGCTCACCAAGCCGTGGCCCTGCTCGGGGCGCTGCGTGTTCTGCCCCAGCGACATCCGCATGCCGAAGAGCTACCTGGCCGACGAGCCCGCCTGCCAGCGGGCCGAGCGCTGCTGGTTCGACCCCTATCTGCAGGTGGCCGCACGTTTGCGGACCCTCACCGACATGGGACACGTGACCGACAAAGTGGAGCTCATCGTGCTCGGGGGCACCTGGAGCGACTACCCCGAGCCCTATCAGCGCTGGTTTGTCGGCGAGCTGTTCCGCGCGCTGAACGCCGGCGACGAGGAGCGAACGGCCGAGGCGGAGGCGCGGCGGGGCCGCTACGAGCGCGCCGGCGTATCCCGCGAGCGCGACGAGCGGGCGGCCGCCACCGCCGAGGTGCAGGCCCGCATCGACGGGGGCGCGCTGAGCTACAACGAGGCGTGGAGCCTGGTGTATGGGGAAGGGGCGCGGGATGCGGCGGCTGCGGGCAGCGGGCAGAATGCGGCGACCGCGGGGCTGCGGGGGCCGGATGCCGCAGGCCGTGCGGAAGCGGAGGTGCCGGAAGTGGAGCCGGGCGCAGCCGATCCCGCGGCAGTCGCTTTCCCGGACACATCCTGGGACGACATCGCGGCCCTGCACGCGGCCAACGAGTCGGCGCCCAAGCGCGTGGTGGGCCTGGTGGTGGAAACCCGTCCCGACCTGGTCACCACCGCCAGCTGCCGTACCCTGCGCGCCCTGGGCTGCACCAAGGTGCAGATCGGCATCCAAAGCCTGGACGACCGCATCCTGGCCGCCAACGGCCGCGCCATCACCGCCGCGCGCATCGGGGAGGCCCTGGGGCTGCTGCGCCTGTTCGGTTTCAAGAGCCACGTGCACTTCATGGTGAACTTGCTGGGGGCCGATCCCGCGGGCGACGTGGCCGACTATCGACGCCTCGTGACCGAGGCCGCCTTTTTGCCCGACGAGGTGAAGCTGTACCCCTGCTGCCTGGTGGCCTCATCAGCGCTCACCGACCATTTCGCCGACGGAAGCTGGCGCCCCTATACCGAGGACGAACTGATCGGCGTGCTGGCCGCCGACGTGCGAGCCACACCGCCCTACACCCGCATCTCCCGCATGATCCGCGACATTTCCGCCACCGACATCCTGGTGGGCAACAAGAAGACGAACCTGCGCCAGCTGGTGGAGGCCCATCTGAGCGCCGCCAATGCCCCCGTGGCCGAGATTCGCCAGCGCGAGATTTCCGTCGATGGCGCCGACGTGGGCGCCCTTACCCTGGAGACCATCGCCTATGCCACGATGGTCAGCGAGGAGCGCTTCCTGCAATGGGTCACGCCCACGGGGAAGATCGCGGGATTTTTGCGCCTGTCGCTGCCGACGGCGGCGGCCGTGGAGGCCCTGGGCATTGCCGACGCGGGCTCAGCAGAAGCCGCCCCGGGCGCAGCGGGCGCCGATGGGTGCGCCCAGGCCCCCGCCTTCCCCGCCAGAGGCGAGGCCATGATCCGCGAGGTGCACGTATACGGAAAGGTGGCGGCCCTCGGCGAGACGAGCGAGGGCACCCAGCACCTGGGACTGGGGCGCCAGCTCGTGGAAGAAGCCTGCGCCCAGGCCGCGGCGGCCGGCTACGCCGCCGTCAACGTTATCAGCGCCGTGGGCACCCGAGCCTACTACCGCCGTCTCGGCTTCAAAGACGCCGGCCTCTATCAGAAGCGGAGCCTCGCGTGAGGCCCGCAGCGACGGGCGCGCCGCCCATCGGCAGTCCCTACGACATCGCCACCCTTCGCCAACTGAACGCCCTCACCTCGCAGTTCTACGAGCGCGAGGCAGCCTCCTTCTCCGCCACACGCCAAGCGCCGTGGCGCGGATGGAACCGGGCGCTGGACATCATCGCCCAGACCGATGGCACTTTCGGGCGGCATCCCCTCGCGGTGCTCGATCTCGCTTGCGGCAACCTGCGCTTCGAGCGCTTCCTCGCCGAACATCGCGTCCCCATTGCCTCGGTTGTGGCCATAGACAACTGCCCGGCCCTGCTGGATGCGCCCGACTCCGCCGTCGCCTTCCGCTCGTGCGACCTGATCGAAGCCCTGATCGCTGATGATTTCCGCGCCGACCTCCCCCGCGCAACCTGCGATCTGTCCGCCGCCTTCGGCTTCATGCACCACGTGGCCGCCTTCCCCCTGCGCATCCACGTATTGGAAGGCCTGCTGGGCTCCCTGCGGCCGGGCGGTTTCGCTGTCGTGTCGTTCTGGCAGTTTCTGCACGACGACCGCATCGCCGCCAAGGCCGCTGAGACCACGGCCGCAGGACGGCGCGCCTGGCGCCTGCCGCCCCTCGCGTCCTGCGATTACCTGCTCGGCTGGCAGCACGCCGAAGGGGTCTACCGCTTCTGCCATCACACCACCGACGAGGAGATCGACCGCCTTATGGCCGCCGTTGCCCTCCCCTTCCGAGAAGTAGCCCGCTTCAGCGCCGACGGCAAGCACGGTAACCTCAACCGCTACCTCGTCCTGCAACGCCCCTAGCCCGCGCACCGTCCCGCCCCCCGTAGGGGCGGGCTTCAGGCGGCCCCGCAGTCGCGAAGCGCCCGCCACACCAGCAGCACCCGCAATCATCGTGGACTTCGGCGGCCCTCTTCCCGTCAGCGGCGACCTTCTGCTAAGGTGGCCCCATGGCACGAACACCCGACACCCCCGCCGTGGCGAAACGCCGCGCCCGCGAGCAGCGCACCATCTCCCAGATGGTGGCGCTCTACTGCGCCGACCACCACCCCGACGAGCGCACCGAGCGCGCCCATTGCGGCGAGCCGGTCTGCCCCGACTGCAAGGCCATCGACGACTATTGCGTCAAGCGCACCGAGCGCTGCCGTTCCATGGAGCACAAAACCAACTGCGAGGAGTGCGGCAACCACTGCTACGCCCCGGCCCAGCGCGACCGTATCCGCGCCATCATGCGCCACGCCGGCCCCCGGATGATGCTTCACCACCCCGTAGCCGCCCTCCGCCATATGCTGAAGAGGTAGCACTGGAGCCATTCTCCGAAGGCAACCTCACAAGCGGTTCTCCCAAACCTCTCCTCGTGCTCTCTGCGCACTTCGGCGCAGATGCTTCAAGCGCCCTATATTCCTAGGTACCGCAAAAGCCCCGTGCAGCCGTCGCAGACATCTTCGTAGGTGGTGTCGAAGTCGCCCGTGTACCACGGGTCGGCCACGTCACGGGCGCTGCCGGCGAATTCCATCATCTTGTGCAGCTTGCCCTCAGGGTCTCCGCCGAGCATACGGCCCATGTTGCGCATGTTCGCTTCATCCATGCCGATGATCAGGTCGAACGCGTCGTAGTCGGCCCGACGCAGCTGACGCGCCCGCTTCTTTTCGAAGCCGCCGATGCCGTGGCGGCGCAACTCCCCCACCGTTCCCGGATGAACGGGGTTGCCGATCTCCTCGGTGCTCGTAGCCGCCGACTCGATTTCGAACCCATCGGCCAGCTCACGGCGAGCCACCATGTCTTTCAGCACGAACTCCGCCATCGTCGACCGGCAGATATTCCCATGGCACACAAACAGAATGCGAATCAACGCGCACCTCCCTTAGTCGCGGTTTTCTTCCAGTATCCTACAGCCTTCGTGGCACAAGCGCAGTGCTTCTGGGAAAATACCGTCAACAACAGACCCTTGCCGCATCTTGAGTGCGGCGCCCGACGGAACAGGAGCACTATGGCGGAATTCATCTACCAAATGTTTCTTTTGTAAAACTCCTGTTCAGATGATTATATATTTCTCATTTTTAGAAAACACCAGATAAAAACCTGACACATATTCTGACACTCTACGTGTTACTATTGACCTAAGACACGATTGAGAGGGTCACTATGTTCTATACAAGCGCCACGATAAGCCGGATGAAGGACAGAAAAGGCAAACCATGGCGCGGCACCCTCTTCTACAAAGACCCCGAAACCAATAAATATAAGCAGAAGCGCAAGATACTTGGAAAATTTCACTACAAGCGCGATGCCGAACTGGCACTTCAAGCATGGCGAGAGGAAGAAGAACGTAAGGCAACTTTCGCCGACACAAGCCAATCAACCTCGGCCTTTATCCGCAGTCACCTTGCGGAACAACAGGCTATCGGGAAAATTAGCGCCGTCACTTACGACAATTCAATTCGCCTATTGGAAAAGAGCATTGCGCCCTATATCGGGGCAATCGACCTTAACGACCTTACCCCGGCCATTATCCAGGAGTGGGTAAATCAACTTGCCACGAAATACAAGCCGTCATCCGTGCGCACCATCTTTGCCATTCTTTCTAAAACCTGCAAGGGAGCCTATAAAAAAGACCTCATCCCCAAAGACCCTTCCAAGGCCGTAGAGCTTCCAAAAATACGGCGGCAAGCAATAAACTATCTCTCCAATGAAGGTCAGCGCAAATTCCTTGCCTACATGAAGCCCCATAGCACTTTCTACCTCGCGTCAATGATTGCGCTGTATTCCGGAATGAGAGCCGGTGAAATCTGTGCCCTTAGATGGAAGGACGTAAACTTGGCAATGGGTATTATTTACATTAGACACGCCGCAAGCGAAATTAAAGAAAACGGCTCATCAACCATCGCTATCGGAAATCCAAAGGCAGAAAGCATTAGGAATGTCCCCCTAATGCCCCAGTTAAAGGAAATTCTGGTCGCCCAGAAGAAGGAGGTTAAACCCCAGCATGATGACTTCATCGTGGAGCAGCGCAATCCGCGTTTGCTTTGTACCAGCTTCCTAAAGTGGTCGCAGCGTCACAACGTCATTGGAGAAGGAGGAAAAGCCATAAGTATGCATGGCCTAAGGCACACCTTCGCCACACGCGCCGTTCAGAGCGGGATGGACATCAAGTCTCTCCAATCCATCCTCGGGCACGCCAGCGCCTCTATGACCTTAGATGTATATGCTTCTAGCGACGCTATGGCCACCAAGGTCAATATGGACAAACTCGCACAATACATGAAGGGAGTTGAAGAGACCGATGATATGGGATTCTGACCGCTTTCGCCCCGCCTACCCATTGCCGTCCTGGGACGAATACGACGAATGGCTTGTTGATTCGCTCCACCAGCTTCAAGAGAGGCTATTCGACGAGCGCGGCAGGCTGTTCCCAAGGTATTTCTGCTCGGCCTTTGCCATGGCTTATAAAATTCTGGTGGCCGCTTATAAGCAAGACCAGCAGGAGCATATCTCCTATGAAAATTTCAACCGCTCAGTCTATGAGGAGATACGGCGGCTATTGGAATACCCTGAAGAGCACATCATTGAGACTGAAGTTTCATTTGAGCTGTTCGATCATTATTTTCCCCAAGAGCCGAACCTTGCCCAAGTGCAGCATTACGCTGAGATAGCCCTGCTTTGCTGTGTCTATGACCCTAGCGACGATGATTTTATCGAGAGCGTCACAACCGGCGCTCTGTGGGATAGGGATTTCGTTATCGAGGAACTTATGGTCAAGATCAGAACCCTTCTCTTGGAAGACAAATCGCCAAAAGCGGAAAAGTTTCAAAATCTCGTAGCAGAATGCGCCCTGTATCGAGATTTCATACACTGCTTTTAACCCCGTCGGGGGGCGGTTTTGGCCGTTTGCCACAGCAAAAAGGCTGCTTGGGTCATCCCCCGACAGAGTTCCCCTCCAAGGTCGCTTCTGAAGCACCGTAATCGAAGTTGCCGCTTTATCCCACCTGAAAAGAACCTCATTCGCTGAATTGGAGGGTGCTCGCAGATCGTCCAATGATCATTCGTTGTAACCGTTATAATGACCTGCGGCGCTAGCGAGCCTGTAGCGGGCGGTGCTTCTGTAAGGAGGTAACGCCTATGCTGGAAAGAATCATCTTTGTAATTGCGGCCCTGGCTACAATCGGGGCGTTCGTCTTGGACGTTTTGAAGCATTTCAGAGATAGGAAGTAAGGCAGAAGTGAGCAGGTGACGCGAGCAACAAGGTAAAAAGAAGGGCTGTAGCTGGAACTACAACCCTTTCCTAAACCGCGCCGCCCGTAGACCGTTAACACACGAACGGGCTTTGCTAGCGCCGTCATTATAGCATTCGTTAGCGGATAACGCCAGCTTCCGAGATCGCTAGAGCGGTATTGTTACTTGAGCCGTCTTGCAGCCCTCGAAAAGTAATCGCAGGGCGGCTTCTCCTCTTTTGTCACTCCGAAGCGTTTCCTTTAGCAGGAATTCGCTCAATTCAACATTGTTCATTCTTCCATAAAGCCCCTTTTTCACATCCTCTTGGAACTCCCTGTGGAGCCAATCTATCTGCCTGCTATGCGCCCCGCCAGTGCGTGTAAAGTCAAGGAATCCGTCTAGCACCGTTGCGGCAAATCGTCGCGTGCGAATACCTCCACCGTTCATTAAATAGCCCATAGCGTCGCCCATAACAAATCATTTGGCCATCGCCGCATTGTGGGTGCCTCTATTTGAATCCCAACCCAACGCCCATTTATTTTGAAGCATTTTTTAATCTGTCCAAAGTTCTTTTGCGGTCAAACTCCATTCCGATCGTCCTTTTTCCCAGTATCCCCCTCTTCCCGCCACTCTCCAACATCATAGCAATGCCAAACTTAGCGGAAACACGCCCTTTCGCCTCTTCCAGAATTTCACGAGCATCGCCAATCTCTACCGCTTCAATCAAATTCATAATTATTAGCTCCCCTATCTCCTTGCTTAGATCGTCGCCGGCCACCTCCTACAAAAGGAGGACGTATCCGCTATTCCCTTAACCGAAATCGTCTACCGCACGATCTGAACCAGGGGAATAGCGAGAGCGTATGCCGAAGCATTCTCTGCCGGCTCTCTGTCCCAAAGCCCAGAACGGGCATCAACGCCACAGCTCCACCTTGTATCTTGGGGCAAGGATTTACGCATCCCCTCTATCACCCTGTCCTTCACGAGAACCCCGGTCGCAAGCTCTTCTCGCTTCAATTTCTCGTACATATCAAAGGGGAACTCAATCGTCACCTTAAAGAATTCCTCCCCTTTTCGATTCTTTCTATATGCATTTTTGCTCCTCAGCTCGTCCACTGTATTTACTCTCTTCATATCTATTCCTTTCCTAACTCGTCTTCGTCCAGACCAAATGCTTCCAAGTAATCCTCTCAGGTCATCTCGCTCCCAAGCGAAGAAGGCGTAGCGCCTTCCGCCTTCTCAAAAAGTATGCTGAAGAATTCATCTGTGCTCATCGTTTCGGTTTTTCTGTTTCTGTCCATTTGCTCATACACAGAAGCCTTGAAACGAGGGTTAAAAAGCAAGCCGCCACCGTATCTATTTCAATTCTCAATCGATTTCTTTTTTAGTGCGGTATCGACGAACTCCCAGGTTATATTGCCATCCATGCTGAACAAATCCTCGATGGCGACAATCAGTTTTTTCCGGGCATTTGGATTCATTTCGAGCAACAGTTCCTTGGCGCTCTTCTCGAACAACACCTCTCTTACCGGGTCATAAATCGTTTTTCTCTCCTTTCCCCATAAACTAAACTAACCATGCTTTCCTTTATTCCTTTCTTTTCTCGATTTTTCTTTCCATTACTTTTTGAAAATTGAAACGTTTCCCTCATTCGGATTTGCCCAAAAATTTTCCAATCTGAAAAGTCTAATAAACATTTGATTATTTGACCTATTAATGAAGACTGCGTTTTCCCTGACCGACAAGTCTAATAATATGGTCTAATAATTAAAGGCAGAACTCAGAACGATTGGAGTCAGAGTGAGCGTCTATAAAGTGGGCTATCAGCGCAAGAGCACCGATAAGAGCACTCAGAAATTTGACCGGCAAACCGACCAACTCAATGAGGCCGGTTGCCAACAGATCTATACCGACACCATTAGCGGCAAATCCAGCAGCAAGCCGCAGCAGCTTCGAATGATTGCCGATCTTGAAAAGCGCATCGAACACAATAAGGCACAGGGCATCGAGGAAACCTTGATTGTGGTTGTCGTGTCAATCGACCGCCTGGGCCGCAGCACAAAACAAGTCATCACTTTTGTTGAAAAACTTGAGTCTCTTGGAGTTGGCCTCACTTCTATCAAAGAAGGATTCCAGGCATTCACTCCCCAAGGCAAATTCTTCCTCACCATTGTAAGTGCTTTCGCGGAACTCGAAGCAGAGATGTGCTCAGAGCGTGTGAAAGACGGCCTGAAATCTGCTAAGCGTCGGGGCAAGAAGCTCGGTCGCCCCTTCAAAGACAGCGAGAAAATGGATACGGCCATACGGATGTGGCAGAGCGGAGATTTCTCCATAGCGGAAATCTGCGCCTCCGTCCCCTGCTCCAAACAAACCCTCTACAACGAAATTGGCCGTCGAGGCATCCGGAGGTAGAGGGCGAGGCCGTCACAAGGCCCTTTACCCTCACTACATGAGTCTACAAAGCTATATAAGGTCATACAAGCACGTATAAGGTCATATAAGCACGTATAAGGCCATGCAAGTCCCGTGTGTCTGCTGGGCGTTTTGTCATCAGCTTCATTCACAGAACATACACAAAATGATAACTGCCCTTTTAACTGGGAAAATGCTTTCTTCAATTTCGCTTTAGCATATTTATATGGTCGCTGTAAACAAACATGCCTTAAGACAGCGAATAAACAGCAAATTATTATGGAGACACAAGGTCAAGCGAAGACGAAAGGAAAAGAACATGACTACCAAGACCTACTCCATCGACAACAACAACCGTATCATCAAGGGCGATTTCGCAAAGATGAGTGAAGCAGATCGCGAAGTAGTGCAAGGCCTTGTCGCTCTTGGCTACAAGTTTGAGCACAAGGCAACTCGAAATGGCGCAAAGCGCAAGCGTTCCTATTACCGGAACAATCTGGTTAAGGAAGACCTTGCGATCTTCGCGTTGTTGGAGGACAAGAAAAACGGGGGTTCTTACGGCAAAGCCGCCAGCTTCGGCACCACCATCATCAAACTTGGGAAGTTCGCAGACAAGCATCCCGACAAGAAAGACGCATTGGACAAATACCGCAAGCTCATCCAGGAGGATGCAATGAAAGCCCGCCTGTATGCCCAGCAAGTTCTTTCCGCCGCATAAGATGACACCTCGTCACAAATACAGGGAAGCCCCAGATTGGGGCTTCCTTTTTCTGCTCATATTATAGTTTGACCACATGAGTGGCATTCTATCTGCGCTTCCCACCGATGTACCGAATTTCCATATCGGCATCCAGAAAGCTAGGCTCCGAGAAAGCTACTGGTTTGCGAGTTCGTTGACCATATCCAGCGGGGTGTCAACAAACCGAATATCGGCAATGTTGAAGTCGGCGTTGTAATCGTCCCAATTCAAGTGGGCAGATTGACCCTGTTCAATATCAGCGTTGTTCACATCGAACCACAGCACCGCCTTGTACACGTCGCCCGAACCCCCGAGAAGTTCTTTGTTGTCAATGCCATCGCCATAGCCCAAATCCTCCAATTGGGCGCTGTAGTCTCGCATATCGGCGTTGAGTGCCCAATTGTCCCCATACTCGTTAATCCCGTCAATATTCAGCTTTACGCCAGATATGATGGTTCCCCCGACGTTTTGCCCAATTGCAACCCTCTTATTCTCGCGCTCATCGGCTTTGATGCTCGCGATGACAAACAGGCTTTTCTTGCCGCGCTCGGCCTCACCTGCCAGCATATTTGCCTTAACCTCGTCATAGTCACCCGCGAGTTCGGAGGGTTCGTATGTTCCAGTGCCGACACAATAGACCGCTTCGATGGTTAGCGGATTGTCCTCTGGTGCACCCTCTTGATCTGCGCTGTTTTCAGCCGAGGCCTCGGAGGACGAGCTTTGGCCCGACACCCCCTTGGCAATCCCGCAGCCCGCAAGGGCAAACGCCAAGGATGCGACGAGCGCAAGCGAGCAAACCTTCAAAAACCAGTTCTTCATTTCTTCTCCTTCCAGTTGCGGACAGCACGCCCTTTCTACCGCACGTTGCACGAAATTAGTTGCGCAACAAACGGCAGGGACAATATTTCGACCATGGAAGAGGCTCTATGAGAAGGAGAGTATCCACCACAGTCACCACAACTGTTCGGAACGCTCGCAAATGCGAACCACCAGAAGAAAGGCGGATACCCTCCTTAACAGTGGTTCCTATAAAGTTGTAAGCGTTCCAACAGGAACAGTTGTGGTGAGGTCATTCTACCATTAGCCTTCTCATCTTCCCTCTTGGATTGCTTGACTTATATAATTGGGCGGTCAGCGCATTGTTCCCAGAGTTGGCGCAGAAACTTTTGAAAAATTCTGACACAAATGGCTGACATATCGATAAAACACTAGTTCTAAATTACCTCGTAAGAAAGGTGGAAACTAGAATATGGCAGAATTCATCTACCAAATGTATCAGGCCCGCAAGGCCGTGGGCGACAAGGTCATCTTGGATGACGTCACCCTGTCCTTCTACCCTGGCGCGAAGATCGGCGTCGTGGGTCCCAACGGCATGGGCAAGTCTACCCTGCTGAAGGTGATGGCGGGGCTGGAAGAGGTGTCCAACGGCGACGCACGCCTGTCCCCAGGCTACACCGTGGGCATCCTGCAGCAGGAGCCGCCGCTGGATGAGGACAAGACCGTCCTGGAGAACATCCAGATGGCCTTCGCCGATGTGCTGGCCAAGGTGGCCCGCTTCAACGAGATCGGCGAGGAGATGGCCGCACCGGACGCTGACTTCGACGCGCTCATGGAGGAGATGGGCCGCCTGCAGGACGAGATCGATGCCGCCAACGGGTGGGACCTGGATTCCCAGCTCTCCCAGGCCATGGACGCGCTGCAATGCCCCGACCCCGACGCGCCCGTAACCATCCTCTCGGGCGGCGAGCGCCGTCGCGTGGCCCTGTGCCGCTTGCTGCTGGAGGCCCCCGACCTGCTGCTTTTGGACGAGCCCACCAACCACCTGGACGCCGAGAGCGTGCTGTGGCTCGAGCAGTTCCTGAAGACCTACCCGGGTGCTGTGCTGGCCGTCACTCACGACCGCTACTTCCTCGACCACGTGGCCGAGTGGATCTGCGAGGTGGACCGCGGGCAGCTGTTCCCCTATAAGGGCAACTACTCCACCTACCTGGAGACCAAGGCCGCCCGCATCGCCGCCCAGGGCCAGGCCCAGGCAAAGCTCGCCAAGCGCATGGAGCGCGAGTTGGAGTGGGTGCGCTCGTCCCCGAAGGCGCGCCAAGCCAAGTCGAAGGCCCGTCTGGCGAACTACGACGCCATGGTGGCCGAGGCCGGCAAGGCGAAGAAGCTCGACTTCGCGGAGATTCAGATCCCCGTGGGCCCGCGCCTGGGTTCCAAGGTGCTCGTGGCGAAGAACCTGCACAAGGAGTTCGACGGCCGCGTGCTCATCGACGACCTGTCCTTCGAGCTGCCTCGCAACGGCATCGTGGGCGTGATCGGCCCCAACGGCGTGGGCAAGACCACCCTGTTCAAGACCATCGTGGGCTTAGAGCCCCTCACGAGCGGAGAGCTGGAGCTCGGCGAGACCGTGAAGATCTCCTACGTGGACCAGAACCGCGCCGGCATCGACCCGGACACGAAGCTGTGGGAAGTGGTGTCGGGCGGCACCGATTACATGATGGTCGGCGAGACCGAGATTCCCTCCCGCGCCTATGTGGCCGCCTTCGGCTTCAAGGGCGCCGACCAGCAGAAGCCCGCGGGCGTGCTGTCGGGCGGCGAGCGCAACCGCCTGAATCTGGCCCTCACCCTGAAGGAAGGCGGCAACCTGCTGCTTCTGGACGAGCCCACCAACGACCTGGATGTGGAGACGCTCTCTAGCTTGGAGGCGGCCCTGCTCGACTTCCCCGGCTGCTCGGTGGTGGTCAGCCATGATCGTATGTTCCTCGACCGCATCGCCACCCACATCCTGGCCTGGGAGGGCGACGACGAGAACCCCGGTCGCTGGCATTTCTTCGAGGGCAACTTCGAGAGTTACCAGGCCGACCGCGAGGCGCGCCTGGGCAAAGAGGCCGCTAAGCCCCACCGCCTGCACCGCAAGCTGACCCGCGATTAAGCGGCGAACGACAAACGGCACCTACCTTTGGAAGCGGCCCTGCGGGGCCGCTTTTCGTCATGGGGCACTTCGCGCGGCCCTTCGGGAATCTTGTCGAAATTTTCTCCAAAGCCGTGACATTTCCCCTTCCCCATTCGTATAGAGGGCGAGGAGGTAAGCATGCGAGCACCCTTGAAACCGCAATCTCAGTTGGACTTTGCCGAACAGGCCCTGCGCACGTGGGGCGATACGGTCTTCCGCGTCGCCCTCGGCCAGACCGGTTCGCGCGCCGACGCCGAGGACATCTGCCAGGACGTCTTCCTGCGTCTGCTGAACGCGCAAACGGCCTTCGAAAGCGACGAGCACGTGAAGGCGTGGCTGATTCGCGTCGCCATTAACGCCAGCCGCGACCTCCAGCGACGCCAGACGCGACAAGCGACCGACTCGCTGGAAGACCATCGCGCCGAAGCAGAGCAGAAGCTGGCGCAAACCGGCGACGGCCCGGCAGGCGGGGAAGATGACGGCGAACTCTGGCAGCTCGTGCGCGCCCTTCCCGCCGAGCAACGCACGGCTATCGAGCTGTTCTACGGAGAGGACTGCACCACCGACGAGGTAGCGGACCTCTGCGGTTGCTCGCCCGGGGCCGTGCGCATGCGCTTGCACCGCGCTCGCGGGACCCTGCGCGCGCTGCTGGCCCGCGAGGCCTCATCCAACGAGTCCGCCAACCCCCACGGAAAGGAGCACCATGGCTGATACACCCCAGCATTCCGAAATCAACGAGGGCAGCGCGCCCGAAGTCGATGCCGTTATCGAGCGCTATCAGGCGGCCCTCAAGACCGCGACGCTTTCCGACGAGGCACGCGAGCGTATTCTGATGAGTTTGCGCCAAGAAAGCGTGGCGCAAGAGGCGAGCACCCGAAGACGCCTGGACGAGAAGGCCGCATCGACGCACACGCACGCGGCGCGCCCAGCCTTCACCCTGCGTCGCCTGCGGCAGCCCCTCGCCGTGGCCGCGGCAACGGCAGCCGTTGTCGTACTAGCCGGAGGGGCGGGGCTCTTCTCCGCCCTAACCCCTGCTGTCGAGGAACCGCTCGCAACCGCAACCACGCCGGCAAGCGACCATCAGGACGGGGGCAACTTCTTCACGCTGAAAGCCTGGGCCGACGAGGCCCCCGCCGACAACGAGGCAATCGCTCGCGAGCCTGTGGCCGTAAACTGGCTGCATCCCCAGTATTGGGACAATAACTACGACCCCGAGGCTCCGGCTGTCAGCGGACCGACCGTTGCCACGGGCATCGCGCGCACGACCTTCCACTTCGATGCGCTCTGCGAGGGCGAGAACCTCGCAGCGGTCACCTGGGAAATAGACGGTCCCGACGCGTGGTTCTCCTTCAACGGAGAGGATGCAACCGAGGGCGAGGCCGATGCCCTGACTAAAAGCTTCACGATCGACTACCGCGATGACGCCGCCTGTGCCGCTGCTGAGGGACGCTACCTGAATGTGATCGCCCCCTTAAGCGATGACCTGCGCCAGGCCGCCGAGCGCTTGGAATCCGATCCGGCCCGTTACTGGAACGAGCTCGTGCCCGCAGGCTATGCCGAGGCGGCCCGCGCGCTCGATGGCGCCACGCTGACGCTGACCGCCACCTTCGAGGACGGATCGACGCAGGCCAAGACATACCGTGTCGGCGTGGTCGACAATCTGGAAGAGCGCTGCCAGGAAGCCGCGCGCGTCGTGACCGCGCAGTGGGAGGAAAACGCCGGGAAGGTGAGCGACCCCGCATCCGTGCCGTCGCCGTTCACCCTGACCCTCGTCAGCGCCTCCTAACCGTTTCGCTGCCCTCGTTCTATCGTTGAGGCGCCTCCGCACGGGGGCGCCTTTTTCGTGGGCATTGGCAGATTGCCCCTGGAAACCCGCCAACAGGCAAAGCGCGCCGGTGCCCTTTCGCCCACCTGTCTTCTCGGTGCGTTTTGTTTACTCAATTATATATCATATGATAGTAATTATTGCCTCCTTTTTCACTATTATGATAAATTTCTTGACCCTATATCCATCTTTTAATGATATTATGATTCCATTAAGTCACTCTTTTGAGAGGAATATCATGATCGATGACATCACCCCGGAATCTATCAAGAGCATTCGCAAACGCTACGGTCTCTCGCAGCAAGCCTTCGCCCGCCTGCTCGGCATCGGCGAGGCCAGCATGGCCCGCTACGAGGGAGGTGCAGTGCCTTCAAAGGCCAATGCCAACCTCATTCGTGCGGCCACTATCCCCGAATTCATGGCCAGCTGCCTCGAGCGCGACGGCCAGACCCTCAGCCCCAAGCAGCGCTCGGCGGTAGAGCAGATCGTCTATGCAGAAGTAACCTTTGACGAGGAAGGAGACATCATGGACATGACCGACATCTACGAGATCACCCTCCAGCAGGAAGTGCTGAACGAAACAGCATGGGATATCATGGCGCAAGTATCCCGAGCCCGACAAAAGGCCCGCGATTGCGGCGATGATGCCCTCGCCCTTGTTTACGATGACATCGAATTGCAGATCGCGAAACTCGTGCCCTTCATCCTGTCTAACGAAAGCGCGAACGTTGTCGCCCTCGGCGAAATCAGAGGACAGCTCTCCGGCTTCCAAAAACTTGTGGAAACGCAACTTGCGAAGGCGGCGTAACCACGATGTCCCTTGAGCACTTCACCGAGGAAGAGTTCTATGATGCCCACACTGTCATTCTGAGGCGCCTTTTATCGGGTAATCGCCCGCTGCTCAACGATAGCCCCCAGGCCTTTCTTCTCGGCGGTCAAAGCGGAGCGGGAAAGACCACCCTGCACAAAGTGCTTCGCGAGCACTTCGGGGGGAACGTCATCAGCATCATCGGCGATGACTACCGCAAAGATCACCCGCGCTTCTCCGAACTGCATCGCCGCTACGCAGACGAAGCCGTCAATTACACGGCACCGTGGGCCGGCCGTATGACCGAAGCCCTTATCGAGTCGTTGTCCGCCATTGGCTACAACCTCATTATCGAGGGAACCCTGCGCACAGCAGAAGTTCCCCTCGAGACAGCCGATCTTCTACGCGAGCGAGGCTACGACGTGTCCTTGGCGCTCATGGCCGTCAAGCCAGAAATTTCACTGATAAGCTGTCAGATACGTTACGAGGAAATGCGCATCCTGGGCACCACACCCCGCGCCACCGACCCGGCGCATCACAGCAAAATCGTCGATCAAATCGTCAGCAACCTGACCACCCTGGAAGACAGCGGCATCTTCGAGAGCATCTTCCTTTACAACCGCGTACAAGAACAGCTCTTCCCTCGGGAAAACGTCGAGAGCAGCGCCAGCGAAACGCTCAGAGACACATTGTTCGGGCCATGGACTCCCGACGAACAGCGGCACTACCGGCAATTGAAGCAAAAACTCACTAAGCTGAGGACGCGGTAAACCGCCCAGCACGGGCACAGCAGAGCGCACTCGCCGTGAGGTTGACTCTCTCTATCCCACGGCGAGCAGGACGGCAATCGCCGGCACCTTCCCGCCCTGCTCCGCCCGACTCATGCGAGCCCCGCTAGGCCTGGCCGTCAGCGGAATCGATCGCGTCGGCCTTATCGGCGTCGGCCTTATCGGCATCGGCGCCAGTCGCCCGTGCAGGCGCGGCCCCATCAGACGCGTCGGCCTCGGCCGGCCCATCGCCCTTGGTGTTTCCGGTCGGCTCGACCCCCTCGCCAGCATCATCGCCTTCCGGGGTGTTTTCTCCATCTGCCTCTGCCACAGCGGCCCGACTTTCGACCTTTGCGGCATGATGGGCCAGAATATCGGCTTTCAGCAGGCGCTGGAACTCTTCGAGGTCGTACAGCTCGCCCGTGTCCTCCTTGTCGTTGGCCGCCAGTTCAGGAACGTCATCGAGATCATCGGCGCCCTCGGCGCTCTCGAAGCCCTCGAAGCCCTCGTCGCACTCAAAATCCCCTTCACCCAGTCCGTCCTCGTCGGCAGCGAACGCCACGGGAATGAGCTGCAGGCCCTCGCCGCGGGCAGCGGCCGCAGCCGCAGCGGCCGCCGCTGGGGTGGCCGCCGTACGCGCCCGCATTGCCTCGCGCTTGCGCAGAGCCGCTTCCAGAGCGCTGCTCGCGGCAGCCTCATCGGTCACCGCCTCAGCCGTCGCCGCCCCGACCGGCGCCATGCCCTCAGCGGCCATCGCATCATCGTCGGTCTCAGCGCCAGTCACGCCGCCGTAGGCGTTCACCGGTACGCGCATGGCCTCCGAGCGCTCGCGGCGCGCCCTGTTCGCCTCCACGGCCAGGGCCACCGCCGCTCCTGCCGCACCTGCGCCCAGCACGCCCAGAGACACCGGCCCGGCCATCTTGGCCCCGGCGATCCAGGGAATACCCTCGGTGGTGGCGAAGGGCTCGTTCGCATTCCCCTCCACCCCGTATTTCAGCACCTGCACGACGAAATGGCCGCCCTGCTCGCTCTCGCCGAGCACGCTCGCGCGATCATAGCCGCGATCGCGCAGCACCGCCGCCCGATCGTGGGCCGCGGCCACCATCTCGTCGCGGTTTCCGAACATCAGAGCATCGGTGGGGCACACGGCGACGCAAGCGGGCTTTTCGCCGTTGCCCACGCGATCGGGGCAGCCGTCGCACAGACAGACGGCCCCGCGCTCATCGGCGCTGCGGGGCGCCGCCACGGGACACACCATGGCGCAGAGGCCGCAGCTCACACAGCGCTCGGCCACCGGACCCGTCAAACCGGCCACCTCGTCGAGCACGAGCGAGCCCGTAGGGCACACCTGAGCGCAAGGCGCCTCGGCACAGCGCACGCAGCCCTTCCGCGCCACTTCCCAGACCATTCCCTGGCCGGACGCCTCGCGCTCGGTCAGGGTTATCACCAACGGCGAGAGGCCGTCCAGATCGGCCGCGCGCTGATAGGCGTCGGCCACGGCCCCGTTGCCCTCCACGGTGCCCCAAGGCAGCCCCGCGCGCTCCTTGCACGCCTGGGCACAGGCCCCGCAGGCCGTGCAGCGACTTGCATCGAACAGAATCGCCTTATCGCTCATCATGCCACCTCGGCCTTCTCAACGTTCACGAGGAACCCCTTCGCCTCGAAGCCGCCACCCGCCGCCGAGGCTACCCCAGGCGCCAGAGGCGCCCAGCTGCGGCCCACCACCGGTGCCACGGCGCCCTCGGCCTCGTCGTCGGCCACCTCGATGCCGTTCAGCATCACGTAGTGGACCTCGTTACCCTCGCAGGTGAAAGGGGCCAGACGCGTCGTCACCAGCACGGGCGCTTCCACCGCGCCGCGCTCATTGGACACGCGCGCCACATCGCCCGTTTGCAGCCCGCGAATGCGCGCCAAGGCCTCGGACACCTCCACAAAGAAGCCCGGCTCGAAAGCGCGGGCTGCCCCCGATAGGGCCCGCTGGGCCGCACCATCGGTGCGCGCGGTGTTCACCACCGCTGCAATGGGGAATGCCTCGCGATCGGCCATGACCTCGCTGTAGTCCGGCGCCAGCACCGCTTCCAGGGCCGCATCGCGCACCCCGGCTCCGCCGCTCGCCTCCGCGGAGCCGTCGCCCGCGCCGCCCTCTTCGGCAGCGCCCTCGGCGGCACCCGCATCCGCTCCTCCCGCCGTCTCGACGCCATCCCCGGCCTCGGCCTTGGCCGCCACATCATCCTCGGCACCGGTCAGCTCTCCCCCCGCGCCGCCCGCGTCTGCCGCGGACTCCACCGCGCCCAAACCGCGACGACAAGCCGCCGCCAGCAGCACCGGCGAGGCGTAGGACGTGTTCAGTCGGTTGTTGAGCGGCGATTCCAGCGGCTCATAGTGCTCGGGCAAAGGACCGTCGGCCAAGCGATCGGACCACAACAGCCCCACCTGCTCCCACACGCCGGGAAACGCACAGTTGTCCGGAGCTATCCAGCGGCCGTCGCGCAGAGCCGTGAAGTCGGCCTGGTCGGTCATGACCCACGTCTGGCCGTCCCAATACAGCAGATTGCGATCTTGCACCCAGGGCTGGCCGGCCAGATTCGTGCTCGCGCGATTGCCGCGCACGCGCACGTTACGCGGCCAGGTGAAGCCCCAGTTCGGGAACAGCCCCAAACCGCTCTCGTCGGTGGCATCGCGGCGTCCCACCGGCTGCTCGCTCGGCGACGCGGGCGCGTTGTTGTTGTTCCAGCACCCGGCAAAGGGACCCGCCGCGCAGGCGGCCGAGCCGTCGGCCCGCAGGCCCGCGGCGCCCTCCAACAGCAGCACCTTCCCCGCGTTCCAATCAGCGCCCTCAACCTGGTAGCCGTTCAGGGCCCAGGCCACGCGCACTAGATCGATACCGCTCTCGCCCTCGTAGTCCCACTTCGTGTTCAGCAACGGATCGGGGGCCACGCCGCCCTTGGTGTCGTACAAGTTGTACACGCGCCGCCACAGCTCGCCGATAAGCGCCGCTTCGCTGCGGCTTTCACCGAAGGGCTCGCAGATGGCCGGCGCGTACTGCATCAGGCGCGACGACGCCACGCGCATGCCCGCCTTCTCCATCCCGCTCGCCACGGGCAGCTGGTACACCGTGGTTCCCGGCGCAGCACCTTCATCCAGTTCGCGCCAGAACGCCGCCGTGCGCGAGGGAGCGCTGTCGGCCACCACGAGCCAGTCCAGTCCGGCCAGGTTCTCGGGCCCGAAGGCTCCCGGGGCGGCAGCCAGCAGATCGGCGCCCCACACGAAACAGCCCTTGGCCGTGCCTGCTGCCACGGTGTCGAACAGCGACGTGCCCGCCGGCATCGCAGGACGCTTCGGCAGCCAGTCGAAACCGTAGGCATTTTCGGGCGTCGCCGCCGTGCCCCACCACTCCTTCAGGGCCGGCACCACCGTCTTCGGGGTCTGGGCCGCCGTACCCGCCGGAGCCGTCACCGATTCCAGCCATGTCTGCAAAGTGGGCGTCTGCTCGCTCGGCCAGGCCACGGCCCCCGGGAAGGCCTCGGCCGCCAGGCCCAGCTGGTCGGCCGCAGCCTCGCCGGCCACCCCGCCCAGATAGTGGATGCCGCCGCCCACCACGCCGATGTTGCCCAGCAGCAGCTGAGCCACGCAAGCCGCGCGCACCGCCTGGGCGCCGGTGCCGTGCTGCACGAGACCGGGGCCCGTCAGCACCTTCGCCGCCACCTCGGGCGTGCCCGTGGCCGCCACAACCTCGTAGACCGCTTCAAGCAGATCGCGGTCCACACCGCACACCGCGCTCACCGTATCCAGGTCATAGCGGCTGTAGAAGACCTGCATCTGCATCCACACGCTGCCCTCGTACTGCAGCGTGATGTCGCGCACCGGCCGGGGCACCGAGGGGATAGTCCACACCGGCACGCCCTCGCCGCGCACCCAGGCGAACTCGCCATCGAAACGCATGTTCCACGTGTCGAAACCGTCGGTGCGATAGCCCCAGGCCCCTGCATCGTAGGTACCGGCCACGGGGCTCCAGCCAGGGAACAGACCCGCCGAGCCATCGAAGGCCGCCCCGTCGTTCACCAGGTACGACGCATTCGTGAAGTTCAGCACGTATTCCGGCTGCCAGAGGTTGTGCTCCATGATGTACTTCACCAGGCCGCCGAAAAACGCCGTATCGGTACCGGGACGCAGGGCCACGTGGGTATCGGCCATCTCGGCCGTGCGGCTGCGCAGCGGGTCCACCACAATCCAGTGCGCGCCGGCCTCGCGGGCCCGCTCGATCCAGCGCAGCGTGACCGGTTGGGACGCAGCATGGTCGGACCCCACTGTGAGGATCACCTTCGC
Source organism: Adlercreutzia mucosicola DSM 19490 (assembly GCF_000422625.1). GTDB lineage: Bacteria > Actinomycetota > Coriobacteriia > Coriobacteriales > Eggerthellaceae > Adlercreutzia > Adlercreutzia mucosicola. The sequence goes on along the minus strand of NZ_AUGK01000006.1, from coordinate 96,460 downwards.
CCGCGGCGCATCGCTCATCAGCCCGTCGGGCGCATCCACGCCGAAAGACGCCCGACAGGCCGCGGCAAAGACGCGCCGGCCGAACACCGCCTCGTTGTCCAGGTGCACCACGCCCCAACTGCGCAGAGCCTTCGCCAGCAGGTACTGCTCCTCGGCCACCAGGCGCGCGCCGCCGAAGCTGGCGATGGCCTCGGTGCGCATCACGGGCACCTCGCCCACGCGCTCCACGAAGGTCTCGTCGCGAGTCTTCTTCACAGCCGCGGCGATCTCGCCCATGGCCATGTCCCAGGAGATGTCCTCCCATCGGTCGCTGCCGGGACGGCGCACCCGCGGTGTCGCCAGGCGGAAGGGATTGGGCACCGCCTGACCGCTGCCCTCGTCGCGCACCGAACGCAAACCCAGCATCTGAAGGCCACGCGGGCACAGCTTTCCCTCGGTCAGGGGGTTGGCCGCCTCGCCGCCCACGCGCACCGGCACGTCGAAGTCGCAGTACACCACCGCCGTGCAGCCTGCCCCGCAGCCTTCGCACACCACCGTGCGCGGCTCGTTTTCACCCTCGATGGGTGCCTCGGTCGTCCCCTCGGCGTAAGCCTCTTCATCAGCCCAGGCCGCGCCCGCGCCGCTCAGCGCCGCCGCCGTGGACAGCGCCGCCACACCCGCACCTGCGAGAAACTTCCTTCGCGTCAGTTCCATATACGCTCGATCTCCTCTGTGTGCTGAATCCCCGGGAACCCCTCTTTACACCCTGTCATTCTCGGGTTGCATTTTCACACACCTGGCGCGAAAACGGCCCCCGGAACCCGTGGTCCGGGGGCCGCGAGCGGCCAATCTCATAAATTGTCCACGTTCGAGGCCGTCAAACCGCCATTGATGAGGTCGTTTGTCAGCTTCGCGCGCCCGCTAGGCCCGTCTGACGGCCACGGCGCACACCTTGTACTCGGGCACCTTGCACACGTCGTCCAGAGCCGCGTTGGTGAGCCAGTTGGCGTTGCCGTCCTGGAAGTGGAAGGGCATCCACGTCTCGCCCGGCGAGGTCTTCGGCGACACGCGGGCCGTGGTGACCACCGATCCGCGGCGGCTTTCCACCCGAACCCGGTCGCCGTCGGCCACGCCCAGGGCCGCCGCATCGGCGTCGTTCAGCTCGATGAACGACGTATCGCCGATGGCGTTGAGTCCCTCGGTGCGGGCCGTCATGGCGCAGGCGTTGTAGTGGTGCAGCACGCGCCCGGTCATGAGCACGAGGGGAAACTCGTCGCAGGGCAGCTCGTCGGAGGCGCGGTACTCCGCATCGGAGAACTTCGCCTTCCCGCGGCTGAAGGTGCCCACGTGCATGATGGGCGTACCCGGAGAATCCGCCGTGGGGCAGGGCCATTGCAGCCCGCGCCCGGCCACTTCAGCGCTATCGAGGCGCTCGTGGCTGATGCCGCCGTAGCTGGGGGTGAGGCGCGCCACCTCGTCCATGATGGCCGCCGGGCTCAAATGCGGCTGCGGGTAGCCCATGCGGTTCATGATCTCGGTGAATATCCAGGTATCGGGGCGCGTTCCCTCGATTTCCACGGCCGGGCGGATGCGCTGCACGCGGCGCTCGGTGTTGGTGAAGGTGCCCTCCTTCTCGGCGTAGCTGCGCCCGGGCAGCACCACGTCGGCCAGCGCGGCCGTCTCGGTGAGGAACAAGTCGTCCACCACGAGGAAGTCCAGGGCCCTCAAGGCGCCCATCACGTGGTTCGTGTCGGCATCGGTGCGCACCGGGTCCTCGCCGAAGATGAACAGGCCCCGGATGCGGCCGTCCTTCATGGCGCCGAAGCACTCGGTGGCCATGAGCCCCGGCTTCTCCGGCAGCGCCACGCCCCAGGCTTCCTCGAACTTGGCCCGCACCTCGGGGTTGGCCACCTTCTGGTAGCCCGGGAAGTCGGCCGGGGTGGCCCCCATGTCGCAGGCGCCCTGCACGTTGTTCTGGCCGCGGATGGGGTTCACGCCGCAGCCGGGACGGCCCAGCTTGCCGGCCACCAGGGCGATGTTGGAAAGCGACATGACGCCCTCGGTACCCGTGGAGTGCTCGGTCACGCCGAGGCAGTAGATGATGGGAGCGGTATCGGCCCGACCGTACAGCTCGGCGGCCGCCACCAGGTCGTCCGGGTCGATGTGGCAGATCTCGGCCACGCGCTCGGGCGTGTAGCTCTCCACCATGGCGGCGAAGGCGGCAAAGCCCTCGGTGCGCTCCTCGATGAAGGCGTCATCGGCCAGGCCGGCGTGGATGAGCGCCCGGGCGAAGCCGTTGGCGAAGGCCACGTTGGTACCGGGACGCAGCTTCAGGTGGATGTCGGCGGCATCGGCGATGCGGATATCGCGCGGGTCCACCACGATGAGTTTGCTGCCGCGCTCCACGGCGGTGCGCACCTGCATGCCGATGACCGGGTGGGCCTCCTCGATATTGGAGCCCACCATCATGATGACATCCGGCGTATCGGTGATGTCGGCAATGGTGTTGGTCATGGCACCGGAGCCGAGCGTGATGGCCAGGCCCGCCACGGTGGGGGCGTGGCACACGCGGGCGCAGTTGTCCACGTTGTTGGTGCCGAAGGCGGCACGGGCCATCTTCTGCAGCAGGTAGATGTCCTCGTTGGCCGAGCGCGAGCAGGCGAAGGCGGCCACGGAATCGGGACCGGTCTCGCCGATGATGCGCTTGAAGTTCTCGGCCACGTAGTCGAGCGCCTCGTCCCAGCCGGCCGGCTCCAGCGCCCCAGTGGCGCGGTTGCGGATGAGGGGCGTGGTGAGGCGGTCGGGCGCCTGGACGAAGTCGAAGCTGCCCGAGCGGCCCTTCACGCAGAGGCGGCCGTGGTTGGAGGGCCCGTCGGCCGGGCGCGTGTCCACGATGCGGCCGTCTTTCACGAGCAGGTCGTACTGGCAACCCGTGGCGCAGTGGGGGCAGGTGGTGCGCACGGCGCTCACTTCCCAGGAACGATAGTCGGCGCGGCGCTTCTCCACGATGGCGCCGGTGGGGCAGGCCGCCGCGCAGCAGCCGCAGCTCTCGCAGCCCGTAGCGCGCCAGTCGGGCCCGAAGGGAGCCTCGATGGCCGCGCGCAGGCCCCGTTGGACCGTTTGCAGCGTGTGGTTGCGGGCCTGGTTGTTGCAGGCGCCCACGCAGCGCTGACAGCCGACGCACAGCCGCGGATCGAAGCGCAGAAACGGGTTCGCGTCCCGCACCGGGGCGTTCTTCTCGGGGGCGGGAAAGCTCGGCGCGTCCACCCCCAGATCGCGGCAGAGGTCCTGCAGCTCGCAGTCGCCGTTCTTCAGGCAGCTGAAGCAGAAGTTGGTGGAGTTCAGGCCGTGGTTGGAAATGACCAGGTCCAAAGCGAGGCGCCGGGCCTCGATAACCCGCGGAGTGTCGGTGCGCACGCGCATGGCCTCGATCACGGGGGTCTTGCAGGCGGCCACCAGCTCCGGTGTGCCCTCCACCTCCACCACGCACACGCGGCACGAGCCCACGTTGCTCACGTCTTTCAGGTAGCACAGGGTGGGAATGGCGACGCCGGCCTTCCGGGCCGCCTCCACGATGGTGGTGCCCGCGGGCACGCTCACAGCGCGGCCGTCGATGATCAGGTTAGGCATACTGGATGCGACCCCCTTCCGCACTGCCGCAGCCGAACACGTCGCAGCGCAGGCAGCGACCGCACTCCTGGGCGGCCTCTTCGTCGGACATGGCAACTTCTGTGGCTGCGAAATCGCGGGCGCGTTCGCGAGCCGGGCGCTCGGCCACCGCTACGCGCCCCGTGGGCACGCGGCGGTTCGGCACCGCACCGGGCGCCTCCACCCCGCAATCCAGAGTGTGGTTGTAGCCCAGGTAGGCATCGATATTGCGGGCCGCCACCTTGCCCGCGGCAATGGCGCGAATCACCGTGGCGGGGCCGGTCTGGCAATCGCCGCCGGCGAACACGTTGGTGAAGCCCTCGGCCACAAGGAAGTTGTCGGCCGTGAAGCGGCCGCGGTCGGCGGCCATGCCGAAGGCCTCGAAGGGATCGGAAACGATGTCCTGGCCGATGGCCACGAGCACCACGTCGGCGGCAATGACCGTCTCGGGCTTGTCGGCGGGAACGGGAGCGGGACGGCCGCCCTTCACCGGGCCCACCATCTGGGGCTGGGTGATGAGCGCCCGCACGGCGCCCTCCTCGTTCACGGCCAGGCCCACCGGCGCCTGCAGGGGCCGCATCTCCACGCCCTCGGCGATGGCGGCCTCCACCTCGGCGGCCAGGGCCGTCATGTCCTCCAGGCGACGGCGGTACACCACCGTCACCTCGCCGCCGCAGCGCACGGCGGTGCGGGCGCAGTCCATGGCCACGTTGCCGCCGCCGACCACCACCACCGACTTGCCCGTGAAATCGGGAATCTCGCCCTCGCCGATGGCGCCGAGCAGCTCCACGGCCGAGAACACGCCTGCGGCCCCCTCGTTCTCCAACCGCAGGGCTTTGGCCCCGTGGGCGCCGATGGCCACGTACAGGGCGTCGAAGTCGGCGGCCAGGCGCTCCAGGGCCGCGGCATCTACCGCCTCGCCGGCGTGCACGGCAATGTCGCCGGCCCGCAGGATGGCGGCGATGTCCTCATCCAAGCGCTCCCGCGGGAAGCGGTAGGAGGGAATGCCGAAGCGCATCATGCCGCCCAGCTGGGTGCGGCCCTCGTACACGTGCACCTCATGGCCCATAAGGGCAGCGAAGTAGGCGCAGGTGAGCCCCGAGGGGCCCGCGCCCACCACGGCGATGCGGCGCCCCGTGGCCGGCAGGGCCTCGGGCACGGCCACCGTATCGGCGGCGGCCCCATCCACGGCGTAGCGCTTGATGCCGCGAATGTTCAGGGGCGCGTCCACGAGCATGCGCCGGCAGCGGGTCTCGCAGGGATGCTCGCACACGAAGGCGCAGGCCGTGGGGAACGGGTTGTCCTTGCGAATCATGGCCACGGCGCCGGTGCAATCCCCCGCCCCGGCCAGGGCGATGTAGCCGGGCACGTTCACGTGGGCGGGGCAATCGGTCTCGCAGGGCACCGACTGGCCCACGCCGTCGGTGCAGCGGTGGCGCTGCACGTGGGAGGCGAACTCGTCGGCGAACTCGTCCAAGGCGGCAAGCACGGCCGCCCCGGCCTCTGAACCGATGGCGCAATCGGAGCCGTCGCGGGCCAGCTCGGCCAGGGCGCGCAAGCGCTCCATATCCCCTTCCGTGGCACGGCACGCCAGCACCGAGCCCATAAGGGCCGCGGCCTCGCGCAGCCCGTCTCGGCAGGGCACGCACTTGCCGCAGGTCTGGGCAGCGCTCGTCTCCAGCAGCGTGGCAGTCACCGCCACCGGGCACATCCCCGGGGGCGTGGCGGCCACGCGCCGCTCGAAGCGATCGAGAAACGCCCGCAGCCGCCCGTCGTGGACGGCCCGCGCCTCGATAGAGAGTCGGTTCATAGGCTTCTCCCTCTTCTTGTTCAGGTTAGACATGCGCCAGTGTATCAGCCGGCGCACAGGCCCCGTGTTTCCGAATGGTTTCCCACCGACCAGCGGCGCGACCCGCAGGGCACGCCGAAAGACACGGAAGGCACCGGGGCGATGTACCCTACGGGAACGCCCCCGCGCAGAGGCCGCCCCTGCTGAAATTGCGGAAAACCACCGCGCCATCCCCACAGCGAAACCCCCGGGAATCCACAACGCCCCGGCACTGACGCTTGTCAACAAACGGCCTACAGGACAATGATTAGCTTGCCGATCAAGGTTCTACGGCTATACTGTGTCCGTTGTCATTTTCGTCCCCAACCAAGGAGAACCGTCATGAATACCTCCCACGCCAAAGCCATCAAGGGCATGAGCATCGTCAACATCGTGCTCGCTTCCCTCGGCATCATCGGCATCCTGATCGCTTGGGCCATGCTCGGCGTCGGCGGTGCCGCCATTAACGATTCCGGCTACGATTATTTCTACACCGACGAGGGCTACATCATCGAGATGAGCGATATCAACATGATCCTCGGCCTGCTCGGCGGCTTTATCTTCTGGGGCTTTGCCTGTCTGGTTCTCGTGCTCATCGCCGGCATCATGGGCGTGCGCGGCGCGAACAAGCCCGAGAAGCTGAAGAGCGTCATGGTGTGGAACATCGTGGGTGCTGTCGCTTCGTTCTTCGGTGCGGGCATCATCTCGCTCGTGCTGTGCATCGTGGTGGCCGTGTTCGCCAACAAGGACAAGAACGCCGCCCTGGCCGGTACCGCCTATGCTGCGCCCATCTATAATGTCCCCACCTACGGCGCGCCCGTCGCTCCCCAGGCTCCGACCCAGCCGGTTGCTCCCCAGCAGCCGGCTGTCGCGCAGGCTCCCGCGACCCCCGCGGCCCCCGCGGCTGCGCCCGTTGCCGTCGCCGCCGAGACCCTCGTGTCCGACCCCGCGCCTGTGACCCCCGCCACCGAAGTGGCCGCCGAGGCCGTCACCGCCGAGGTAACCGCCGAGCCGGCCGTCGTCGTGCCCGACAACTACATCGAGGACGCCCAGGCCAGCGTCACCGTCGTGGAGGAGACTCCCGCTAACGACAAGCCCCAGGCGTAACCGCCAGCAAGGCAAATAGACACCGAGAGAGGGAGCCCGAAAGGCTCCCTCTCTTTATGCCCAACCATCCAGCCGACATCAAGCAGGTCCCCGCGCGGGCGGGGTGCGTTCGCGGCCGTCTGAGCGCCCCGCGGAGAACGCGGCCCAAGAGAAGCAGCTTCCACGCCAGCACCAACGATACCGGGACAGTACCGACTGATGCGCGTCATCCCCTCTGCTTCCCTAGCCGCGTTCGCAGCGGGAACCAGCGCGAAGTCGGCCGCGAACGCACCCCTCCCGCGCGGGGACCGGACAGCACCCTACTCCTCGTAGTCCGTATCGATCACCACATCGAAGGAGTAATCCGGGTACCGCGCCGCCAGCGCCCTCACCACCGCATCGCGCACCGCTTCCCCGTCGGCCGAGAAGTCCACCACCATGTCGAAGTACACCGTGGCGTCTGCCGTATCCACGTAAAACCCGTGCACCTGCCCGATGGCCGGCTCCTCCGCCACGATCTTCTGCAGATCGGCGCGCATATCGGCAAACTGCCCCTGGCTGTTGGCCGCGTAGATGCCCACGATGGCCCGGATACGGAACTTCTCCGCGAGCCCCTCGGTGATCTTGCGCGTCAGCTCGTGGATCTGGCGGGCGTCGGTGGCATCGTCCACCTCGATGCGCAGGCCGCCGAGCACCTCGTTGGGCCCGAAATTGTCCAGCACGATATCGTAGGTGCCCCGTACTCCGGGAAACCCGTTCACGTACGTGGCGATGGCGTTCACCAGCTTCTTGTCCTCGGGCAGTCCGATGATGGGGCCCAGGGCGTCCCGCAGCACCTCGATGCCGGCCTTGCATACCACCAGCGAGATGATAAGGCCCACGATGCCGTCGATGTTGAGCCCCCACAGGTTCTGGGCCGCGGCCACCACCAGCGTGCCCGCTGAGAGCACCGCGTCGTAATTGGAGTCCACCCCCGAGGCGATGAGCGCCTCGCACTGCGTCTTGTCGCCGAAGCGCTTGAACATGATGCCGATGGCGATCTTCGCCAGAATGGCCACCACGATGACCGCGATGGTGACGACCGAGTAACTCGGCGTGCCCGGATGGATGATCTTCACCACCGATTCCCGCAGCGAAACCACGCCGGCCACTAAAATGATGACGGCGATGACTACGCTCGTCAGGTATTCCACGCGCCCGTAGCCGAAGGGGTGGCGGCGGTCGGGGCGGCGCCCGGCCAGCTTCGTGCCCACGATGGTCACGATGGAGGACAGGGCGTCGGTGGCGTTGTTCACGCCGTCCAGAATGATGGCGATGGAATGGGACACGAATCCCACGGCCAGCTTGAATGCCACGAGCAGCAGATTGCCCGCAATGCCGTATACGCTCGCCCTAACGATCTCCCGCTCGCGATCCATGACCATCACCTTCGCTATATTATGTGCGCCCTTCCGGCTCAGCTTCGATTATAGTCCTCGCCTCTCCCATCCTGAATGCTTACCACGTTGCCTTTCCAATGCAGTTCGGCAACTTCCCGCCAACAGCGGCCCCAGCAGCCGAAACAGGCCGTAGGCGCGGACTATATTCCGTAGAGAAGCACCGCTTCTCCCTGTCCACGCTCACTTTCAGGAGGCATTCATGACTACCACTCCCACGGCCGCGCCAGCCGCGAGCACCAACCTCACCGACGGATTCCACGTGCTGGTTCAATCGCTGCTGAAGAACGACCTGAACCGCATATACGGCGTCATCGGCATTCCCGTGACCGATGTGGCCCGTATCGCCCAGGCCAAGGGCATCCGCTACATCGGCATGCGCCACGAGGCCGACGCGGGCAACGCCGCTGCGGCCGAGGGCTTCATCACCGGCAAGCCCGGCCTGTACCTCACCGTGTCGGCCCCCGGGTTCCTGAACGGCATCGTGCCCTTGAAGGAGGCCACCGAGAACGGCTGGCCCGTCATCATGATGGCCGGTTCGTCGTCCCGCGAGCTCATCGACTTGGGCGAGGGCGACTACGAGGGGCTCGACCAGCTGAACTACGCGAAGCCCTTCGCCAAGGCCGCCTACCGGGTCGATAAAGTGGAGGACATTCCGCTCGTGGTGGCCCGGGCCATCCGCGCCGCCTGCTCGGGGCGGCCCGGCGGCGTGTACATCGACCTGCCCGGCGACACCCTGGGCCAGACCATCGACGCCACCGTGGCCGAGGGCCTGCTGTACAAGGTGAACGACCCGGCCCCGGCCCAAATTCCCGCCCAAAGCGTCGTTGATGAGGCCATGGCCGTACTGGCCAGCGCCAAGAAGCCCCTCATCTACCTGGGCAAGGGCGCAGCCTACGCCCAGTGCGACGACGAGGTGCGCCAGTTCGTGGAATCCACCGGCGCGCCGTATTTGGCCATGTCCATGGCCAAGGGCCTTTTGCCCGACGACCACCCGCAGAACGCCGCCAGCGCCCGCGGCATGACCATGCGCGAGGCCGACGTGGTGGTGCTTTTGGGCGCGCGCCTGAACTGGATGCTGAACTTCGGCAAGGGCAAGCACTGGAACGAGAACGTGAAGTTCATCCAGGTGGACATCGACCCCACCGAGATCGACAACTCCCGCTACATCGCAGCCCCCGTGGTGGGCGATCTGAAATCCACCGTGGGACTGTTCAACGACTACCTGACCGCCCATCCCTTCAAGGCCGACCCCGCCTGGCTTGAGGCCATCCAGGCCGATTCCGCGAAGAACAACGCCCGCTTCGGCGGGGCCGAGACGGCCGGCACCGTGCCCATGAACCACTATAACGCCCTGGGGGCCATCAAGAAGGTGACCGACGCCAACCACGACGTGTACATCGCCAACGAGGGCGCCAACGCCCTGGACGACTGCCGCGACATCATCGACATGTACCTGCCCCGCCACCGCCTGGACTGCGGCACCTGGGGTGTGATGGGCGTGGGGCTGCCCTACGCCATCGGCGCGGCCGTGACCACCGGCAAGCCCGTCATCTCCATCCACGGCGATTCCGCCTTCGGCTTCGACGGCATGGAAGTGGAGACCATCTGCCGCTACCACCTGCCCGTGACCGTGGTGGTGCTGAACAACGGCGGCATCTACCGCGGCGACTTCAAGAACCTCGGCACCGACGGCGACCCCTCGCCGCTGACGCTTGCGGCCTGCGCCCATTACGAGAAGCTGATGGAGGCCTTCGGCGGCACCGGCTACTACGCCACCACCCCGGCCGAGGTGGAGCAGTACGTGGCCGCCGGGGTGGCGAGCCGCAAGCCCACCCTGGTGTGCTGCGAGCTGTCCATCCACGCCGGCAAGGAATCGGGCCACATCACCTACCTGAACCCGCAGCCCGTCACCGGCCCGCTCGTAGGCAACGAGCAGGAAGACCTCGCCGAGCACCGCGAGAACGGCAAACTCGTCGATTAAGGAAGGCATCAACTGCGGCCGACATGTCTCCCATTCCCCACGAGCCATGTCGAATGCGCCCTCGACAATGACCGAGTGTAGAGGGGCCGTGGGGCGCCTCGACCGAGCGAGTTCCGCAGCGACGAGAACAGGACTAAACGTCCTGTTCTCCAAAGCGAGGACTGCAGAGCGAATCGAGGTGCCCCACGGCCCCGACCGGCGCAGAGTCCCAAGCTAACATCAACCGAGAAAGAAGGCCCAAAATGGGAGACATCGGTAACATCATCATCGCCGACATCCTGCCGATCTTCGCCATCATGATCCTCGGCTACCTCGGCGGCAAATTGCACAAGTTCGATAACGACCAGATGCAGGGTCTGAACAAGGTCGTGCTGGACATCGCCCTGCCGGCCGCGCTGTTTCTCTCCATCACCAAGGCCACCCGCGAGATGCTGTTCAGCGACCTTCCCCTCACCCTCGTGAGCCTGGTCGTGGTCATCGGCATGTTCATGCTCAGCTTCTTTTTGTGCTGGAAGATGTTCAAGCACAACATCGCCGAGGCCGGCGTCTGCGCCCTTATCGCCGGATCGCCCACCATCGGCTTTCTGGGCTTCGCCGTGCTGGACCCGGTGTTCGGCACCGGCACCCAAACGGGCCTCGTGGTGGCCATCGTGGCCATTATCGTGAACGCCATCACCATCCCCATCGGCTTCTACCTGGTGAACAAGGGCTTGAACGCCGAGGCCGCGAGCAAGACGAAACTCGCCGCCACGGGCACGGCCGCCATCGCGGGCAAGGGCGCTCCTGCCGCGCCCGCGCCGGCAAAGAAGGCCCACAACTCCAACCTGGATGCTGTCATCAAGTCGCTGAAGCAGCCGGTGGTGTGGGTGCCCATCCTGGCCGTGGTCATGGTGCTCGTGGGCATCAAGTTCCCCGCCGAGCTTGACCCCTGCTTCAGCCTCATCGCCAAGGCCAACTCCGGCCTGGCCGTATTCGCCGCCGGCATCGCGCTGTCCACCGTGAAGTTCAGCCTGGGCAAGGAGACCATCTGGAACGTGTTCTACCGCAACCTGCTCACCCCGGCCATCGGCCTGGCGCTGGGCCTGGTATGCGGCATCCATGGCGAGATGCTCCAGATGTTCGTGCTGGCCATCGCCCTGCCCCCGGCGTTCTCCGGCATCATCATCTCCAGCCGCTACAACATCTACGTGCGCGAGGGCGCGTCCACCGTGGCCGTGTCCACCCTGGCCTTCGCCGCTACGATGCCCCTGTGGATCGTCGTAACCCCCATGATCGAGCACCTGTTCGGCGCATAGGAGACATCCCGCCTCGGGGCTGTTTCCCAAGCCCGCCTGCCCTCCAACAAGAGCGCAGGCGGGCTTTCTTGCAAAAGAATGGGCTCAGTCTACAAATTCACAGTTCTCAATCTGCATCGACCCCGCCTCCACTGGACCGGCGAAGAGCTGCCGCCCTGTCTAGCTCCTCGCTGAAGGGGAGCGTGAGCTGATAGGCTATATAACGGTCGAAATCGCTCTCGAATAGGCTATCTTGGACTATGCGATATTTCTCGAACTCGCTCAAGGCAAAGGATTCTGCGACCTCCGCGGCTACCTTCCCGGGGTTGTCCAAAACCTCCTCTTCGTTGAATTTGAGGAACGCATCTAACCGAGCAGCCCAATCCTCCATGGTCATGGGGATGCGTTTCATGGCTTGGCGCTCGGCATAATCTAGATACATAGTTACAATGAGCTCCAGCGATTTTGCCTCGTCCTTATTGAGATAGTTCTTTGCGATCACCACATCAGATCGAAGAATTTTCCCCGCAGGCGCATTGCGCCAGGTTCTCAACCCCATATGTGGCTGTTCCGCATCGGCGCGATCCATGATGAGCTCTGCCGCAGTGTTTCCGTGAACGGCATAATGCATTTTGTTTTGAACAGTAGCGAAGAACCTTCGTGTGGTCGGAGCATCGAGGTTATAGTCAATCGATGTGGCATAAATATCAGTGATCTTTTGATAAAGTCGCCTCTCGCTCAAACGGATTTCCCTGATTTCTTCGAGAAGATGCTCGTAATAATCCTCGCCGAGAAAAGCGCCGTCCTTCATTCGCTCATCATCCATCACATAACCCTTGATGGTGTATTCCGCAAGAATGGCAGTGGCCCATTGCCGAAACTGGACAGCCCGCACAGAGTTGACCCGATATCCGACGGCGATGACAGCATCGAGGCGATAGAACAGCCTTTCGCGCTCCACCTCGCGATCACCTTCGGTTTGAACTGTTAAAAATTTCTTAACAGTTGTCTCTTTGCCAAGCTCGCCATCTACATACAGCTGCTTAAGATGCTGCGAGACATTCGGAACGCTACAATCGAAAAGCTCGGCAATCATCTTCTGGGTCGCCCAAATCATCTCATTCGTGAAGAGAACCTCAACCGCCGATTCTCCCGTTGACGCAGTAAAGGCAAGAAACTCCGCCGAGCTGCTTCGCAGGTCAACGCCAAGGATCTCGCCCTCTTCGACTTTTCTTTTTCGCGCCATAACCCGCTCCTCTATACTGAAGTACTCATGCGTAAGGCTATCGTACAACGTTTATGGCTCATTGCAACAAATACCCCGAGGGAATCGGAGACCTCACGGTTGCCCTACGAATGGCCCTTGGATCCACAAGGGGATCGGACTCCTTCTAAACTGAACTTTGTTTCATTAGCTGAATACGCGAGAGGAGCTCCCATGAGCACGCAGCGCAGAGCGGTCACGGGTATGGAGGCGGCGGCGAGTGCGGCCTATGCGCTGTCGGACGTGGCGGCCATCTTCCCCATCACGCCTGCCTCGCACATGGCCGAGAAGGTGGAGTCGTGGGCGGCAGCGGGCCGCGAGAACTTCTTCGGGCACCCGGTGGTGGTGAAGGAGATGCAGTCGGAAAAGGGCGTGGCCGGCACGCTGCACGGCTGTTTGGCCGGCGGGGCGCTCGCTACTACCATGACGGCGAGCCAGGGCCTCATGCTCATGATCCCCAACATGTACAAGATATCCGGCGAGATGCTGCCCGGCGTGTTCCACATCACCACGCGCTCGCTGGCGGCCCATGCGCTGTCTATCTTCGGCGACCACCAGGATCTCATGGCCGTGCGCGCCACGGGCGTGGCCATGCTGGGCTCGGCCTCGGTGCAGGAATGCCAGGATCTCTCCTGGGTGGCGCACCTGTCGGCCATCGAGGGGAGCCTGCCCTTCGTGCACTTCTTCGACGGCTTCCGCACCTCCGATGAGGTGCGGACCATCGACGTGATCGACCCCGAAACCATGCGGCCGCTCGTAAACTGGCAGGCCGTGAGCGCCTTCCGCCACCGCGCCATGGACCCGGAGCATCCCGCCATCCGCGGCACCGCTCAGAACCCCGACATCTACTTCCAGAACCGCGAGGCCCCCAACGCCGCCTACGACGCGCTGCCGGCCATCGTGCAGGGGACCATGGACGCGCTGGCAGGCGTGTGCGGACGGCAGTATCACCTGTTCGACTACGTGGGCGCCGCCGATGCCGAGCGCGTCATCGTCACCATGGCCTCCAGCTGCGAGACCGTGGAGGCCACCGTGCGTGCCCTCGTGGACGCCGGCGAGAAGGTGGGCCTCGTGAAGGTGCGCCTGTACCGCCCCTTCTCAGCCGAGCACCTGCTAGCGGCCCTGCCGGCCACCGCGCGCGTCGTGTGCGCGCTGGACCGCACGAAGGAGCCGGGCAGCCTGGGCGAGCCGCTCTTCCTGGACGTGCAGGCCGCCGTGGCCGCCGTGCGCCCGAACGTGCGCGTCATCGGGGGTCGCTACGGACTCTCCTCCAAGGAGTTCACGCCGGCTCAAGCCAAAGCGGTCTTCGACACCATGGCCGCACCCGAGCCGAAGACGCGCTTCACCGTGGGCATCAACGACGACGTGACCCACCTGTCGCTGCCCGTGCCCGCCTGGGAGCCCGCGCCCTCCCAGCCGCTCACCCAGGCCGTCTTCTACGGCTTCGGCTCCGATGGCACCGTGAGCGCCAACAAGGTGGCGGCCCGCATCGTGAGCGATGCCGCGGGCAAGTTCGTGCAGGAGTACTCCTGGTTCGACTCGAAGAGATCGGGCGGCCTCACCATCTCCTACATGCGCTTCGGCGACGCGCCCGTGCACGAACCCTGGCTTATCACGAGCGCCGATTACCTGGCCTGCCACAAGGACATCTACGTGAAGCGCGGCTACGATATGTTCGATCGCCTGCGCGACGGGGGCACCTTCGTGCTGAACGCGCCCTGGACCTCCGTGCATGAGCTGGACGCGGCGCTCCCCGCGAAGCTGCGGCGCGCCATCGCCGCCAAGCACGCCGACTTCTACGTCATCGACGCCGCCAAGCTGGCCGCCGACGAGGGGCTGGGCCCGCGCATCAACATGATCATGCAGACGGTGTTCTTCCGCCTGACCCGCGTGATGGACTTCGATGAGGCGGTGCAGCTGCTGAAGGAGAACGTGGCTGCGGTGTACGCCTCGAAGGGGGCCGACGTGGTGTCCCGCGACCAGCAGGCCATCGATAAAGCCGCGGATGCCCTCGTGAGAATCGGCTATCCGAAAAGCTGGGAGCACGCCCGCGACGATGGTGCCGCGCCGAGCGACTACGCCGCCGGCACTGCCCCGGCCGTGCGCCTGGGGTCGGTGCCCGGGGAGGACGCCTTCATCAAGAACGTCTTCCGCCCCTTGGACGAGCTGCGCGGCGACGAGCTGCCCGTGAGCGCCCTGGCCCCCGACGGCATCGTGCCGCCCGGGTCGGCTGCCTGCGAGAAGCGATGCGTGGCCTACGAGATTCCCGCCTGGGACGCCACCAAATGCGTGGAGTGCTACGAGTGCTCGCTCGTATGCCCCCACGCCGCCATCCGCCCCTACGTGGCCACGGCCGACGAGCTCGCCGGCGCGCCGACCGCCTTCGCCATCAAGCCCGCGCGGCTTCCGCAACTGGCCGGCATGGCCTTCCGCATTCAGGTGTACCCGGAAGACTGCGTGGGCTGCGGCAGCTGCGCCGACAACTGCCCGGCCCCGGGCAAGGCGCTCACCATGCAGCCGCTGGCCAGCCAACTTGCCACCCAAAAGGAGAACCTCGCCTTCGCCCAGACCAACATCGCGCTGAAAGACGATCTCGTGCCCACCGACTCCATTCCCGGCACCCAGCTGCAGAAACCGCTGCTGGAGTTCTCCGGCTGCTGCGGGGGCTGCGGCGAGACGCCTTACGTGAAGCTGCTCACCCAACTGTTCGGCGACCGTCTCATCATCGCGAATGCCACGGGCTGCTCGTCCATCTGGGGCGCCTACATGCCCTCGATGCCCTACACGGTGAACCCGCGCGGGCACGGCCCGGCCTGGGGCAACTCGCTGTTCGAGGACAACGGGGAATTCGGCTACGGCATCGCTAAGGCCGTCAAGGTGCGTCGCCGTCACCTCACCGACCTCGTGAAGCGGGCCGTGGGAGAGAAGATTCCGCTTGCGACGACGTTCGTCGATCCCGTCGGCGAGGACGCGCAGCAAAGCATTGCTGGAGGTGCAGCCGCACAGGCGGTCCCGAGCACGTCGGACGAGGGCGCCGACGCGGCGTCAGGTGGCACGCTGGCAGATGGCACGTCGGCAGATGGCACGCCGGCCTTCTCCCCCGCCACGACGGCGCTTCTGCGCGACTGGCTCGCCGCAGCCGATGACGCCGACGCCGCCTACGACCTCGGTCAGGCGGCCCAGCGGGTCCTGAAAGCCGAGCGCGCGGCCCTTGCCGAGAGCAACCCTGCCCGCGCGCTGGCCGACGAGATCCTCGACTACGGCGAGATGTTCGGCGCCAAGAGCGTCTGGGCCGTGGGCGGCGACGGCTGGGCCTACGACATCGGCTTCGGCGGCCTCGACGAGGTACTGGCCTCGGGCGAGAACATCAACGTGCTCGTGCTGGACACCGAGGGCTACTCCAACACCGGCGGCGAGATGTCGAAGGCCACGGAGCTCTCCAGCGTGTCCGGCTTCACCCTGGACGGCAAGCCCACGCCTCGCAAGGATCTGGGGCGCATGATGATGCAGTACGGGTACGTGTACGTGGCCCAGGTGTGCCTCGGTGCCAACATGGGGCAGACCATCGCCGCCCTGCGCGAGGCCGAAGCCTACGACGGCCCCTCCATCGTGATCGCCCTGTGCCCGTGCATCAGCTGGGGTATCAAGGGCGGCATGAGCACGAATCTGCGCGTGGCCCGGGAAGGCGTGGAAGCCGGCTACTGGCCGCTGTTCCGCTTCAACCCTCAGCAGGCTGCCGCAGGACACGACCCCCTGACCGTGGACTACCGGGCCCCCGACGGCCACCTGGACGACTTCCTCACCAGGCAGGACCGCTTCGCGTCGCTGCTCGCTCGCGACCCGCGCCGGGCGCGCATGCTCCACAGCGAGCTGGCCAAAGACCTTGCCCGCGAGTACACCGAACTAGAGCGCACCGTGAAGGTGTACGAACCCGAAACCCAATAAGCAATCGGGGCCATCCAGCGCGGCCCCACCCCCGAAGAAGGCGCATGCGAAAAACGACGCCTCACGCCTCCCCGTAGGGAATGACCCCCGTGAACGGATAGGCGCCGTCGGAGGCAATCACCAGGTAATTGTCGGCACCGCCGAACTGCTCGTCGGAAGCATCGATGACGACCACCGAAGCGAACTGATCGCCCAGACGCTGCACCTGGGTAAAGAGCCGGTACATGGCATCGCTCGTGAACTCCACCACGCAGTTGGCCATGAGCAGGCCGCCCGGCCGCAGCCGCGCCTTGGCCGCGGCGATACCCGCATCGCTGGCGAAGAACGCCACCGCATCGCGGCCCACGAAGGCGTCGTTGATGATCACGTCATAGCCGTCGAAACCGCGACCCCCGTCCTGAAGGAAGGTCGCGCCGTCTTCCACGAAGATGCGCAGATCGTCGCCGCGCCCTTCGGCAGCCAGACGCTGCTCCAGCCGATCCAAGAAGAAGTGATCGCGCGCCAAAGCCACCATAGCCGGGTCGATTTCCACCACATCCAGCTTCACGCCCGGATGATCCGACAACAGCTGCTTCGGATAGGCGAAGCCAGCCCCGCCGATCATGAGCACACGCTCAACGGACAGGGCCGGCTCTGCCTCGAACAGGTGGTCGAAGGCCCGCAGATAGGCGAAGGGACAGCGGTCCCAGCGCTCGTCGGTATAGGTGGCCGACTGCAGCACGCCGCCCACGCTGAGCATGCGCACTGGCGATCCCTCGCTGTCAGCCAAAGCATACAGCGTCGCCTCGCCAAAGCCTGTCGCCACCGTCTGCCGCCGTGACGCTCGCAGCCTATCCCACCATTCCGAAAGCACCGTGCTCCCTCATCCGTCTCGTCGCATCGCCAACGCGCGGCCTCATACGCCGCGGCTCTCAGGCATCGCGACAAGCCGCCCAGCCATCTCCTCGGCTAATTTTTGCCGGCCTCTGTCAAGGCGGGCGCTTTTAACTCAATTCGCTCGTTTCATTTTACAAAATGAGGGCATTTTTGTGTTAGAGAGCGATCTTTTAACATTTTGTGTGCGAACCGTCCATCGTTATCTTGCATCTTATGTCAAATTAGGCATATATCCAATGAGACATGACACTACTCTAGTGTCCATGGGTACGGAACGTACAGATTCGCGCTTGGCAGCCTTGGGGCAAACCATTCGCCAGCACCGAGAGGCACAGCACCTCTCGCAGGATCGGCTTGCCAAAATGATCAACACGAATCAAGCGTACATATGCCGCGTTGAAAATGCGCAGGTAAACCCTGGCATTACTACCATTTTCGAAATTGCGGACGCGCTGGATGTTCCCGTGTCCGATTTGATGGAGTTCTAGTCCTCGCTGGGCTTCTTTTCCGTCGCGCTGCGGGTGCGGCGACGATGCACCGGGGTATCGTCGCGCGTGAACTCAAACAGGTCGCCCGGCTGACAATCCAATTCATCACACAGCTTCATCAGGGTGGAGAAGCGAATCGCCTTCACCCGGCCCGTGCGGATACGGGAAATGTTCACGGGAGATATATCAATCCGCTCGGATAGTTCGTTGACAGACATTTTCCTGTCGGCCATCACGCGGTCGAGCCTGGAAATTATTTGCATCGGGTCATCCTCATCATCATACCGTGTCATCACTCAACTGTTGCAGCAGCGCCGCATAGCGAAACAGCGCTGAAAGCGAGTACATGATAGCAGAGAACGCCAGCATGCCGACATTAAGGTTGATGGAGTCAGTAGGATATGCATCATTAATCCCAATACTGTAGCCAACTTCGGGAATGAGGTTATAGGAAACCACCGCGGTAAAAACCGCTTCCAACAAGAAGAGCAACAAAGCCAGCAACGCAATGAGCCGAAGACGATCTGCCTGTTTCTCGGAAAACGGCGCTCTCCCTTGCGAAGCCTCAGCAAAAATGCGAACCATCGTCACCAATAACGTCGAAACAATAAGACCGTGGAAGACCACGTAAGCCAAAGGAGCAGCCCATGCCTGCCCCGCTTCATTAGAAGCTGCCACGATACCTACGACCGAAGCAATCCATGTAAATGCATAGATGACGGTCGCCGCTATGAACAAATACCGGATTGCCTTGCAAACAGCCTGCGCCTTTTGAAAGCTCTTCCTCAAATCGGATGTTTCTACTCCACCCATGTTTCTCACCCTATTCCGGTGGCCTTCGAAAGAAGGCCACCTCTCGTTCGCATCTTAGATTCCTACACGCACGCAACCAACACCATCGGGGCCCAAGCGAAAGCAAAGGTCCAGCGGCATTGCGTCTCCGAAGAACAACATGGCTTCACCTCCTTTCGGACGGTTGAGAGTCTAATAGGGCTTGAAACAGGAGTTGGTAGTAGGTCTTCATCAGCGCGCAGTAGGGATCGCGGACCCGCGCGTCTCCCGTAGCGAAGAAGGCGCGAGCGCGACATCCGCCGCCACAGAGATAGCGAATCTCGCAGGAGGCGCACGCATCCAGCTCGTCCACGCAGTCCGCGGGTGGCCGGCGTCGCGTCAGGCAGGAGCCGTCCTCCAAAAGCGAGCCGATCTTGAACGCCGGATCATGGAGCATGTGACAGGGATACACATCGCCTTCCGCCGACACACTCACCAGATCGCACCCGGCACCGCAGCCCACCGTCGTGGTCACGCCCGTGTTCACAGGGGTATCGGCCACCGCCACGGGTCGCTCACGCCCCAAATCAAGCAGCGTGCGCGCCAACTGCCGCTGCGCCTGCTCATCGGGCAGCAAGCCCGCCAGAGCCGGATCGCTGGCAGGAGCCGACAACAGGCTGAAGTTCAGCGTAGTTCCCCACTTGTCAGCCAGATCGCAGTAGGCTCGGGCATCGCCAGCGTTCTTGCCATGTAATGTCGGGATAATGTGCGCAGGGATGCCCGCCGCCTGAATACGATGCACCGCATCGACCAGCGTGTCGAACCGTCCAGTACCGCGCACCAGCGCCTCCGCGTCTCGCGCGATGCCATCGAAGGATACCGCCACCCGATCGACCCAGGGGGCCAGCGCCGCCAAGGCCTCGTCGGTCACCACAGTGCCATTGGTCAGCAGATCCACAAACCCGATCCCTGCCTCCTTCGCCGCTCGCGCCACCTCCGCCAGATCGTCGCGCAGAAACGGCTCGCCTCCGGAAATCACCAAGCGCTGTACCCCGGCGGCCGCCAAGCGTCCCACGATATCTCGCAGCGCGTCCAAGGAAAGATCGGGCCGCCCATTGCGCTCCTCTACCACCGAATAGCATCCCGCGCACCGCAAATTGCAATGGTGCGTCACATGCAAATAAGCCGCCCGCACGCCACCGCCCATAGGCTCCCCAGCAGCCCCATCGTCGTCGCCCTCCGTAGAGGCGGCCTTCGGCCCACCCGGCCCGTCCCCTTCCCCAAATGCCCCTCGCCGCAGATGCACCAGCAAATCGGCACTTACTGCGACGATCTCCTCGTCGGGAACATCCTCGGAGAACATGCGGGCGCACAACCGCGCGCCCTCCTCGGTCAGCCCGATGGCGTAGCCGTTCTCCGTGTTACCGATCATGGGAACCCCGAAGGGGCGATGCTGCACCACGTGGCCGCCGAACCTCATAGGCTCTCCTTTAACGAAGGAAATGAGTCATCATTCATTGTGCGGCATCGATATATGAAGTTTATGCATGATAAATCATAATTGGAAATCTTCTTAATGAGATTTGTTAACTATATCCTCGTCCCGCGCTCAATCCCGCTCTCCCCATCTCGCACCTCGCCGCCTCTCCTCTTGCCCGATCGCCCACCCTTCCGCATCCTCGCCTTCCCCTCCCCATAAAAAGCGGCGGTCGGAACCTGTCCGACCGCCGCTCAAACGTACGCGCAACGAAGCTACTTCTTGATCACCTGCACCGCCGGATTATGCGGCGTCACCGGCGCTTCCAGCACGCCGGCCTGGGTGTACTGTTGCACCTGATCGGCCGTATAGCCCAAGCTCTCCAGAATCTCGGCGTTGTGCTCGCCCAGATCGGGGGCGCGCCGGTAGTCCGGCTTGAAGTTCGACATCGTGAACGGCAGGCCGATGGTCTTGAACTTCCCGCGGGCGCCGCCCTGGTCGATCTCGGGGATGGTACCGTCGGTGGTCAGGTCGGGGTCGTGCTCGATCTCGTACCAGTCGAGCACCGGCCCCACCGGCACGCCGGCCGCGCCCAGCTTGTCCGTCAACTCGAACTTGTCGTACTGCTTGGTGAATTCCTCGATGATCGGGTACAGCTCCTGCTTGTGCAGCTGGCGGTTCTGCCACGGCGTGAACCGGGCGTCAGTTGCCAGCTCCGGCTTGCCGATGGCCTCGGCCAGAATCTTGAAGGCCTTGTCGGAGTTCTGCACGACGATGTACACGAAGGCGTTGGGATCGCTCTCCCAGCCCTTGGCCTTGTAGCACCAACCGATGACCTGGCCGCCCTCGGTATTCTCGGCGCGCGGGATAGCGCGGCCCCAATCGAAGTTCGGGTACACCTCATAGTGCGGCAGGGCCCCCAGGTTGTCCAGCATCAGCTGATCGCGCAGCTTGATGCGGCACAGGTTCAGCACGGCGTTCTGCATGGACTGGTACACGTAGCAGCCCTCGCCCGTGCGCTCGCGCTGCAGCAGCGCCGACAGGATGCCGATGAGGAAGTGCATACCAGTGTTGGAATCGCCCAGGGCCGCAGCGGACTGGGTGGGCACGTTGAAGTCGCCCTCGTTCCAGCCGGTAGTGGAGGCAGCGCCACCGGCCGACTGGGCCACGGGCTCGAAGGCCTTCACGTGGGCGAAGCGCGAGCCCTGGTTGAAGCCCTTGAGCGAGGCCATGATGCAGCGCGGGTTGATGGCGTGCACCTGCTCCCAGCCAAAGCCCATCTTCTCCACATCGCCCGGGCCGATGTTCTCCACGAACAGGTCGGCCTCCTTCAGCAGCTTGGTCAGAATCTCCTTGCCCTCGGGCGTCTTCACGTTCAGGGTGAGGGACTTCTTGTTGGCGTTCAGCTGAAGATAGTACAGGCTCCAGGAATCGGCGATGTCCAGCAGCTCGGTACGGGTCGGGTCGCCGCCCGGGCGCTCGATCTTGATGACCTCGGCGCCCATCCAGGCCAGAAACTGGGTGCAGGAGGGACCCGACTGAACCTCGGTCCAGTCAATCACCTTGATGCCCGCCAAGGGGGCCGTGGAATTCGCGTTTGTTGCAGTCACGGGAACACCTCACTTCTCGAAGGATTTAGAATGTGCTACGTCACTCATTCTATGAAGCCGGCCTTGGCGACCCGTTTGCCGAGCGCCTTTGTCACACAGCGGTTTGCAGACTGTGGACGGAAGGGAAGCTGCCCATGAGCGCCGAGAGCAAGAAACTGAAGCTGCTGTATTTGATGCAGCTGTTCTACGAGCAAACCGACGAGAGCCACGGCCTGACCACCCCCGAGCTCATCGAGGCTTTGGCCGAGCGCGGGGTGGATGCCGAGCGCAAGTCCATCTACCGCGACATCGAGGCCCTGCGTACCTTCGGCATGGATATCGTGAAGCTGCCCACGCGGCCCACGAGCTACGCCCTGGCCAGCCGCACCTTTACCGGCGCCGAGCTTATGCTGCTCACCAACGCCGTGCAGTCGTCGCGCTTTCTCACCCAGCGCATGGCGAACCGGCTGGTGGGCGGCATCCGCACCCTGGGCTCGCGCCACCAGGTGCGATCGCTCACCCAGTCTGTGTCGGTGGAGGGCCGGATCAAGATGCAGAACGAATCGGTGTTCCACCACGTGGACACCATTCACGAGGCCATCGACCAGCGTCGCAAGATCGCCTTCCGCTACATGAAGTACGACGCGCGCAAGCAACTTCGGGCCCAGGGCGCCGGCCGCATCTACTGCGAGACGCCGGTGCATCTCATCTACTCGGAGGGCTGCTACTACCTCATCGCCTACAACGACAAGCACGCCAGCCTGACCACCTACCGCGTCGACCGCATGCAGGGCCTGCGCATCACCGACGAGCCGGTCGTGCGCAACGAGGTCACAGCCACTTTCGACGCGGCGGCCTACAGCGCCCGCACCTTCTCCATGTACGGCGGCGACACCTGCGCGGTGGTCTTGCACGTGCAAGAATCGGTGATGAGCGCCATGATCGACCGCTTCGGGAAGGACGTGGACGTCACCGCCCTCGACGACGGCACCGCGCGGCTCTACGCTACGGTGGCCCCCAGCCCCGTCTTCTTCGGCTGGCTCGCCCAGTTCGGCCCCGCCGTGCGCATCGAGTCTCCCTCGACCCTCGCCGCCGCCTACGCCGACTACCTCCGCACCATCCTGGAAGACTACGCGTAGAGCCAGAAAGGGAGGCGGGGCGCCGGCCTCGCAAGGGCGCGCGACCCCAACGGTGGGCGGGTGCGGCCCCGGCGCTCCATATGCCTCCCTCCCGAAAACCAAACGAGAGCCCTGAAGGGCTCTCGTCCGGCCGAGTTACGGTTGGGTTAGAAACCCCGTCTCAGGGGGCTTGGCGCCAAAGGTTGCCGTGGCCGTGCCCGCTATTCGGCGGGAGCCACCGGCGCGCGGTCCTCCTCCACCCAGATGTCGTCACCCAGGCGAATAGAGCGGCTCTCCTTCAGGCGCTTGATGGTGGCATCGTCGGCGCCGACCTTCTTCAGGAACTCCTCGGTGTCGGCGCCGAGCGGCGACACCTCCTCGAAGTCGGCGATCTCCACCGGCATGCTGGAGATGTGGTGCGGCAGGCCCGTCTGCAGCACGCGGCCCACGCGGGGGAACTCCACCCAGGCCAAGGCCTCGGGGTTCTCGCGGGTGATCTGCTCCACGGCCTCGGTCTTGGAGTTCACCTTCGCGATGCAGAAGTCCTTGTCCTCCAGCCATGCCAGCCACTCGTCGGTGGTCTTGCCCTTGATGGTCTCGCGCACGATCTCGAAGGCCTCGGGGGCCTCCCACTCGCGCATAAGGCCCGTGGGCTTGATCTCGGGATGTCCGATGGCGTCGCAGAAGGGCTCCCAGAACTTCGCCTCCACCATGCCCAAAGCCAGCTTGCCGCCGTCGGCAGTCTCGTACACGTTGTAGGCCGTGGAAGGATATTCCAGATCGTTGCGCTTGCACTCGCCGTCGTTGAAGCACCAGCGGGAATCCAGCAGCGAGTTCCACCACACGAAGCAGTCGAACATGGACGTGTCGATGTAGGCGCCCTCGCCGGTCTCCTCGCGGGCATACAGGGCCGCCAGAATGGCCTGCCCCGCCACCATGCCCGAGGACAGATCGCACAGGTGCAAAGGCGAGGTGGAGCCGTGGTTCACCGACAGGTAACCGCTCTGGGCCTGCATGTTCAGATCGTGCTGGGCCTTCTTCGAACGCGGGTCGTTGGCGCCGTAGCCCGAGATAGAGCAGTAGATGATGCCCGGGTTCACCGCGCGCACATCCTCGTAGCTGATGCCCAGCTTCGCCGTCACGCCGGGACGGAAGCTCTCCACGATCACGTCGGCCTCGGCGGCCATCTTCATGAACCACTCCACCACTTCAGGGTCCTTCAGGTTCAGCGAGATGGACTTCTTGTTGCGGCCGAGCGCGGTCACGTAGTAGCTGATGCCGCCACCCATGGTGGGATAGTCGTGGCGCATGAAGTCGCCCTGGCCGGTATCTTCCACCTTGATCACGGTCGCGCCCAGATCAGCGAGCACCTGAGTGGCGTAGCCGCCGGGCAAATAGCGCGAGAAATCCAGGACGGTCAGCTTGGAAAACGGAGTCGTCTGACGCATAATTCCCCTCCCCTAGTTTCGCTTCGAATTCGGGCCGTAGCTGGGCTCGAGCACCGAGGCGGGCAACGGATCGCCATCGTATTCCAGCACGGCGCCGGCCGCGGACAAGGCGTCCACCTCGGCATCGGTGTAGCCCGCGACGTCCTTCAGGATGCGGCGGGTGTCGTAGCCGATGGGGCGGCTGCGGCGCAGCACCGGATCGCCGATGGAGGCCAGGCGGAACGGCGGCGTGGTCACGATGTACTCGTCGCCCTCGGTGAACTCGCTCGTGGGACCCTGCTTCTCGTACTTCACGCGGCGCAGCTGGTCGTTGGCGAAGGCCTCCTCGTCCTGCAGCACGTCGGCCACGGTCTGAATCTTCTCGAAGGGAATGTCGTTCTCGCGGAAGCGGCGCTCCAGCTCGGCGAAGGGGAACTTCCTGCACGCCTGGTGAATGGCGGCGTCCACCTCGGTGTACTTGCCGTTCTCCGCCAGGGCCTCCAAGGTGTTGTAGGCCGGATCGGTGTAGTACATCGGGTCCATCTCGATGGTGTCGAACACCAGCTGGCAGTACTTGTTGTAGTTGCCGAAGCACATCAGGAACCAGATGCCGTCGGCCGACACGTAGGAGTTGTTCGTGGGGCACTTGGCCTCCATGCGGTCCTTGGGATGCTTGCAGCCCTGCTGCTCGGCGATGAGCGCGCAGGTCATGCCCCAGGTGCCCGTGTGGTACAGGCTTGAGGTGACCTTGTCGCCCTGGCCGGTCTTCAGGGCACCGGCATAAGCGCCCAGGATGCCGGCGGTCAGCGCGCAGCCGGTGTTCCAGTCGCCGAAGGCGATGGGCGAGTTGCCCGGCTCGTAGTGCTCGTTGGCCTGCGGGATCGAGCTGACCACGCCAGCGCGGGCCGCGAACGAGGTGGCGTCGAAGCCCTTGGCGTCCTTCATGGGGCCGAACTCGCCGTAGCCGCGGTTCTGGGCCCACACCAGGCGGGGGAACTGCTCGTGCAGCGTCTCGTAATCCAACCCCAAACGTTTCAGGGCACCGTCGCGCAGCGAGGTGACGAAGATGTCGGCCTTCGACAGCAGCTTCAGCATCACCTCGTGGCCCTCGGCGCTCTTGCAGTCGATAGCGGTCCATTCCTTGTTGAACGAGCCGCAGTCGTAGGCCACGTCATCGAACTCGCTCTTGTAGTTCATGCCCCAGGCCATGCCCTGGGTGCGCTGCTCGTCGCCCGTGAAGGGCTCCACCTTGATCACCGTGGCGCCCATCTCGCCCAGAAGACGGCTGGCTGCAGGGCCGGCCGCGTACTGCGTGAGGTCAACGACGATGGTTCCTTCCAAACCGCTCATGAAAGCGCTCCTTTCCCACGCCCTCCCCCGTGAGAAAGGCGCACTTTACCAAGGGCCCCGGTTATAAGCCGGGGCCCCGGTGTATCTCAGTTGAAAAATGTTCCGATTGAGAGCGGAGTCTTACGGCTCCAGGATGACGCGCAGACCCTCGCCGGCGTCGATGAGCTCCATGCCCTTCTTCCAGTCGGACAGCGGCAGCACGAAGTTGGAAACGAGGCTGACGTCCAGGCCGTTGGCCAGCAGGTTCAGCGCCTGGCTCCAGTGCTTGCGCTCATAGGCGCGGGACCCGATGATGGAGATCTGACGCATGGCGATGGGGGTCATCGGGATAGACGAGGGACGCGCGGACAGGCCGGTGATGCCGATGCGACCGCCTTTGGCCACCATCTGCACCGCCTGCTCGACCACGGTGTAGTGGCCGGCGGCGTCGATGATCATGTTCGGGCCGCGACCGTCGGTCAACTCGGCCACCTTGGCGGGCACGTCCACCTCAGCGCCGTTCAGCGGGATGGCGCCCAACTGCTCGGCCACGGCCAGGCGCTTTGAATCGCTGGCCAGGCCGGAGCAGATCACCTTGTTGATGCCGTAGACCTGCTTGAGCACGGCCACGGCCAACAGACCGATGGGGCCCGGGCCCATCACCATGGCGGTCTCGCCCGGCTGGGGATGGATGCGCTCCACGGCGTTCAGGGCCACGCACAAAGGCTCGAGCAGGGCGCCCTGGACGAAGGTCACTTCGTCGGGCATGGGAATGACGTTGCTCGCGCGAATCTTCATGTACTTGGCGAAGGCGCCCGGCAGGTCGGTGCCGTAGAAGGGACGGTTGTCGCAGATGTTCACCTGGCCCTTCTCGCAGTAGGGGCAGGTGTTGTCGAACAACACCGGGTTGGCGGTCACGCGCATGCCCACCTTCAGGTTCTCGGGCGCGTTCTTGCCCACCTCGGCGATCACGCCGGAGAACTCGTGGCCGAAGATGGCCGGCCACTGGATGTTGTAGGAGTTGGCGATGGCCTCGTTCCAGCCGTAGAGCGAGTGGTCGGTGCCGCAGATGCCCACGGCCTTGATCTCCATCAGCACCTCGTCGTCGGCGATCTGGGGAATGGGAGCATCCTCCACGTACTCCCAGGCGCCGGCCTCGGGCTTGGTCATGTAAACGGCGTTCATCTTGCCTTCCATGGTATCTCCTATCGAGAGAAGTGAAATTCATACGGGCGGGGCGCCCGCAGGAGGGACGCCCCGGGGGACACAAGGGCTACTGGATGGACCAGCCGCCGTCCAAGATGAGGGTCTGGCCCGTGGTGTAGGTGGTCACCGGCGAGCAGAGGAAGTAGATGGCCTCGGCCATTTCCTCGAGCGAGCCCATCTTCACCTTGGAGGGCGTGCGACCGTAGACGTACTCCTGCTGGGCCGGGTTGTTCGCGAAGACCTGCTCCACCATGGGGGTCATCACGTAGCCCGGGGCAATGCCGTTGACCTGGATGCCGAAGGGCGCGAAGTCGATGGCCAGCGAGCGTACCATGCCCATGACCGCGGCTTTGGTGATGCAGTAGGGGGCGATGTTCTCCATAGAGGAGATGCCGCGCTGCGAGGAGATGACGACCATCTTGCCGCCGTCGGGGTTGTCCTTCATGACACGGGCCACGGCGGTACACAGGAAGAAGTTGGCCTTCAGGTTCACGGAGAAGATCTTGTCCCAGTCGGCCTCGGTCACCTCGATGGAGTTCATGCGGGGCAGGGTGATGCCGGCCGTGGACACGAGGATGTCGATGCCGCCGAACTCCTCGATGGTCTTGCTGATCATCGCCTCGACCTGCTCGGGCTTGGTACCATCGCACAGCATGCCGATAGCGTTGGCGCCGCCCTCGCGCAGCTCGGCCGCGGTGTCCAGGCAAATCTGCTCGGGGACGCCGGTGATCATCAGATTGGCGCCCGCTGCGGCGAACAGCTCGGCCGTGGCCTTGCCGATGCCGGAGCCACCACCCATGATGATGGCGGTCTTACCCGCGAGCTGCTCTTTGGGATCCTTCGAAAACCAATGCTCTGCCATAACGCAACCTCCTTGATACCCTTGAAACTACCCTTCAAGCCTTCTTATCCCCGACCGACGGCATGGCGAAAGAAACCGCAGGTCAGCTAGCGAATCGAGTTCGCCTTGGCTTCTAATCTCATTATGATGAGCGCGTCGCGTTGCGTCTAATTCGCATTAGAAAGACCATTCATAGACAGCGCAAATAAGGGGCCTCCACCTGCTTCTACGCCGACTCGACCACCCCTTTTTCCCTTGAAAGCCGCCCTCTTTCCCTTATACATAGACGCTGACAATGGAACCCCGGGCGCGCAACGCCCCAAGACCGCCCCTCGCGGCCTGAAAATAAAAAACCCACCGGCAAGGGCGGGCTACATATCATCCTCCAGCACCGGCGTGCTGCCATCCCACTCCGCAGTGCCCGTGGCGTACTCGATCAGCTGCTCGGCGGCAGAGTTGCGCGCCACGTTGCCCTTGTGCACCAGATAGATCGCGTGGTAGGGTTCGGACAGCTCTTCGATGGGAATGTTCACGAACCCGTCGCCGAACACATCGTCGAAGGTGTTCAACATGAGGGCCACGACGGACTTCTCGGCCATGACGAGCGACATGGCGCTGATCTCGTCGTTGAAGCCCTCCTTCGCTGCCACGCCCCACTTGGCGAATAGACCGTCGAGGCGCTGGTGAACATAGGATTCCGATCGGTAGGACACCACGTCGTAGTTCACCAGCTCCCTCATGGACACCGTCTCGCGCTCCGCCAGCGGATGGGACGTGTGCACCCCGATCACGAGATTCTGGGTCAACATGGGCGTGAATACCAGGTCGGGCTCGTTGGGCAACCGGCCGCAAAAGGCGATGTCCAGTTTGCCGTCGCGCAGGCCCCGTACGCATTCATAGGTGGTGCCCTGGTGGATGTCGAACACGATGCCGTCGCCGAAGGACTCGCGAAAGCCGTTCAGCAGCTGGGGCAGGAAGGTGCGCTGAATGGAAATGACCGTGCCGATGTGAATCTCGCCGATGAGCCCGCTGCTGTACAGCTTCATCAGGTTGACGGCCTTGTCCACCTCGCTGAGCGCCCGGCAGATGTGCTTGTTGAATTCGGCGCCGTAGGATGTCAGGCGCACGTTGCGCCCCACGCGCTCGAAGAGCTGCACGCCGAGCTCCCGTTCCAGGTTGCCGATCGCATTGGAAAGCGAGGGCTGGGTGATGAAAAGCTCCTTAGAGGCTTTTCCGTAATGCTCGATTTCAGCCAGCTTGCGGAAGTAGTACAGTTGAGATAGATTCATTCGCCACCCCTTCCCAACTATAAGGCTACCCCTATTATTGCATTATGGGCACTTCCGAACGGTCTTTCCAATTGAGTTTCGATGATGAGTCATAGATTGCATCTATGAAATACGGACAAAGTTGTGCGAACTGTCTATTATTCGCGCCCTCTCTTTTTCGTTGATTTGCGGCACAATAGCACGTGATCGCGAACAGAGGCGGGTCGCGCCGAGGCGGACCCCGGAAATGCAGGAGGTCCTTATGGAGGAGACGACCAAGAGTCCCACACGGACCAAGGCCACGTGGAAGCCGCGCATCGACGAGGGAGACCCCTCCTTTTTCGAGGTGCAGGATGCGACGATGGTGGCCCTGGGCGGCGCCGAGCCGGGAGGCTTCCGCGAGCCGGGCCGGGCCCCGGTGGCTGAGATGCCCTACCAGGGCCGCGACGGGCTGGCCGGGGCCCTCGGCAGCGCGCCGGTGGCGCTGCTGGAGGCCGATGAGGTGCCCGAGGGCGTGCAGATCAGCTACCGCATCGTGGGCGGCTACGACGCCAACGCCGTGGAAGTGCGCTGGGCGCTGCCCGCCGACGGGCGCGGCACCGACGGCGAGCCCCTGCAGCTGAGCTGGGTGATGTTGAAAACCTTTACGGGGCTGCAGGTGAAATACCCTCTGCCGGGCAAGCGCTGCCCGCTCGTGTTCGCCCTGGCCGACGAGGACGCCTACGTCTACTGCGACGAGCCCGTGTGCAAGGAATGTACCTTCCGCTGCAAGCAGGGCTTCGCCGTCTACGCCGCCATCGCCGGCCTCGGCATCGTGAAAGTGCCCCTATCGCCCAACGCGCGCCGGGGCTAGGCCGCGCCGATGCTCAGGAGAAGTCGAACATGGCCGTGGACAGGTAGCGCTCACCGGTGTCGGGCAGAAACACCACGATGGTCTTGCCGGCGTTCTCGGGACGCTCGGCCAGCTTCGTAGCCGCCGCCACGGCCGCGCCCGAGGAGATACCCACGAGCAGCCCGTCGCGAGCGGCCAACTCGCGGCCGGCGGCGAAGGCCTCCTCGTCGGCGATGGTCATCACCTCGTCGTAGATGGCGGTGTTCAGCGTCTCGGGCACGAACCCGGCGCCAATGCCCTGGATCCGGTGGATGCCGGCGCGACCCTCGGTGAGCACCGGCGAACCGGCCGGCTCCACGGCCACCACCTGCACGGCAGGGTTCTGGGCCTTCAGGTAAGCGCCCACGCCCGAGATGGTGCCGCCCGTGCCCACGCCGGCCACGAAGATATCCACAGTGCCGTCGGTGTCCTCCCAGATTTCCGGGCCCGTGGTGCGCTCGTGCACGGCGGGATTCGCCGGGTTGGTGAACTGGGAGGGAATGAAGGAGTTGGGAATCTCGGCGGCCAGCTCGTCGGCGCGGGCGATGGCCCCCTTCATGCCCTTGGCCCCCTCGGTCAGCACCAGCTCGGCCCCGTAGGCCTGCATGAGGTTGCGACGCTCCACCGACATGGTCTCGGGCATGGTGATGATGATGCGATTGCCGCGGGCAGCCGCCAGCGCCGCCAGGCCGATGCCGGTGTTGCCCGAGGTGGGCTCGATGAGCACCGTCTCGTCGTCGATGAGCCCGCGGTCCACGGCGTCCTCGATCATGGCCTGGGCGATGCGGTCCTTCGCCGAACCGCCGGGATTGAAGGACTCCACCTTCCCCAGCAGCGTGGCCGGCAGCTGATGGGACTGCTCGTAGTTGGTCAACTCGACGAGCGGCGTACGGCCGATCAAATCGGCAATGCTTGTGGACACGTTCATGGAAGTTCCTCCTTGATCGGATAGGGGCAGCGCGCAAACAGGCAGCGCGCCGGGTCGCCCGCGGCTCCAACAGCCGGCGAGCTGCGGTGCCCCCATCCTACCCGTCAACAAAGTCCCGTCAACCGAGGGGGCCATAGCGGTTTTCGATGGCCCCGCAAAGCCGTCCACGGGCCGCGCTATATTTTCCCCAACGCCCTGGGAGACGAGAGGGTATATAATTCCTAGAAAATTCCTAGACTTTACGGAGCATCCCATGACCTTGCAGCAGCTGCGCTATCTCATCGCCATCGCTAGCCACGGCTCCATCAGCGCCGCGGCCCACACCCTGTATGTGTCGCAATCGAGCCTGTCGGTAGCCGTGCGCGACATCGAGCGCGAGACCGGCGTCACCATCTTCGAGCGCAGCAACCGCGGCATCACGCTCACGAGCGACGGCATCGAGCTTTTGGGCTACGCGCGCCAGGTGGTGGAGCAGGCCGACCTCATGGCCCAGCGCTATTCTGGCCGCGGCGATGCGAACGCCCAGGCCCAGCGCCTCGCCATCACCTCCCAGCACTACGCCTTCGTCGTGGAGGCCTTCCTTGAACTGGCCGAGGAATACGAGGGGGACGCCTACAACTTCTCGCTGCGCGAGACCCGCACCGCCGAGGTGATCGAAGACGTGCGCGACTTCCGCAGCGATTTGGGCGTGCTGTACCTGTCGTCGTTCAACGAGAGCGTCATCGGCCACGCCTTAGAGGATGCGAACCTGTCGTTCAACCTGCTGTTCTCCGCCCAACCGCACATCTTCGTCAGCGCGAGCCACCCCTTGGCCGAGCGCACCGAGGTCACCATCGAGGATTTGGCCCCCTACCCGCGCTACGCCTTCGAGCAGGGCAACGCCAACTCGTTCTTCTACGCCGAGGAGCCCTTCGCCGAGCTGCCCCACGCCAAGCGCATCGCCGTGAGCGACCGTGGCACGTTGTCGAACCTGCTGGCGCACCACGACGGCTACACCATTTCCACCGGCGTACTCTCCAGCGAGATGCACACGGGCATTGCCAGCGTTCCTTTGGCCACCAAGGAGCTCATGCGCGTGGGCTACATCGTGCACAACGAGCGCCAGCTGTCCGATTTGGCCCAGCGCTACATCGAGAAGCTGAGCCTGTTCGTGGAGGGCTATCAGATCGGCCTAGCGGGCCTGTAGGCAGCGCCCGCAACGTATCCGAGAGCCGCCGAGCGGCCTTCTCAATCCCGCGGCTCCATATCCAGCAGGTCGAACAGCTCCTGGCGCGTGTGGATGTCGAGCTTCTGGTAGATATGGCGCACGTGGGCCTTCGCGGTGCCGTTGGCGATAACGAGCTCTCGCTCGATGATGCCCACGGTCTTATGCTGCGCCAAGAGGAGCAGTACCTCCTCTTCCCGGGCCGAGAGCTTATAGCGCCGCGCTATCTCGGCGCAACGGTCGGCCAGCTCCTGCTTGCGGGCCAAGGCCGCCGAATCGGTGCCCCCCGAGAGGAAATTCGCGCCCCAGCGGCTCGTGAGATCACGCTCCGAGAGGAGGATAGTCGTTGCCGCCACCACGGCCACCAGGGCCAGCAACGCCACGGCCATATCCCCCATCGCGCCCAGTATCTCCTGACTCTCCACCGCATCCGCCGTCATGCGCCCGAGCCACATGACCACCTGGCGCACCCCGCGCTCGATGCCGAACAGCCAGATAGCCGACACGCCGAAGCGGTAGCAGATGTTCGCCATGATGAGCATGATGATGATCGACTGGGCCGTATAGGCGCCGCTCATGCAGAAGTTCGCGGCCTGGCCCTGCACATAGCCGAACAGCGGCACGATGGTGAGGGCCACCACCACGAGCGGCAGGGCGACCCGGTATATGAGGCTGAAATCGAAGCGGCCGCCGCGCATGGCGACGCCGAGGTAGACGAGCAGCGCCACCACCACGGCCCCGGGCGCAGAATGGGGACCGAAGGGACCTTGGTACATACCGCCCTCCAGCAGGCCGTAACCGAAGGCATAGGCCGCCATGAACAGCACCGCCTTCCACGGCACCGAGAAGCGGCTCCACGATGTGGAGGGCAACTCGGCCGCAGGCAGGCTCGCAAAGGCCCGATGCGCCATCAGCAACGACGCCGCCGGCAGGAGCGCCGTCATGGCGAACAGCCACGGCAGCATAAAGCCGCGGTACACATACAGCACCAAGGCACCCGCCGCAATGGAGGCGGAGTAGTACAGGGCGACGCGCAGAGGATTCAGGCAGCTGTACAGCTCGCTCCAAATGAGAATGGCGAGGGCAATGCCGAAGCCGCCGAGCAGCGCCGAGGGCACACCCAAAGCCGAGGCCGCCTCCGCGTGCCAGCAGGAGGCGAACATCAGCACCGTGGAGGCGATCAGGGCCGCCGCGCACAGCGCGAACACGCTTCGCTTGTTGAAGAAGGGGCCGATATGGCGCGCCAGCAGCGTGCAGCCCAGGGCCGTGGCCACCATCGTCCAGTCGAACAGGTCGCGCACCGGCACGCTCGAGGCCGGAAAGCCGACGAACGAGCCCACGAAGACGATCTCGATCCAAGCGCGATACACCCCCAGCCCCAAAAAGGCCACCGGCACGCACAGCGCCGACCACGGCACGCGCCGACCGTTGTGGCGGCCGACTTCCTCTCCGTCCCGTTCGATTTCCACCGCGGCGTCCTCTCTCGCCACCGACCCGCGCTCAGCCCTCACTGCAAATCCACCCTCACTGTAGAACCTCCCTCCGCCATCGGGGAGCCCCCGACCACTCCACGATTATAGAAGATAGAATCCCGCGCTATTCCCTCATTGCGGATACTTCTGCTCATAATTGGAAAAATAGGGGGTTATACCAGGGGGTTATATACCTGATCAGAAAGGGGTTACGTTTTTTACACCCCCGAATCCCGCGACGGACGATGGGCAGGACGGCCCCGAGGCGCTAGGGTACGAGCAGCGCCCGCAATGCGATGGGGCGCAACCGGTCTATTCACTAGGAGGGAAACTATGACCACCATTTCTCGTCGCGACCTGTTCAAGTTCGGCGGCGTGGCGGCCGCCGGCGTGGCGGGTGCCAGCATGCTGGGTGCCTGCTCGCCTCAGCAGCCTACCGCGGCCACTGGCACCGGCTCCGAGAGCGCTGCCGCCGCCGACGGAACCCCGGCGTTCTTCGTGAAGCCCGAGCCCATTACCGACATCGCCGAGACGAAGGACTACGACGTCGTCGTCATCGGAGCCGGCGCCGCCGGCGTGCCCGCCGCCATCTCCGCCTTCGAGGCGGGGGCCAAGGTGGCCCTGCTGCAGAAGGAGGCCACGGCGGTCTCCCAGGGCAACACGTGCGATTCCATCATCGTCGAGGAAACGGCTCCCGGCGGCGTGGAGGCCGTGGTCTCCCTCGTCAACGCCGACTGCTGCCACCTGTCCGATCGCGAGCAGGTGCGCCTGTGGGCCTACAACTCCGGCGAGGCCCTGAAGTGGCTGTGGGGCATCGGCGAGAAGGCCGGCGCGCAGATGGTGGACTCCACCGCGAAGTGGACCGGCGCCATCAAGAACGTCAACGGCTACGACGTGTCCTACTTCGCCTTCGACTTCGGGCCGAAGCCCTACAACACCGGCGACGGCATGCGCGACATCGCCGATTGGGCCGAGCAGCAGGGCGTCGAGATCTTCTACTCCACCCCGGCCGCCCAGCTCGTGCAGAATGAATCCGGCGCCGTCACCGGCGTCATCGCCGAGGGTGCTGACGGCTACATCCAGTTCAACGCCGCCAAGGGCGTCATCGTGGCTACGGGCGACTACGAGAACGACGATGAGATGATGGCCTACTACGAGCCGGCCATGGCCAATATCTACCGCAAGGAGCAGAACAAGACCGGCGACGGCCAGAAGATGATGGTCTGGGCCGGGGCGAAGATGGAGGATGCCTGCGGCTCCAAGGTGCAGCACGACTTCGATGCAGGCCCGGGCTCCATGGCTGACATGCCCTTCCTCGCCGTGAAGAACGACGGCACGCGCTTCTGCAACGAGGCAGCCTGCGAGATGGCCGTCATGGGCAACTTCCTGCGCAGCGAGGCCGACCAGGGCTGGTACTCCCAGATCTTCGACAGCAACTATATGGCCGACACCGAGGGCTGGCCGGGCGTGGCTCTGCCGCCGGAGGCCATGGCCAGCTACATGCCCGAGGTCGAGGGCGAGAAGACCGGCGTCTACGAGAGCCTCATCAACACCTTCTCCGCCGATACCCTGGAAGAGCTCGGCGAGAAGCTGGGACTGACCGACGTGCCGACCTTCGTCGCGACCGTCGAGCGCTACAACGAGCTGGCCGAAGGCGGCGTCGACGAGGACATGGGCAAGCCCGCCCAGTTCCTGAAGGCCATCAAGCAGCCGCCGTTCTATGGCATCCATCGCCACATCGGCCTGTCCACCATCATCCACGGCGTGAATGTGAACGCCGATATGCAGGCCCTCAACGACGAGGGCGAGCCCATCGAGGGCCTCTACGCCATCGGCAACTGCGCCGGCAACTTCTTCGGAAGCCCCGACTACCCCATGACGGTGCCCGGCCTGTCCCTGGGCCGCTGCCACACCCAGGGCTACGTCGTCGGCCGCGCGGTGGCCAGCAAGTAAAACGATCCCGCACCCTCCCCTTCCAGGGGCCGCCCTCCTCCCGGGCGGCCCCTGCCCTTTTCTCCACATCGGTCGCTCGAGAGCCAGCGGACGAACATTTCGCAGATAGCGGAATTTAACCACCGTGCAACAGGGGCCGTAGTAGAATAGGGCCAACACCCGTTTCGTCGTAAAGGAACTTTCCATGGCCCCAGAGCCGGACGATAGCGCCTCCGCCCTCGCCGCGCTGGGCATCGAGGGCGTGCTCTCCCACATGCCCGGCGGCTTTTTCGTCTACCGGGCCGATGCCGACGAAGGCCTTATCTACGCTAACGAGGCCTGCTGCCGTATCTTCGGCTGCGATGACCTGTCCGCCTTCAAAAGGCTCACCGGCTTCACCTTCCCCGGCATGGTCCACCCCGACGACATCGTCCGGGTTGAGGACTCCATCGCCCGCCAGATCGCGGCCGACCAGTTCGACATGGACTACGTAGAGTACCGCATCGTGCGCTCCGACGGAGCCGTGCGCTGGATCGAGGATTACGGCCACTATGTCGAAACCAAGGCCGGCCCCCTTTTCTACGTGTTCATCAACGACGGCACCGAGAAGCACGAGCGGCATCGCAAAAAGCTCGCCTCCGTAAGCGCCGAGCTCGCCGAGGCCCACGTGCGCGAGGCAGAGCATCGTAGCATGCTGCGCGGGGCGCTGTCCCAAGCCGAAGCGGCCAATGTGGCGAAGAACGCCTTCCTCTCGAACATGAGCCACGACATCCGCACGCCGCTGAACGCCGTAGTGGGCTACGCCGAGCTCATCCGCGCGCACCTGGACGAAGCCGAGCGCGTGCGCGCCTATACCGATCGCGTGCTAGACGCTTCGCACCAGCTGCTCGATGTGGTGAACGAAACCCTGGAGATCAGCCGCATGGAGGCGGGCCATGTGCAGCTGGTAATGGCCGAGTGCTCGCTCTCCTCCGCCGTCGAGCAGGTGCGGCGCGATTTCGCCGAGACCGCGGAGCGCCGCGGCATCGCCCTGGAAGCCGACGTGTCCGGCATCGTGCACGATCGCGTTGAGGCCGACGTCGTGCGCCTCACGCATCTGCTTTCCCAACTGGTCGACAACGCCGTGAAGTACTCGCCGCCCCGTACCACCGTGCGCATCGTCGCCAGCGAGGAGCCGGGCAGCGCCGGCGGGTTCTCCACTTTCCGCCTCACCGTGGCCGACGAGGGCATCGGCATGGACGCGGCCTTCACCGACCGCATGTGCCTGCCTTTCGAACGCGAGAACAACACGACGGCCTCGGGCGTGCAGGGTACCGGCCTCGGCCTGACCATCGTGCGGAGCATCCTCGATCTCATGCAGGGCGATCTCTCCGCGGAAAGCACGCCGGGCGCAGGCTCGGTGTTCACCGTCACGCTCACGCTGCGCGTGACCCACGCCGAGGATGCGGGAGAGGCCTTCGGCCGCCGCGAGCGCACCGGCGAGGTGCGGCGCATCCTGCTCGTAGAGGACAACGAGCTGAACAGCGAGATTGCTTGCTGCCTTCTGGAGGACGCCGGCTACACGGTGGAAGTAGCGGAAAACGGGCAGGTGGCCGTCGAGCGGCTGGGCGGAGCTGCGCCGGACGCGTTCGATCTCGTGCTCATGGATATCCAGATGCCCGTGATGGACGGCTATGCGGCCGCCCGAGCCATTCGCGCGCTGCCCGACCCGCTGCGCTCCACCGTGCCCATCATCGCCGTGAGCGCGAACGCGTTTTCGGAGGATCGGAAACGCTCCCTGGAAAGCGGCATGGACGCCCATTTGGCCAAGCCCCTCGACATCCACCGGCTCGAGCGCCTCATCGCCACCGTCATCGGCTAGCAGATGGTGCCGCCGCCCACCACCACGTCGCCGTCGTAGAGCACCGCGGCCTGGCCGGGCGCGGCGGCCCGCTGGGGCTCGTCGAACACCACGCGCAGCTCATCGTCGCCCGTCTGCTCCACCGTCGCCGCCATGGGGCGCTGGCGGTAGTGTGTCTTCGCAGTCACCGCGCACGGCGCCTCGATGCGCTCGACGGCGATGAGGTTCACATCGTGGGCCGTCACCTCCCGCACCTGCACCTCGGCGGCTGTGCCCACGACGAGCTGATTGGCCGCCGCGTCTTTCGCGAACACGTAGAGCGGCTCGGGGGCAGCCACGCCGATGCCCTTGCGCTGGCCTACGGTGTAATGGATAAGCCCCTTGTGCTCGCCAAGCACCT
Organism: Adlercreutzia mucosicola DSM 19490; assembly: GCF_000422625.1. Lineage (GTDB taxonomy): Bacteria > Actinomycetota > Coriobacteriia > Coriobacteriales > Eggerthellaceae > Adlercreutzia > Adlercreutzia mucosicola. The sequence continues at coordinate 58,979 of NZ_AUGK01000006.1, read as the reverse complement.
TACCCTCCCGGCTCACGATCTCCCCCGGCTCGAAAGCTGCGCCGCACCCGCACCGCCGCCCTATGAAGGCGGCGTAGTCGCCGTCGGGCACGAAGCAAATATCCTGGCTCTCGGGCTTCTCGGCCGTTGCGAAACCGTGGGCGCGGGCGAGCTCGCGCACCTCGGGCTTGGTCAGCTCGCCCAGAGGAAAGAGCATGTGGGCGAGCGCGTCCTGGGTAAGGTGGTACAGCACGTAGCTCTGATCCTTCGCCGCATCCCGCGCCCGCAGAAGCCGCCAGCGGCGGGTTCGCGCATCCCAAGCGCGGCGAGCGTAGTGGCCCGTGGCCACAAAGCCAAGCCCCAGCTCACGGCGGCGGCGCTGGAGAGCATCGAACTTCAGGAAGCGGTTGCAATCGATGCAGGGATTGGGCGTAGTGCCCCCAAGGTAGGCGCCGCAGAACCGGTCGATGACCGCCTCGCCGAACAGCTCGCCGAAATTGAACGTGTAATGGGGCACGCCGAGACGGCGGCACACGGCCCGGGCATCTTCCACATCATCGGCCGAGCAGCACGACGAGTCGCAGTCGGGCGCTACCACATCGGCGCCGAAGAGCTTCATGGTTGCGCCCGTCACCCCATAGCCGGCCTCGCTGAGAAGCAGAGCGGCCACCGACGAGTCCACCCCGCCGCTCATCGCCATCATCACCGTGGGGCCCGCGCCCGCGGCGGCATCATCGAAAGCTCCCCCGGGAAGAGGCGCCCTACCCTGCGCCTTTGCGGGCGCATTTTCCATCCGTTCGTCCATGGCGCCATCATAGCACGGGGGCTATCGGCTATGCTGGCACCCATGCAGGGGTACGGAAGATGTCCACGGCACACCGCGGGCCTTCCGTTGAGAGGGCGGTGCCGCCCAACCCTTCGAACCTGTCAGCTAACACTGTCGTAGGGAGCATGCCCACCAGCACAAGGCGCTCCGCATACGGGCGCTTTTTTGCTTCCGGAAAGGATCGGTCCCATGACCCGGATCGCCGAAGCCGAGCAGCGCGGCCTCATGGCCGCCGCCGTGCGCGAGGTGCGTGCGGCCAACCCGCTCGCGCCCTCTATCACCAACACTGTCACCCAGAACTTCGTCGCCAACGCCCAGCTGGCCGTCGGAGGCTCGGCGGCCATGGTGTACCTGCCCGACGAGGGCGAATGCGTGGCGGCCCTCGGAGGCGCCGTCTACATCAACCTGGGCACGCTTCTGCCCGTGTACGAGGAAACCGTCCCGCGCACGGCCCGCGCCTGCGCCGAGGCGGCCAAGCCCTGGGTGCTCGACCCGGTGGGCGTCGGCATCGGCAGCCTGCGCACCGAGCTGATCCGCGCCGTGAAGGCGTGGCCTGCGGCCATCGTGCGCGGCAACGCCTCGGAGATCATCGCCGTGGCCGAGCTGTGGGGCCTCGATGCGGCCGCCGACAACGGACGCGGCCCGCGCGGCGTGGATGCCACCGACTCGGTGGAGGCCGCCCGCGCCGCCGCCGTGGCCATCGCCCGCTTCTCTGGCGGCGCCGTGGCCGTATCGGGTCCCACCGACCTCGTCACCGACGGCGCCGTCGTCGTGCGGGCCGAGGGCGGAAGCCCGCTTATGTGCTCCGTCACCGGATCGGGCTGCTCCCTCGGCGGCGTGGCGGCCGTCTACGCCTGCGTGGCCGACCCCCTCACTGCGGCACTGGCCGCCACGGCCGCCTACAACCGCGCCGGCGCCCAAGCGGCCGAGCGCTGCAGCGGCCCCGGCAGCTTCCAGGTGGCCTTCCTCGACGCGCTGGCCGCGCTTACGCCCGAAGAAGTCGCCGATGCGCCCCTCGCCTTCGAGGAAGCCTGATACCCGAACGAGACATCCCGCCGAAAGGACTTTCATGAACACCCTTGTCGCCGTTGCCATCGCGCCCTTCGGGGTGGGCGATGAGCTGGCCCCCTACGTGGCCGAAGCCGTCCGCATCATCCGCGATTCGGGGCTGCCGCACCGCACCACCTCCATGTTTACCGAGATCGAGGGGCCCTGGGACGAGGTGATGGCCGTCGTGCGCGACGCCACCATGGTCCTCGCCGACCAGGGCATCCGCACTGAGGTCATCCTGAAGGCCGATATTCGCCCTGGGCATACCGGCACCCTCACGCGCAAGGTGGAAGCCGTGGGGGAGCTGCTGGCCGAGTAGCCCCGGCACGGCGCGGCACTTCACAAGTTCGCGCCATCTGTGTGGAGGGCCTTGCGCTTTATCCTCGGGTCGCTATGATGCTTCCCCGACGAACCCGTAAAGCGAAAGGTGAACCATGCTGCGAAAGATTATCCAGATCGACGAGGAGAAGTGCATCGGCTGCCGCCTATGCGTTGATGCGTGCCACGAGGGCGCCATCGGCATGGTCGATGGCAAGGCGCGCCTTTTGCGTGACGACTACTGCGATGGCCTCGGCGACTGCCTGCCGGCCTGCCCCACCGAGGCCATCACGTTCGTGGAGCGCGAGGCGGCGCCTTACGACGAGGCGGCCGTGGAGGCCCACCTCGCGGCCCGCGCATCCGCCGAGACCTCGGCCGAGGACATCCTCGACGCCGCCGTCGTCCGCACGCCGCGTGCGGGATGCCCCGGCAGCGCCGCCCGCACCCTGGCCCCCAGCGGCTGTCCTGGCAGCGCCGCCCGTACCCTGGTTGCGCCCGATGCGACCGCAACCGCCCCGGCCGCCGATGCCCTGCCGAGCCGGCTCGCCCAGTGGCCGGCGCAGATCAAGCTCGTGCCCGTGAGCGCTCCCTACTACCAGGGACGCGGCCTGCTCATCGCCGCCGACTGCACGGCGTTCGCCTGCGCCAGCTTCCACGAGCGCTTCATGAACGGCAATGTCACCATCATCGGGTGCCCCAAGCTCGACGAGGGCAGCTACACTGACAAGCTGGCCGCCATCATCGCCGCCAACGACATCACTAAGGTCACCGTAGCCCGTATGGAAGTGCCCTGCTGCGGCGGCCTCGAGCATGCAGCAGCCGAGGCCCACGCCCGCGCGGGCAAGGACATCCCCTTCTCGGTGGTCACGTTCTCCATCACCGGCGAGGTTATCGCCTAACGGGCAGCCGCAGTGCCTTCCGCTTCCTCGGGGAAGGCCTCGTCGTAGGGCAGATCGCCCTCGCGGCGCACGAACTCATAGAGGAGCCGCTGGGTGGCCGGCAGCTCCTTCTTCTTCAGCTGGTGCTCCCACAACACGAGCACGTCCCAGCCCTGCTCCGCCAGGGCGGCCAGGTTGCGCTCGTCGCGCTCCCGGTTGCGGGCAAACTTCTCTTCCCAGTACTCGATGTTCTTCTTGGGCACCGACAGGTTGCACGCCGGGCAACGGTGCCAGAAGCACCCATGCTTTATACGATGGTAGGTGTTTCAAACGGGGAACTTCTAAAAAAAGTTCTTGCAATGTCACCAAAGGTGACATACAATAGTTAC
>NZ_AUGK01000006.1:0-55529 GCF_000422625.1 Adlercreutzia mucosicola DSM 19490 | reverse complement strand
TCGACTACTACAATGGAGAAACCAGGCCACGGCATCACGACATCAGGATCGAGGTATTTCTGCGCTAAAAACATCTATCATTATGAAAAGCACCCATGCTTTATACGATGGTAGGTGTTTCAAACGGGGAACTTCTAAAAAAAGTTCTTGCAATGTCACCAAAGGTGACATACAATAGTTACTGTCAGGAGGAAGCAATAAGGCTTCCCGAAGATTCGAGCCAAGGAGGCACATCATGGGAATCATCGTCGAGACCTACACCACCGAAAACGGCAGCAACATGGATCGCATCGACTACAGCTGCAACATGAGCGTCGAGGAGATCGCAGCCGACCTTCGCGAGACGTACAATGATTGGGACTACGCGATTGTTGAGCTTGAGGACGGATCAACGGAAATCGTTGAGCGATAGGGCATACGGGTCAGACATAGCGAATGAAGCGGCTCCGACATCGGGGCCGCTTCATTGAAAGGACGGAAAGGTGAAGAAGACGAAAGCGGCGTTTCGCGCCCTGCGCGAGGAGTGTGGGTTGACCCAGCAGGACATCGCTGACGAGGCAGACGTGCATCTCAGGAGCGTAAAAAGGTGGGAAAACCCCTCGTTCCCCAGCATCGAGCCGCCAGACGACGTGTGGGCGTTCGTCCTCGCCGCGCGCGGGGCTATGCACGAGGACGCTCGATCCATCGCGGAGCAGGTCATCGAGAGCCTGCGCGGCGTCAACGGCCCGCGCGACCTCGCACTGGACTACTATCGAACTCAAGAGGATCTGGACGCGGTGCAGCTCGGCAGCGGGGCCGACGAACCAGTGGGATACGTCAACGCCCGCATGAGGCTCGTGGGCCAGCTGCTCGATAAAGCCGAGATACCATATACATACCGCTATGCCGGTGGAAGGGAAGAATGAGCAGAGAGAGGCGCACACCAGAGAATAGCGAACCTGGTGACGGATGATAATCACCCTTCAGGACACACAAAAGGCCCCAGTTCTGCGATATTGCAGAACTGGGGGCCTAATCTATTCGGTGGATTACTTTCGGCTACGTCCCGAGCAAGTGCGACCACGTATCAGGGCCGCACGAGAAGTCCTTCTTGATGCCGAGCCGCGATTGGGCGTCGCCGATGGCTTCATGGGTTGCAGGGCCGGCGCTCTTGTCGACGGCGAGCGATCCGCCGAATCGCTCATTGTACGCAGACTGGAAGAGCGACACGTGGTCGCCTTTCGATCCCTTCTTGACCGTCTTGAAATTGTACACGGCTTCTCCTTTCTGCGGGGTTTGCGGAGGCGATGGCGGTGCTGGCTCGGCAGGCGCGCCGCCGATACCGAACGCGGCGAGGATTTCGGCGGCGACCGCCGGGACGTTGGCGTTGAACTTGTCTCGGTCTACCTTGTCGTCGATCATGCCGACCTCGGCGAGACGGTAGTTGATGCCGTGCGATGCGGCGCGGTTGAGATTTGCGAGATTCGATCTTTGCGTGATTTTGTCAGCGCGACCAGGAAAGTAGCTGGCCAGAAAGTCGGCCAGGGCTGTGTCCCAGGCATCAGGGCTGAAGCCTGCGCGGATCGCGACGTGCGCCCCCTTGGCCGGGCCGTCTCCGTCTGCCGCGTCCATGTGCAGCTCGATGACGGGGTTACGGCCGACGGAGGCCTTTAGCGCCGCATTGACAAGCCCCGACTTGTACCAGTTTTTGGACGTGTCGAGCACTGATACCTTCGAGCCGCCCTGGCGCGCCATCTCGGACGCCAGGGTACGCACGCGCTCTGCCTCGTTGTATCCGCCGCCAGATGCGCCCGGATCTCCCGCTCCGTGGCCGCAGATGACATAGAGCTTCTCGGCCGCGCTCATCGCTGCCCCTTAATGGCCGCGATGACGAGCTGCGCGATCTGGGCCGCCCGTGTCCAGTTGTTGTTGCGCCACCATGCGTACGCTGTGGCTGTCAAAGCGAGAGCGCACAGCCCCAACTGCGTGACAATCTCCACATCGAGCTTCATACCGAGCAGCGCGAGCGCCTGGCCAGCAAAGGCGGCGAGCAAGCGGACGAGGGCGACGAGGCGCGCCGCATTGTCAATCTGGGATGCGTCAACAGACTCAACGTCTCCCGTCTCCGTACCGGTGATTACGATTTTGTTCATCTTGTTCCTTTCCTTCGAGCGTGTCACTTGAGCAGGGCATCGGCGAGATCTTGCACGTTGTTGTCGATAGCGTGCACCGTGGCGTGCACGTCCTGGATCTGCTCGCCCATGGCGCGGCTTCGATCCTGAGAAACCTCAAGCCGCGTGTTGTGCGTGTCCATGAGACGACTCATGGCCTCGATGGCCGCCGTGGAGCGGTTCGACGCCTCGATGGTCTGGCGCTGCAGCGCCATCATCTCGGCATCAGTCTTCGCCCGTTGCTGGCGATCTTCGATCTTGTGCTGCTCGCGGTCTCGGTCGATCTCAAGGCGCTGCATCTCAACTTCGCGCTGGAGCTTCAGCTTCTCGCGGTTGTTGTTCGATTCGACTTCGAGCTGCTTGTCCTTCGCCGCGCGAATCTCTCGCGACACCAGCACCGCCGCGACGATGAGCGCCACGGCGATCACGACAACCGCAAGCAGCATTGGCTCTGCAGCCAGCCCGTCCGCAGTGTGAACCGCTGCCTCTTCCAACAAAATCACCTCCTTTCTGCGTTGCTATGGCCAGGGAAATGAACCTCCTTTCTCTTGCGGAAATCACAGACGCCCATACGCTTTCCCAGGGCGCATGGGCGTCTGTGATTTCTGAACCGAAAGGAGAGACAAGGTGAAGATCGAGGACTACTACGAGGGCGTCTACACCACCTACTACGCCGACCTCGCGCCGGCGACGGTCGAGGGCTACGAGGGGGCCTGGCGCAACTGGGTGGAGCCGCAGTGGCGCGGCTGGGAGATGGAGGACATCCGCGTGCGCCACATCAACGCCTGGCTCGCCGCCGGCGCGGGCGAGGCGGGCTACAAGCTCTTGCGGCAGATCATCCGCAGCGCCATCGCCGACGAGTGCTACCGGGAGGACGTGACCGACCCCACCACGCGCGGCATCCGGCACCCGCGAAGGGCCAAGGCGCGCGGGGAGAAGCCGGCGCTCACCGAGCGCGAGGCCAAGGCGCTGCTGCTGGGCGTCGTGGGCTGGGAGTACGAGGCGACCGTCGTCCTGGGCCTGTGGCTTGGTCTGCGCCGCTCAGAGCAGTGCGGCATGCAGTGGGGCGATATCGACCTGCGCAGCGGGCTGGTGCACGTGCGGCGCGGGCTGCAGCGCGTCAAGGGCGAGGTAGTCGAGACAGACATCAAGACCCACCGCTCGGCGCGCCCGCTCATGCTGCCGTCGACCCCCAGGCAGCGCCTCGCCGAGATCAAGCGGCTGTACTTCCCGAGGGCGCGCAAGGCCGATTGGGTGATGGGGCCGAACGCCGACCCGACGCGCTACGCGAGGATGCTCAGGTCGCACTGCGGGCGCAACGGCCTGCCGTATGTGGCACCGAAGTACTTTCGCCATACGTTCCGCACGTTGGCCTCGAAGGCGGGGGTGCCAGAATCACACATCCAGAAGATGTTAGGCCACGTGAGCCTAGATACAACGTATCTGTACATGAGCCTCGATGAGACGATACTGCGCCAAGATCAGCGGCAGTACGAGCGGCATCTGCTCAAGGCGTAGGGCCTCCTAAGATCGACCTCAGGGCGGCAGCCTCCTCCATGAGCCACATAGCCAGCATATCTGCCAGCTGCGGCTTGTCGCCCAGGTCAGCCACCGCCTCGCTCGCCGCGTAGAGTGCCTTTGCGGCACGCTCCACAGCCTCGGTCGCTCTCAAGTCCATCGCCGCTCCTCCAATCGGGTTTGCAGCATATGGTAGCGCCGCGGGGCTGTGGAGCCATGCCGTATCGGGTATTGGCAATCCCTATCACAGATCAGTTTCGCGGGCGGCGCTACGAAGATCGTTATCGACAACGGGACAAGCTCACCTGACATCCAGCACCCTATGATCAGGATGGCGTACGGCGAGAAGCAATACGGACTCATGCTCAACTTTGTCACGAAAACCATCTACTGTATCGACTTCTCTGACCGTTCGCGGGACTTTACCATCAGGGCGTAAAATCCCTATCACAGTTCAGCTCGGATAACTCTGGCGGATGGACTGTCGCCACATTTCACGGCGGCATTCGGATGGCGTGGGCACCGACAAGGGTGGTTGTCCGCGCGGCGTCCACGGCGTGGGGCGGCGCGTATCACACCGAGTGCTATCCGCTCAGCCTGCCGGAGGCGCTAAGCTCGGTGGGGTTTGCGGCCATCGTCCCGCGCAGCTCGAACCTCGCCGTCCATTGCGGATACAAGCAGGTTTCGGCCGATTCGATCACGCCGTACCTGTTGACCCACACTCCCTTGACGGTCGGGAGCGAGTTCGGCGTGTTCTGCCTTGTAATTGGGGTGTCGTCGTAATCCCTATCACAGAGTTGCGTAAAGGCGGTCAATTGTAGCGATGTGACGCTGCGTGGGTACACAAGCGAGAGCGATTACATCGAGATTTACCTGACGCTACCGAATGGCAAGCGTCAAGTGGTCGGACTTCGAAACGGGGTTGTCCCCACTGTCAAGCTGCTGTAGCTGTAATCCCTATCACAGCCTCCGGTGCGCTCGTGCAGCCTCGGCAAGCTAGCATCGTTTCTGCGCGTGGGCAATACTGTCTTTTTGCACTTCGATAGCAAGGAGCCGTTGCAATCTGGAAGCAACACGATCTGCGACACACCAGAGGGCTTCAGGCCCATTTGGTCGGTGTACGCGCCGACGGACACTGGTGGCACTTCCATAAACGCGAGGCTCTACGTCAGCAGATCCGTGGTGTCGGTATACAACTACAGCAGCGGAGTGAACAGCAACGTCGCTGGGTACATTTCGTATCCCACTAATGACCCGATGCCAGAGCAGTAATCCCTATCACAGCGCGCATCGAAGGTTAACCTGCTCGGCGTCCGCAGTGTGCAGTTCGGACGGGCGTCGAGCGGATACCCTCAGATAAACATGATAATGGATGACGGCACGAGCCTGTTCTGGCTCATGGACGCCGGTGGCATCCGCTGCTGGGACGCCACGCACAGCGAGATGGTTATCTCAGTCAAATGATGTAGCTTACGACAAACAGAAAACCCGTGGCGGTGCCGCCGTGCGGTGCCGCCCACAGCTTGCCATCGGCAGCTATCTCGCACTTAATCGGCGTGGTGCCCGACTGCGGAATGGCGGGGAAATAGAGGTCGATTTTCGGCCGTATTTCTACGGGAAAAACTGCAATCTCGTTCCATTCCTGCGCCAGCGGCTTGGCGGTCATGGAGACCACCACGGTGACGAGACCGCCCAGGCGGCGATACTTTATAGAGTTGCCACCCTCGTTTAAGATCGAAATCCAGTCTGTAGTCTGTGATAGGGATTCCCAGCCCTCCCTCATTTCAGTGTCGAGATGGTCTTTCCCCACGCTTCCGTCGGCAAGTTTCGCCGATGTCACGGCATCGGCAGCGATATGATCCGAGCTAATCGCATTATGCTTGATGTGCGCCCCGTCGATCCTCCCGTTTGCGTCGAATCCGAACGTGGCCCGAATCTTCGCATCGAGCCAGTTCCATACGAGCGAACCTGCGGCCTTGAACACCGCGCCGGCGGTCGCGCTTGCCCCGTCCTCGCGGAAGAGGACGAAGGTGGGATCCTCGACTGAATCCGCCGCAGCCATGCCGCCGAGAATCTGGTACTGGGCACCGGCCGCAGACGATGCGCCCGTGCCACCGTGCGCAACGGAAAGCTCGCCAGTCTCGATGTCTGCGGCATCGTGCGCGTGCACCTTGGCTGCGAACCACGCCTTGATATTCGCCCACAGGTACGACAGCCCAGCTAGCGTCAGGTACCGCTCGGCCTTGGATACGTCGGAGCCGGAAACCACCGCATCGATGTCGGCGACGGTGATGGCATCTGGCAGCTTGTCACGGCCGCCGATCAGCTCCCACAGGTATGATCCGTCAGACAGCTTGAGGTAGCGCCATTCGAGGTAGAGGTCTCCGACGGTCTGACGCGGATTTGGCACGTAGTAGATGACGGAGGTATCACCCTCGACGGTGGGCTGGGAGGTATCTGGGTCGTACTGCCCTTCGGAGAGCAGGATGAACTGCATACCCTGGAAGTCCTGGCGCATCTGGTCGAACTCGACCACGCGCGCGGCCTCGGCGACCTCGCGCCCCGTCTCGGCAGAGATGCGCTTAAGCTCGGCTGCGGCGCGCGCTTCCTCGGCAGAGATGCGCGACGATTCCGACGATTCCCTGAGCGATTCGGCAGCGGCCCGCTTTGCCTCGCCCGCTACCCTGGCAGATTCTGCAGAATCGCGCGCTGTCTCTGCGGTGCGGCGGGAAGCCTCGGCGGTCTCGCGGGCAGACTCCCCCGCCACGGCCGCCTCCTGGGCGGCCTCGGCTCGGGCCGCCGCGCTGTTGGCGGCGTCGGTGGCGGTGCCAGCCTGGCTGAGAAGCACCTGCACGGCATCGGGGGTCGGATCGCTCGGCTTCTCGCCGGCGAGCGCGCCGTTCTCTCGAACCCTGTAGGGCCGCGCCATCTTCTCGGTGACGATGCGCTTCTCCTCGCCCACATAGCCGACGATGGAGAGGTACAGGTCGCCGGGCTTGTCGAGCGCCTCCCAGGGAATCTGCACGGTGTCGCCGTCGACAGCCGCCCGGAACTCGACGGATCCGTTCTTGAAAATAGCAACCTTCGAGGTGCACTCGGCCCATTCGGTGTCGAATGTCAGCTTCACCGTGTCAACGCTGACGTTCTTCGCGACGGCACGGTCGTTATGCGGGATATGGATCTCGCGGCCGATCACGTCTACATCATGCCGCATCAGCATCACCGCCCGCCTGCGCCAGTTCCTCGGCAGCCCTGCGCGCCGCGATGGCCGCGCGCTCGTTCTCGCGCGCCTGGGCGGCGAAATTGGCGAGCGCGAACCCGTCGATGCGCACCATGACCGAGGCCATGACGAGATGGACCATGGCCGCGTCGATGCCCAGATCGGCGAACCTGCCGATTGCGTACTCGTAGATGTCGAAGGCGGCCGCCTCCAGATCGATTGCGTTTGCCAAAGCTACTCTCCTTCCATGGCCGCGATGGCCGCGCGGGCGGCATCGGGGTCTACAAGCGACAGCGAGACGATCTCCTTCATTGTTTTTACATCGGCGATGGGCATCGAGAAGACCTCAATGCCGCACAGCTCCTCGTCGGTCGGCCTGTCGATAAGCCACCCATCGCCAGGTGTGTACACGATCTCGCACCCGTCGCCCGTCGCGCGGGCGATGGCGCATCGCTCCTCGTACAATGCGATCTTCGACGGCTTGTCGATGATCTCGCGCCAGCCATCGAACATCGCAAAATAGTATGTATCCTCCATTCTCACCCTTTCTCTAGTCGCTCTGCGGAAACGAGACGCACAACCCGTTGATGAACCGAGCATTGCCGTATGACCATCCGATACTGCCTCCGTTGTCCCACATATCGACGATCACCTTTCGCGTGCCAGTGAGGCAGTGGATGGTAGTGGTCGATTCGCTGGACGATGCCGCGACGGACATGAGCGGCGTAGTGATTCTGATGCACTGCTTGCCTGTGATCTGCAATCCGGCAGACCTGACCCCAGTATCGACATCGACCATGTGGGCGGAGAAGTCAACCTTGCCGAGGTTCGCACCGTTCTCGTAACCGAGGATAGATCCGTTCTGCATTTTGAGGAGGTTCGACACCGAACCGCACTCGAAAGTGCCCGACAGCACGGCCGACTGGGCGCGAAGAACGCCCGTCTTGCTCATACTCGAATACGTTGAGTTCCACGAGAACCGGTTCGACTGGATGGTGATGGCCCCGCTCTCCACAGAAAGCTGCGACGACACGTCGCCCTTGCTGACCTTGAGCGTGATGCTGTCGGACAGCTGCTTGATCGAGGATCGCGACCCACAGTCGGTCATGCGCCAATAGGTGCCGTCGTAGACGAACGAGAGCACGTCCTGGGCCTTCCACGAGAGCTCGGTGCTCATGTAGGAGTTGCCAACCATGATGTACTTCGCGCCAGTGCCGTTCACGTTGAGCGTCGGGTTTGCGACGGTATTTGCGTAGGTGAACTTCACCGAGATGGTGGCCCCCTTGTAGAGCGTGAAGTCGGGGGCGGTCACGACCTTGGCGGCGGTGCCGCCGGCGGTGGTGCAGTTGGCGTAGTTCGCCTGGATGCTCTTCACGGTTGACTCGATGCCAGCGGCAGTCTGCCGCACCTCGCTGATGGCCGTGTTCACGATCTTTATCTCGCCGTCAACGTAGCCCTCGTAGGCGGTTGTGACCGTGGAGATGATCTGACCGGGCATGATGTCGAGTTCTGCCTGCATGATCTTCTGCTCCTCGTCGAGCTGGGTCACGCTGGCCCTGATCGACTCGGCAGTCTGCTCAAGGGTGGACACTGACGACCGTATCACGGATATGTCTCCGTCGATGCGCTCCGCCGTCTCCACGATCTGCTCCCCCACCGTTGACACGATGCGATCTTCGGCGACCTCAAGGGCTGCCATGGTGTACACCACGGTGTTCTTGAGGTTCACTATGGTGGACTTGCTCTGAGACTTGATGACTTCGACCTCGCCGGCGAGGCCGGCGAGTGTTGATATCTTGACAGTTTGGAGGGTTGTCGTCTCCCCCAAGCTGATGGTCGATTTATGGCGCTCGGTGAGATCGATTGTCTGCTTGACGATCTCCAAGGTCTCATCGAGGCCGAGGTAGGGGTTGTAGCACGGGTACCAGTCGAGCAGCGCGAACGAATCGTAATCGAGGCCGATCAGTGACAGATCGTAGGCTGTAAGCGTAGTGGAGACGGGAAGGCGCTTGTTGTCCTCGAACCAGTTCTCTGCCTTGGTCTTGAGATTCAGAGCATCGGTAACGTCGTCCCAGTACATGACGCCCTCGATGACGCCGTACTCGCGGATACCGTCGGGATCGTCGATGTAGGGCACACCGGCGTTCGCCGAGGCGATGGACAGCCGCTCCTCGGTCTCCACCTCGCGCTTGTTGCCATGCTCGTCGGTCTCGGTCGCCTTGAGCTTCGCGCCGCGCGGGTAGAGTCGGGTGATAAGCCCGTCGAGGTTCACCTTGCGAGTTCCACGCCCCATATTGCGGCCGATCCTGATCTGGGTGGAGCGAACCGAGCCGATCTTCTGGCGGTAGTCGAGATAGAGCCGCCCGTCATCGCCGCGCCGAACGCGCATCTCGCCGCCGAAGACGGCGATGATCTTGGATTTGATGCAATCCCAGGTGGTCTCGAAGTTCGTGCCCTTGGTTACGTTGTCGGTCGTTTTCCATGTAACGACATCGACAATGCCTCGGTATACGCGCTTCTCGGCGCTCACCTTGGCATTGTGGTTGCCGAGCAGGTAATCGATGTACTCTTGGAGGCCGGTGCGCTGGGTATCACCCTCCCACAGCCGCTCCTCGGTGTAGGGCTGCCTCGAATCGCAGAGGTACCCAGCCACGCCCTCGCACACGACAGCCTTGCCCACCTTGCCGGAGTCATCAACGGACGGCACTGGCGACACGACGCGCCCCTCGAACTCGACCGCCCCAGTCTCGGCGTTAACCACCTCGACGGTGGTGGAGAACGGAACCAGGATGTCGTAGCCAGGATTGTCGTGGTAGATCGTGAACGACAGCGAATCGAAGCAGTTCTTCTCGCGGGCGATCTTGGCCGATGCAATCTTCGAGAACTGGTCGGATATGATCGTGGGAGCGCCACGGTTGTAGACGGTTACGATGTCCACCTAAAGGATTCCCTCCCTCCATGAGACGAGGGCCGACCCGCCAGAGACCTCCACCTCGTTCGTTCCCGGTGAAAGGTAGAGGTTCGTCGCGGTCGGCCCGTTGAATGTCTGTCGCAGTGTTCCTATGGTGATGGTCACGGTGCCGTCGGGCACGACAGACAGCCGCGCCCTCATGCCTCCCTTGTTGACGAGGGGGTTCACACCAACGGAGATCGATGCCCTCGACTCGTCATCGGCCATCGCGAAGGGGTAGGCAGAAAACGCCACCTCGACGGTGGCAGCAAGGCCCGACTCGTCGCGCGATACGCTTATGGACGGTGCAGACACGATCCAGTGATAACCTGGCACATCATCATCGCGCAGCTCGTCACCGCACACCGGCGCGAGCCACGCCGTAACATCGGATACCATCGACTCAAGCTCGCGCGGGCTGCCGGCGATCATGTCGAAGCTGTACGACAGATCGCGATCTTCATAGTAAACCTCACCATTGATCGACGAGAAGTCGAGCGTTCCGTGCGAGAAAGGGATCGACACCCGGGCGGTCTTCTGTGCCGGAGCCGAAAGCGAGCGGCTGGCCAGACACAGCCCCATGTCCTCGCACAGGTGACGGCCCCTCACGGAGAATCCTTCGCACATCACAGCGCCAACCCCCTTTCGCTCAGTTCCTGACGGCCGCCCTGCACGCGGTCGTTCGGCTCCGCAGTCGCCTCGGCGATCTTGTTTCCATCGATTTCAAGAACCGTGACCCGATCCGCAAGCCTATCGATGGCAGAGCAGATGCGGTCAGCATCGCCGTGCTTCGACGCGATAACAGCATCGGACACGTAATTCTGCAGAACACGGATGGGAGCGATGGCCTCGGGGCCAGCTTCGCCAACGCCACGGTATTTACCATCGAGGCCCTGAAGCACGGTCGGACGGCTGAACACAGCGCCCTTCGCGTACCACTTAAGTTCGAAGTTGGGAACCGAGGGCGGGCTTATCGAAAAGCCGCCTGTGATCTCGATATGAGGCAGCTTCAGATCGGGTAGCTTCCAGTTGAAGTTGAACACGTTCTTGATCTTGTCAACAATGCCGCGCACAGCATCGAACGCGCCTTGGACAGGATCGATGATGGCGTGCCTGATGGCACCCCAGACGATCTCGGCCGCACCCTTAGCCCTCTGGAATTGCTCGTCGATGAAGGATACGCCAGCAGAGACAATAGACTGGATACCGCCCCAGATCTCGCTCGCCTTCGATGACACAGCGCCCCAGACGATGCTCCACACGTCCTGGATGAAGCGGATTCGCTCATCGATCCAGGCCGCGCACGAGTCGATGCCAGCGGAGACGACAGACGTAATAACTGACCACACCTCGGACGCCTTGGACGACACCGCGCCCCAGGCGATGTCCCACACCGCCCTGAGGAGGGATAGCTTCTCGTCGATCCACGCGAAGCAGGCATCGATCCCGGCACCGACGACAGACGTGATGAAGTCCCAAGCCATCGTGATGACGCCGCCGAAGTTCTCCCAGATGAAGTTCCACGGAACGAGGAGTATATCGACGGCAAGGCCGAGGATTTCCTGGACGAGCATGACGCCGACCTGAAAGATATTGCAGACTGTATCCCATGCGATCTGGGCCTTTTCGCTCACGAACCCCCACGCGGAGGCACCAGCCTCGCCGATCATGCCGAAGAATCCGCAGATAGGTGCCACGACGTTCGCCATGAACCACTCCGCAGCGGCAGATGCCCCCTGGCAGATGCCGTCCCACAGGCCGATCCAGAAATTTCGGAACCACTCGCAGTTGTTCCAGAGCAGCACGAATGCTGCGACAAGACCGGCGATGGCGGCAACGACGATGACAACGGGGTTCGCGCTCATGACTATGTTGAGCGACGCCATGGCACCGGTCACCGCCTGGATGGTGCCCGATATGGCCATGGCGGTGCCGAGAATCCCGAACGCCACGGCGACGCCGACGACAACCGGCGCGAGCCACTCGAAGTTGTCGTTCGCGAACGCGAAGAACCACGACAGTGCGGGCTGTATCTTCTCGACGAGCGGCATGAACATCTCGTCCTCGAAGCGGCGCTTGAGACCCTCTGCCTGATCTGACACGTTGTCGTAGCGGATCGAGTCGATCTCCTCCATGGTGCCTGCGGTGTCGGTGGCCGCACCGAGAAGACCCAACATGGCCTGCATACCGTCGCGGCCCATGTCCTCCCACATCGTGCCGAACAGAGCCACGCCGTCGGCGTTCTGCAGAAGCTGGCTTTCCTCAGCAAGCAGAGCCTCGATAGTCTCGATAGTCGCCTGACGGGCCGTCTCACCGCCTTCGGAGATCCTGGACTGCATCTCATCGGCGCACAGGCCGATGTTCGCGTAGGCCTCGGCGGTGGACTTGCTCATATCAACGGAGCGAATCGAGAACTCCTTGATGGCATCGCCCGCCTTGTCGGTACCGTTCAGAAATACCTGGGAGCCGGCGGCCATGGTGTTGAACATATCGTCAACGGATAGCCCGAGCTGCTGGTAGTAGACCGAGTACTCGGACACAGCGTCGAACCACTCGCCGTTGGCGTTCAGTCCCTCCTGGCAGCCGGCGGCGAGCATATCGTAGGCCCGCTTCCCGTCCAGCCCGAACTGGTTCATGAGTTGGTTGGCGGCCTTAATAGACTCGTTCACATCGACATCGAACGCGTCTCGGAGAATGATCGCCTGGACGGTAAGCTCCTCGAACGACTCGGTGCTCAGATCGTTCCCGAGGACGTTGACGATCTCGCGGCCGGCATCGGCGATATCCTCGAAGCTATCGCCGTAGTTGCCGGCGTAGATGCGGTGAAGAGCCTCTTCAAGCTCCCCGAACTGATCGGCGGCATAGCCGCCGAACGATGTCTTGATCTTGGCGGCCGCAACGTCCGACTCCGCAACGAGGCGCTTCACGGCCTCTGTCGCCGAGTCGATGGCCGCCTCGCCGAAATCGGCGAGCATGGTGCCAGCCGCCAGCTCTTCCAGGGAGTTCTTCCCGTCGAGGGCAGCCCCACCCATATCGTCGAACGCGCCGGCGCAACCTCTGGCGGCGTCCTCGGCCTCGGCCATCGATCTCTTGCTCTTATCCAAAGAGTCGTTCGCGTTGCGCAGGGCTGTCTCAAGCGACTTGGCCTCGTCGGATGTGCGGCCGTACTGGATGACGGCGTTTTTGTACTCATCGGCAAGGCGCGACACCTCGGCCTGCTGGGCCTCGATGGCCGCGCCCAGCTTGCCAAGCGCACTCTCCGCGCGGGCCTCGGCCTCGCGCTGGGATTCGAGGGCGGCGCTCACCGACTCGATCTGGCCGCGAACCCGCTCCTGGGCGGCCTGGGCGCTCGTGATCATGTTGGTGTAGCGCTGCACTTCCTGGGAGTTGTCGCCCCACACCTCGCGGGCCTTCTCCATCTTGCCGTTCAGGGCTTCGATCTTGCGCGACAGGGCCTCGTCGTGCTCGGCCAACAGCTCGTGCTTCTTGGCCAGGCCCTCGACGCTCTGGCCCGTATTCGCCATCTGGGCATCGGCCAGCTTCAACTCGCCGCGAAGACGGGTCATGGTGTCGCCTGCTTGCTTGATGGCGTCGCTGAACTCCTTGGTGTCAGCGCTAAACTTGATTTTGGCCTCGTCTTTCTT
Organism: Adlercreutzia mucosicola DSM 19490; assembly: GCF_000422625.1. Classification (GTDB taxonomy): domain Bacteria; phylum Actinomycetota; class Coriobacteriia; order Coriobacteriales; family Eggerthellaceae; genus Adlercreutzia; species Adlercreutzia mucosicola. Next base: position 42,047 of record NZ_AUGK01000006.1, on the reverse strand, counting down.
GGCCATGGGTGTCACCTCCTTTCGGTCATCAGGTCTCGCTCAGCCGCCATCCACTCATCGAAGGCGCGCTTGTTGTCGGTGACGGAGAGCACGAACGACAGGTCGGCGTGCCAGAAGAGCTCTTCCGACACACCAGATATGATCACGACGCTGGTGTACAGGTCTTCGATATCCTCAATGGATGTCTTGGGAAGGGAAGATGCCCTCCCCTTCCCCAGCTTGCGCCTTATTTGCCCTGTCCGCTTTTCGAGGGGGCCACGGAATCCCTCATCTTTTTTGGGGAGATGAGCCACTGGGCCTCTTCGGATACGACGATAGGGTCTTCAGGCATCGCGAGCATGAAGCCGATGTCGTCCATGGCCTCATCGAGGTTTCCGTGCTCCGAAAGGAAACCGCAGAGGTAGGCCACGTAGAGGACATCGACGAGCTGGAAATAGTCCTTACCGCCCTTGAACAGAACATCGTTGAACTTGTCGTAGTCGGACTTTCGCTCGGAGCGGATCTGGTAGAGCAGGGCGTTGTTCAGCGTGAGCGGCACGACCGTACCGTCTGCCAACTCGAACTTGCGGGTCGAGTTGAGGGCGGGCATCTTCATGTTCTTACTCATGAGCATCACCGACGATGCAGATCAGGGCGGGGTTATGGGTGTCCAAAATCTCGGCTGCGCGCTCGTCGGTGATGCTGATGCGGTCTCCGACATGGCGGCGCGCCCCCTCGGCCAGATCGTTGAACTCGTGCAGGACGATAACATCGACCATATGCGGGGAAGCGGCCGCCGTATGGTCGCCGGCGTCGGGCGCGGGGTCGGTCTGACTATCAGCATCAGGCACGGGGTCGGGAGAGGTCTTGACCTGATCGGCGGCGTCGGGCGCAACCTGCGCGGCCTTAGAGGGGGCCTTCTTGGGAGCTACCATTTACTCCACCTCCTTGGCGTGCACCATGTCGGGGGTGAAGCCCTGGAGCCACCCTGTTTTCACCGTATCGTCCTTGAGGTTCGCCGAAAGCGCCTCGTACACGCCGTTGTCGTAGTCGTCTGGCATGAAGGACAGCTCAAGATCGATCTCAGCCACCTCCTCGGCCCCGTTCTCGACCTTTCGCGACGGGCCGTTGGTGACGACGCAGCGCGGCCATGCCTTGTACTTCTCGATGCCATCCTCGTCCTTGACGTGGGCGGTCATCGCGAACTCGGGATGAATCGACTTACGGCCGTAGGCGACCACGCCCTCGATGAGATCTTTGTCGGCGTCCATGGCGAGCGCCTTGACGTAGAGCGCCCAAGGCATGTGGAGCGTGAGCTTGAGCGTGCCCGTGCCCGCGCCGATGGTGACCACCTTGGCATCGACGCCACGGCACTTCTTCACGACTTTTCGAACGTCGCTCGTCTCCTCAAGGGTGCCGATGCACTTGATGGTGCCGACTTCGGGCTGCTCGGACTCGGCGAGCGCAGGGAAGATCATGTTGAGGCGGTACACCTCGTATTCGGAGAACACCGTCTCCAGGATTGCTTTTGCCATTTAATGATCCAATTCTCTTGTAAGCGCAGCGATGCAGCGCTCCATGACGGATCGGGATGCGTCCCGCGCGCCCCTGAACATGAAGTGCTGCTCGCCTGCGTGTCTTTTCGTGTTGACCCCGTCGTTGGGGAAATAAAGATACGAGAATCTACGCGCTGTGCCGACAGTCACAGCCAGATTCTCGTTAGTCCTGTAAACGGGCCACTTGGAGGACTTCGCAGACGCAGGGTGGCCCTTGAACCGGCGTCCCGACGGGTGGATGAGCGGGTTGATGCGCTCGTAGATGAGCGGGCCGGCCTCGGCGTGCAGGACGCCATTGACGACATCCTCAGCGCCCTGGCCGAAGGCGCGGACGCGTTCCTCAAGTTCTTTTGCCGAGTCAGCGTCGAGCATAAAGCCACTCATCGCTTCTCTGCCTTTGCGAGTGTGATGATAGCCTGCTCCACAGGGTTTCCCGTACCTGGGTTGACCGCGTATTCGTAGCCGATGCTGCCAGAGATGCGCACCCCGGGGATGGAGCCGAGTGCTTCCACCACGCGCTCAAGCACCTCGTCGGGCAGGTAGTTCTCGCGCGTGACGGCCACGGTGTAGTGGCGCGTCTTTCCCGTCTTGTTCACGGTAGGGTCAATGCTGTCGCGAGAGTACACGGTGTAGTTCCACGGATCCGATCTCTTCATGTCGAAACCGGTGGCTACGCCGTAGAAAACCGACTTCTCGTCGGCATCCTCAAGCGCCTTACTGATCGCCTGCAAAATCGGTTCCAATGTCGCTCACCTCCCCAGGCGGGAATGGAGAGCCGCCTTCGAGGTAGACGAACATGAATGGGCCGTCATCGTCGATGTGGGCGATGCCGTAGAGCGCCCCGTCGATGACCGCGCGGCACGAGCTGTCGATCCCGGAGACGCGGTGGCACTTGACCTTTTGAGCGAGGGTGAACCCGCGCTGCTCAGCGAAGTCGAAATCCCTCTCGCGCTTCGACTCGCGCGAGAAGTGGAGCCGCGCGATGAAGTCCATATCATCGGCACTCTTGGGCGCAATGGCCGCACCGAACGGAGTCCTGCGGTCTGGACGGTCTCGGTAGAAGTCGGCCACGCCGTCAGAGAGGGTCTGCGCCTTCCGCTTTCTTTTCAGCGGCATATTGCATCACCTCCCATCTGCGCCGGCACTCCTCGATGAGATCGAAGTAGTTCTCGTGGAACTCCTCCAATGCGTCGTACCAGTCGTACCAGCAGTGGTTCTCAAGAAGGATGTTCTCTGGCCCGGGGTTAGCGAAGGGGAAGTCCGCGCTATCAGGGATGCCGAGGCGGCGTCTCAGGGCCGCCTCGGCGTTCGGAATGATCTCGTCGCGCACGCGGTGCGCGGTCTCCTCATCCTCCCAGGTGATCTTCAGCTTGCGCATAACCTGCTGGAACAGCGCGCACTCCACCGCCGGGATGTTGTCGGCAGCCATGGCCTACACGCTCGGCACGCCAGCGCCAGCAGCCACATTGCGAACCGTGATGTAGGCAGGCTCAAGCTCGGAGATGTCGATCACAATGAAGCTCATGTTGTCGTAGGGGCGGCCGGCTGCGTGCTGGATCGCCTTGAAGGTGCGGCAGTCATCGAGGAACTTGAACGAGTCGTCGTACTCGATGCCGTTTCGCGAGCCGCCGATGCCGAGCTTGTAGAGTTTCGGGATGCCGATGATAGCCTTACCCTCGGGCACCGTGGCGGCAGGGATGGGCTCGGTAGGGAACGGGAACACGTTGGAGACATAGCCGCCCATGGTGGACTGCACGGTGATGGCGGGCATGACCTTGTTGAGATAGTCAGTCATACTGCACACAAGGATAACGTCACTGAACACGCGCTGGCGGCCCGTAGGGGTCTTGGCAAGATTGGAGAGCAGCGGGCCGTACTCCTCGGGAGCGAAGGATGTGACCTTGATGGCCTCTTTCTCGGGATACCCGTTCGTCTGGTCGAATGCGCCGTCAGGATTGCGCATCATACCGATGGGCTTATTGACGCCAGAGCCGTTGACGATGGCCTCTTCGAGGCCGTAGATCATAGACTCGGCCATGAGGGCGCGGATGAACGCGTCAAGGAACTGCGGCCCCATGTCCAGCACGTCGAGCGGGATGATACAGAAGGCGGTGTAGCGGCTCTGTTCCATGGAAATGACCTTGATAGCGCCCTCGATCTCCTTGGTGATCTCGGCGGTGACCTTGTTCCACGTTCCCATCTGGACGGACGCGTCATTCATGATGAACTTTGTCGCGTAGCCGACGTACTGCGATCCGATCTTCGCGAGCAGCTTGCTCTCCTTCTGGATGTCGGAGAACACATCCTGGATGATGGTCGGCGGCATGAGGGTGTCCTGGTCGTCGGTGCCGATGATGTTGATGAACGCCTGCTCGGTCTTAGACTCGCGCAGGGCCTGGGCCACATTCTCGTACCACGTCGTCTCCTTTGCGGTCAGCACGCGGTAGCCGCGAGACTCCATGGCGGCGGCGTCGATATTGGGGCCGTGCTGCTCGAACTCGACGCGCAGCTCATCTGCGATAGACTCGGCGTAGGCGGCCCAGGCGAGCGCCAGCGCGCTCGGATCTGCCTCTTTAGCGAGCATGGCTTCGGACAGCTGCTCGCAGGCCTCCATGTTGGCGAACTTGATGGTCATTTAACTTCCCTTCTATTGGTTGATGGCATTAAAAAAGCGCCCCAGTCGTTGGAGCGCCTCGCTTGGCTCTTCGTTCTCATCGGCCCCATCTTCGGGGTCATCGGGTTCCTCATCGCCGCCCGCGTCATCGGGGTCATCAGCATCGCCGGGGTCGTCGCCATCTTCGTCGGCATCCTCGGCCGACTTGGCGGCGGCCAGTGCCACGAGGGCGCGGAGCGCGCACTGGGAGGGATTGGCGTCCCCTTCCAACGTGTCGATGGATGTGGCGAAACCCATGTCAACGGCGGCCTCGGGGGTAATCCACGTCTCGGCATCCATAAGCGCCGTCAGCTCTTCGGCACCGATTGATACCCGCGAGAGATAGGCCGCCTTGGAGGCGTCGGTGATGACGTCCAGATCGTCTGCCTGCTTGCGCAGTTCTGCGGCGTTGCCGGAGCCAGAAGCCCACGCGTTGTGAATCATGAGCAGAGATGCCTCGTACATCACGCGCTCGTCGCCAGCCATGAAGATGACCGACGCGATGGAGCACGCCATGCCATCGCAGACGGTCTTGACGCGCGCCTTGTGCGAGCGCAGGGCGTTGTAGATAGCGATGCCCTCCTTGACCTCACCCCCGTAGCTATTGATATGCACGGCGATCTCGTCAACGTCGCCGATCTCCTCTAGCTGCTTGGAGAGAGTGGCGGCGCTCATGTCTGACTCGTCGCACGGCCACGAGGTGATTTTGCCGTAGATGTCGAGCTGGGCGGATCGACCCTCCTTCTTCAGGGAGAAGTATCTTTTCATTTCTCACCCCCTTTCCTGGATGACTTGGCGCAGCACCTCGTCGATAGGCCCGAAGTTGCGGGTGATGAGGTGCTGCTGGGACTCTTCCGTTCCGATGGTCGGCTGGTTGAGGTATTCACGCAGCTCGTCCATGGAGTAGCCAGCCCCGAGCAGTTGCTGGACGGACGGGGCGCTATCGAAGATATCGATGTACTTGATACGCGACGTATCGACCACGATCTCGCAGCCTTGTAACCACGAGATGGGGTCGAACAACTTTGCGGTCAGCTCCTCGGATATCTGCTTGGCGAGCGGCTTGACCGTGAACGTGAGGAACACGCGCGTGATCTCGTCCAAGTTCGTCATGTTTCCGAAGAGCATCGACTGAGGGATTTTGTAGATGCTTGCCACAAGCTCGAAGGCGTCTTTGCGGATCTTGATGAGATCGTCGGAGGGGCACCCCTTCACGTCGATCTCCTTAAGTTCCTGACCGCGCGTCTCGAAGTAGACCGAGTTCGCGCCCCTGATGAACTTCTGCAGCATCTCGCGAGGGTCGTTTCGCTGCTCGTCGGCGGCCTTGTTGAACTGGCGGTCGCCAGTGCCGCCCTGATTGACGGTGAGCTTCCATTTCGTGCCAGCACCTGCCTGGTATCCGTCCACAGCAGCGCTCATCATCTTGGCGTAGGCCTCATACATCCCGTCAACTAGGCGCTTGACACGCTGGTTGCCGAAGGTGAGATAGATGGCCTCGCCCGAGTTATAGCGGCGTCTGATCTGGTATCCGTTGACGGTTACGTTCTCAAACATCGCGATTCCATAGTCGGTGTCGTTCTTGTTAAATCCGTCGGCGAGGTACAAACCGCTCCCGATAGGCACCACCAGGGCCTCGCCCACGGTCATCAGTTTGTAGATCATGCCGATTTTGAGCTGATAGGCGCTCATGACAGGGTTGGGCCTTAAGTTGAGCATCCTATAGAGGTGACCCCGCTTCGGCTCGCCGCGATCCATCACGCGCATCTCGCAGCTCGCAATGGAGTCTGCTACATACCCGATGGCGGTATCGGTCGCCGCCGCCTTGAAGTAGAGCATGGCGGCATTATCCCCAAGGCTCGCGCCGGCGGCAGGATCGATCTCGTCCGTCGTGATGCGAAGATTGAGGAAGTCGATGACATTCACTAGGCACCACCTCCTACACGACCAAAGGCTCGATGAACTCGATCTCGTTGCATTCGGGCAGTTCTCCTTCCTGGGTCATGGCCGCCACGAAGGCCATGAAGCCGTCTGTTTTGCGTGACTTCTCCTCGATCTTGCCATAGGTGAAATTGCCGTGCGCCGCTGGCACCAGCTTCGTGTTGTTCGTGTACCACCGCATGAGCGGGTTTTCGCCCCAGGCGATGGACTGATTAACGAGAAGCGAGTTGATCTTGACCTGCACGAGCATGACGTCGCTCGGCCGAACCAGCTTCACGGTCTTGTCGCCGTCAGAAAACCCGATTGACTCAAGCTCACGCTTGAGCAGCGAATATCGGTAGCTGTCGATAGCGACTTTGAGCACGTCGTAGAGCCGCATCTGGGCGTGCAGCCAGTCGGTCACGAGCCAGGGCGACACCTCCACATCGTCAACGAATTCGAGGAGGCCCGCAGCCTCCCACTCCTCAAGGGGCGCTTTGATGCGCCCGAGGTCTGCCGACTGTCTGCATACCCATGTGTGACACAGGACGTAGTAGCTGTTTCCGTCGCGGAACAGGAGTACTGCGGCCACGAAGTCGTTTGTCTTGGCGAAGTCGATTCCGCAGATGCACGGCCAGCCGTAAAGCTCGGGGACTTCGCGGCGCGTGGCCAAGATGTCGTCCCATTTCGCGACCGCGCCCTCCTGCGCCTGGGTCGGGCAGTTCATGCGCTTGACCATGAAGTCGAAGTTGACGACAGGATTCTCTACGTAGTCGGCGTACTCCTTCTCGATCTCGGCGCGAAGGATGGGCAGGTACGGCAGGGAGGGGTTCGCCTTCTCCCACTTGCTGGGGTCGTTGACCTCCTCGGGGCGGTCGAGCTTGCACATGAAGGGCAGAAACCCGTTGTCGTGCTTCTCGCCGGCGAGGATCTTTTTCGACTTGCTCTTCAGCGAGTCGAGAACGCCGTCGCGAACATCGCCGTCGGTGGTAGTGTACAGTCGGCGCGGGTGCGGTTTCTTGCCGAGACCCGTGGTGAATACGTTGATGTTCTTCCAGTTCTCGTAAGCGTGCACCTCGTCGAAGATGACCATGCCGGATCGTAGGCCGTCCTTGCTCTTCGGGTTGTCGGTGCGGTACTTGATGCGAGATTTGGTTGACTTGCTCGTGATGACGATCTGGTTCCACGTGAACGACCGCTTGAACTTCTTGAAGTTGTCTGGCTCTTCGAAAATGTTGTACACATCATCGAATGATGTTTTGGCCTGCTCCTCGGAGTTCGCGCAGATGTCCACGTCGTAGGATCTGATACCGTTGACGCCAGTGATGGCGCAGAATGCAACGAAGCCGTCAAAGCCGTTCTTGCCCGCGCCGCGACCGACGTAGATGAACATCTCGTCCCAGCGGGGGGTGCCGTCAGCCTTGAACACACACATGAACAGCGTAAAGCAGAACTTCTCCCACGGCAGCAGGTCGAACGGGAAGTACTTCTGATATCCCATGTAGCGCTCGATGCGCTCGTAGTCGATGATCAGTTCCTCGGTCGCGAAGACGTTCCGAACGTGGGCCACGAGCTGGTGCTGCTCCTCGCAGGCCTCGATGCCGCCGGTCTCAACAAGCCTCATCCATTCGATGATCTCGGGGCAGTCGATGCGCCGCCTCTTGCGGGGGCGTAGGTCAGAACTCCTCTTCGCCGCCATCGTCCTCATCGACCGGAACGACGAGCTTGCATCGCGATGTCACGGTGAGGCCCAGGGATGAGGCGCAGGTGTGGGCCTGCTTGAACGCGCGGTCTTGGGCGATCTGCATCATCTTGATGTCCGACGGATCCGACAGGCCGACGAGTTGGGCGGTGAACGATTCGTAGAGCGATTCGGAAACCACGTAGCGCGCCAAGAGGTCGGCGTCAGGCTGGCCGAAGTTGTCGGGCATCAGTCGCGCGAGCATCTTGGCGTACCGGTCGAAGTCGGCCACGCGGTCGGGCCACTGGAAAAGGTACTCGGGCGGCTCGATGTCGCGCAAGTCGATGGGCATTTCGACCTCCGAGGCCTTGCGCTCCTCGTAATCGGCCCGCGTCAGATGGGTCTTTCCGCGAGCCGCCAGAACGTCCACGGGTTGTCTGTGTCGTCCGGCCACGGCATCACCTCCTCTCAAAAGTTGGCCAAAAAAGGAAAATTTTCTAACTTGTCGGGTATCTCCCCCCGTTGCCAGAGGTTCTTTAGAAGACCCCCAAGGGGGGCTGGGGGGCCGATCTCGCATCAGGTGGACTCAGATACCGCATTCACCACATCTCGGGCGTCAGCGGCTTCTCATCGCCCCGCTTCTTACGCGCTCCCTGGAATCTGCCGTGCGCCCTGTTGTGGCAGGCGTCGCAGATGGCCCAGAGGTTTCTTCTCTCCGTGCCGTCGGCAGCGGTGTAGGTGCGGGACAGCGCGAGTTCGGGATGGTCTCTCACTTCCATCTCGTGGTGGACGCACGTGGCGCGCACAGGCTTGCCTGGATTGTCGCGGCACCACTCGCACTCGCGGCGCGCGGCATCCATGACGCTGCCGGCAAGCTCTATCCACTCGTCCGTCTTGTAGAATCGGTACAGCCTTCCCATGGCGATGAGTTCGCGTATCCACGAGGCGAGCGGCCTGTCGGTCGGCACGCGCATATCCTCGCTCCGTTTCTGGGCAAAAGAAAAGGGACGCTCTCGCGTCCCTTATGCTGATTTCGTTATTGTCGGTTCTGAAGCTTTCGCCCCTTCCCCGTTTCTGACTGGCTACACCATATCACAGGTTTAGCGGACATTTGCGGACAACTTTACCGTGCGGCTTCGTGATTGATGATTTCCTGCGCGAGTTGCAGTGCGCGGATGTGCACGCGCCGGTAGTTACGATCAGAGTATCCCATGCGGTAGGCGGCGATTGTCGGCCTGTCCCTGTCGATGTAGCGGTAGTGGAGGCACTGGCCGAGTTGGATGTTCTCGCGCATGACGGCCCGTACGAGCGAGCGCGCCTCGTCCCTGGCTGCGATGTATCGCTTGATCTCGCCGTCGATCTTCTTGCAGAGGTCTACGAGCCTCGCGACACCGCCGCCCAGCTTGTCGGCCGACGATCCTCCACCCGATGAGGACGGGTCGGAAGTGATCGAGTAGAGCGCGCTGATGATGCGGTCGTGCTCCTCGGTCAGGCTCGCCAGCTCGTCGCAGGCTATGCCGTAGCCGTCGAGGATCTCTTGCGCGCGTTCGGTTCCGTCGGCCATGTGCCAGTCCTTCCACTATTCGGTTTTCAAGGTTCCGTCATTATACCGTTACTTTCCCGTTGGTATCTGGCGTTTCCGCTTTCCGAGATATCGTCGCACAATACGGCGTCTACCATCTGGATTCGCTCCCCTATCCACCTCATGCACGGCACACACATCGAGTTGCCGAGGGCTTTGTACCGCGGCCCATCTGGGCACTCGTCTGGCAGCCTGCCTCGGTACGGGATGCGAGTCCACCCGTCGGGGAAGCCTTGCAATCGCTCGCACTCGGTGGGCGTGAGCCGGCGAACAAGGAACCTTGCTGAAGCGATCGCGTCTGTCACATCCATTGCAGGATCACCTTGCCCTGCGAGATGTCCTGGTCGCACACGCCCTTGTAGTCCCTGGCGGCGAGGGTACCGACGAGCTGCGATCCGTTGCTGCCGAAACCGCGACGATTGGAGACCCCCCCCCCGCACTTAAGCGTGCCGCACAGGTCGTCATCGACCGACGACTTAGCCTCGTCGCCAGCCATGCACAGCAGCGGAGGATGACCGCTAGAGGAGAGCACGTGGCACGGATCGCCGTCGGCAGGGTTGCTTCCATTATCGGATGACGTGATCTGTGTGGTGTCGTAGGCGATGGCTATGGCGGGGTTGTGATCGGTCATGAGCGTTGGCGATAGGTCGGCCGACGCACCGACAGATCCCGCACCTGCGCCAGGACTCGGCTTAAATGCTAGAAGGTGCCCCCCCCCGCAGACGGTCTGCGTTCTCGACCCACCACGTCAGCGCCTCCCTCAAAAACGCCGGCAAGGCTCGCCCTCTTCGCCTTGCTCGTTCCAGAATTCCCAGGGCAGATGCCCTCGTCAAACAGTACGGCAGCAGCTGGGCCGACATCGGCTCCAATATGTCCGACAACGAACACACGGCGGCGTCGCTGGGCCACTCCGAAGAACTGAGCGTCGAGAACTCGCCACGACAGAGCGTACCCGCAGTCTTCCAGCGCGGCGAGGAGCGATCCGAAGGCGCTGCCGCCGTCCTGCGATAGAACGCCGGGGACGTTCTCCCACAGAACCCAGCGAGGGCCAACCTCCCGAACAGCTCTAACGTACTCGAACATGAGGCGACCTCGCGCATCCAGAAGCCCTTTTCTGGCACCTGATATGCTGAAGGCCTGGCAGGGGCTTCCCCCGACCACAATGTCAACTGATCCTGCATAGGGACTCCAATCCACCTCGGTCACATCGCCGAGGTTGGGCACATTCGGAAAGCGGTGCGACAACACCGCACATGGAAACGGCTCTATCTCGGCGAACGCCGCCGGCTCCCATCCGAGCTGCTCCCAAGCGACGCTCGCGGCCTCTATGCCGCTAAATAAGCTCACGTATCTCACCGACAGCACCTCCGTATCTCGGCAGCGCTCATAAAACACACGAGTGCCAATGGAACAATAATCGCCGCTAGGGCGGCTCGGGCTAGCACGGGGCCTCCTCTTCCACGGGCGCGAGCGGGCACCAATCGGGCTTGAACTCGCGGTCGTCGCGGTCGATCACCGACACGATGCCGTTGCGCGCGATGGTGCAGTAGATGCCGCAGGTGTTCGCTTTTGCGTGCCCGTCCCACATGACGATCTTCCCGCCCCACGGCGGGCAGCTCCACCGAGCGGTGTGAAACACGCAGCAGAGGCATCCCCTCGGCTCGTCTATGACCGCCGTGCACTTCCTGCCCGTGCGGTTCTCGGCGAACCACCGCTCCTTTTCGCGCTCGCGCCATGGCGTGACCTCCAACGGGTCGGGTATCTCGTACGGGCGCTCCATCTACCGCACCACCTTGGCGTCGCAGTTCGGGCAGTACCGGGGCGCGATCCAACGCTGCGCGTCAGCTATGCAGTCGTTGTTGACGAACACGCCGCACTCCGAGCAGAACCATCCGCCGACTCCGCCCTTTGGACGGCACGTGCGCTCGGCGCGGGTGTTCCAGGCCCTCACGGCCTCTCTCCTCCCGCCCTCGCCGTGCGTGTAGTTGACGAACACGCCGCAGGGAACACAGCCGACCCAGCCTATGTCGCCGCTCGGCATCCTGGTCACGAACACTGGGCCTTCTGTCGCATCGCCCCCGCAGAACGGGCACGGCTTCAGCTCATCGCTCATCGCTCCTCCTTTCGCTCTCCCAGATGGCAGTACCCGTCCCAGGGCACCCTGCGCGACCAGTGCGCGCAGTACGGGCCGCTCCCGTCGGCTGCAACGGCGCAGTTCCAACAGTCGCGGCAGCGCACCAGCTGCTCGCCGCTCTGCTCCGGCACCCACATCTCGCAGGCATCGTCATCCGGGTACAGCCCGTCGAACAGGGGGCGCGACTCCGCAAGGTCGACCAGCCACGCGCACGGGCACACCCCGATGCGGTCTCCGGGGTCGCCGTCCTCGACGGGCAGGTCTACGTACCGGCCGCACGTCCCGCAGCTTCTCGACTCGCTCATCGCGCCTCCTCCCCGGGCAGCATCCTGCCCGCCATGGTCTCGTAGAGCGTATACCCCTTGTTGTCCAGCATGTAGGGCATCATCACCTCGGCCAGATCGGCCTGCCCCGTCTCCACCATGGCCATCTGGGCGTCGATCCAGTCCTTGACGTTGCGCCAGGCGACGTTGGACGCCTGACCACCGTTGCAGGGCTTGCCCTGCTCCTTGAGGATTCGCGACACGGCCTCGGGGCGTGCCGGGAGGCGGTAGACGCTTCCCGAGTGCCTGAACGCCACGCCCAGCGGGCCGTCTTCGCCGTACTCGATGTTGATAGAGTCGGCCCCGTGGGACGCCAGCATTTCCATCACCTCTCCGACGGTCTTGCTCGCCGCCACCTTCGTAGAGTAGTTCTTGATCGCCATCAGATCGCCTCCTCTATCCACTCGTCCACGGTCATGCACAGGATGCCGCACGCCTCGGCCACCGCCTTCTCAAGCCTCGCGCCCTCCGACTGCTCCCAGCCTTCGAGGAGGGCCACGCCGTCGTAAGAGAAGCCGCCGAAACGCCACGTCAGCTCGTTGATGCACGCGCGCATGGCCTGCTCGTGAGTCGCAGACGGAACGACGAACTGGTGCGGGATGATGGCCACGTGGCCGGCATCGACCAGCGTCCTCTGCGCCTCGCGGAACGCGTCGAAGTTGCGGTTCTCGCAGCCCGTCACGGAGCCGCTTATGTAGATGTACGCCATGGCTACTCGCCTCCCTTCTCCGGGCAGTACGCCGCGCAGCACCCAGGGTCGTAGTCGGGGCACTCGTCGTCGAAGCGGTGGTAGCCGAACCCTACCTGCCCCATCCATGCGCGTGGCTCGACCCTTCTGAGGTGCGCGGGGTCGCACGCCGAGGCCGTGCAGCCGCTTGTGAAGCATACGAACACCCTGCCGCCATCGACCACGGATGCGACGCGCCCGTAGTCTCCATCGCCGAACTCGTTGATGTGCACTACGTAGTCGCCCTTGGTGAACTCGCTCATTTCACACCTCCCTTGCGGGCGTCCAGCTCGCGCTGGCGGCGGAGCAGGTCGAGCAGCTGGGCCTGCTCGCAGCTGCTGGCGCCACATCGCTCCCAGGGTCTCTTATCGTCGATCTCTGCAGGGCAATCTACGCAGCTCCTGCCGAGACAATCCCAGTAGGAGGCGGTGCTTTTCAGCGCATCGGCGTCGATGCGCTGCTGGGTGTCGGGCGGGGTGTGGGTCAGGTGCCGTGCGTCGTAGTCCTCGCAGTAGCCATCGTCGTCGGAGCACTGGATCATTCCGGCGTCGGCGTTGGCTATCGCGCAGACGCTGAGCTCCTTTCCGCTCTCCGTGTCCCACACTGTCTCGCCCTCCTCGATGGGCAGCCCGTCGGCTCCCGGCACCTCGGGAACGCGGCGCTTCACGCGGCCGTACTCGTCCGTTTTGGCAACGGCGACGATTTTGTCATATGCCGTGGCGAGGATCCTGCCGTTGCAATCTACCGCAGTCGCCACCCACTGCACACCCGGGGCTCGGCACTCATCTGTGTCGTCCCAGTCGATGTCACGGTCGCCGAACTGCACGGTCTCGCCGTCCTCGTAGCGGTGGCGAGGGATGAAGCAGCGATCGATCCATTCGTCAAACACTTCCTCGCCTTTTCGGCGGATGGGATAGCCACACAGACTGATGAGCGAATCGACGTGCGACAAGAATGACTCGTCGCGGGCCGCCTCGATCTCGGCGTCGATCTTGTCGGCGAGGGCGCGGATGCTGCGCGCATCCTCGTCATAGGATGTGTTGCAGTACGGCTTGCCGCAGAGAGCCGTAAACAGCTTGTGAGGGGTAGTGGTGTTTCCGTACTCGTTGGGCTCGCCGTTGGCAGCCCAACGCAGCAGCTCGCTGGCGGTCATGTCCTTGGGATCTTTCCGCTCCATGTCTTTCCTCGATTCTGGGGCGATTTGAGGCCCCATTTCTTTGGTTTGCTAGTCAGTGGTCGAATCTTCGCCAGATCGCGCCTTAGCGCTGACGAGATGCTGCTCTTCATCGATGTCGGCGAGTGTGACGAGACCGGGAGGATCTGAGAACAGCAGCGGGATGGAGAGGACATGATTCTCCGCACCGCAGGCAGACAGCCCGTAGGCGCACTGGGCCGCAGTCACGGCATCCTCATGGCTCAAGAACGCCAGTGACGGACGCTGCTGGTAGGTGTCATCGGTGACGATGAAGACGTGCATTCGTATTCCTTTCCGAAATGCGTGCGAAAGTGCCACGAGCGAGACTCCCTCGCTTTCACAGGTCGCGACCCATTCTTCACTGCATCTCTTCCTCTATAGCTCTGGATAAATCTGGATATCGGAAAAGTTCCCAGCAAAACCTTGGCTAACTGTTAGGGAATTGCCCCTCAACTGTTAGGGAATCCGCTCCAACTGTTAGGGAATTTTCACCCGAAAATTCCCTACGCTTCCTTTAAGTAACTGTTAGGGAATTCTGTCCTGCAACAGCAGCGTTTCCCTAACTGAAAGCCCGTTGATCTGTTAGTGAATCTGCAACCGCAGAGCACCAAAATTCCCTTGTGTTTTCTCGTGGCAACTGTTAGGGAATCAGTCGGATTGAAGCGGCGGCAGGGGCATCACCGCATAGAGCGACGAGTGGCCCTTGATGCCCTTGTGGACGAGGCGTAGAACACCGATCTCACGAAGGGCGCGGATGGCGCGCACAGCCACCACGTCGGCCACAGGCGCGCTGCCGTAGCCGAGCGCCAGCGCGGCATCGGCAATGGACATCTGAACCGTCTGCACATCCTGCGGACACAGATCCCCCCTGCCAGCCTCGTATAGCAGCCACTGGTCAAGCCATTCCGTCTCTAGCTCGCCGAGCTTGCCCGAGCCTCGCACCATCGAGCACATAGGTGCGAGCAGGCGCGGCCACACGGCGTCCCTGCGCTCGGCCGAGAGCGCGGAAACAATGAGGCCCATGGTCTCGGGCCTCATCCTCCAAAAGGCGCTATCCTGCGCCAGGTTCATGGGCACCTCCTCTCTCAATGGCCTCTCTCACCAATACACCCCGATGGGGTCTGGCTGCTTGGGCGGCACTCCGCAGAACAGATAGCACTCCTCGCGGTCATCGGGCTTACAGAACTCGCCGCCAGCGCTGCACCACCCGTAGCAACAGCCGCAGGGGCACTCGATCCAGTGGGAGCAGCGGTCGCACCACGCCATGTGAGCGGTCGCATCGGGCGGCTCTGGCGGGCAGGTTGGAACGTCGTACACGGTCATAACAACCGCCCCCTAGAAGAGCCGCGCATCATGCCGAACCGCCAAGATCGAACAGGGTAGGAGCGTCTGCCTCGGCGTCGAGGGCGCGCAGGTACGCCACACCGTCGTCGAAGTAGGCGGGGTTGAGTTCCGTGCCCACGCCGCGCCTTCCAGCGCGCACGGCGCGCAGCGGCACCGTCATGAGGCCGCCGAAGGGATCGAACACCACCTCGCCCGGGTTGCTGTAGCGCTCGATGAGCCTGTCTACGATGTCGAACTGCAGCGGGCAGACGTGGTTCTGGCGGCGCTTGCGCGACTGCTCGGTGTTAAGCGTTCGCATACGAGCCACGTCAGTCCACACGTCGGGGTGCCACGATGCCGGCGCGAGCGCCATGAACGTGGTCGGCAGCTGCCCTGCGGCCGCCATAGCGTCGGCCAGGGACACGTGCCACTCGTGGTCGTAAACATGGGACAGCGTGAAGTCGCGGAACAGGCGGCAGCGCTCGCTCATCTCCATATCGGCGAAGTCTGCTGCTTCGAGGAGCCTGTCTCCCGACGAGCGCCAGAAGGCGTGAGCGTCGGTCTGCCAGCGCCCCAGGGTGTAGCAGTCCTTGTCCTTCGACACGGGAACATCGGCGTAGCCGCGCGTGCGGTCGCTCTGAGGCTTGTGGAAAAGCAGGACGTACTCGGGGCAGCCGACGCCCATCTTCGTGCCGTCCTTGCACTGCTCAGTCCACCCGAGGCGGTACGTCTGGTTGTTCTCGCGCACCACGTCGGTGACCACCGTGATCATGCCGATGTAATCGAAGCCGTGGGCCGTGCAGTGTGTGATCACCTGCGCGTGGAACGGGTCTACCGTCGGCAGCCCCGCGCCGGTGACGCCGCCGAAGAGGATCCTGTCCTTGACGTGACAGGCATAGATGCGCCCAGGGCGCAGCACCCGCAGAAGCTCGGGGGTGAGGAAGTCCATCTGCTCGAAGAACTCCCCGTTTCCCGAGGTGTGCCCGAAGTCGTTGTAGCTTGGCGTGTACTCATAGTGGTTCGAGAATGGGATACTCGTCACGATCAGATCTACCGAGTCGGATGCCATAGAGGCTGTCTCGTCAACCGTGTCGTTGTTCACCGCGCGCCACTTCTCGCCCGACTCTTCGCGGCGCTCGCAGCCCATGGAGCGGCGCATGGCAGAGGCCGCGTCGGCCTCTGCAAGCCCGAACTCCTGGATGATGGCCGCCATGCGCTGGCACAGCTCGTCGTGGGCGCGCCACTTCTCGCGCAGCACCTCGACAACATGGCCCTCGCCTTCCGAGTAGATGATATCGATGCGCACTGGGTGCGATTGTTGGAATCGCTGCACCCGGTGGATGGCCTGGATGAAATCGTTGAACTTGAAGCCGACGCCGCAGAACACCTCGCGGTGGCAGTGCCGTTGGAAGTTGCACCCGGAGCCAGACAGTACGGGCTTGGTTGCCAGGATGCGGAACTCACCGTCGGAGAACCCGACGATCCTGTCCTCGCGCTCGTCGAGCGGCTGCGATCCGTACACTTCCACCGCCTCGGGTATCTGGCGGGCGATCTCGCGTCGCTCGTCCTCAAGATCGTGCCACAGGATGAAGTGGTCATCGGGAGAATCCGCGACGATCTCTGCGGCTTTGGCGATGCGCGCGCCCATGGTGGCCCGCTTGATGGCGGCAGCCTCGGAGAGGGACGCCGACGAGTCGCGGATGAGCCGCAGCTGGCCGTCTCGGCCCTCGGATGCGGCGGCACCCTCGGGCATGGCCACCTCGTGCCACACCACCTCGATGGGCGGAAGTTCGTAGCCCTCATCGGAATACCCAAGATCGCTCGGGCGCTGCACGAACACGGCCCAGGTGGCGAGCCACAGCCAAAACTCGCGCTCCTTATGGGGATAGAGGGTGAGGTTTCCCGCCTTGGTCGAGTCGCGCTGGAAGAACCGCGTGAGCGCCTGGCCCGTGTCCATCACGCCGAGGTAGCCAGCGTAGTGGATAAGCTCCTTGTAGCGGTTCGGAGAGGGCGTGGCGGTCGCCACGAACCGGTAGGGCACCGACTCGAACAGGGTGAGGAACGACTGGTATGTCTTCGACCCGTAGGAGCGAAGGACGCTCGCCTCGTCGAGGCTGACGGCGGTAAACGCCGACACGTCCAGCTTGCCGTCGCGCACGGACTCGTAGTTGGTCAGGTACAATCCGTCGCCGACCACCTCATCGGTGCGGCGCACGAACTGCGGGCACAGGCCCAGAAGCTCGGCGTCGCGCTTGAACTCCTGCCGAACGCCGAGCGGGCACACGATGAGGCACTTGCAGCCGCCCTCGTGCTCAAGGATAAGACGCATGATCTCGAGCTGCATGAGCGACTTTCCGAGGCCGAAAGCCGCGAAGATGGCGCGCCTGCCACCCCTGAGGCACCATCGAACGATGTCGCGCTGGTGCGGGAATAGCACCGGCGACACAGCGTCGCCGGGGTCGAAACCGCTTCGCGGAGCGGTGACCGCCTTGCGCGCTAGAAACTCATAGTAGTCAGCCGTCACGGCTCGACCACCTCCAATCTGTACCAGGCACCGCCGATGAAGGCGAGCCATCCGATCTGCGGTATGTAGGCCGCGAAGTTATTCCGCACCACGGCCGCCCCCCATGGATCGGTACAGCACAACCGACACAACGGCGACGGCGGCGGCATCTGCAGCCAGAAGCGCGGCCATGACGAGAAGGCCGACCCATGCGCCAGCAGCGATGGACACCGCGCCGGCGAGGCACGCTTCGGACAAAACCACCAGGACAGCCACGACCACGGCCATAGCCTGCCCGATGTTTTTCAAATCGATCACAGGTATCTCGCCCCCTTATCTATCTCCTCGCAGCAGGCGCGACAGAAAAGCCCAAAAGCCCTGGGGCATGGGTCGCCCGCGTCATCGGGGCAGTCGCCCTGCGCCTCGCGCAGGGCGCAGGCGGCTTCAAGGGCGCGGGCGCGGTAGTAGTCGCGCTGACGCAGGGCCTCGTTCGCGCGGCGCACGGCCTCGATGAACGAGTAGTGAACCCCTCGGGTGTACTCGGCCAGAAGGGCAAGGCGTCCGTCTCCTATAGCATCCATAACCCCTCCCTTACCGCATCCTGACGGGCATGAGCAAGGCTTCGACGCATCCGGCCCGCATCACGAACGGCTTGAGCGGGTCGGTCATCGATATTTCGACGTTTCCGGCAGAGAGACACCCGAGAGCGGCTGCGAGGCACTTGGCGTTAAGCCCGATCTCGCAGGGCGATGACACATTGGCATCGACCGACTCGCTCATGGACTCGCGGTCGGAGGATCGCGAGAACGTCATGCCCGCGTCGTCGAACCCGATCCTGACGGGATTAGACCCAGGGATGACGGCCGCGCGGCGCGCGGCTTCGAGGGCTACGGAGCGGCCGACGCTCACCGTGCAGGACGGCTCGAAGGAGAAGAACCTGTCGCACTCGGGGTAGTCGCCAGAGTAGGCGCGCGCCGTCATGACGAACCCCTCGCCGCGCAGCCGCAACTGGCTGCCAGACGATGTGAGGATCACATCGCCGCCAGAGCACGCAGCGGCCGCCGTCTGCAGGATCGCAGCGGGAAACGACTCGCGCATACGGCCCGTGCTCTCGACTTCGCATTTTGCGCGAACCATGGCAAGGCCGTCGGTACCAGTGAGACGGAGGGAGCCGTCCCCCGCCTCGACCAGAACGCCCTCCACACTTCGGCCGGCACCAGAGCCAGCGCCCTTGCCCTCCTCGGCGCAGGCCCACGAGCAGGCCTTGACGAGCGCGGCCAGGGAGTCGGCCGGAACGGTGACCGTATCGCCCGACTCAGGGGCGGGAAACGACGGGAAGTCGGCGGGATCGAGCGACGGCACCCCGAACTCGGCGCGCCCGCAGGAAACGGAGACACCAGAGGGGCTAAGTGCGATGGTGACCGCTCCCTCCGACATTGACTTAACGATTGCTTCGAGCGATTTTCCGCTCACGAGCGCGCTTCCCGGCTCCTCCACGATGGCCGGGGCGGTCACCGAGCACGACTCGTAGAGGTCGTTTGCCTCCACCGAAAGCTCGTCTCCGCGCGCTTCGATCAGGACGCAGGCCAGGTGGCTCTCGCTCTGGCCCTTGGCTATCTTGCAGGGCCTAGACATCGCCCTTAGCAGTTCGTCTCTGCTTATAGTGACGATCAATTCGTCACCTCCTTTTATCATGGGAAGGGACGCCAGCCGGAAAGGCGCAGGGCGTCCCATGGATCGGTTGGTTCATCGGTGAGCAAATAGGCCCAGAACGCGCTCTGCCAGCCGCGAACGGCCGGCGCGATGTCAGCATCCTCGCCGTCTACCCACCACAGATGCAGGCAGTGCATCTCTGCGGCACCGTGGTGCAAAATGCGCATATCGGCGTCGTAGAGTGCGTTTCCTCTGCCGCACAGGTGCACCATGGGGCCGAGCGCACCGCCGAGTGAGCGGGCAACCACATGGTGCCGCTCGGGGTATGGCCGTCCGCATACGGCGCACCAACCTGGCAGGTGGTCTGCACCCCTCATGTTGTGCGCCGATATGCGGCTGGTGAGCAGCGGCCCCGTCACAGACGGATGACGTCCACCTCGCCTGCGCGAAGCGGCGTCTGATCGTCGCAGGTCGGCGCGTCAATCGGGAACGACTCGCCCAAAAAGGCGATGGCGTCGTCTACCTCGCGCTCGTTCATCTTGTAATAGGGCTTGCCGAACTCGACAAGGATGCCGTCGGCCACGTCGTTGCCGTCGTAGACACAGGACTCATGGATAACGCCTATGGCCTTGGCAAGCCTTCGCTGAGCCTTGGTGGCCCGAGCGCCGAGGCGGGCGCTGAAGGGCGGCCGCCCATCCCCGCCCGGGTGCGGCGTCACCTCATCGTCATCGTCCATCCACATGGCAAGCCCGCACCCGAAACGCATGGCGGCGTTGCGGATGGCGTCGCCTATCATCTCCTTGATAGCGTCGGGGCCGGTTTTGCCGCCGGCGTCGCCGAAGCCGATCTTCTCGACGCCACACACGCGCAGGCGTATCCACAGGCCGCCCGTGGTGATAGGCTCGCCTGAGTCGCGGACGGCCATGGGGTGCATCGACCACGATGGGTCGACCTCGTTGAGTCGCTCGGTCACAAGGGCGTGGCCGATGTACCGGAAGTGCTTCGCGGGAAGGGCGTGCATCTTGCCGCAACGCGGGCACAGCTGTACCGCGCTCGGCGGCACGAACCTCTTGCCCTCGTCGTTCACGTCGTACTCGCCGACGTAGACGGGCTTGAGCTGCACCACATCGTCAGGAAACGGCTCGCGCAGCCTCGCCAGTTGCTGCTCCTGCCAAATGGAGAGATCTCCCGCGCCCATGCTACGCCACCCCCTTTATGCCGTCGCTCACCACGCCGATGGACTTGGCATATTCAGCGATCATCGTCGCCTGGGCCTTCGTGGCTCGGAAGCGAAAGTCCCATTCGCGCACCTCGGGAGCGGACGCCTTAGCGCGGCGCGGGACGCGGGCGGTCTCGGCCGCCTTGGCCTGGGCCATGGCGCGGGCCACGCGATCCTCGGCCTCCCGCTGCATCTGCTCGGCGTGGCGCTCGCGGGCCTCGGCCTCGTCGGAGAGCCGCTTCGCCTTGGCAAGGGCGGCCGACAGGTCGAGGTGCTCGCAGTAGTGCTTGTCGGCGGCCGTTGCGAACTTCGGGGCGGCGGCGCGGATGGCCTCGCGGTCGCGCACCGCCGTGGCGATCATTTCGCCGAGCCTTGAGACGGCCTTCGTCTCGGCCCAGCTGCGGCCCATGAGCGCGGATTCGCGCTCGATGAACCGCTCAATCGGTATGACAGCCATGAGATCGGGGGCCTGGGCCTCGTACTCAGCGAGGAGCGCCGCCTTGCGGGCGGCGGCGAACTCGTCATCGAGTTCCTTCAGCCGGCCGTCGATGATGGCGATCTGCTCCTTGATAACCGCCTTCACCTCCTCGCACTTGGCCTTGAAGGCCTCCTTGGGAGCGTCGTAGGCGCGGAAGGCGTCCTTGCGCGCCTTCTCGATGGCCTCCACCTTGGAGTTGAGGTCGGCGCGGATATTGCGGGCCGCCTTGCGGTCTTCGTCGGTCACAATGGACATGCCCACGACATCTCTGACGTAGGCGCGGGCGGCGGCCTTCATGGCCTCGAAGTCGGCGGACAGGCCGCCGGAGGTTGCGCCCATCTCGATGATGGAAAGGGCGCTCACGCCCCCATCTGGAACAGGCTCTGCTGCGCCGCCCGGCACAGCTCGCCCTTCGTCATTTTTTTGCATACTCGATCCTTTCGGGTCTTTCTCGGGAAAACCTGCGCGAGGGGATCGCCCTCCTCGCACATGCGCTTCGCCTCCGCGTAGCTGCGCGCGAGGAACACCGTGCCGTCACCAACTCGCTCGTGCCACTTGGCCTCGAAGTCGAAATCGTCTATCGGGGATCGGTTGCACGAGATTGCGCGCGCCAGCACGGGGCGCATCATGGCCATGTAGCGCGCGATCACGCTCCACAGCTCATGAGAGAATCGGAACTCCTTGTCGTTCGTTATGCGCAGCCGGCTCTTCTTGGCGAGCCGGTAGATGTAGTCGCGCCCAACCCACTCCTCGCCAGATTCGACCTCGGAGAGGCACAGGTGCATGACGCGGTTATATGTGTCGCGGTGGCCGGCTATCCAATCCAAGCCGTAGTCGAGCAGCTGTTCGGGCGTCTTTCGGCGCATACCGGCACCGCGACCAGCGTCACGGCTCACAGCTGCGGGGCCGAGCGCGGCATCGACGCGCCAGCCGAGTAGCCCTCCGACCAGCCCTCCCCGTGGCCCGCATCGTACCCGAGGCGGTGCACGGATGTGAGCGCCCACATAAACAGGATGATGAGGGCGACGCCTCCAACGATGATCACCACGTCGGACACGCGGATGCGCGGCTCTTTGGGGATGTGGTAGTATGGGGACGTCTTGGGGCTGTTCTTCCAAACAGACTCCTTGAGACCGCGCGCCCCCGCCTTGGACAGCTGATGGGGCGCGCTTTTCTTTGCGCCGTCACGCGGCGGCTTTCGCCGCGTCGGTCGCTTCGCTTTGTTCTTCAAAATCGCTACTCCTCTCAACGAATCGCCGAACCGCAGGTGTGATGTCTGCTGCGGTAACGGGTTTCGGAACGTGCACTGTCGCAGTTCCCAGGCTGTTCGAATAGTCAAACGTCCCAGCAGGGAACGCGATCTGATCAGGCGATGAAATACTTTCACCTCCTTTTCGCTCACAGTTGCATTTTTCGGGGTCGCTTTTCCGGCCAGCGTTCCCGAGTCGGCCATTCAGTTGTCAAGGTTCGGATGCCATTCGGCATCCACGGGGCGGCACAGCTGATCCGCTGCTATTCCTGCAAGACGCGCGTCCGAGTGCCTGTCGTTGCGCGCTCGGTGCCGCCCCGTGGATGCCGGCCCCCGCAGGGGCCGGACGGGAAGCCGATCAGGACTCTGACGGCTCCTTGGCTTCGAAGTCGGGGCAGTCGCCGCATTCCCACTCGATGCCGTCGAGGATTTTGTCGATGCGTCCGATGGCTCGCTCGGCTCTCGACTCGACCATCTGCTTGGCGATGCAGTCGCAGCACACGGCTTTGACCGCATCCGCGCCGATTCCGGCCTTGTCGGCAATCGCCCCGATCTGGAGTGCCGCAGAGTGGATCGCCGCGTAGGCGTCCCGCACGTTGACGGCCCCGTAGGCGTAGCTTTCCGTGCCGTCGTCGCCCACGGCCACCACGAGACACAGCGTACCCTTGCTTGCATTGAGCCAGTCCCCGTTCGACTCGACGATAACGCTCAGTTCTGGCAGGTTCTTCTCTTCGGACATTTCTCTTCTTCCTTTCGCTTGGTTGCAGGTAACTTTTGCTTGGCCTTCGAGAGCCGAATGCGGAGAGCGGCGCGTATAATCTAATTGAGTTGCAGAGACGGGAGGTTAGGATGGATTTCGACAAGCTGCCAAAAGAGGCAGAGAATTACCTGAGGTGCCTGGTGGACGTCGAGGAGTCGGGTGGCGAGGACGCCGTGGCAGACCTCATCGAGGAGCACCACGGAGACTACTTCACTGGAACTGGCGACGCGCGGGCGGGAGAGTCTCACAACAGGTCGATCAGACACCTCGCCGAGATCGGTATGATAGACTGCCAGATCGAGCCTGGATGCTGCGCCTACGGCGGCCTGACGGCCAGGGGGCGCAGCTACTTCGACGACAAAGCAGAGGCCGAGAGGTCTTGGAAATCGGAGCACCGCCACGACTACAAGGTCGCTGCGTTCGGTGCAGTAACTGGCGGCATCCTCGGCCTCTTCGGCGGCGCTTTCAGCTCGCAGATCATCGCATGGGTCACGGCCATACTGCCCTGATGGCGCAGCCCAGGACGAGGCCGATGATGTAGGACGGGATAAGAAACGCGAGGAAAATCTTCATCTGCCTCTTTTCGCGGTCGGCGATCTTCAAAGCTCACCCCCTTTCCCGCGCCTGCTCTCCGTATTCGGTTCTCAAAGTGCATTGTTTATGGGTCGGTAACTTTTGCTTGGCCATTTGCTTTGCGACTAGGCCGCGCCGCCATCGCCGAGGCACACGGCCTCGTCGAGTGAGAAGCCAGTGATGCGGGCCAGCTTCGCGGTCTCGCCAAGGCTGAACTCGCGCAGCCCCCGACGCTTGGCCGAGAACGTGCCCGGGGCCATGCCCATCACGTCGCGGGCGAAGTCGTCCATGTTGATGCGGTGAACAGCCGTGTAGGCGAGAACCGCATCGTCGATGACGGGGCGATAGAACTCCCCCGTCTCACCAATTCTTGGCATCTTTGTCACCTCCCTTCAAAGAGACCATTCCCAACATCGCCGCGCCGAATCCGACCATGGAGCATCCGACGAGAATCCTTGACACACCGGAGACCGCATCGCCGGCGATGAGACAGAAGGAGCCGACCAGGGCGGTTCCTATGCCGACGCCCAGCGATGCGCATCCCGCTGACTTCATCGCCCTACTCCCCAGCCCTGCAGAACGTCGCCTCTAGCTCGGCCACGATCTCGGCGGCCGCCTCGGCGCAGTGCAGCACCATCCCGCTGTAGCAGCCACGGTCGAACAGGAATACCTCGCGGCCATCCTCGTCGCGGACGAAGAGTTTGGAGACGTTGCCGCCGTCCTCGAATCGCGGCGTGGGGATGCCGTAGACGCTCGGCTCGTCGAAGACCTTCGCCTCGAACGTGTAGCCGTCAAGGCTCCCGCTCACCCAGTTGGCCGCATCGCGCTCGTTGATTTTGATCTCCATTGCGCGCTCCTTCGATTCGATCTTTCTACTTGTTTAGTCGATCTTTCGACTTAACAACACGTACTATAGTCGATCTTTCGACTTTGTCAACTTAAATATTGATTTTTTTGGTCGAAAAATTTACTATAAGGTTAGAAGGAGGTTCGTGATGATATTTACCGAGCGACTTAACCTCATAATGAACGCGCGCGGATGGCGGCAAATTGACCTATGCAAAGCATCTGGATTGACATCTAGTCAGGTCGCCTACATCGTGAAAGGCAAAACAAAAGACCCCACGATAACCACCGCAGCGAGAATCGCTAAAGCGCTTAACGTATCCCTCGACTACCTCGCAGGACTCAAAGACGACCCGGCCATAGAGCGACACACCGCGCCGGTCATGGAGATAGAGACCGTCCGACTCGTGGAGGACTTCGAGTCGCTTCCCGAGGAGGGAAGGGGCGCGATCCTTGATCAGGTTGAGTTCCAGAAGATGAAAAGCCTCCGCGCGTCCGAGGCCGCCGTGCAGGATAATTCCCTTCCCGGGATCGCGTAGTTAGGAGGTACAACTGTGGGAATCTTCAGCAGACGATGGCTCGTGCGCGGGAACCGGGGCGAGCCCATGGTGCTCATAGTATCGCGCGGGCAGCTCGAACTGAGGCACGCTGGCTTCGGCGGGGGCGTCGAGTTCTCCTACGAGGATCCGCGCGCCGAGTTCGCCGAAGCCTGGGCCAACAAGGACTTCTACGTCCGTGGCGGCCAGCGCAAGCGCGTGACTCGTGCGAGGATCTACGATCTTCAGAAGGCTGGCGGTACACGGGTGCTCGAGTTTCGCAACACGGCCGACGGCGACAGCTTCAGGCGGTGGCTGGAACGGCGAGAGCAAAAGTAAGGCCCCGCGCATAAGGGCGGCAACCCCGCGCGAGGCCAAAGCAAAAGTTACCATCCAAGCGAAAGGACGGTGGATGTATTCTACCATGCCGAGCGATTGGCTCTGCTGCGGATACCTGCGAAAATCGCGGGAAGATGAGCTACGGGATCGCGAAATCGAGACAGATACCCTCAAAAGGCATCAGTCGATAATCGAAGATTTGGCCGAAGAGAACGGTCACGCCATACGCCAGTGGTACCGCGAAGTTGTGAGCGGCGAAACGATAGCTGGCCGACCAGAAATGACGGCACTTATCAATGATGTGGCCAAGGGCCTGTGGAATGCCGTGTACGTCGTTGAAGCATCGCGCCTCGGCCGTGGTGGAGGATCCGACCAAGAGAAGATCGTCAACGCGTTTCGCTACACCGGCACATGGCTCATAACCGAATCAGATGGCGTCTACGATCCTGACAGCAAGGCAGACATGAAGCGCCTGCGCAACGATCTTAGAAAATCTGAAGATGAGCTAGATGACATAACAACTCGATTGATTCGCGGCAAGGCGAAGGCAGTAAAAGAGGGAATATGGCTCGCAACAGGCCGCGCCCCATACGGATGGAGGGCCGTCAGAGTAAAGGGATTGTGGCAGCTTGAGCCAGACGAGAACCACAGCAATATGCTGCGCATCTACGATATGCTAGAGGCGGGGGACGGCTTCGCTACGATAGCCGCGACATTCAACAGGGAGGGGATACCGACACTGCGGGGTGGCGAGCACTGGACGCCATCATCGATACAGAATATCGCGCGAAACCCTGCGAACTGCGGATATGTCGTTTACGGCGTTCATAAGACGCGGCGCATTTTCGACCCTGATACATTTGAGGTGCGGAAAATCAAGGAGAAGAACAACAAGCCTTTGATCTACAAGGGACTTCATTTCGAAAAAGGCGGGATAACCCCAGAAAGATTCGAGAGGATCATAGGCCGCAAGGCTCATGATGCGCGCATACACAAGGACAGGCAACTGCGAAACCCTCTCGCAACGCTTCTGCGCTGCGGAAAGTGCGGGAAGTGCATGACTGTCCATCTTCTCAACGCGCACAAGCCATCGAAGGCATACTACTTTATGCACAAGCCAGACAAGCGGTACACAGGAACGTGTACCGGCGTCAAAGGCGTTAAAGTGGACATGATTATGGAACTGCTCGCCGATGCGCTAGAGGATATGTGCAACAACATCGAGATACAGCTGTCAGATGACAGGGAAGATGATTACGAGGAAAGGCGCGCCCAGATTATCAGGGAGCAGGAAAAGGCGATCAAGGCGAGAGACAGGGCCATGGAGGCATTCGAGGCGGGGATATACACGCTAGACGATTTCGCGGAGAGAAAGCGATCCATTGAAGAGCGCATCGCAAGGCTCGATGAAGCACTGGCACAGTGCAAGCCAAGAGAGCCGAAGGAAGATACAATTGTAAATCTCAAAGAGTGTATACGGGCGATCAAAGACGACTCGCTTTCGATCAAGGCCAAGAACGACCTGTTAAAGAGCTTTATCGATCATATCGACTACTACAATGGAGAAACCAGGCCACGGCATCACGACATCAGGATCGAGGTATTTCTGCGCTAAAAACATCTATCATTATGAAAAGCACCCCATAACGAAAATGGCCTTCTTACGGCCCACAAAGGCCACGTCGGGACGGCCCGGAGCCTTCTTCCAATCGCAGCGGTAGCCGGTGAAGCCCATGGCGCGCAGCATCTGGCGCACCTTGATCTCGGGCTTTGTGTCCCGTCGCTTGTTTCCCTGCATCGATTTGCGCGTAGCCAGACTCACCACGCCGAAATCATAGCGGCCCTTCTCGGGCGAAATTGTCATCGTCGGTTCCATTCGCGCCATTATACCCTTCCCCCGCGCCACGGCTTGCGGTATAGTGCCAACTGACATAGCCTGCCGCCGGGTAGGCCCCAGCACCCATGTGATGCGCATCGTTAGGCCTTTGAAGATGCTCATCAGGTGGGTGCTTTTTTATTGGCTGGCGAAAGGGTGGCGCGACCCAAGTCGTGAGATGGCTCGACACGCGTTCCGGGCACACCGAGGCGCTGCGGCCCCACTCGCGCACCGCACGGGCGCGCCCGCCCCTTCCACCACGAGAGGAGCATCATGAAATCGTTCGTGACTGAGGAATCTTTCTGGAACCTGTTCCCCGAGGCCCGTATCGGCATCGTCGTGGCCCACGGCATGCAGCCGACCGACGCGGTGTCGCCCGAGCACGCCCAGGCCATCACCTGGGCCCTGGCCGCAGCCAACGAGGCGGCCGATAGGCACCTGGAGAGCAACACCATCTCCCAGAACGAGGTGGTGGCCGTATGGCGCGAAGCCTACCAGCAGTTCAAGACGAAGAAGGGCGCCCGCTGCTCCATCGAGAACCTGCTGAAGCGCGTGCTGAAGGGCAACCCCGTGGGTTCCATCACACCGTCGGTGGACATCTACAACACTGTGTCGCTGAAATACGCCCTGCCCGTGGGCGGCGAGGACATCGACAGCTTCGACGGCGACATCCGGCTGGGCATCACCGAGGGCGGCGATGCCTTCCAGCCCCTGGGCGATGAGGAGGATGCGCCCACCCTGGAAGGCGAGCTGTGCTACCGCGACAACGCCGGCGCCATCTGCCGCTGTTGGAACTGGCGCGACGGCCAGCGCACAGCCCTCACTGACGAGTCGGCGAAGGCCTTCCTCATCATCGAGTCGGTGGACCCGACCCGCGCCGACGACCTGCGCGCCGCCACCGACGAGCTGGCCGCCCTCGTGCAAGAGCACCTCGGCGCCACTATCTTCGCTAAGCAGATCGTCACGCGCGACAACCCCACCATGGTCATCGACGAGTAGACCATGAGCTGGATCGTCCTCATCGCCTCGGGCGTTATGGAATCGGTTTGGGCCATCGCCCTCGGCAAGTCCGAGAGCTTCACCCAGATCGGCCCTACCGTGGTGTTCGTCATCGCCCTGGCCCTTTCCATGCTGGGACTCTCGTTCGCCGTAAAGACGCTGCCCACCGGCACCGCCTACGCTGTCTGGGTGGGCATCGGCGCGGCGCTGACCGTCATCTACGGCATGGTCACTGGCAGCGAGCCGGCCAACCTCGCCCGCGTGCTGCTGATCGCGGGGCTCATCGGCTGCGTCATCGGGCTCAAGCTTGTCAGCGGAAACGAGGCGTAACGTGCTACTATGACCGCAGCAGACCACGAGAGGAGTCTTTCATGTTTCCTGATATGCGCCGCAAAAAACAGATGCTGTCCGACCAGGACAGTGTGGATATCCTGACCAGCGGCATCTACGGTGTCTTAGGCACCGCCGGCACCGACGCGTGGCCCTATGCCGTGCCGATCAGCTACGCTTTCGACCCCACGCCCGACGCCGAGGCCGGCGCGCCGGCCGGTCGCATCTACCTGCACTCGGCAGTAACAGGCCACAAGCTGGAGGCCATCGAGGAAAACCCGCACGTGAGCTTTGCCGTGGTGGGCCACAACGAGGTAGCACCCGAGCAGCTGACGAATATCTTCCGCAGCGTCATCGCCTTCGGTTGCGCCCGGCGCGCCCGCGACGTAGACGAGAAGTGCACGGGGCTGGTGGCCTTGGGCGCGAAGTACTGCCCTGGCCTGGACGATTTCGTCACCGAGGAAATCGTGAAGAGCCTCGATCGCACCGAGGTAATCGTCATCGATCTGGAGCACATCACCGGCAAGGAAGCCATCGAGCTCGTCCGCGAACGCCAGCGCCCGTAGGGAGTGCGAGGCGGAGACGGGGTGCCCCGACCGCGGGCGGGCTTCAGCCCGCCCCTACGGGGATCTTCGGATCCGTGCCATCACCCCATCCGATCGCAACGCATATCCCCTTCGTCTGCGCCCCTCTTGCCGCGTACGGGCGGCTTTCGACCCCGCACCCGCCGCGCCCTCGAGCGGGCGGTCTTGAGGCCGCCCGCGCCCGCGACCACCTCCCATACTTTAAGAAACCGTAAGGTGCGCCGCTGCCGGCTTAAGAAGGCGTAAGGTGTGCGCTTTTGGGCTGGAAGCACCGCCGGGCTCCGCACGGGCGCGGTATCATATCCCGGTAATCCCGCCGGCCACCGCTACGGAAGGAGCGCCCCGATGGCAAGCCCGTCTCCCCTCATGACCCGCCGCGCCTTCGCGGGCGTCCTGGGCGGGGCGGCCCTGCTCGCCCTCGGCGAGGGCATCCTGGCCAGCGATCAGGCCCACAGCCAGGGCTCCGACCTCGCCGACACCGGGGTCACCCCCACCCAGATCGAGGCCGCGCCCCAGCGCGCCGCGGCCTCACCGGCGGCAACGCCCCGCAGCCTGGATGACCTTCCTTGGAACCTGCGCCTCATCAACGGCGCCCATCCCCTGCCCGACTCCTTCGCGCCGGCCGAGCTGCGCGAGATCCCCGATTGCGGTCTGGCCTTCGACGCCCGCGCCTTCGACGATCTCATGGCGCTGCTGGATGCCGCCAACGCCGCCGGCGTGCGCCCGGTGGTCGTTTCCGCTTACCGCAGCGCCGATTACCAGGCCGATCTGTTCCGCCGCCGCGTGCAGCGCGTGGAAGCCGAGGAGGGCCTGACCGGCGCCGAGGCCGAAGTATCCGCCGCCTTCTGGGTCGCCCGCCCGCGCACCAGCGAGCACGAGGCTGCCATCGCCGTGGATCTGGCCGATGCCGCCTACCAGGAACTGGACGAGGCCCAAGAGGCCACGGCCACTCAGCGCTGGCTCATCGACCACTGCGCTGACTACGGCTTTATCCTGCGCTACCCCACCGACAAGAGCGCCGTCACCGGCATCGGGTACGAACCCTGGCACTACCGCTACGTCGGCAAAGAGGCCGCCGGCGAAATCACCGCCAGCGGCCTCTGCTTAGAAGAATGGATCGAAAGCTGCGGCTGGGACACCGCCGCATAATTTCAGGCCCGTTTCACGTTGCCAAGGCAACCGCCCCGTGAACTATAATGGACGCGCACCGTTTCTTCCGCGTGAAAGGTCACCCTTGAAAGGCACCCCCCTCTACCTGCGTTGGCTCGGGCTGCTGTGCGCCGTCATGGCCGTGTTCTGCCTCGGCGTGTTCCTTATCGGCTACAAGGACCTCAGCTTCGGCCGCGTCGCCACCTTCCTCGCGCTGTGCGTCGCCAGCCCGGTGTGCTTCTGGCTGTCGAAGCGCCTGAAGTAGCAAACGGCTCGCTCTTCGCACTAAATTGACGATTTTCAGAATGCGAGACCACACCTAAGCTCAAAAACAAGCCGAAAAGGTGAGAAGAGGGGCGCTTTTTTGCGTTTTTCATACTCAAGCGTCCGCACTGCTTCTGAAAATCGCACTTTTGCGCAAAAGCGCCGCCGACCGCACTCCGAGGCAACGGGGCAGCCCCAGACCCGCCACTCTTACTCGTAGCTCTGCTTCAGGGCGGCGAAAACCGGCATCGAGCGCTCGATGGTATCGCGGGCGATGCAGTAGGACAGGCGCACCCAGCCCCCCACGCCGAAACTGTCCGAGGGCACGATCAGCAGCTCGAAGTCCTTCGCGCGCTCCGAGAAAGCAGCCGCGTCCTCCTCTAGCGCCCGCACCCACAGGTAGAAGGCGCCGTCGGGCTCCACGTACTCGTAGCCCAAAGCGGCAAGCCCCTCGGTCAGGATGCGGCGGTTCGCGGCGTAGGCGGCCACGTCCGACGGCTCGTTCACGCAGCGGGCGGCCACGCGCTGCAGCATCACCGGCGCGCACACGTAGCCGAGCGCCCGGCCCGCACCGGCCACGGCCACGGCCACCTCATCGCCATCGTCGGACAGGTCGGACACGTACACGTACCCGATGCGCTCTCCCGGTAGCGACAGCGACTTGGAATAGGAGTAGCACACGATGGTGCGCGGGTACACGGCGGGCACGTAGGGCACCTCGGCACCGTAGGTAATCTCGCGATAGGGCTCGTCGCTGATCAGGTACAGCGGACGACCCAGCTCTTCCTCCTTCGCTGTCAGCGCCCCGGCCAGGGCTTCCAGGCTCGCGGGCGTGTACACGGCACCCACCGGGTTGTTCGGCGAGTTGATGATCACCGCGCTCGTGCGCTCGCCGATGGCGGCGGCGATGGCCTCCACGTCGGGCTGGAAGCTAGGCTCGCACGCCGGCACCTCCACTACGGTGCAGCCCGCGGCCTCAATCCAGGTACGGTACTCGGGGAAGTAGGGCGCCACCACGATCACTTCGTCGCTGGGCTGGGTCACCGCGGCAATAGAGCAGGCCAGAGCCGCCGCGGCCCCGGCCGTCAGGTACACGTGGGCTGCCGTCGCGGGCACACCGTAGCGCGCGCGGATGCTCCCGGCGATGGCCTCACGCACCTCGGGCAAGCCGGCCGCCGGAGAATAGGCGTGCAGGGCCACCGGATCGCCCTCCAGCAGTTCCAGCAGCGTATCGCGCACCAGGGCCGGCGCCGGCACCGAGGGGTTGCCGATAGAGAAGTCGAACACGTTCTCCGCCCCGATCTCGGCCTTGCGGGCCAAGCCGTAGGCGAACAGCTCGCGAATGGCGCTCGGCTCGTCGCCCAGACCGTACATCTGCTCGTTGATCATGATGCGTCCCTTCCCCACGGGCCGCCGCCGCGGCCGCTTCCTGCTGTCTTGTCGCTAGGATACTACAACGGCCGTTCCTGCCAGGGTGGCTTCCGCCGAGTCGACCACAGCGGCCCCCAGCTGGACGATCTTCTCCTGCAGCTTGGGGTGGGCGCGGAAGGCGAAGGCACGGCCCTCCTGCTCGCGAACCAGGTAGCCCTCCCGTTCCAGCCCCAGGAAATCGGCGCGGGCCGTGCCGTAGGCGATGCGGAAGGTACGCTGGTGCGGGGCGATGCGCAGAATAGCCCCGGGCTCGCGGCACAGCGCCGCCAGAATGGACTTCTGCCGCGGATTGATGTGGGACTCGAAGATGCGCTCGATCTGCTCGTTCAGCTGCTCAAGATAGGCGATCGACACGGCCAGCCGCTCCAATTCGCGCAGGTACAACCGCACATTCAGCTCGAAGTAGGGCGTGAAGTCGAATCCGAAACCGTAGTCGGTCGACCAGTGCTCGAACACCGCCTCGTGGCGGGCCGCGTCCACCGGCGCGTCTTCCAAGCGGGGGTCGAACCCCTCGGGCAGCCAGCACAGCACCGGAAGGCCCCACTTCAGCGCCAAAATGTTGCGCAAAAGCAGGCCCACCAGCACATTCAGGCAGGGCAGCACGTTGAAATAGCGGAAGAACCAAGTGATGTTGATGATGCGCAACACCGGCCCGAAGCGCATGTCGTCCACGCTTTCCTGGGCGCGCTGGCACACCAGATCCATCAGCACCTGGGATTGGGGCGGCGGCAAGTGCGGGTCAAGGGGCGCTAAGGTGCGCTCGGGCAGCTCGGTGGTGTCCACGCCCTCGATCAGCCCGTAGTAGAGGTTCTCGATCAGCCCATGGGTCACCTCACGCCGCGCCAGGTTGTCGCACTCGTTGGACAGGCGGAAGTAGTTGGTCACCAGCTGGTCGAGGGAACTGACGGGCGCCTCGCCAATGAACAGCTCGTGCACGCGGTCCTCGTCGGCCACGATGCCTTCGGCGAACAGGCCGCCGATCAGCGTGCGCTCGATAAACCGCGTCACGAAAGGCGAGCCGCGCATCTCGCGCAGCGATCGCTCAAGGGACGACTCCACCTTCGAGCGCACCTCCAGCATCTCGGAGTTGAATGACAGCGAGCTAGTAGTCACCATCCACATATCCGTCTCGCGCTCCGGGTCCTCGGGGATGAACACCGCCGCCTGCTTGCGAATGGAGATGAGGATGCGCCAGATGTCCTCTTTGGAATAGCCCTCGGGCAAGGCGAACTGGTCCAGGTCGTCAAAAAGCAGAATGCCCACGTCCACGGCAGTGCGCAGCTCGTAGAACACAGGATGGCACATGAAGTCCACGATATCGTCCACGGCCAGGTGACGTGTTTTCCGCGACGGAGCGGCCTGTCGCGGTGCTTTTGCCTGAGCTGCACGAATTGCCTGAGTTGATCGGGCTGCACGAGCGACCTGGGATTTCGGGGGCGTTTTCGCCATAGTTCCTCTTCTCGCGATCGCGAACTATCACTATTCGCCAATTCTATTATCATTTTTTATTTGAGTAAATATTAAAATTTGCCCTATTTATTATTAATTTGTATCCTACTTATTATCAGATATTTAGATATTGATAATACCTGACAGGCCCCGTATAGTAAGGCCATCGAAAGCAACCCCCGTGAGGAGGCTCGCCATGAGTGACTGGCCCGTTATCATCCGCTAAGCGCAGCGTCATCGCGCACCCATCGCCTGTGCCATTCCCACAGGGAATCTGAAGTGAGAACCCCGCCGCAGCCCTTAACCACGCGACGGGGTTTCTTGCATCAAACAGCGCAAAGCAGCCCCGATTCTCCCATGCTCGTAGGGCGGGCTAAACCCCCAACGAAGACCTGATGGCCTCTCACCTCACTGCGGCCTGGCGGCTCCCCGCCCGCTCGTAGGGCCGTCTTTCCCCACTCGTAGGGGCGGTCTTCAGGCCGTCCGGTATCCGCCCCGAGCCTCCCCGCTTCCCAGTCACAACAGGCTTGGGCTAGAACGCGTCGGGGGTTACAGCCGCCGTGAGGGTTCCCACCGATTGGTTGCCGACCGCATCGCGAGCGTGCAGCTCGTAGGTGCCGGTGGGAAGTTCCAGATGCCAAAGGGTTTCGGTGGCAGAGGGAGCGCTCTCGGAGGCCGCCCGCTCCGGAGCAGCTTCGAAGCGCTGGCCGTCAGCGGCGAGGCAGTACACTTCGACCACGGCAGATTCGTCGGCAAGTCGCAAGACGGTCACGCCATCGCGAACGTCGCTCTCCACCAGCACGGGACCTTGGGTGTCGGCAACGGCGGGCTGGGCCAAGGGAGCAGGCTGCTCGAAGATCACTTCGGGACGCGGCGCCCCTACGGCGAACAGCACGGCGCCCACGGCCAGCAGCACGGCCGCGACACCCACCAGCTTCGTCGCCCCCTCCCGGCCCCGCCGCGACGGCACGCGCGCGCAGCGCAGCCATCCGTCGGGAGCCCGATTGACCTCCACCGCCTGCTCCAGCAGCGCCGAGAACGCCGGCGCCAGCGGCAGCAGGCCCATCTTGCGCCGCAGCGTAGCCAGCGCCCGGTTCAAGATGCGCTTTACCGTGGCCCGCGACACTGCGAGCGAGGCCGCGATCTCGTCCAGCTTCATATCCTGGTAGTAGCGCATCAGAACCGCATCGCGCTCCTGATCGGTCAGATGCTCGCGCAGAGCCCGCGCCAGCCGCTCCGCCTCATCGCGCTCGTCGGCCCGCCGGGCCGGGTCGGCCGCCGCCGGCGCCACCACCGCACGCTCGGCACCAGCCGCTTCCAGCATCTCGTCCTCGGTAGGCAGCGGCGCCTTGCTGGTACCCTGCCGCTTGAAATGGCGCTTGCACAAGTTCCGCGCCGTGGCATTCAGATAGCCCACGAAGGCAGCGGGCTCAATGGCATCCAGGTTGCTCCACGCCACCAGGTACAGCTCCTGCAGGATGTCCGGCGCCGCTTCCCGCCCCACCCGGCCCACGATAGCGAAATACTGCATCTGGGCCGTGCGCAGGTACAACTCGTGGAACGCGCGCCGATCGCCAGCCTGGGCCGCGCGCACCAGTGTCGCCACATCCCGCCGTCGCCCCGCCTCGCGCACTGTCGCCCCCCTTTCACCACACCATCTTCGCCACATCCATCACGGGCTCCCGCCGAAACGGAGTCGCCCCGCCCAACTCGCCGCGCATTATAGCGCATCGCCGAGCGTCCGATGCAATCCGGGAACCAAACCGCCCTTTTGCGACAGCGCAGCCGGCAAAAGGGGCTCAAATGGCGGGTTTGGTTCCCCTTCGGATACCAAAGGAGCGTTTTGAGCCAAACGCGACCTGGGCTTTTGTCGCCAACGATACCAAACCGGCGTTTTTCGGGGAACCAAACCCCTTGTTTCTGACACCAGAAGCGAATACCCTGGCGCAAACGAGGGATTTGGTTCCCAAGTCTCTTGCGGGCCCTCTCGCTGGAAGCAGCACGACTCCGATACCGCAAGAGAGCATGCGTCACGGTCGGGCACTCCCCGATCCCGCGCCGCGAAGAAGTCACGGACGATGAAAAATACCGGACTTTTTGAGCCATTTCCGCCAACAGGTTGATTAACCCTCAGGATTTTTGTCTATTCACCCGTTCCGCCCATCAGGGGAAGCGCGGAACCTGCACAAGGAGGCATTCATGACCTGGGGAAAGAGAAGGGAAGATGCTGCCGCAACACTGGGCGGCGCATGTGCAACCACCGCTGTCGCACGCCTTGGCCACCGAGCACTGGCCGCCACCTTGGCAGCACTGCTTACGGTGACCCTCCTGCCGGCCCTGCCCGCAACCGAAGGCACAGCGCCCCACACCGCCGAGGCCCTCACCGGCACCACGGACTACACGAAAACGTTCGACACCACCAACATGTACGGCACCCCCGGCAAAATCGATGGTTCTACCTTGCGCGTCGCCTCAACCGCCAACCGCTCGTATTACTCCCGCTATCCTGGCAGCAATATATGGGGAAGCGTCGCGGGGTTTGTGTCCAAGCAGAAGGTTTCCCTCAAGCACAATTGGCGCATTTCCTTCACTGGCAAAGTGCCCTCGATCCCCTCTTCGTCCTCTACCCTCAACTACACCGCCGCCTTCTTTGGCGCCGGCTTCATTCGAACGCGCGCTTTCACCAGCACCACGGGATACATCTGGCGCTATCTGCGTGAGTGGCGACCCGAGACGGGGCTTTCGCAGGCGAAGCTAGACTTGGGCGAGCTGGTTAACGGGCAGGTCCCCGGCACGCCCACCAACACCACCACAGCCCCGTGGGGCAATCAGCGCATGTCGTTCAGCTACGATGCCCGAACAGATAAGACCGCGCTCACTGTTGGAACCGCCACCGTGAACGTTCCCGGCGCACGGACCACTTTCGGCGACAGCGCTTACCTGTTCTTCCTCGGAGGCATTGAATGGCAGCCGATCAGCGACCCCTCTCAGCCCTCGGCCCCCAGTAACATGCAAGTCGAGGCCACCTTCGACTCCATGACGCTGCCCAACCTCGATCCCGAGATCTCGGACATCACGCTGTACCGCTACAACGACGCCACCGACGCCTACGACATCCTCGTCGGCGAGGACGACGTGCTCGAGCGCGACGAGGTGGTCCAGGCGCGCTGCACCATCCGCAATCGCAACACGGCGGCGTCGGCCGGCGGTTACAGCGAGCAGTTCGGCATGCACCTGAAGCTGGCCGACACCGAGGCTAACCCCACCCGGGGCATCGAGCCCTTCGCCGACAGCACCCACCCCCTTCAAGTGAACGGCTCCACCGTGGCCACGGCGGCGGGCCCCAACACGCTTTCCGGTGCCAACGGCGTGCCCATCACCCTCACCGGCAGCTAGGCGGTCAACGTCACCTACTACGCCCGCGTGAACCAAGCCGGCGGCCAAGCCGTCACCGTCAGCCACGAACTGGTGGAGGACTCGTTCCAAGGCAGCCAATTCAAGACCGTGGAGCTTTTGGCCGAGCAGCCCCTGAAGCCGGCGCCCGACGACGTGGACCCCGACGATCCCGCCTCCGGCGCAGGCAAGGACTTCCACTACACGCGCCTGCCCCGGGCAAACGAGAACGGGTGGAACAACAGCGCCACCTCGCCCGTGCGCGTGACGTTCTACGCCGGCGACTTCGACCGCTTCACCGTAGCGGCAGCCGACGGAACCGCCCTCGGCGAGCTGGGCGACCGCGAGGCGTGGGTGCGCGCCGACGACACCGACGGGCTGCCGATCACCCTGCAAGCACGCAGCGCGTCAGGCGCCGTGTCCAGCAAGGGCGCCGATACCATCCGCATCGACACCCAGGCACCGATGCTTTCCTGGGACGCGGACGCGAACGCGCTGACCGCCAGCGACGAGGCCGCGGCCGGCTCGGACAAGGCCACCTCGGGCGTGTGGAAGGTACGCCAGGTGAAGGCCGACGGCCGGCCCCTGACTGCCGAGAACGTGACACCCGCAAGCGCCGGCGCTACTGCATTCGGAGCCGAGGGCGACAACACTGCGGCATCTCCGGCGACCGAGGGAACCGAATGGGCCTTCACGCTCACTGACGGAAAGGGCAATGCCCGGGAGACTCTTCCCGCCGTGCAGCCCGGCTTCTACGTGGCAGAAGACGCCGCCGGCAACGTGAGCGCCCCCTTCGAAGTGAGAGACCCCAGTATCGACCCGGGCCCCGACGGCCCCGATGGCCCCGACAACCCCGACAATCCCGGCACGGGAGACCCCGACGATCCCATCAAACCCGACCCCGACAAGCCAAGTTCGGGCGATACCGATCCCAATCCCGGCCCGAACCCCGGCCCCGCGGCGCCCGTCTTCCCCACAATTACCCCGAAGCCCGACGGCACTGGCGCCACAGCGCCTGAGCCGCTCACGCCCACCGAGGTGGTCACCGACTCTTCATCGGGCCTCACCCACGCGATGATCCACGACGAGCTGGCGCTGCCCACTTCGTCGAAACCCGTCACACCCGACATGATGGCCCAGCTCATTGACGAGCGCTACGTGGTGGGCACGGGTCTCACCGACCGCACCATCAGCCGCAGCCCCGTACGCCTCTTCGACAGCGCGGGCAATCCCGCAGAGGCCATCGATCGCAGCCGGCCCGGCACCTGGATCGCCGAGCAGACCTTCACCGACGCCGCCGGCAACACCACCACCCTGCGCCTGACCATCACCGTGCGCAACGACACGGCCGACGGCGCGCTGAGGGCCGGAACGGCCGACGGCGGGGGCACGAGCGGCAAGGGCAGCACTGCCAATGGCCATCGCACCGCCCTGGCGAACCACATCAGCCAGCTGCCCCAGACCGGCGGCATCCTGGGGGCGTGTCCTCTGCATATCCTGTTCGTCCTGATGGCGCTGATAGCCTCGGCCTACAGTCTCGGTCGCCTGCGCCAGCGCCGCCAAGCTGAACGCGAGAGCGAACGCGCGCAGCAGGGGCGCGCCGACGAAGACGGAAGCGGCAACTGGCCGGACGCCCCCTGGCTGCAAGTCGGTGACGGCGGCAGCGATGCCGCAGCGCAGGGCGGTACCGATGCTGCAGGATCGGCCCGCGACGGCGGTATCACCAGCCCGCAGGGCGATGCTGGCAACCGTGCTGCTCGCTTTACCCTTTTCGATGGCACAGTGCTGGGAGCCATCATGTTGTGCGCCATCGCCCTGGGCACGCTCGGTTTCTGCCCCGTCGATCCGTTCTTCGCCGGAGCTACGGCGCTCGTCGCCCTCTTCTGGGCCTGGCGCCTCGCCCGCACTCCGCGCCGCCCGAAGGCCAGCGTCACGGCACTGCCGCAGCGCCATCTCGAGTGGGACAACGCCCTCAGGGGGTAGAACACCGCCGGCCGGGACAGGCCCTCTGTGGGTCTGTTCCGGTCGATCCCCCCCTCCTCCGGCCCCTCATCCTCCGAAGCCTCTCCCTCCTCCGCGGGTGAGCACCGCGAGCATACGCCCGCCGCCGAGGGACGCCCTACGTGCGTTTTTTTGCGTTATCGCGATGTGCCCAAGCACAAGCATGCAGAAAATCACGTTATCGCGAGTTCTGAAAGCGCAGACATGCGAAAAATTACGTTATCGCGAGCTTTGCGATGGAACGGTAGCCCTCGAAACTCGCGATAACGCAAAAACCGCACAAGGCCGAGAAGCCCCCGTCGATTCCCGTCCCCTCCCGAGGCGGCCCGAAGCCCGCCTCTGCGAAGCCTCCGGCCCTCGTCCAA
Organism: Adlercreutzia mucosicola DSM 19490; assembly: GCF_000422625.1. Lineage (GTDB taxonomy): Bacteria > Actinomycetota > Coriobacteriia > Coriobacteriales > Eggerthellaceae > Adlercreutzia > Adlercreutzia mucosicola. The sequence goes on along the minus strand of NZ_AUGK01000006.1, from coordinate 2,980 downwards.
CCCGCTCGACGATCGGTCCGCAGTCTTCGCCGCCCCACAGGAGCGGCCTTTAGGCGGCCCGACCCCCAACCGACCCCGACCCGTTGCCCCTCGACGAACGGGCTTCAGCCCGCTCCTGCGGACATCGCGCCCCGTTCCCGAGGGATGCACACGATGCACTCCTCACTCCTGCGGGCACGCGCCAACCCTTCGCTCCGGGAGGGGCGGCACGTCAGCCCCCGGGCGCACGAAAGGAGCCCCACAATGCGAGGCTCCTTGGGCAAACCAGCTAGGTCGGCGAAACCTACTTCACGTCTTCCAGCTTCTTGCCGGAGTGATCGTGGGTGAAGCACATAGCCACCAGGGCGATCACCGCGATGACCACCATGTACCAGGCGGGCGCGATGTCGTTGCCAGTAATGCTGATCAACCAGAACGAGATGAACGACGCCGAGCCGCCGAAGATGGCGTTGGCCAGGTTGAAGCTGAGGGCGAAGCCCGAGTAACGCACATCGGTGGGGAACGTCTCGGTCAGGTAGCTGGCCAGCGTGCCGTCGTTGATAGTCAGGATAAGGCACATCACCAGCTCGACCAGCAGAATCACCCAGAAGTTCATCGAGCCGAGCAGCACGAACGCCGGCACCGTGAACACAATGAAGCCCACGCAAGCGCCGATGAGCATCTTCTTGCGGCCGAAGCGATCGGAGATGCGGCCCGACAGGAAGATGAAACCGATGTACACCACCAGCACGATGGTGGTGATGGTGGAGGCATCGCCCGGATTGTAGTTCAGCACCGTTTCCAGATAGTTCGGCAAGTAGGTAAGCACCGCGTAGAAGCCCACCGCGTTCAGCACGCAGGCACCGAACGAGATGACCAGCACCTTGAAGTGCTTCTTGAACAGCGTGCGGATGGGATGCTCCACCTTCTGGCCCGAGGCCTTCAGGTTATCCTGCATCTGGGCGTACACCGGGGAATCCTCCAAATGAGTGCGGATGTAGTGAGTGATATAGCCCAGCGGCAACGCCAGCCAGAACGGAATGCGCCAGCCCCAGTCCACCACGAAGGACGACTCGGCGCCCCAGGTGTTGAACATGAACGTGGCCAGAAGAGAGCCCACCAAAAGGCCCGTGGCCGTGGAGGCCGGTACCATGGAGCAGTAGAAGCCGCGGTGGTTCTTCGGCGCGTACTCGGCGATGAACGTGGCCGCGCCGGCGTATTCGCCCGCCGCCGAGAACGACTGCACCATGCGCAGCACTAGCAGCAGCAACGGCGCGCCAACGCCGATCATGGCATAGCCGGGCAGGCAGCCGATGAGGAAGGTGGCGCCGCTCATCAGGAGGATGGACACCGACAGCGCCCACTTGCGCCCCTTCTTGTCGCCCATGTTGCCCCAAAAGATTGCGCCGATGGGGCGCACGAGAAACGAGAGCGCGAATACCGCGAAGGCGCTCATCACGCCCACGAAACGATCCTCAGCCGGGAAGAACACCAGCGCGATGACCGTAGCCAGATACGAATAGCTGGCGTAATCGAACCACTCGATGAAGTTACCGAGGAAGGAAGATCCGGTCACCTTGCGCAAAACCGCCTGTTTCTCTGCTTCGGTAGCCTCGGCGTAGGTGGAGGTCTTCGCCGGAACCGTCGTGCTACTCATGGGAATCACCCGCCCCTTCGGGTGCAAGAAAGATGGTAGTCATGGCTTCTCCTTTCAATATGGCCTTGACTTAGCTTTATACCTTACCACACCAGGCCTTTTGAGCAACGTAGATTTAACAATTAGTCATGTGCACAAAAAAGGAACCCGCCGAAGCGGGTTCCTTGCAAACGCTCTCGCGTAGAGGTGATGCGAAGCTTACTTCCACATCTCGGGGCGCACGAGGGTGGGATCCTCGACGCGGTTCGGGAAGTAGTCGAGGCACTCGCCCTCGCGGTAGACGTCGGCGGTGGAGCAGTGCAGGCCGCCGCCGAACGGGTAGGCGTCGCGCAGGTCGCAGGGGATGACGTTCATGCCCAGCTTGTCCATCTGCTCCTGCTGGTGCACCTCGGAGGCCTCCACGATGACGGTCTTCGGGTCGAGGACCAGGCAGTTCATGGACAGCCACACGGAGGAGTAGCACAGCGCCGGCGGCTCGGTGTGGGCCGGGTCGGCGGCCTCGACGATCTGCCAGTCGTTGGCCTCGAAGATGGCGCGCTGCGGCTCGGGCAGCGGGCGGTGCGGGTTGTTGATGATCAGGCCGGGGCGCAGCGGCACGAAGGTCGCGTCGATGTGGATCGGGTAGGGGTCGCCCGGGAAGTTCACGGCGTGCACGCGGAACTCGGGGTAGTAGCGCTGGAACCAGTCCATGGCGGCGCGGTTGGTGGTCAGGCCGTGCTGGATGAACAGGTCCTTGCCCATGCGCATCACGTCGGCGGCGTCCCACATGGGCTCCACCTCGGTGGTCACGAAGTCCTTGGCGGCGGTGCGCTCGAGGCGCTCCTCCAGGGTGATCTTCTCGTCGTAGTAGTTGTGCTTGTAGGACTTGTCGGTCAGGCGCGGGCGGGGGGCCTGGGTCCACTTGAAGTCGGGGTCCTGCTCGAAGTACATCTCCATGAGGGGCCAGTAGGCCAGGTACTCGAAGTAGCGGCAGCGGAAGGAGTTGGCGGCGGCCATGATCTCGTTGCCGATGGTCAGCAGGATGTCGCGCGGGGGCATGCAGGTCATCATGGAGTCGTTGCGGAAGTCCGGGGTGCCGATGGCCTGGTTCCACTGCAGCGGGGTCGGGCGGTCGACGACGACGCCGCGGTCCTCGAGGATCTTCACGAGGTTCTCGAGGCACTCGTTGCCGCGCTCGACGGTCTCGAGCGGGCGCAGGCCCCACATGCCGCGCATCTCGGAGTCAACGGGCACCTTCTCGGAGGTGGCGGGCTCCTCCGGCGGGATGACGGAGTTGTCGCAGCGGCCGACGATGACGCGCTTCAGCGGGTCCCAGTCGTTCCAAGAGCTGACGATCTTTGCCAT
>NZ_AUGK01000005.1 GCF_000422625.1 Adlercreutzia mucosicola DSM 19490 | reverse complement strand
TCGGGCGCCATGCTCACCGGCTGGCAGCGCGTCGGCGGCGACTGGTACTACCTGCGGCCCTCCGGCGCCATGGCCACCGGCTGGCTGCTCGACGGGGGCGCCTGGTACTGGCTGCGGCCCTCCGGCGCCATGGCCGCGGGCGGCGTCGAGAGCGTCGGCGGGGCCCTCTACTCCTTCGGCGCCTCGGGCGCCATGGCCTCCGACGCGGTCGTCGACCTCGGCGGCGGCGAGGTGGGCTACGCGTCCTCCTCCGGCGCCATCGCGCGGGTGGGCACCCGGGAGGGCGGCGCGGTCGTCCTGCGCGACGCCCAGGGCCGCCCCCTCGCCGGCTGGCAGCAGTTCGGCGGCGCGTGGTTCTACGGCGGCCCCGGCGGCGTGGCCCACACCGGCTGGCTCGACCTGGGCGGCACCTGGTACTGGATGGACGCCGACGGCGTGATGGCCACCGGCGCGCGCACCATCGACGGCAAGACCTACGTGTTCGCCTCCTCGGGCGCCTGGCTGCCGGTGTCGGAGGCCCACGCGGCCGTCTACGCCCGCGCCCTCAGGGAGGTCGAGCTGTGCACCGACCCCTCCATGACCAAGGAGCAGAAGCTGTGGGCCGCCTACGTGCACATCCGCGACGACTTCCCCGAGTACAACCCGCGTGTGCCCCACATGAGGGCCAGCGGCTGGGAGACCATCTACGCCGACGACATCTTCGTGGGCCGCGGGGGGAACTGCCTGAGCTGCGCTGCGGCAATGGCGTTCATGGCCAAGGCTATCGGTTACGAGAACGTGTACGCGTGCAATAGCGGCGGTCATGGCTGGGCCGAGATTGACGGGCTCGTCTATGACCCCGAGTGGGAGAAGAACCATCGCTCGGAGAGCTATTTTGCCAGGCCCATCCATGCGCCGGGAGGGCCGGGGTACACGGACCGGTGCCCCGCTGATTCCCCCTGGCATCGTGTTGCCATCTAGCGTCTCTGATGTTGAAGCCGATACGGTATCGAGATTAGCTCATGGTTTTTAGCTCAATAGTATTCTTGTGTACGTTTTTGGCGGGGGTGTTCCTCCTCTATACCGTTGTGCCTTCCTTGAAGGCTAAAAACGCCCTGCTCATCATCGCGAGTCTGACCTTCTACGCCTACGGGGAGCCGGTGTACGTCTTCCTGATGCTTGGAAGCTCGTTGATGAATTACCTCTGTGCGCTTTGGATTTCCAAGACGCCAAAGCATGCGGAAGGCAAGAACAGGTTCGCGGTAATCATGGCTATTGTCGCAAATTTGGGTTTGTTGGTGGTGTTCAAGTACTCGGGGATGATCGTCGATACTTGCAACACCGCCTTCGGAACCAGTCTGCCCGTGCCCGCCATCGCCCTCCCCATAGGCATATCGTTCTTCACGTTTCAGGCGCTCTCATACGTTATAGACGTGTATCGTGGCGCGGTCGCCGTGCAGCGGAACTTCTTCTACGTGCTGCTTTACATCTCATTTTTCCCGCAGCTTATCGCGGGTCCCATTGTCAAATATCGCGATATCGAGGAGATGATCGTTGGTAGGCGGCAAAGTGTCGAGAACATCGCCCATGGACTCAGGCGTTTCATCTGCGGACTCGCAAAGAAGGTGCTCATTGCCGATACCATGGGGCAGGTTGCCGATGTCATGTTCTCGACCCCTTCCTCCGAGTTGTGCATTCTGACCGCATGGCTCGGGGCCATCGCCTATATCTTCCAGATCTACTACGACTTCAGCGGCTATTCCGACATGGCGCTCGGCCTCGGGATGATGTTCGGGTTCAAGTTCAAGGAGAACTTCAATTACCCCTATAGCGCCTTGAACGTCCAAGATTTCTGGCGCCGGTGGCATATCTCGCTCTCCACTTGGTTCAAGGAGTATCTCTACATCCCCCTGGGCGGCAATCGGAAGGGCAAGCCCCGTGCGGTCTTGAATCGCCTCACGGTGTTTTTCCTGTGCGGCCTTTGGCATGGAGCGAGCTGGACATTTGTGGTTTGGGGTTTGTGGCACGGGCTTTTCCTACTCATTGAGGAGTATGTCCCGATCCTTAAGAGAATGCCGAAATTCTTCGGCCATTTATACACGATTCTCGTGGTAACTCTCGGCTTTGTTCTGTTTAGGGCAGACACGCTGCCCTACGCGCTCAGTTATTTCGGAAGCATGTTTTTCGGCTTCGACTTCTCCGGGGCGCATACTGCGCTGTTTTACGAGCAGCTCACTCCTTGGTTTTTGACTATGTTGGCGGCCGCTGTTGTCGGCAGCGGGCCGATCGTGCCCATTGCCGACAAACTTCGGGAGATCCTCTATAGTTCAGCGGATTTGACGCTTCCCTGGAAGATCGTCTCTGCCCTGCTTTACGTGCTGGCCTTTATCGGTCTTGTCTGGTGCATCGTGCGACTGTCCGCTGGTGGTTATCACCCGTTTATTTATTTCAGGTTCTGAGAGGAGGGGTATGGTGAGAAAAATCGGTCCGCTGGTATTCATAACCGCATGTCTTGCGGTGTGTCTCGTCCCTTCTCTCGGGATGATTGCCAAACCGACGACCCAGCCCGTTGGAAACGAGCAGAGTCTAGACTTGCCGCGGGCTATGGAAGAGGACGGTGTCTTCAACGCGAATATCCTCTCCGATCTTGGGAAATACTTCGAGCAGCATTTCGCGTTTCGTCCTGATATCATCACGGCAGATGCCGTCATCCAAAGCAGCATCTTCGGCGTATCGAATCTTGATTCGGTCGTTGCCGGCACAGATGGCTGGCTCTACTATGCCTCCACGCTGGATGACTATCAAGGCCGAAATGCGCTCAGCAAGGAACAAATCGATGGGATCGTCCACAATCTCGCCCTTGTTCAACAGCGCACCGAGGAGCATGGTGCGCAGTTCTTGTTCGCTGTGGCCCCGAACAAGAACACGCTTTATCCTGAGCATATGCCGAGTTATTACCGCGTCGATGAGTCGGCCGACAGGAATCGCACGCTGCTCAACGCCGCCCTGGCAGATAGCTCGGTGGCCTACTGCAATCTTTTCGATGTCTTCGAAGGGCATGACGAGACGCTCTATTTCTCTCGTGATTCCCACTGGAACAACAAAGGGGCGCTTCTTGCCTACCATGCTGTCCTTTCGGAGCTCGAGAAGCCCCACGATGACTATGCCGACGTGCGGGTTGAAGAACGGGAGGATTTCGTCGGCGATCTAAATAAGATGATGTATCCTTCCATTGGCCATCCCGAGTTGAACTACTATTACGGCGCAGAGGGCGCCTATCAGTACGTCACCGAGACTGCTTCGGTCGAAGAGCCGTTCATTCGGACTGAAAACGGCGATGCTCGGGACTCGCTTTTCATGTACCGAGACTCGTTTGGCAATCTGCTCCTCCCGTTTTTCGCATCCGCTTTCGGCGATGCGATTTTCAGCAAGTCGTTCCCGGTCATGCTCGATATATCGCTTGGCCAGTATCAGCCCGACGACGTGGTCTTTGTGATTGCCGAACGCAATATTGGATGGTTCCTCACCCAGCCGCCTATTATGAGAGCTCCTATTGTTGAGGCCGAATCGATCGATTTGGTCACGACAAAGAGTTTCGATCTCACGGTAAAGATGAGCGAAAACTCGCCACTGTATCTCGAGGTAACGGGATTGGTTGACGAGGAACTGGGGGAGGGCTCGTCTCCTGTCTATCTTTATGTTCGTGACGACGAGGGGTATGGGACACTCTATGAGTGCTACGACTTTCTCACGGACCAACGCGAAGACGCGTTCATTGCCTACTTGGACGCAGGCGATTATGAAGACCTGTCTACGTTGTCGATTTCAGTGGTTGTTCGTGATTCGGCAGGGTTTAAGGCGGTAGGTTCAAACACGGTAAATATTGAGAGGAATTGCGATGACAAAAATTACGAATACTAGAGGAATTGCCAAGTGCGTGGCCGTAATTGCGATTATGGCGTTTGCGATGGTCGCACTGTGCGCTTGCGGTCCCAAAGAGATTACGGTGAATGTGCTTGATGAGGGAAAGAGCACCGAGGTGAGCGCCCATGCAGGAGAGACAGTGGGCGATATCCTGTCTGCCGCGGGTATTGCGGTGAACGAAGGTGACGAGGTGTCGCCGTCTCTTGATTCCGAGATCAAGGACGAGGGGGAGGTCATCACCATCGAGCGCATGAAGAAGGTGGTCATCGCCGTTGATGGCAAGAATATCGATGTCGAGCTTTTGCGTGGCACGGTGCGGGATGCCTTGGAGGAGGCAGGTGTTACGCTGGCGGAAGGCGATGAGGTGTCACCTTCCCTTGACACCGAGATTACCGGCGAGGGATTGACGGTCACCGTCGAGCGTGTGAAGAGCATTGTTGTCGCAGTTGACGGGGAGAACATCGAGGTGGCGATGGTCGATGGCACCGTGCAGGACGCTCTCAACAAAGCGGGGGTCACTTTGGCGGAGGGCGATGAGGTGTCGCCGTCTCTTGATTCCGAGATCGGCGATGGGGACGTGACGATCACCGTCGAGCGGATGAAGCATGTCGTCGTCGCAGTTGACGGGGAGAACATCGACGTGGCAATGGTCAACGGCACAGTGCAGGATGCTCTCGATAGCGCGGGGGTTACTTTGAAAGACGGCGATAAAGTCGATGTCGATACGGCTGCTCCGCTTGAGGACGGCATGCTTATTACCGTCACCCGCTATGTGAAGAAGCCAGAGCCGGCTGCGAGCAACAACACCTCGAGCAGGAACAGCGGCTCGTCTTCGAACAAATCGTCCGAAAAGAGCATTGTAAGCAGAACGCAGGTTCCCAATTGCAGTGGAGACGGCCACGGGTACTACGAGATCACCTGGTCTGACGGATCGATGACGTACGAGGAGTACTAAGGAGCTGCAGCGCATGGAGGACCCGCGCTCCTGGCGCTAATTTGCCCCCACCTCTCATACATGAGAGGTGGGGGTTTGCTGTGTCGACGATGGGTGCGGTTCGCGTCGTTTCGTAGGGGCGGGCTTCAGGCCGCCCGGGGACGGTTGGCGGCTGCGGGCGATAGTCGGAGCAGCCTGCGGAACCGCGGCAGGGAACGGGCTCCTCGGTTGACTCATATCTGCTCACCCTGTTGATCATTTATCGTAAAAAGATTGTGATACAATGCGCGCACGGAAATTGGCATTGAACGATGCTGGGTGTGGATATGAGCTGGGGGCGTAGCATGGGAGATCGCGGGCGGCTTGAGGCGGCGCGGGAAGTTCTGGAGACGTACTTCGGCTACGGCTCGTTTCGGGCGGGGCAGGAGGCGGTGGTGGCCTCGGTGCTGGCGGGACGCGACGTTTTGGCGGTCATGCCCACCGGGGCGGGGAAGTCGGTGTGCTACCAGGTGCCGGCGGTGGTGCTGGACGGCCTGACGCTGGTTATCAGCCCTCTGGTATCGCTCATGGCCGATCAAGTGCGGTCGCTCAAGGAGGCGGGCGTGCGGGGCGCCTACCTGAACTCCACGCTGAGTCCGTCTCAGCAGGGCGAGGTGCTGCGCCGGGCGAGTGCGGGGGCCTACGACCTCATGTACGTGGCGCCCGAGCGGCTGGACGACCCGCGCTTTCTAGCCTTTGCTCGCGAGGCGCTCATCCCCCTCGTGGCGGTGGACGAGGCCCATTGCGTGTCCCAGTGGGGCCAGGACTTCCGTCCCTCCTACCTGGCCATCGGCGACTTCATCGCGGCACTGCCCTGCCGCCCGGTCGTGGCGGCGCTGACGGCTACGGCCACGGGTCGTGTGCGGGCCGACATCGTGCGCCTGCTGGGCCTGGCCGACCCCGCGGTCACGGTGACGGGCTTCGACCGACCGAACCTGCGCTTTGCCGTGGAGCGTCACGAGCCCAAGCGCAAGCTGGCGCGGCTCGATCGCTTCATCGACGAGCGTCGCACCGAGAGCGGCATCGTGTACTGCTCTAAGCGTGCCACGGTGGAGGAGGTCTGCGCTCACCTGCGGGAGCGCGGCGTTGCGGCCACACGCTACCATGCGGGTCTTTCCCCGGACGAGCGCGAGAGCAACCAGCGGGCTTTCGTTGCCGATGATGCGCCGGTGATGGTGGCCACTAACGCCTTTGGCATGGGCATCGACAAGTCGAACGTCAGCTACGTGGCCCACTTCAATATGCCTGGCTCGGTGGAGGCCTACTACCAGGAGGCCGGCCGCGCCGGCCGTGACGGATCGTCGGCGGAATGCCTGCTTTTGTGGTGCGACGGCGACATCGCCACGGGGCGCTTCTTCATCGAACAGGAGTCGTCCAATGAGGCGCTCACGCCCGAAGAGTCCGAGGTGGTGCGCGCTGGTCGCCGTCGCATGCTGGAGTCCATGGTGGGCTACTGCTACACCACCGACTGTCTGCGTCGCTATCTCCTCCGCTATTTCGGGGAAGACGGGGAAAGCGAGGGAGGGTCCGCGCCCGATCCACGCTGCTGTTCGAACTGCGCCGGGCAATTCGAGGCTGTGGACGTGACGGCCGAGGCCCGTGCGGTGATGCGCTGCGTGCAGGCCCTGCGGGGCCGCTTCGGCAAGACCACGGTGGTCGACGTGCTGCGCGGCGCCGATACCGAGAACCTGCGGCAGTGGGGTCTCACGGGCCTGTCCTGCTACGGGTCGGTGGACGCGAAGCGCCCGCTGCTTCTGGAGGTGGTCGAGCTTTTGGCCGCCGGCGAGTATCTGGCCATCACCGAGGGGAAGTTCCCCGTGGTAGGCTTCGGGCCGCGCTACCGCGAGGCCGCCGAGGAGGACTTCCGCCTTACCATGAAGCAAACGCCCAAACCATCGCGAAAGAAGTCGGCGCTCCGGGAATCTCAGACCCGCGCTGTCGGCTCCGGGCACACCTTCGGTGGGGGAGAAGCCGGGGAAGCCCCCGATGCGGCGACCGAGGCGCTGTTCGAGCGCTTGCGCGCCCTGCGCAAGCGCCTGGCCGACGAGGCCGAGGTGCCGCCCTATGTGGTGTTCCACAACTCAACCCTGGCTGCCCTCGCCGCCGCCCGCCCCACGACGGAGGCGGCATTCCTCGACGTGCCCGGCGTGGGCCAGAAGAAACTGCAAACCTACGGCGCTGCCTTTATCGAGGAAATCGCCGCGTTCGAAAACGCCAACCGATAGCATGCCTTCTGGACAAAATGTGCGTTTGCCAGAGCGCTGGCGTGGAACGGTACGACAAAATGCACGTTTGTCAGAGTTTTCTGGCTCCGCAATGACTCTCGGCGCGTCTTCAAACTCTGACAAACGTGCGTCTTGTCCAGGTTTGTCCATAATTTCGGAAACGAGGGCTTTCTCACAGTCGCCTTCGCTCCCTTCCGCGTTACATCCTTGTTTCTGGGCGAATTGCGGGGCGTGGCGGTTAGGTTTCGCGGTAGCATAGGCACCGAGCAATTCCGATACCCGAGGAGGCCCCGTGACGAAAATCGCAATGACCACGCCGCTGGTGGAGATGGACGGCGACGAGATGACCCGCATCATCTGGCAGATGATCAAAGACGAGCTGATCTGCCCCTTTGTGGATCTCAAGACCGAGTACTACGATTTGGGTCTGGAAAACCGCAACGCCACCGACGACATGGTCACCATCGAATCGGCCGAGGCCACCCAGCGGCTCGGCGTGGCCGTGAAGTGCGCCACCATCACCCCGAACGCCGCGCGCATGGACGAGTACGACCTGAAGCAGATGTGGAAGAGCCCCAACGGCACCATCCGCGCCATGCTGGACGGCACGGTGTTCCGTACCCCCATCAACGCGGCGGGCATAGAGCCTTGCGTGCGTAACTGGGTCAAGCCCATCACCATTGCCCGCCACGCCTACGGCGACGTGTACAAGAACGCCGAGATCCGCGTGCCCGGCCCCGGCAAGGTGGAGCTGGTGTACACCGGTGAGGACGGCACCGAGATTCGCGAGCTGGTGCACGAGTACGACGGGGCCGGCGTGGCCCAGGGCATGCACAACCTGGACGCCTCCATCGCCAGCTTCGCCACGAGCTGCTTCGAGTTCGCCCTGGATACCAAGCAGGACCTGTGGTTCGCCACCAAGGACACCATCTCCAAGAAGTACGACCACCGCTTCAAGGACATCTTCCAGGAGATCTACGACGACCAGTACGCCGGGCGCTTCGAGGCGGCCGGCATCGAGTACTTCTACACCCTCATCGACGACGCCGTGGCCCGCGTCATGAAGGCCGACGGCGGCTTCATCTGGGCCTGCAAGAACTACGACGGCGACGTGATGAGCGACATGGTGTCTTCGGCCTTCGGGTCGCTGGCCATGATGACCTCGGTGCTCGTGAGTCCGGCCGGCGTCTACGAGTACGAGGCGGCCCATGGCACCGTGCAGCGCCACTACTACAAGCACCTGGAGGGCAAGGAGACGTCCACGAATTCCGTGGCCACCATCTTCGCCTGGTCCGGCGCCCTGCGCAAGCGCGGCGAGCTGGACGGGTTGGACGAGCTGGTTGCGTTCGCCGACCGTCTGGAAGCGGCTACCCTGGATACCATCGAGGCCGGCGAGATGACCGGCGACTTGGCCCGCATCACCACGCTTGAGAATCCGACTACCCTTTCCACAGGCGAGTTCATCAGGGCCATCGCCCGCCGTTTGGCCGCTTAGGCGGTGCAGCGCGGGGCTTCCTGGAGAGAAACGAGACGATCCCTCTGAGCGCGGCGTCCTTTTGGGCGCCAAAACCTGAGCCCGGTTGGACGCAGGCCCCTTTTCTGCATGGGATCTCGAGTTATGAGCGTCGTGAAGGGATCTGTCGATTCCTCGAGAGAGTGTTGAATCTTTGCGACCTGGGGTTTCGCTGAAGGCGGAATCCCAGGCCGTTCTTTTTGCGCTTCCAAGACGCTCATAACTCGAGATCCTATGCATTTTCGAGGCGGCTCGTCGACGCGGGGATGGCGCGAGGCTCATAACTCTGGATTTCGCGCAAAAATAGGATGCTCCATCGGACGCGCCCGCAGTCCTTCTGTTCTAAGATGGGGAAGCCGCTTTTGCAAGGGCGGCTCGCACTGGCACGACCTGAGGGAAGGGAATGACATGGGACGCATCGAGCTTTCCATTTACGCGCCGCGCTACGTGCCCACGGGCAACGAGGTAGCAGTGATCGAAACATCGAAGGGCGCCGTGCGCGCGGAGCTGTTCGGCCTTGAGACTCCGGTGACCGTGGGCAACTTCGTGGAGCTGGCCGCCAAGGGCTTCTACGACAATCTGAAGTTCCATGCCCGCAAGGAGGGCTCTGTGGTGGTGGGCGGCTGCCCCGTCACGCGATCCATGGGACCGGCTCAGGTGCTGGCGGCCGTGAAGGGCGTCATCCGCGGCATGCATCCAGGTACGGGGGATGCGCGCTATACGATCATCGACGAATGGGGAAGCAACCCCAAGAACATCCATCGCCTGGGCAGCCTGTGCATGGCCCACAAGTCGGCGCCGAATTCCGGCAGCTGCCAGTTCTACTTCTCGCTGGGCGAGCAGCCCGAGTACGACGATCAGTACACGGTGTTCGGCCAGGTGGTGGAGGGTATCGACGTTGTCGAGCGTCTGGCCATCGGCGATGCCGTCAAGGGCATTGCGATCGAAGGCGCCGATGAGGAGGCCCTGGCCTCCGCCATTGCCCAGGAGACTCCGCGGCCGCCCTCGCCCCGCGAGGCCATGGCCGAGCTGGAGCGCCAGCGCGCCGAGCGCGAGGCCGCCACAGCCGCCGAGACCGCCGAGAGCGCGGAGTAGGGAAGGGGCAGGCCCCGCCAGGCTCTTCAGGGGAATAGGTTCTGTGAGAGTCAATCCCGTAGGGCGGGCTTCAGCCCGCTCATCAGCTGTGGTGGACAGGCGGTCTGAAGCTTGCCCCTGCGGAGTCATTCCCGCGGAAGTGCGAGGCCGCCCCCCGCAAAGGCTGCGATGACGATCGGGCGGGCTGAAGCCCGCTCCTACGATGGCGCTGCTGCGGTAGCACGATGGTCGCCCCTGCGGAATCGATCGGCATGAACGACGGTCGCAGCGGCCTCCCCGTGAAACGGCCCCTGTGGGAGCAATTCCCGCAGGGGCCGTTTCACGTTCAATGGCGGCTCCGTTTCGAAACCCTACATACTCTCGTGACTCTCTACGAGATCGATAAGCTCTTGCTGCTTGTGCACATCCAGCTTGCGGTAGATGTTCTCGATGTGGGTGCGGGCCGTGCCCTGGGCGATGTGCAGGTCGCGGGCGATGATGGCCAGAGTGCGCCCGTAGGCCAGAAGCACGATGACCTCGCTCTCGCGGGGCGTGAGGCCGAAATCGCGGGCCACGGCCGCGCAATGCGACTCGATGCGCCCCTCGCCACTGCTCTCTTCTTGGGTCTCGCCCTCGTTCTCGGCCGCAGCCTCCGCGTCTCCGTCGGCTGTTTTGGCGCGCTCCTCGTGACTCTCGCGCCGCCCCTCGCGCAGCGATTCGGATAGCTGGGCCACGGTGCCCTCGGGCAGCACGAGGAAGGCCACGATCACCAGGCACAGGATGGCCGCCATGGCCAGCACGTTGGCCTGCAGATCTCCCACGACCACTAAAGCGGCGGCCACATGGCTCGCGGCGTTGCCCAGGGCCATGCCGCAGAACATGAAAGCTACGCCCAGGCCGAAGATGTACAGGCCGCCGCCGCGCCGGCGCCGCGCGGCGTCCACGAACAGCACCCAGGTGAGAATGTCGAAGAACTCATAGCCCACATTGATGATGAGCAGCGAGAAGGCCGCATGACTGTCGAACAGCAGCGCGATGGCCACGTATCCCGCCACCATAATGGGCAGCGAGAGCCGATAGATGAAGGTGGGGTTGAAGCGGTCGCGTACCCGCGCCACGATGGCGAAGAACGCAACACCCACGACGACCAGAGCGAAGATGGCGCTGCCGCCGAGCGCGGCCAAGGGGTCGGCGCCGGTGTTCATGGTGTCGAACATGCGGCAGAGCAGCGAGAAGATCATGATGGAGAACATGAGCTTCCCCACGCCCAGGGGCACGGCGCGCTTGCGCCGCGCGGCATCGCCGGACTCGGCTGCGGCTCGGCTCTCGGGCGCTTCGGCGCTCCCCACGGCTTCCCCGTCCGTTGCGCCCCTGGCCGCCGCGGCGCCTGGCTTCCCGAACAGCGTTGCCCAAGGATGTCCCGTGCGGTGGGCGTGAAAGGCCAGAAGTGCGAAGGAGAGCAGCGGGATCGCCGTAAAGCCCACGAAGCTCGTATGGCTGGAGGACAGAGCCGACACCATGGCGGTGACGACGGCCGCCGCCGGCGAGGCGAAGGCGGCGAACTGCACCGAATGGTGGGCGAAGCGGTCGCCCCACAGCACCTGTAAGGGACCGGCGCCCATGCCGCCCGTGACGAAGCCGCAGACCATGAGCACCTCGCTGTTGAGCGCGACCGCCAAGGGGATGAGAGTGCCGCTTGCCAGCAGCGCGAAGGGCGTGATCTTGAACAGCAGGCCGCGCACGCGCACCACCACTGGGCCGCCGCTGCGGCACACGAGGGCCACCAGCAGGGCGCACAGGGCTCCGGCGGCCAGATACACCCAGTGGGTGGGCGATGCGGCGGGCAAGACGAGGGGCGCGCCGAGGCAGAACACGATCCAGGCCCGGCACAGGCCGAATCCCAGCACGATGATAAGGAAGTCCAGAATGGCCGAATCGGTCACGGCGCCGAGCGGCGCAGGGGCGCTCTCCGAAGCAGAAGCCGCGCCGCCCTCGACCGCGCGATCGGTGTTCTCGAGCGCAGCAAGGGCGCCCCCGGCAGCGCTTCCCCCTAACGAGCGAGCTGTGTTCTCGGTGTGCCGGTGCCCGCGTATTTGAAATGACACTTGCGTCCCCTCCCCAGGCTGTGTCGTTGTGCGGTGATGAGCATGATAGCGCATTCGGGTTTTCCTTCAGCCTACGATCATAGCCGAAGGGGCATTTAGCGCCTATCGGATCGAGAATCGTAGAGGCTCTGATCAGGGGATTCGCTCAGCATCTACGAAAAAATTATCGCAAAATCCGACGGACGTTCAGATGTGCGGATCAAAGGCGAACCGTAACCTTATGCCTTGCAAACGCGGATGCAGGCCGCGAGGGGAGGGGCTCGGCGATCACGGCGAGCGGCCCTTGACAGAAGGCTGCGGAGAAAAGGCTCCGCATATCCGCACGAGTAACAGGAGGAAGGACCATTATGAAGAAGGATGCGAATCTCGGCGTTTCCCGCCGCTCGTTCCTCAAGGGCGCGGGCCTTGCCGCGGCGGCCATGGCCGGCACCGCGGCGCTCGCCGGCTGCTCTCAGGAGAGCGGTCAGGGCGCCCTCGCCGACACCGGCGACTGGATGCCCGCCAATTGGGACTACGAGTGCGATCTGCTCGTCATCGGTTACGGCGGCGCGGGCATGTGGGCGTCGCTCATCGGCGCCGACGAGTGCGGCCAGGAAGTGATCGTGCTGGAGAAGGCCCCCGAGCGCGGCGGCGGAAACAGCTCCATCAACAACGGCGAGTGGACCATCGTGGAGGAGGCCGACAAGCAGCGCTTTAAGGACTACATTCGCGCCTTCACCAAGGGCAAGACCCCGGATGCTATGATCGAGGCCTGGGTCGAGGAGTGCGCCCGCAACACCGAGTATGCCGACAAGTACGGCATGACCTACGAAGTGGTGGAGGTGGCCCTGGCCGGCGCCATCCCCGAGTACTACTTCCTGGACGACAACGCCTACGAGGGCTCCTGCAAGCTGTCCTCGGTGGACGGCTTCGGCATGCTGTCCTTCCACGAGCTGGACGCCCAGCGCGAGCAGCTCGGCGTGCAGGTGCTGTTCGACTGTCATGACGAGCGCCTCATCCAGAATCCCGCCACCAAGGAGATCGTGGGCGCCTACACCATGATCGGTAACGAGGAGAAGACCGTGAAGGCGCGCAAGGGCGTTATCATGACCATCGGCGGCTTCGAGTTCAACGAGGAATTGAAGAACGAGTACCTGAAGTGCTCCCCCTTCAAGTTCGAGGGCTGGCAGTACAACACCGGCGACGGCATCAAGATGGTGGAGGACGTGGGAGCGAAGCTGTGGCACATGGACATGGCCATCTCCATGTACTCCATGTGGACCCGCGATCCCGAGTACGACTTCTCCATCCTGTACTTCATGCCCGGCTTCAGCTACTTCAACGTGAACCGTCTGGGTCGCCGCTTCGTGAACGAGAACAACATGGGCTCGCCGCACAACGGCTGGCACACCCTGCTGTCCTTCGACGACTCCATCGCCGACTTCGACCGCATCCCGTCCTGGGGCATCTTCGACCAGAGCTGCTTCGACGCCGGTAAGCTGTCCACCAGTCAGGGCGACTTCTTCGAGTGCGGCAACTTCGCCAGCGACCTGCCGGATTCCATCCGCGCTTGGGACGGCTGGAGCCAGGACAACAAGGCCGAGCTGGAGCGCGGCTGGATCCTGACCGGTGCCACCATCGAGGAGCTCGGCCAGAAGATCAAGGAGTTCGACCCGCTGATGGACGTGGACGCGCTGAAGGCCACTTTCGATGAGTACCAGGGCTTCTGCGCCGCCGGCAAGGACGCCCGCTTCGACCGCGCGGCCGAGACCATGGTGCCCCTTGATGCCGGCCCCTACTACGCCGTGTCCATCTACCCCGGCTCCTGCTCCACCCTGGGCGGCCCCATGAAGAACGAGCATGCCCAGGTGCTCGACCCGGCTCAAAACCCCATCCCGCGCCTGTACGCGGCCGGCTGCTTCGGCAACTTCCAGAGCCACACCTACGGCATCACCGGCGGCAACAACGCCGAGAACCAGGTGTGGGGCCGCATCGCCGCCCGCCACGCCGCTGGCCTGGAGAACTGGGACGCCGAATAGCCGCACGATCCTGACCGCGTCGAGAAGAGAGGAACGAAGTAATGGAACGTGAAGCTGTAACCGTGAACCGTCGCCGTACCCTTATGGCCGTTCTCGGCGCGGTGGTTGCGCTGACGGCGCTGATGGCCTGTCTCATGGGCTGCGCTCCCCAGGCGAAGCCGGCCGCGAGCGATTCCGGCGATGCCGCGACGGAGGAATCCGCCGACCCCATGGCGGGCCAGCCGGTGAATTGGACCATGGAATCCGATTGCGCCACCTGCCACACCGTGGAGGCCGAGTCGGCGACTGACGCCGCGTGCCCCCAGGATGTGGCCCACGAGGCCGAGGACATCACCTGCGTGCAGTGCCATACCCAGGAAGACGTGCTGGCCACCGAGCACGCCGATGTGAAGTTCGGCGACAAGCCGGCCTCCAAGGCCACGGTGGACACCGTCGACCCGGCAACCTGCATCAGCTGCCACGGCGACCTGGCCGAGGTGGCGGCGCTGACCGCCGACTCCACGGCGCTGACCGACGACAAGGGCACGACGGTAAATCCGCACGAGCGTCCCGCCGGCGCCAAGCACGAGGAGAATCCGGCGACCTGCACCGATTGCCATAACAACCACTCGAAGGACCTGCCGAAGGATGCGATGAAGTACTGCGCCCAGTGCCACCATCGCGGAGTGTTCGAGTGCGGCACCTGCCACGAGCTGCGCGATCGCGAGACCGCCTAGCCGAGCGCTTGGGTCGGGGGTGGCCTGGGGCCTGCCCCCGCGGGCGGATCACGTTTGCCCGGGGCGGGCTGAAGGCCGCCCCTACGGGTGGGCGCGATCCAATCGTGCAGCCTGCAGCCCGTGGTGACTGCGTAGGGGGGGGCGGCCTTCAGCCCGCCCGCGCCGCTAACAAGCTTTTCCCGTGTCGGGGCGGCACTCCCTCCCGCCTCCCCGACGCCCCCCGGCCCGACCGCCCCCGCGGTCGGGCTTCCTTTTTTTGCAATGCCTCGCGAATTCCACGGCAGGTGCGCTCGCTTTTGGTGCGCATGAAGTTTTCGACTGCGCTGCCCCCTCTGTGAGCGCATTGCCGAGTCGGCGCTTTCCGATGCCTCTTTCTGCGTCAGATTTTGAGTTACGAGCGTCTTTCTTTTGCTTGGAGAGGGTCGTTTTAAGGTTCCGCGTGAAAATGACCTGATCAGAGCGTTGTATCCTCGAGCGTCTTTCCAAGTTTTGCGTCACCGTGTTCTTCCAAAGGCTCATAACTCACATTCTGGTGCATTTTTCGGGTGATTCGTTATCCGATCTGTCGATGCCCTGTGGTGATGTCGAAGCAAGGGGGCGCTTTTCCCTGCCCCGAGAGGATGGCGGGGCATGTTGATTGCATCAAGGCCGAGGCGGTGAGAACTGCGTGTGGTGGAAGACTCTCAATTCGTGGCGAAGTTGCAGGTGTCGGCGGTGAAAGGAAGGGGGACGGTCGGGTATCCTGCGCCCCGCCTTCCGCGCGATGGCGTTGGCTATTTCGATGAACTCGGAAATACTGTCGATTTGCGAGGAAGTGACCATGATGACATCGAGTCCGTCGGCCGTTAGAGCGTCGCGACGGCGGGAGTCGTGTGCTTGCTGATGTCGCTGGGTGTGAGAGGCGAGGCCGTCGTACTCCACTGCAACATGGAACTGCGGCCAGAGAAGGTCGCACACCGCTCGTTGGCTGCGGCCGATGCGGGTTGCGCTCTTCGAAAGTGCAACGGGCTCGTTGGTGAGAGCCGGGGGCAGGCCCATTCCTCCCCATCGCGCGGGTGTCAGGAGCAGCGCGGCCATCTCCGTTTCCTTTACCGAGGCGGATTTCGCGCGAACGAAGCGGGCCGCCACGCGTGCCCGCTGAACCCCTTTGATGCGCGCGGCGCGATTGGCGAATGAGGCGATTCGGTCGGGTGTCGTGAGCGGGGATCGTACGAGCGTGCTTGGCTGGTCGGTGTCCAAGGGGTAGCATCCGCAAAGCTCGTAGCCTAAGGCGATGAGCCCGCCAAAGGAGAGGGTTTCGGCCATTTGGATGAACGCGAGCTCGGGGGAGCAGACGGCAACGCCGGGGGCGATTTCAAGGAATGCCCCTCGCGGCAGAAGGGCAGCGAGTTGGTGGGTCCGGACATGCTTGGTGGGGTGGCGCCCCTCTTTGGGCTGAGCGAGGATGTGGAGGGGGTGTCCAGTTGCGGCGCGGGCCCACCGTTCCTCCAACGCTCGCTTGAGACTGGGCCTCTGGATGTCCTCGATCACTGCGCGCACGGCTGTCTCGGTGTCGGCGGCGCGGGCGAGAGAGCGGAAGCTCCTCAAGCGGGAGGCGGGGAGATGTCCGGTGTCTCGAGGACGCAGATCATGGAACTCTCGCAGGGTCAGAGGATGATTGCGCGACCACTGCCTGAGAAATTCTAAAGATGTTATATGACTAAAAACTATTTCCATATGTATAAGAATATCAGATGAAAGATTATATGCGACTAAAGACGAAGTGCGTTTTCCAAATTGCTATCAGGATGCAACAGGGCGTTCTTTTTGTTGGAGGTGTGGCGGCCTCGGCAGATCGAGGGCGAGGCGGTAAAGGGGGGTTCCCGCGGAAGGCCTGAGAGGGGCGAAGCGATTCTGGGGCTTTTGACGGGATGGTCGACAAAGGCGGCTCATTGTGCATGAGATTTGGAGTTATGAGCGTCCTCATTCCGCGACGAAGGCTGTGATTTGAAAGAGCTTTTGAGAAGCACCTGGTCAGATTAGTGTGCTCGATAGCAAGTTCCTTGCTTGACCTCTGCGGCGAGCTCTGAGACGCTCACAACTCCAAATCTCACGCAAAAAGTAAGCGTTTTGTGTGCTGGGAGCGCGACCGGCTCCGTCCCACGGCTGCAGAAGAGCCTGGGGCGGGGCTGGGCGGGGGGCGCTGCGCCGCCCCCGCTCGGTGCGCTTGGGGACAGGCGGTTGCGGGGCCCTCTCTAAGGGGGCCGGGGATGGTGAGTCGAAACGAGGTGCTGTTGCGGCCGTTGCCGCCCCTACTTCGCGAGCGCAGCGGCGAGGGCCTCCGGGTTCACGCAGGCCTTGGGCGTGCGGCCGAGCACCATGTCGATGGCGTTCTGAGTGCAGCGGTGGCGCAGCTCGGCGGCGGATTCCTCCGACCAATAGGCGGCATGGGGCGTGAGCACCGTGTGGGGCGCCGTGCGAATGACCGCGGTGGGGGGAAGCGGCTCGTCCTCGAACACGTCGAGCCCCGCGCCCCACAGGCGGCCGGCGGCGAGCGTTGCGGCCACGGCATCGGTGTCGATAACGGCACCGCGCGCGGTGTTCACCACCACGGCGTCTTCTTTCAGCAGGCCGATGTTGCCGGCGTTCAGCAGATGGCGTGTCTCGGGGGTGAGCGCCGTGTGGAAGCTGACCACGTCGGCGGCGCGTAGCAGATCGTCCAAGCTGAGGCAGGGAAAGCCCTCGGCGGTGACGGTGCCGGGCGCGCAGCGGCGGTCCCATACGACGACCTTGAACCCGAGGCCGGCCGCCTTCGTCGCCGTGGCCCGACCGATGTTGCCGTAGCCCGCCACGGCAAACGTGCGTCCCGCCACCTGCCCCAAGGGCCGGCGTTGCCGGAAGTTCCACACGCCGGCGCGCATGTCGGCGTCCAGCTCGTTGATGCGCCGCAGCACGGCCAGGGCCAGGGCGATGGCGTGGTCGCTGACGACTTCGGTGCCGTAGCCGGGCACGTTGCACACCACGGTGCCGTTGGCAGTGGCCGCGGCGATGTCGATGTTGTCCACGCCGGTGCCTGTCTTGCTGATCACCTTCAACGACGGCAGGGCCCCGATCACCTCGGCGGTGAAGCGCCCGTAGGACGTGATGATCCCGTCGGCGTCCGCGCCGTGGGCGATAATCTCGTCCGCCGTGCAGTTGCGCCCGTGGTTGAAGCTGGTGAACCGAACGCCCACGGCTTCTGCCATTTCCCGTTCGAAGTTGCAGTCGTCGAAATCGAAATCCACCATCGCGATGGTTGCCATGAGTCCCCCTTCGAGGTTGCGCCGCTTTCTGCAGAGAGAGGATCCCATTGTATATCCCATGGCGATGACGATAGCGGGAATTCGTAGCGATGCGCAGGCGGCCGACCGAGAGGTGTCCTATACTGCGGAATGACATGAAGGTTGTTCGATCAGATGGGAGTTCCATGATGAAGAAGCTTGAGGGGCGCGTGGCCATTGTAACCGGGGCCAGCTCGGGGGTGGGCCGGGGACTGGCCAAGGTGCTCGCCGAGAACGGCGCGAAGATCTGCGCCTGCGCCCGCCGTGTGGAGAAGCTCGAGGAGCTGAAGGCGGAAGTGGAGGCCTTCGGCGGGGAGGTGCTGCCCGTGGCCTGCGACGTGACCGACGTCGACCAGATCAACAACGTGGTGGCCCAGTGCGTCGAGCGCTTCGGCGGCATCGACATCCTCATCAACTGCGCCCAGGGCGCCATGCAGTACCGCGAGATCAACGACGTGGACGAGGCCTACGCCCTGGAGGCCTTCGAGAGCGGCCCGCTCGCCTCCATGATGTTCATGAAGGCGTGCTTCCCCTACCTGAAGGAGAGCGGCCACGGTCGCATCATCAACACCGCCTCGGCGGCCGGCTACGACGGCAACGCGGGCTTCGGCGCCTACGGCATGGCCAAGGAGGCCATCCGCGCCATCACCCGCACGGCGGCCAACGAGTGGGGCAAATACGGCATCACGGTGAACGTGTTTTTGCCCATCATCGCCACCGACTTCTTCCGCGAGACCCAGCCGGCGGCCCTGAAGAGCCTGGAGGCGAAGACGCCGCTCGGCTACATCGGCACCACTGAGGCGGACTGCGCCCCGCTCATCGTGCTGCTCGTCAGCGACGAGGGCGGCTACTTCACCGGCCAGTCCTACATGGTGGACGGCGGCATCCACAAGCACTCCTAAGTCGCTCGCGACAGAGCGGCGGCGTGGTGGCGCGGCAACGTTCGCGAGCCGTCGCAATCGCAGAACCGCCACAGGGCGCCCGGCCATAAGGTCGGGCGCCTTTTTCATGGGAAAGGGCGCGGGGCGAGACGCGTCGCGGGGTGGAAAGAACTCCGGGAGCTGTCTTCGAAACAAGGGCCCGTTGGGGGTTGCGGATGTTCCCACGACCGAAAAAAGTTGCGGGTCTTGACAAGCGTGGTATGATATGCAGCTGTACTTGTAACGTCAGAACACGTGAGGAAGTTTGTCAATGGATTTGGCCAAGCAGGCAAAGATCGTCGATGGCATTCATGATACCCTTCATGACTTCGTCGGTCAACGACTGAAGGTGCGCGCCAACATGGGCCGCTCGAAGATCGTCGAGAGCGAGGGTGTGCTCACCCAGGTTCATCCGCAGCTGTTCATCATGGAGGTGGATCGCAAGCGTGGTCGCACCGCCCGTCAGTCGTACCAGTACGTCGACGTGCTCACCGGCATGGTGGAGCTGTCCCAGAACGGCGAGCCCTTGTTCGCCCCGTTCGTGGACGAGTCGCTGGAGCTTGTGGACTACTCGTTGGAAGAGCGTGTGGTCTCCTAAGCAAAGGAGTTGACAATCTTCTTCAAATGGGGCAAACTACTGCCTTGCGCGAAAGCGCTTACCTTCGTGGGGATGTAGCTCAGCTGGGAGAGCATCACGTTCGCAACGTGGGGGCCGAGGGTTCGAATCCCTTCATCTCCACCACGAAATTCAAAGACCTCCGACGCCGGGGGTCTTTTTCGTGTGTCGGGCTCGGGGCTCCGATCCCGCCTGCGCGCTCGCTACCCGAACCACGCTGCGGCCAAGGCGCGGATGCCGGGTTCGATGTCGTCCTCGGCGATGGAGGAGAATCCTACGAGCACCGTGGAGCTCACGTGCCTCGCCGGATCCGTCCAGTACTTCTTGGTGGGGTACACCGCCACGTCGGCCTCGGCGGCCCGGCGCACCAGCTCGTCTTGGGGCCGGCCGTCGCGTACGCGCACGAGCAGGTGCAGCCCCGTGCCGTTCTCCAGCATCTCCACGTCGTTGCCCATGGTGGCGCTCAGCACGCGGGTGAGCGTCTCGTACTTGCGGCGGTTCTTCGCCTGCACGCGGCGTAGGTGCCGGTCCCACGACCCGTCGGTCATGAAGCGGGCGAGCACCTGCTGGTTGAGCCACGGTACCGGCGAGTAGGAGCTCGCGAAGGCCTCACGCCATCGGTCGCGCAGCGGCTCGGGCAGCACGAGGTAGTTGATGCGCAGGGCCGGGGAGAGCGATTTCGAGAAGGTGCCCATGTAGATGACGCGCCCGCGCCGGTCCATGGAGGCGAGCGGTGGCAGCGAGCGCTCGCGGTAGCGGAAGTCGCGGCAGTAGTCGTCCTCCAGCAGGTAGGCGTCGTGGCGCTCGGCCCACTTTAGCACTGCCTCGCGGGTGTCAGTGGGCATGACGCGGCAGGTGGGGAACTGGCTGGAAGGCGTGAGGTAGGCGAGGCGTGCGCCCGAGGCCTCCAGGTCGTCCAGAAAGGCGGCAGTGCCGAGTCCCACCCGGCATGGGGCCAGCGGGAAGCGCGATCGCTCGATGACCGTGCGCACGCCGTCGTAGCCTGGGTCCTCCATGGCCACTGCGTCGCGGACGGGGTCGAAGAGTGCGAGCAGGTTCTGCACGCTCGTCTGGGTGCCCCCCTGGACGACGATCTGCGCCGGGGTGCAGTCGATGCCCCGCTGGGTGGAAAGCCGCCAGGCGATGGCCGCGCGCAGGCTCTCCTCGCCGAGCGGGTCGTTGTAGGCGTCGCAGCCGGTGCTCTCCACCGACAGCAGGATGTCGTCGGTGATGGCGCGCCAGGTCATGGCCGGGAAGGTTCCGGGCTCCAAATCGCCGTAGGTGAAGTCGTAGCGGGCCCGGCTCGCCTTGGCGCCGATGAGCGGCTCGGCCAGCAGGGCGCCGCGGTCGGCATCGGCCTGCACGAAGGCGACGTTCTGCACGATGTAGCCCGAGCCTGGCCGGCTCTTCACGTAGCCCTCCTGGGCGAGCAGCGCGTAGGCGTTCTCCACGGTATTGCGGGCGCAGCCCAGATCGGCGGCCATGCTGCGAATCGGCGGCAGGCGCGAGCCCTCGGGCTGGTCGCCCTCCTCGATGCGGTGGCGCAGCTGGTCGAAGAGCTGTTGGTAAAGCGGCGTGTCCAGGCGGTCGTCCAGGTGCATGGCTCATCTCCTCGCAGGTTCGGCGGCGGCTCCATGATAGCAAAATGAGGAAATTTCATGAATGCGTCCCCATTGTTCAAAGAACCGTCCCCATTACTTTCGAGAAAATCGTCCCTAAACTCGTGTAGCGTCCCCAAATATTCAGGGCAGAGCGTCCCTTTCTCGAAAGATTGTCCCCCTTGTATGCTGGCAGCAGCAAGGGACGGAGAAGAACCGTCCCCAACACATCGGAGGGGGTGCGTTATGAGGATCGTCGCTGCTGCGGGAGCCGCCGCGGTGTTCGCCGCCGGCGTCGCCCTAGCTGCCGCCCCGCCGCCTCTGCCCCTGCTGCGGCCGCCGGGAATGGCGTCTCCGGCCGACTTCGCCGCGCGCTGCGTGCGCTGCGGCCGTTGCTTGGAGGCCTGCCCCTATCAGGCCATTCACGCCGCGCCGCTGAACGCGGGACGGGCGGCCTCCACTCCCTTCGTGAACGCCCGGGCCCAGGCCTGCCGGCTCTGCCGCGACTTCCCCTGTGCCGCCGTTTGCCCCACCGGCGCTCTTGCCGTGCCCGAGGAGCGCGCTGGCGCCGCCATGGGCACGGCCGTCGTGAACGAGGAGACCTGCCTGTCGTTTCAGGGCATGCGTTGCGAGGTGTGCTACCGCGCCTGCCCGCTCATCGACGAGGCCATACGCATCGACTACCGTCCGCGCGAGGGCGATGCCATCCACGCGGTGTTCGCGCCGCAGGTGAATGCCGAGGTGTGCCCCGGCTGTGGTTTGTGCGAGCAGCGCTGTCCGGTGGGCGATCCGGCCCCGGCCATCGTCGTGGTGCCCACGGGTGCCGACGAGGCGGCCTACCTGGCCCTGCGCAACGACGCCGTCTAGGGCGGCATCGGCGTCGCGGACGCCGCTGTTTCGGGAACCCGGGGCCGACGGCCCCTGAACCAAAGGGAGGAATCATTCTATGGAACTCACTCGACGCTCGTTTGTGAAGTCCACAGCCGTGGCCCTCGCCTCGGCCGCCGCCGCGGGCACCCTGGCCGGCTGCTCGTCGCTCGCCGGCACCGGCAGCGCCGCTGCGTCCGGCGAGGGCGTGAAGACCGTCGGCGTCTGCCGCTTCTGCGGTTGCGGCTGCGGGGTCATCGTGGAGGCCAAGGACGGTAAGGTGGTTTCGGTCACCGGCGACCCGGAAAACGGGTCGAGCCGCGGCCTGAACTGCGTGAAGGGCTACTACCTGGCCCGCGCCCTGTACGGCGAGGACCGCTTGACGGTGCCCCTTATCCGCGACGACAAGGCCACCAAGGGCACGGCGTCTGGCCTGCGCGAGGCCACCTGGGACGAGGCCCTCGATCTGGTGGCGACCAAGCTGCGCGACACCTGGAAGGCCGATAAGAGCCGCCTGGCCTTCTGGGGAAGCGGCCAGCAGCCCATCGTGGAGGGCTACTGCACGGCGAAGTTCTGGAAGGCAGGTCTGCTGTCCAACAACATCGACCCCAACGCGCGTCTGTGCATGGCCTCGGCTGTGGTGGGCTTCATGAACGTGTTCCAGACCGACGAGCCGGCCGGCTGCTACGCCGACATCGACGAGACCGACGTGTTCGTCACCTGGGGCGCGAACATGGCCGAGGCCCATCCCATGCTGTACTCGCGCCTGACGGCCCGCAAGCTGGCCGATAGCGCTGTGCGCCACTACGATGTGACCACCATGACCACCCGCACCTCGGCCTCGGCCGACAAGGTGCTCACCTTCCGCCCCGGCAGCGACATCGCCATCGCGAACGCCATCGCCAACTACCTCATCGTGAACGACAAGTACGATCACGCTTTCGTGGCCGATCACGTGCAGTTCAAGCAGGGCACCGAGAACATCGGCAACGCCACCGACGACGGCTACGACAAAAGCGAGATCGGCCAGGCTGTGGATAACGTGGAGCCCATCACCTTCGAGGCCTTCGCCACGCGTCTGGCCCCCTACACTCTGGAGTACGCCAGCGAGCTGTCCGGCGTGCCGGCCGAGGACATCCAGGAGCTGGCCGAGGTGTTTGCCGACAAGAGCCGGCGGGTGCTGAGCCTGTGGACCATGGGCGTGAACCAGCACAACCGCGGCACCTGGATGAACCACTGCATCTACAACATCCACCTGCTGACGGGCCGTTACGCCCTGCCCGGCGACGGCGCCTTCTCGCTGACGGGGCAGCCCACGGCCTGCGGTACAGCCCGCGAGGTGGGCACCTTCTCGCACCGCTTGCCTGCCGATCTGGTGGTGAAGAACCCGGATCATCGCCGTTACACCGAGGCCGTTTGGGACCTGCCCAACGGGTATCTGGACGCCATCGAGAAGCCCGGCTATCACACGGTGAAGATGTTCCGCGAGCTGTCGAAGGGCAACATCGACTTTCTGTGGAGCGCCCACAACAACTGGGCCGTGTCCATGCCCAACCTCACCCGCTTCCTCGGCAAGGGCGATCTCACGGGCGTAAACGACGCTTTCATCTGCGTGGCCGAGGTGTACCCCACCCTTTCCACCCAGTACGCCGACGTGGTGCTGCCCGCGGCCATGTGGGTAGAGCGCGAGGGGGCCTTCGGCAATGGCGAGCGGCGCACGGCCGTGTTCGAGAAGGCGGTGGACGCGCCGGGCGAGGCGAAGTGGGACCTGTGGATGCTCATGGAGATCGCCAAGCGCGTGCTCGCCGGCGAGCAGATCGGCGGCGAGGACGCCTTCGACCATCTGTTCGGCGCCTGGTACGACGCTGAGACGGCCGCCTTCAAGGGCACCGATCGGGAGGTGTGCGCGAGCATCTGGGAGGAGTACCGCACCTTCAGCAACCCCGACCTGAACCCCGATGCCGCCGCCATCAACGCCGAGGCGAAGCTGAAGATGGAGGCCAAGCAGCTGGCCCCCTACGAGGAGTACATCCACAACCACGGCCTCACCTGGCCCGTGCGCGAGGTGGACGGCCAGTGGCTGCCCACGCTGTGGCGCTTCTGCGACGGCAAGCAGGAGGACGGTTTCGACCAGTACGGCATCGAGGCCTACGGCGAGAGCGGCCTGGCCGGCGGCGTGAGCTTCTACAAGTCGGCCGACAAGAGGCCCTCGGTGGTGTTCCGCCCCTGGGAGCCGCCGGCGGAGGAGCCGAGCGAGGAGTACCCGTTCTGGTTCTGCACGGGCCGTCTGCTGGAGCACTGGCACACTGGCTCGATGACCCGTCGCGTGCCCGAGCTCGATCGCGCCCTGCCGGAGGCCCTGCTGGACATGAATCCCGCCGACTGCGAGCGTTTGGGCGTGACCGATGGCGACCGCGTACGTGTGACCTCGCGCTTCGGCACCTGCGACATCACGGTATCCACGGCCGGCCGCACCCGGCCTCCGGCAGGCATGGTGTTCGCGCCGTTCTTCGCTGAGGAGACGCTCGTGAACCTGGTGGTGCAGGACACCTACTGTCCGCTGTCCAAGGAACCGGACTTCAAGAAGACCTGCGTTTCCATCGAGAAGATTGAGGGGTAGACCGATGAAGAAGACCAATCTGATGGCCGCCGCGGTGCTGGCGTGCGCCTTGGGTGGCGCGGCCCTGGCGGGCTGCTCCGGCGCTGCCGAGGCCGGGCCTGTCTACAACCCCGGCGAGCCGCCGCTCATGCCGGCGCTGCATGAGGGCCGCTTCGAGAGGTTGGGCGCTAACGGCTGCTACGGTTGCCACGGCTCCAGCGATACGGCCGAGGTATTCTTGGCCCAGGCCGCGCCCCTGCCCGAGGATCACTATGCCGGCGGCGACAAGGCGAGCCGCCAGATCGACGGCCCGCGGGCCGAGTGCCTCACCTGCCATCCCGTGGCGGTGGACTAGCCATGGGGGCGCAGGGCGAGAAGGTGGTCGTCTCGTCGCTCGTGGTGGAGGCGCGGCCGCCGTCGGTGGAGGCCGTGGCCGCTGCCCTGGCACAGATGGAGGGTGTGGAGGTGCACGAGGTGAACGGCTACAAGATCGTCGTCACCATCGAGGCGCCCTCCACCGGCGCCTCCCATGAGATATCGAGCCGCTTCATCCAGATCCCCGACGTGCTGAACGTGAACCTCGTGTACGTGAACTTCGAGGATGAAGTGCTATGAGGATAACTCTGGTGCGGCGAGTGGTGCAGGTGCTTATGCTGGTGCTGTTCTGCCTGCCGCCGCTGCTGGCGGGATGGGGGCTCGCGGGGCTGTACGCGGGCGGCGATGGGGAGGTTGCCACACCGGCCGAAGGTGTGTTCTTCGGGAGTCTGTCGGCCTCCAGCTTGGGTCCCGTGCCGCTGTTCGACCCGTTGGCGGCCTTGGAGCTGCTGGCCGCCAACGGGGGCGCGGCGATGGCGGCCCTGGCGGGTGCGGGTACGGTCGCCCTCGTGTACGCCCTGGTGCGGGCCCGGGCTTTCTGCGGGTGGGTCTGCCCGGTGAACCTTATCGGCGAGGGGGCGGATGCCGCCCGACGCCGCCTCGGTATCGCGGTGCCCGAGCGCGTGGTTGACCGCCACGTGAAGATCGCCGTGGCGGCGGCCGTGGTGGCGGCATCGGCGCTTGTGGGCTTTCCCGTCTTCGAGACCGTCTCTCCCATCGGGGCGGTGAACAAGGGGCTCGCCTTCGGCGGGTTTGCCGGGGCGGGTACACTTGTGGCCATCGTGATCGCCGAGCTCTTCGTGAGCCGGCGCGTGTGGTGCCGCTCGCTGTGCCCGCTGGGCGGCCTCTTCCAGGTCCTCGGCCGCGCGGGCCAGGTGAACGTGCACATTAACCACGACGCCTGCGTGCACTGTGGTCGATGCGAGGAGGCGTGTTTGGCCGATCCCGTCATTTTGGCGCCCGCGCTCTCGGGCGACGACATCATCGTGCGCGCCGGCGACTGCATGGCCTGTGGCGCCTGCGTGGACACGTGCCCCGCTCGGGCGCTGAGCTTCTCTCTCGGCCGCCTTCCCGCGCGGGCGCAGACCCGGCGGGAGGAGCGCGATCCCGTGTCAGAATCCTAGGAAGCGTCGGGTTGGCCCTCGCTCCGTCCCCACCAATGAGCGGAGAACCGTCCCTTTTCGCGGGAGGCCCCCTCGCGGTAGTCTCGTGTCAACGGAAGCTGCGCCGATGAGCGCGGCCGATCAAAGGAGGGAACCATGAGAAAGTCGACGATGCGCATCGCTGCCACGGCCGTAGGCACGGTGGCGCTGGTGGCGGCCCTGGCCGCTTGCGCGCCCGCGGGATCCGGCAACCCGCAGGAGCCCGTGACAGGCGCCGCTCCGGTCGAGACCCCCGAGGCCGACGAGTTCGGCGTCGTGCTGGCCGACAGCTGGAAGGACATCTACCCGGGCCAGTACGCCACCTACAAGGCCAACGAGGCCAACAGCCCCGAGGGTAAGATGAACTACCTGGAAGAGTACCCGGAGCTGGCCACCATGTACGCCGGCTATGGCTTCGCCAAGGGCTACGACGAGGCCGCGTCCCACAGCTACACGCTGCGTTCCATCTCGGAGACGCCGCGCGTGAACGACAAGACCCTGGCCAACTGCATCACCTGCAAGACGCCGCAGTTCACGGCCATGGTGAACAGCGAGGGCGACGAGGTGTACGCCCGCCCCTTCGCCGAGGTGCTCGCGCAGATGAGCGAGCCCATCAGCTGCTACAACTGCCATGAGAACGACCCCACCCAGGTGGTCGTCACCCAGCGGCACTTCGCCCATGCCATGGGCTCCGATGCCGAGCAGGTGCCCGTGGAGGCCCAGACCTGCGGCCAGTGCCACAACGAGTACTACTTCGATCCGGACACTAAGGCCACGAGCAATCCCTACGAGGGGCTGGCGGCCATGGACGCCGAGGCCATCTTGGCCCACTACGACGAGATGGGCTTCAAGGATTGGGAGCACCCCGAGACCGGCGCGCCCATGCTCAAGGCCCAGCATCCCGAGTTCGAGACCATCTACGGCGCCGAGCAGTCTTCCATGGCCAAGCAGGGCTACAGCTGCGCCGATTGCCACATGGCCCCCGTCTCCGACGAGAACGGCGAGTACAGCTCCCATGAGCTGGTGAGCCCCCTGGAGAATCCCGCGATCACGGAGCAGTGCGGCAGCTGCCACAAGGACATCGCGGGCGAGGTGCGCGGCTGGCAGAAGGAGGTTACCGACCGCGAGCACGCTATCGCCGCCGACATCAAGCGCTACACCGACGAGCTGGCCGCCCAAAAGGACAGCCTGGATGCCGACAAGCTGGCCCAAGCCCAGCAGATTCAGCGCCATGCGCAGTTCTACTGGGACTACGTGATGGTGGAGAATTCCGAGGGTGCCCACAACTACAAGGCCGCCCACGCCAACCTCGACAAGGCCGAGGCCCAGTTGGAAGAGGGTTTCGCCCTGCTCGGCATCGCCTAGGTTCGGCTCATTCATCCACTCGCGCGGGAACCCTCCCTCCTGCGCTTCGGCCCGGCGCGCATCCTTCAACGGTGCGCGCCGGTGCTGTATCCGCCCCATTGCGAAAGTGTTGCGTTTGCGCTGATCTGCTGATTTTGGCGTAATTTATCTTCGCGCGCGCGAGGGCTTCGGCGATACTGGCCGATGGTATTTTTCAGACCGTCGGGGAGGCCGGTCTGGCTCATCGACGGAAACAGGAGGATTATGAACGCGAAGATGAAGAAGAGGATGATCGCCGTCTCCGGTGTCATCGTCATCGTGCTCATCCTGGTGCTCGCCTTTGTGGGCGGCAACACCGCGGCCACCACGCTTTCGGTGGCCGAGGCGGCCGAGAACCCCCAGGCCGGCCAGAAGGTGCAGGTGTCAGGCAATGTGGTGCAGGATTCCTTCAGCACCACCGACAACGTGCTCACCTTCAAGATCTACGACCCGGAGGGCGATCCGGCCACCCAGCTGGAGGTGCGCTACGACGGCGCCGCCTCGTCCACCTTCGGCAATGACGTCACCGCCATCTGTACCGGCAAGATCAACGAGGCCGGCGTGCTGGAGTGCAGCAACCTGGTCACCAAGTGCCCCTCGAAGTACGAGGACGGCGCCGATGCCCTCATGGTGTCGCAGCTGCTCGGCTACGGCGATGACGTCATCGGCAAGGTGGTGAAGGTGTCCGGCACCGTGAAGGCCGGCACGCTGAGCGCCGCCGGCCAGGGCGATCGCTTCGTTATCGTGGATACCGCGGACGGCTCCGAGCTGCCCGTCGCCTTCGACGACGCCCTGTCGGAAGACGTGGCCGACGGCACTGCCGTGGTGCTGACCGGGGCCCTGACCGAGGACGGCAAGTTCGCCGCCACCGACGTTGCATTGGAGGGCTAGGCCATGTCGATGATCGGACTTCTGGGGCTGCTCGTCGCTTTCGCGGGCTGCGTCATCTCCATCCTGTGCCTCGGGGTGGCCCATCTGCTGCACAAGAAGCGCTCCTTCGAGCGCGCCGAGACCCTCGCTTGGGGCGGTCGCGTGGCCGCGGTGCTCACGGCCGCGGCGCTCACGGTATGCTGCGCCGTGCTCGTGTGGTGCTTCTTCACCGGCGACAATTCCATCCAGTACGTGCTGGACAACCGCTCGAATTCTACGAGCCCCGAGGCGTGGCTGTACAAGCTGGCGGGCCTGTGGGCGGGGCGCCAGGGGTCGCTTCTGTTCTGGGCCTGGCTCATCGCCGTGTTCAACGCGATGCTGGTGTTCGCCACCCGCAAGGATGCGCGTCCGCTCGACAACGGCGCGCTGTGCATCTCCCAGCTCGTGCTGACCGCCTTCGTGTCGGTGCTGCTGTTCTCCGAGAGCAACATGCCCTTCCTCGTGACCGACGCCCGGTTCTTCAGCGAGGACGGCGCCTTGTCGACCATGGCCTCGGCCCGCTCCATGAACGCCCTTTTGGAGCACTGGGCCATGGCCATCCACCCGCCGACGCTGTTCATCGGCTACGCGGGCCTGACTATTCCCTTTGCCTACGCCGTAGCGGCCCTTATCGTGAACGACGACTCGGCCCTGTGGGTGAACCGTTCCACGAGCTACCTCATGTTCTCCTGGCTTCTGCTGGGCATCGGCATCGGCCTGGGGGCCGTGTGGGCCTACGTGGTGCTCGGCTGGGGCGGCTACTGGGGCTGGGACCCGGTGGAGAACGCGAGTCTGCTGCCGTGGCTTGTGGGCGTGGCGCTCATCCACTCCTTCACCGTGTACCGCCAGCGCGGCGCCTTCAAGCGCTGGAGCGTGTTCTGCGCCTGCCTCACCTTCTGCTTCGTGGTACTCGGCACCTTCATCACCCGCTCGGGCCTCGTGCAGTCGGTGCATGCCTTCGAGGGCGACCCGGTGTCGCTCGTGATGTTCGGTGCCCTTATCGTGCTGTCGCTTCTGGCCGGCATTGTGGGGCTGTTGCTGCGCCGTCGCAGCTTCGGCGCGGTGAACGCGGCCGACGACGACATCGAGTCCATGATGTCGAAGGAGGCGGCCTACTACGTGAACAACCTGATCATGGTGGTGTTCGCCGTGCTTTTGGCCTACATGACCGTGTCCTCGGCCCTGCCGAGCTGGCTGCCCTTCGGCGGCCAGTCGCTGTCGGCGGGCACCTACAACGCTATCGCCCGGCCGCTTGGCGTCGCGTACCTGGCCATTTTGGCCGTCTGCCCGCTTCTGGGCTGGCGCCGCACCGACAAGAAGGCCTTCTGGCGCGCCGCCCGCGTGCCCGGCCTGTGCGCGCTTCTGCTGTTCATCGTGCTGATGGTGTACTTCGCCACCTACCTGCTGCCCAGCTACAACGCCATGATCGCCATGGGCGGCACCACGGCCGAGGGTCTGCTGGAGCAGGGCGCCCCGTGGTACTACAACGGTCTGGCCGTGGTGGGATTTGCCGTGGCGAGCCTGCTGTTCTTCAACGCGCTGTTCATGGCCGTTCGCTCGCTGAAGCATGTCGGGGCGGGGAAGATTCGCCGTCGCCTCGCCCTGTTCGGCGGTTCGGTGGCCCACGCGTCCATGGGCATCATCCTGGTGGGCCTCATCGGCTCGGCGATGTACGTGACCGAGATCACCGGGTATTTGACCTATGACGAGGAGGCCGACGGCACTTCGGACACTTTCATCATTCAGGATTTCGAGCTGGTGTACAAGGATAACTCCATCGACGAGCTGGGCAACGGCAACGTGCGCTATGCCCTTACCTTCGATGCCTACAAGGACGGCCAGTTCGTGGGTACGGTGAATCCGGCCGTGCAGCTGGTGGGCGCCACCCAGCAGCAGAAGCTGGAGGCGAGTGTCATTGGCTTCCCGCTGGAAGATTTGTTCGTGGTGTACCGCGGTGTGAACGACGCGGGCGACTATTCCATGGACGTGCGCGTGAACCCGCTCATCTCCTTTGTGTGGGTGGGCTTCGGGCTGCTCATGGTGGGCTGCCTCATCCCGCTGTTCGCCAAGCGTGCCTCCAAGCGCGAGGATGCCGACGCCGATGACGCGCCGACGAGTGTCTTGGCCGCTACGGCCGGGGGGGACGCTGCCGCCGGGGCCGAGGAGGCTGGCGCGGCCGATGCTGCCGCTACTGCGGCCGATGCGGGGGAGGGCAAGTGAACCCCGCCATTACGGTCGAGCATCTAACGAAGTCGTTCGGGGGCCGCAAGGCTGTCGACAACGTGTCCTTCACGCTGCCCGAGGGGGCCTTCCTCTCGGTGTTCGGCCCCAACGGCGCCGGCAAGACCACGCTTCTGCGCATGCTGGCCACCCTGGCGCGTCCCACCGAGGGCGCCATCACCCTGGCCGGCATTAACCTGAAGGAGGAGCCCGAACAGGCCCGCGAGGCCATCGGGCTCATCTCCCACAACCCTATGCTGTACCCCGACCTCACGGCCGAGGAGAACCTGCTTCTGTACGCGAAGCTCTACGGGGTGCGCGACCCGCAGAAGCGCGTGGTGGAGCTGCTGGACGCCGTGGGATTGAAGCACCGCCGCCTCGATCGGGTGCGCACCTTCTCCCGGGGCATGACCCAGCGGGTGTCCATCGCCCGGGCCTTGGTGAACGACCCGTCGGTGGTGCTTTTGGACGAGCCCTATTCGGGTCTTGATCCTCACGCCATGCGCATCTTCGACGAGCTCATCGACAGCGTGCGCGAGAACCGCACCTTCGTCATGGTCAGCCACGATTTGGACAAGGGCCTCGCCCTGGCGAGCCACGTGCTGGTGCTCGCTCGCGGCCGCGTGGTGCACTTCGGCGAGAAGGACCAGATGAGCCCCGACGAGTTCGCCGACCTGTACCGCACCACCGTGGGAATGGGGGTGAGCTAGATGGAACGCGAATCGGAATGCCGCACGGCTGAGCGCGGAGGGACAAGAAGCACTCTTTGCAAAGCTCCCAGCACCTGGACGCAGTACAAGACCCTGCTCGCCAAGGACCTGAAGGCGGAGTTCCGCACCAAGGACATGGTGGTGTCCATGGGCATCTACGCCTTCTTGGTCATCGTGGTGTTCGGCGTGGCCCTGTCCTTCGCCCGTCCCGGGGCGGAGTTTCTGGAAGTGTCCGGCGGCCTTCTGTGGGCGCTCGTGGTGTTCACATCGCTTCTGGGCCTGAACCGCTCGTTTGCCAAGGAAACCGAGAACGGGTGCTTGGAGGGCCTGCTTTTGGCGCCGCTCGACCGCGGTGTGATCTTTCTGGCCAAGGCGACGTCGAATTTGGTGTTCCTTGTGCTGGTGGAAGTGATCGCCGTGCCGCTGTACTGGGTGTTCTTCTCCAGCTTCGCGGCCCCGGCCGAGACGGGCTGGCTGCTCGTAGCGCCGCTCGTGCTCGGCAGCATCGGCATCGCCGGCATCGGCACCATGCTGTCCACCATCACTGCCGCCACCCGCGGCAAGGACGTGATGCTGGCCCTGCTGTTCGTGCCTGTGATCTTCCCCTTGCTGTACGCCTGCGTGTCGGCCACCACCTGCGCGCTCGTGGGCGGCGATGTGTTCGCCGACGGATTTCTCACCTCGCTGGCGCTCGGCGCTGGCTACGATGTGGTTATGATTCTCGCCAGCTGGGTGCTCTACGATTTCGTGGTCAACTGAAGGAGACGACCTGATGCTGCGGTTCCGACAGGCACCCGCCCTTCGCGTTCAGAGCTTACCTTCGCGGCACGAAGGCCGCTCAGCCGCTCCTCAAGCGAATTGCAGGCACCTGTCGCAACCTCGCTGACTTATGCTCAACCGGTACTATGGGAAATAATTTTAGAGAGGAGAACGAGTGTCAAGTAAAACGTTGAAGCTGCCCGAGGCGGGGCAGTGGCCCGACAAGCTGGTGGCACCAGCGCTCATTGCGGGTGCGGTGCTGACCACCATCGGGTTCCTCATGGCGTTCTTCTACGTGGCCCCCGTGGGCGGTGCCACAGTGAACGGCGCCGAGCTCATCGGGGATGTGATGGTGTCCCAGAAGATGCTCCTGTCCCAGAAGATCTTCTACTTCCATATGCCCGTGGCCATCACGTCGTTTCTCGCCCTGGGCTTTGGGTGCTACTACGCTGTGCGCTTCCTCATGACGAAGAACCGGCGCTTCGACACCTGCTCGCGCATCTGCCTGGAAATCGCCCTGCTGTTCGTGGTGCTCACCATGATCACCGGCGAGATGTGGACGCGCTTCGAGTGGGGCGTGTGGTGGAGCTGGGAGCCGCGCCTGACCACCTACCTCATCCTCATGCTCATCGTGATCGCCTACTTCGTGCTGAGAAGCTCGGTGGACGAGCCGGAGCGCCGCGCCACCTTCGCCGCCGTGGTGGCTATCATCGCCACTATCGACGTGCCCATCTGCTTCATGATCACGCGGCTCATTCCCTCGTCCATCCATCCGGTGGTGCTGCGCGAGGGCGGCATGAGCCCCGAGATGGGCCTGTGCGTGGGCCTGTGCGCGCTCGGCATGATGCTTGTGGGCTTCGCCCTGTACCGCGCCCGCTTCAATCAGGTGCGCCTCACCCAGCGCGTTGACGCGCTCAAGGAAACCCTCGATGACGAACGCTAGGAGATAGCCATGAATCCCATTCTTGCCGATATCTATTCCACCATCCTGCCTTCGGCCCCCTATATCATCGCGGCCTATGCGCTTTTGTGGGTGGCCCTGCTCGCCTACGTGCTCATCATCTTCCGCGGTACGAAGAAGGCCACCGCCCAGCTCATGCTGCTGGAGGAGGCCGTGGCCGACCAGCAGGCGAAGGGGGAGTAGAGCCGCTTGCCCGCCATGGCCCGTTCGAGCGATGGCGGCACACGAAGACCAGCGTGTGCTCAGTCCGCGCGCTCGATGTTGGCCAAAAGTCGGGCAATGCGCAATGATTGCAGCCGGCTCAGGCTCCCTAAAACCCAGCTCCCGCTTCCAAGCGGGAGCGATGTCGATCGCGCCCGCTTCTGTTTTCGCCCCTACAGCCAGATAGCGTCAATGGGCGAAGCGGCGTCGGAGCCAAAAGGGGCAAGCGCGCCGCTGCAGGACGCCGCGACGATCCAGGCCCGGTAAAGGCCGAGCGCCCAGAACGGGCCCTCCTGTCGCAGTGTCATCGGATATGTTGCGGTCGTACCCTGCTCTTCTCTCAAAACTCATGGCGTTGTGCCGGTTTCAGGGGGACGGGCGCTGAAAACGGCACTGGATTGCGAAAAGTAAACGGGCGGTGCCTGCTTTTCGCAATCCAGTGCCACTTCCCCTGAGCGTTGCCGATGTTTTCCCTGGTGGAACGTTGCCCGCAGGAAGGGTGCCAGCGATTTGGGAGGAGCGCCGTGTACTTTTCGCAATCCAGTGCCGTTTTCGGCGATATTTATTTCAATCCGGCCAACCCGGCGGGCGATGACCGCTGACACATCCTCCACCAGCGCCAGAGCATCGGGCACGATATCGATTGCGTCCGCTGCTGCTTTCACCGCCCTTCCTCGCGCAGGGTGACACTTCTGAAAATATGGGAATGCAACGGCACGACTTCTCAAAATTTTTGAGAAGTTGCTCATGCATTGAAGATAATGCCTGGGGAAGGGAGGCGTTGCGCGGGGCGGCCGCTTGTGCCCGCGGTGGTGGCGGGCTACAATGGGGCCGGCTCGATCAGCGGGTCTGCCTTCGCTCCGTCAGGCACGGGCTCCTCCGGCAATGATGGGTGGGTGGGCCGCCCTTGTCCCGTCAGGTGAGACCTGGCCCTCTGGCGATGTCGACGGGCGGAAAGCGAGGGCACCATGGCCTTTGACGAGCGGTATTCCAGTACTTCCTTCACCACCGACCCCGGCAACTTCTTCGATCTGCCCTTTGCGGGCATCGCCACCTTCATGAAGGTGCGGCTGTGCCCGAGTTTGGATGACTTGCGTCCGGGCGATGCCGACGTGGCCGTTCTCGGGTTTCCCTACGATCTGGGAACGAGTGCGCGCTCGGGGGCTCGCATGGCGCCGCGGGCGGTGCGCGATGCCTCCACCGTCTACGCCGATGGGCTGCGGGGCCTTTACGATCCGGTGCTCGACGAGATGTTCCTCGACGAGGGGCAGATCATCGTCGACTGCGGCGATGTGGACGTGAGTCCCTGCGGAAGCGACCAGGCTTTCCGCAATTTGGAGACGGCGGTGCGAAAAGTCCTTGACCTCGGAGCGATGCCGGTGGTTATCGGCGGCGACCACGCCACGCCCATCCCCATCTTCCGTGCGTTGGACCGCTTTAGCGACCTGTGCGTGGTGCAGGTGGACGCTCACCTGGATTGGACGGACAGTTACGGTGAGTTTCGGGAGAGTCACAGCTCGCCCATGCGGCGGGCCTCGGAGATGCCGCATATCACCTCCATGGTGCAGTTCGGCCTGCGAGGGCTCGGCAGTTCGGGGCCGACCGCCTTCGCCGATGCGCGCCAGTGGGGTAGCGTGCTCGTGCCGGCGCCCCAGGTGCACCGTGACGGCGCGGAGGCGGCTTGCTCCCTCATTCCCCAGGCGCCCTGCTACTACATCACCGTGGATATCGACGGTCTCGATCCCTCCATCTGCCCTGGTACCGGCTCGCCCCAACCGGGCGGTCTCCTGTACGACCAGGTGCGAGAGATCATCCGTGCCGTGGCGACGCGGGGCCCCATCGTCGGATTCGATGTGTGCGAGGTATCGCCGCCCTATGACTGGGCGAACCAGACTTCCCTCTATGCGGCGCAGCTCATCTTGGACGCCATCTGCTTCGCGACGAAGGGGATGGCGTCCCGCTAGCCTGTCGGGTGGGAAAGGGGCGCCTCCGGAGAAGCGCCCCGGCTCCTCCAGAGGCGCTCTCTTAGCGGTCGAGTGCCTGACAGAAGGAGCGGTTTCCTTCGGTGACGAGGGCTCCTGAACAGCGAGGGCCCGCGACGGCGAACGTCGCGGGCCCTCGACATGGGGATGGAAACGGCTGGGAGGAGCAGCTATTTGCGCTGCGGGGTGCTGACTTCTTCGACGGCGACGTAGACGTAGCCCGGCTTGCCCTCGGTGGGCAGCTCGTTGTAGGCTACCATCTCGGCGATCTCGGCCGGGGTGGCGGAAGCGGGTTCGGTCTCCAGCAGGTAGGGGGTGGCGGCGCGGCGCTTCATGGCGGCCACGTAGTCCTTGGTGCCCACGAACACTTCCTGCTTGTAGGGGTTCACGCCGAGCTTCTTCGCGCGGTACATGATGTAGGCGAAGGCGGCGATGTTAGCGCCCAGAGCCAGGAGCGACACCACGAGATTCACGTTGGGGTCGTTCACGGAGTTCGCCGCGAAGATGGAGTCGTTGGCGAACATGGGCACCATCTGGCAGAACATGCACCACATGGACAGCGTGAAGGCGCGGTTCTGGATCCAGCCGCCCTTGTTCCAGATGAGGCCGGCGATGGTGGGGGCCAGCAGCAGGGCCACGCCGCAGTACCAAGAGTGGGTGGGCAGGCAGTTGTAGGTGTAGCAGAAGTTCCACAGGTCATAGGCGATGATGAATACCCAGGTCATGTCGGGCCACAGCATGTCCTGGCGCTTCTTCGAGATGTAGATGCCGAACCAGCCGGTCATGCACGCGATGTTGATGATGCCGGCCACGCCGTTGAACACGTTGTGCCAGCCGCCGTAGAGCGTGACGCCCTCGGTGGACACCCAGGTGGTGCCCCAGGCGCGAAACGCGCTCTCGAAGTCGCTGACCACGGCAATGAGGATGTTGATGGCCACGATGACGAAGGGGAAGGCCTTGAACCAGTGGGAGCGGCCGATCTTGCCCCAGGAGTACTTCAGGGCCATAAAGCCGATGCAGCCGGCCGTGGCGGCGTACACCTTCGCGTAGTGGAACCAGCTGTTCATGTCGGTGTGGGTGGGGTTGGAAAGCGCCCATTCGGCGCCGGCCGCCGCGCCGATCTCCACGGCGAGGCAGTAAACGGTCATGGCGCCGCAGACGCCGAAGAACATGAACATGCCGCCGGCCTTGGTGCGCCGGGCGAATTCGTTCAGCAGGATGAGCAGCACCAGCACCAGCACGAGGCCGAGCCATTGGTAGGCGGCGTTGGGGCCGTACACGTCGAAGAGCATGGGGATCCCTCCTTGATCGATGGGACGGAAAGCTCATCGCGGCTGGAGCACGGGTGCGGCGCCAGCGGGGTGACCCAGCCGCGATGGCTGCGCAAGTTCGTCTTGCGGTTGTTGAGGTGAACCATACTCGCCTTTGTTTCTTCAGTCAATATCCATAAATTATCAATTTGATAGTAATTGACGTATAGGGGATAGTCGTCAATATTTCCTTGATATACGGGTAAAACGCTGCTATGCTGCGCCCCAATAAGTTCATGAATGAAAATAAAAGAAAACTTTCATGAAGAAATAACAGTCCCGCACGAACGAATGATTGGAGGAATCATGAGTCAGGAAGAGAAATCCTCGGGCGCGCTGCGGGGCGCAGGGGAGGCGCATGCGGGTGGCTCCGGGACGTCCTTGGATGCGACGGGCGCGCCGGTCGGCTCGGGTGCCACGGCTGCCGCCGATGCCGGTGACCCGACGGCAGCGACGGCCCCGCGGCGCGCGCGGCGGAAGTGGCCGATCGTGGTCGGCGTGGTCGCAGCGGTGCTCGTGGTGGCCGGCGCGGGCTTCTGGGTATGGCACGAGCAGCCGTCGTTCTGCAACGCGGTGTGCCACGAGCCCATGGACGCCTACGTGGAGGGCTATTATGACGACCCTTCCCAGATGGCCTACGCCCATCAGTTGACCGACACCACCTGCCTTCAGTGCCATGAGCCGAAGCTGGACGAGCAGATCGGCGAGGCGCTGGTGTGGGTGCGCGGCGACTTCGCCCTGGGCGAGGACGGCAAGCTGGCCACTGTGGGCGTGCGCGCCGACACATCAATGTGCGCTACGGCCGACTGCCATGATCTGGGCGAGGTGGTGGCCGCCACCGAGAACTGGGGCGGCGAGGAGGGCGTGAATCCCCATAACTCCCATCAAGGTTACGGGCTCGACTGCAGCAGCTGCCATACGGCCCATGGCCAGTCCTATATGTACTGCAACACCTGTCACGACTACGAGGTTCCCGAGGGCTGGGCGGCGCCGGTGCGCAGCCAAGCCGCGGGGGACGCACGCTAAGGAGGGCGCGATGAGAACGAGCAAACTGACTGCAGTGGCCTGCGGGGCCTGCGCGCTCACGCTGGGCCTGTCCGGCTGCGGTGCCAGCTTCGAGGGAAGCGGATCGAAGGACGCCGCCTCGGCCGAGCAGCTGGCCCTGCGCGAGCCCGATCCGTGGGCCGTCGAGCTTCCCGCCGATGGCAACGGACGGGTGGAGGGTGACGTGGCCGATGGCGTGTATACGGGCACGGGCCGCGGCATGGAGGGCCTCATCACCGTGACGCTGCTAGTGGATGACGGCCGCATCCAGTGCGTGGGCATGACCCAGGAGGGCGAGAGCCAGTCACGCGGCGGCTACGAGGCCATCCGCGACGGGAAGTACGCCGATCTGATCGAGGCGGCCCAAGGGCCCGACATCGACGTCATCGCCGGGGCCACCATTACCACGGCCGGTGTGAAGCAGGCCACCGCCGATGCCCTGGCTCAGGCCGAGGCGGCCGCAGCGGGGGAGGCGGCCGGTGCCGACGGCTCTGCTGACGCCCCGACCCCTTCCGCAGATTCCCCCTCGTCCGATTCCCCGAAGGAGGCGTAACCGCTATGGATAAGAACACGGTATCCGCGCCTGGTCTCTCGCGGCGCGACTTCTTGGCCACGGGCGCGTTGGCCACCGCTGCCGCGGCGGCCGCGGCCCTCATCGGCCCTGATGCGGCCCACGGGGCCGAGGGGCGCATCGGCGACTGGTCGGCTGACGGCGCGCCCGAGGGCGTCCCGGCCAGCGACGTTACGAATGCCAGCGCCGCCGACGGCACCTACCGCGAACACAACCCGGCGTGCTTCCCGGCCAACGACGCGAGCCCCATTCCGCCGCGCGAGGTGCCCGCAGCCTGGGACTACGAGTGCGACATCTGCGTGGTGGGCGCCGGCGGGGGCGGCCTGAATGCCGCGGCCCGCGCTGCCGAGCTGGGGGCGGCCACCATCTGCGTGGAGGCACTGGGCCTGCACGGAGGCAACGCCCAAGAGGCGGGCATGTGCGGCATCCTCGGCGGCTATTCCGGCCAGAACGCCAAGCAGTTCGCCTTCCCGAGCTATCCCTTCGATCCCCAGGCCCTGACCGACTGGGCCATGGACGAGTACCACTACGCCGCCGACCCGAAGCTCATCTACCGTCTGGCCTCCGAGGGCGGCAAGTCCCTCGACTGGATGGCCGACTGCGGCGTGCAGTGGCGCCTCGGCGAGGTTCCCGTGTACGTGGCGCCGAAGAATGCCACGCTGGATCATCACGTGCTGAAGATGAAGGACGCCACCGACGCCATGTTCGCCTATGGCCAGCGCCACGGGGTGGACTACAAGTTCCAGAGTCCGGCCGAGGCCCTCGTGCAGGACGACGACGGCCGCATCGTGGGCGTGGTCATCAACGAGGGTTTCCAGCAAGAGCGATTCATCCACGCTAAGCGCGCCGTCATCCTCACGGCCGGGGGCTTCTGCAACAACAAGGCCCTGCTGGACAAGTACATCCCCACGGCGGCCATGGGCTGTGCGTCGAGTTATCTTACGGCGAGCGAGACCGGCGAGTGCTTCCGCATGGGACTGGGGGTGGGGGCCGACGTGTCCGGCTTCAACAGCTCGGCCTCCTTCGACGGCGGCGTGGACTGGCAGGCCGAGGGGGGCACCTGGGCGCGGTTCCTCTACGACGGCATGACCCAGCTGTCGCGCCAGCCGTGGCTGACCATCGATCGGTGCGGCAACCGCCTGCGCTACATGGACTCGCGGGTGGGTGAGGACGGCGCCAACGCCATCTACGCCCTGGGCGACTTGGCCACTATTCAAATGACCCCGCCGGGCCACCGCTCCTATATCGTCTTCGACGCGAACTACGAGGACCATCTGGCCGGATTCGCCCAGGAGCACTGCCGCAAGCTGCTGACTCCCGATCTGGAGCAGATCGAGAAGGTGCCCGAGCACTACCGCGACTGGCACCACGGCGTGGCCGACGCCATCGAGGCCGACGTGCTGAAGCGCCGCGACACCTTAGAGGAGCTCGAGGCCGATCTGGGCCTGGCCGAGGGCGTGCTCACCGAGGCGGTGGCGAAGTGGAACGAGGCGTGCGAGCGGGGCGAGGACGACTTCATGTACCCCATGCCGCCCGAGTGGCTGCACGCCATTACCACGCCGCCCTTCTACGGCTGCCGCATCGGCGGTAACCTCTACGGCACCAAGGCGGGCCTGCTCATCAACGACCAGATGCAGGTGGTGGGCACGAGTGGCCGCGTCATTCCGGGGCTGTACGCCGGCTGGCACACCGCGGGCGGCGCCTGCGGCGAGAACAGCTACATCGGCGACCCTATCTTAGGATCGCTCATGGGGGACGTGGGCCTGGCGTTCTGCGGCGGGTACCTCTGCGGCACCTTCGCGGTGGAAAACGAGATGGGAGACTAGGATGGATGACATGAAGAAGATGGCGCGGCCCTTTGGATGGCTGTTCGCCCTGGCGCTGGTGATCGCCGTGCTCGGCCGGGTGGGGCTTGCCATCGCCGGGGCCACGGGCGTGCTCGCCTTCGACTACATCTCGGCGTCGGGCGTGCCTATTTTGGACGTGATCTGCTCCATCCTCACGGGCTCGGCCTTCGTGGCCTTCCTGTTCGCGGCGGGGCTGGCACTCGTAGTGTCCACGGCCGGGGTGGTGCTCTACGGGGCCCTTGCGGCCCGTGGCGACGCCCGCCCGCGCCCGCTTTCGGCCTTCCTGTGGGGCTGGGCCACGGCCTTGGTGGCCCTGGTGTGCCTGGTGATCGTCGTGTTGGGCATCCTATCGGCGGTGCAGGTGGGCTCTATGAGCTCGAAGCTGCCGGGGGCGCTGGCCTTGGCAGGCGCCCTGGTGGCCTTCGCGGCCTTTTTGGGCACGCTGCTGGGAGCGGCCTCGCTCGTGGTGTGCGCCTGCGTGGCCCGGGCGCGGACCGGTCGCAGTCTGGGGGCGAGTCTTGTGGTGGCCGCTGCCGGCTGCGGTGCGGTGGTGATGCTGCTCACCGTGGGCACCTTCGGTGCCCTTAACACGGCGGCGGTGAGCTTGCCCGCGCTGGGTGCGTGGCTTGCGGCCGACGTTGCGGTGAACCTAGCCCTCCTGTTCGGGGCCGGGGCCTATCTGGGCAAGCAAGAGCGGCGGGAGACGGCCGAGAAGCCCCGCGCCGTCGCCGCGGCCCGCGGCTAGGCCGGGCTCGTCGCTGCGTTTTGCCGCGGGCTGCATTGGGCATCGGCGCCGCGCCGTCGTTGCTCCTTAGAGAGCTATATTTCCTGGAGCAGGTCGTAGGCGGCCTGCTCCTTTGCTTGACGGCGGGCGTCCAGCTCGGCTACGACCACGTGGCCGACGCGCTCGATGGCCTCGCGCTGGCCGGGGGTGAGGTTGGCCCACAGCTTCGTGGCGGCCAGTTCGTTCACCGTGGCGCTGATGAGGAATCCCTGGTAGACGCCCTCGTCGGTGAGGGCCACGTAGACCGCCTTCTTGTCGGCGGGCGACTTCAGGCGTCGGGCCCAGCCGCGGGCGACGAGGCGCTCGGTGGCTCGGGCGGCGTTCACCGGCGACAGGTGCAGGGCGCATGCCAGTTCGCCGACGCGCTCGGGGCGGTCGGTCTCGCCGAGGCGCTGCACGATGCGGCACTCGTTGAACGACGCGCCCGTGGCCTCGCGCAGGGTGCGCTCGGTCTCGGCGCGCAACAGCTCGATGGACACGAGCGAGCGGGTGGCCGGGAAGCGCTGAGCGCGGCCCGGGTCCAGCGGCGGCTCGATCTGGGCCGCGGCCGACACTGCTGCCTCCAAGATGGTGCGGTAGGTGGGGTCGTCGGTGGGGAAGTGCTCGTAGAGACTCGCGATGAGCGACTCGTTCACCGCCGCCACGTGGGCCTCGCCGGCCTCGGTGGCCGCGAGGAAGCGCGTGCGACCGTCGGCGGTGCCCGGTGCGCGGGTGACGAGCCCCGCGGCGGCCAGCACATCTACGGCCTGGGTGACCACGTTGGGCTTCATGCCCAGAAGCTTGCCCAGCTCGCCCTGGTTCACCGCCTTGCCGGCCTGCAGCAGTTTGGTGAGCACTCGGTACTGGGTGATGTTCAGGTCGCTGGCTGCGGCCAGGCCGCGGGTGAGGGCCTCGTGGGCCATCTCAAAGGCTACGAAGTAAGTGGAATCCAGGTTGAATTTGTCCTTGGCGGGGGTGGGCTGCACGGGCGAGGGCTCCTTCGGCCAACTAGTTCATTTCGGTAACAATCAGTGTAACGCCGCGGGCGGGCGCTGCCGGCGCTGGACGGAAAGCCCCAGAACATGGTCACAAATGGGAGGGGCGGTCGGGTGTGCGGCGGGGCGGCGCGGCCTGTTTGCGGGGGGGGCCTCTGCTGGGCACGGCGGGGTGGCGTGCGGCGCGCTCGGGGAGGGCTCGCGCGGCCCGCTGCCGAGCTCCCTAATTACGGGCCGCTGCGATGCGGCCGTCACCGTCGACGAAGAAGGCCTGGAGGATCTCGGGATGGCGCTGCACGAGGGAGCAGCCACGTTCGCGGTCCAAGGCGAGCAGGGTGGTG
Source organism: Adlercreutzia mucosicola DSM 19490 (assembly GCF_000422625.1). Taxonomy (GTDB): domain Bacteria; phylum Actinomycetota; class Coriobacteriia; order Coriobacteriales; family Eggerthellaceae; genus Adlercreutzia; species Adlercreutzia mucosicola. Next base: position 266,056 of record NZ_AUGK01000005.1, on the reverse strand, counting down.
GAGAACCCCTCGGCGTCGATGGATCGCTCGCAGATCACGGTGACGCTGGCCACGTCGGTGACGACGGGCATGCCCGTGCGCGGGTCCAGGATGTGGTGGTAGAAGGTGCCGTCGGGGGCGGTGAAGCAGCGCTCGTAGACGCCGCTCGTGACCGCTGAGCCGCCGCGTAGCGGCACGGCGCCGATGAGGCGCGCCGGGTCGCGGGGGTCGCGCACGCCGACGTTCCAGGCCTCACCCGAGGGCTTGGTGCCGCAAACGGCCACGTTACCGCCCAGGTTCACGATGATGCCGTCCAGGCCGTGGGCGTCCATGGCCTCGATGAGCCGATCGGCGATCCAGCCCTTGGCGATGCCGCCCGCATCCACGGCCGCCGCCGGGTCGGCCAGTTGGGCGAAGTGGCCCGTGGCGTCTTCCCGCAGCTTCAATTGGCGCCAGTCGACGTGGCGCACGGCCTCGGCCAGCTCGTCGGCGTCGGCTACCACTCCCTCGTGGAAGTTCCACAGGCGCACGGCCGGTCCCACGGTGATGTCGAAGACGCCCTCGCTGGCCGCGCAGTAGGCGAGCGCCCGCGAGAGCAGGTCGAAGGTGAGCGGGTCGATGGCCACTTCCGCCCCGACGGCGCCGTTGATGCGGGCAATGTCGGAATGGGGCAGGGTACGACTGAACAATCGCTCGTAGGTGCGGCAGAGTGCCCGAGCCTCGCTAAAGGCCGCCTCGCAGGATGCCGCCTCGCCGTAGGCTTCGATATCGATCACGGTGTTGAAGGCGAGAAAACGCACGCCGGCCGGCCTGCCGCCTGTGGCCGGCCGCATCTCGCAGAACGCCTCGTCGGGGATGACGTCGCGGGTATCTTCCATGTGTTCGCTCATGGTGCCAGTATAGCCGACCTGCGGCCGCGCCGACTGTAGTATCATGGGCCGCGACGAAATTGCGAGACATCGGGGCGGCGCCGGCGAGGCCGGCCCGCACCGACCGACGAGAAAGGCGCTCGATGAAGGCACTGATTCCCGCAGCGGGCCTGGGTACCCGCTTTCTGCCGGCCACGAAGGCCCAGCCCAAGGAGATGCTTCTGGTGGTGGACCGCCCTGCCATCCAGTACGTGGTAGAGGAGGGCCTGGCCTCCGGTGCCGACGAGGTCATCATCGTCAACAGCCGCGAGAAGAAGGCCATCGAGGACCACTTCACCCCCAATCCCGAGCTGGTGGCGCTGCTGCGCGAGCGCGGCAAGGACGCCTATGCTGACGCCGTGGAGGCCGTAGGCGACTACAACGTGAGCTACGTGTACCAGGAAGAGGCCCTGGGTCTGGGGCATGCGGTACATTGCGCCGCCGAAGCCTGTGCCGGCGAGCCCTTCTACGTGCTGCTGGGCGATGTGCTCGTGCCCGACAACAAGATGCTGCCGGCCATGAAGGCGGTCTCCGACGCCCATAACGGCGCGAGCGTCATCGCGGTCATGCCCGTTCCCGACGACCAGGTGAGCCGCTTCGGCGTCATCGCCGGTGCGGCCGTGGCCGATGACGTGTGGAAGGTGGACTCGCTCGTGGAAAAGCCGGCGCTTCAGGACGCACCGAGCAACCTGGCGGTGTTCGGCCGCTACCTGCTGAGTCCGCGCGTGATGGAGCTTCTGGCCGATGTGAAACCCGGCGTGGGCGGCGAGATCCAGCTGACTGACGCGCTGGACGCGGTGCTGCGCGAGGAGGAGATGTACGCGCTCGTGATCGATCCGGCCGACGGGTTCGACACCGGCACTGTGGAGAGCTGGCTGGAGACGAACAACATTCTCTTCCAGCGCAAGAACGGGTAGGTGACACCTCGTCAGCAGCGTGGTATCATAACGCTTTGACGCCTCGTTATGGCTGGTCGGAATTCTTCTCAAATCTGACAAATTGCTTAATGATGACCCTGTGAATCCACAAGTTCACCACCTTCGCGTCATAGGGAATTCAAGGGTGGTTGTTATACTGAGCCCAGCAAGTGAGACAATCCCCTCCGATCACTTGCCTGCTTTGTCTCTGAAAAGCAGAAAGCGGCTCCTGAGAGAGTCGCATCCCCCCTCCTTCTGGCCCGGCGGCCCCCTCCGCCGGGCCGCTTCTTTTTTTGCGCGAGCTGCGCGCTGGCGCTCGCAGCTCGCGGCCGATTCTGCTTCGGGCGCGGGCGGCTCGCCCTGGTTCCGGCGGGACGTCGCTCGGGCAGGCCGGCTGTATGCGCTGCGGCGGCGGAAAAGTTGGCGCAAATGCTCGGTTTGGTCCCCTCGGCGCTGTCGCAAAGGGGCACTTTGGTTCCCTCGGGTGGCAAAATCCCAGGTCGGAATTTCTCTGTGACGGAAGCACGGGAACCAAACCGCGTATTTGCGCCATGTTTTCGCTCGGCCTTACTCGCGGCTCGCTGACGCTCGCGGCTCGCTGACGCTCGCGGCTCGCTGACGCTCGCGGCTCGCTGACGCTCGCAGCTTGTGGCCGATATCCCCAACCATCTTCTAATACATTTGTTCGAAAAATCTCGCATTTGACTCGAGAGCGAGGCGGGCTTGGTGGTACCATAGGCCCATGGATACTTTATTTACTGCTATGGAAAACGACAAGCGCAGCGCCGTGGCGCCTTTGGCGGTGCGCATGCGGCCGCGCACGCTGGATGAGGTAGTGGGTCAGGGCGAGGCTGTGGGCGAGGGCAGCTGGCTTCGGGCCGCCATCGAGAACGATAGCCTCAGCTCGGTCATTCTGTTCGGGCCGGCGGGCACGGGGAAGACGTCGCTGGCCCACGTGATCGCCGAGTCCACCAAAGCCACTTTCGTGGAGGTCTCGGCCATCGGCGGCACGGTGTCCGATCTGCGCCGCGAGATCGACGCCGCCGAGAAGCGCCTCGTCATGAGCGGGCTGCGCACCATCCTGTTCGTGGACGAGATCCATCGTTTCAACCGCAGCCAGCAGGATACCCTGCTCCATGCCGTGGAGGACCGCCTGCTGGTGCTTGTGGGCGCCACCACAGAGAACCCTTTCTTCGAGGTGAACTCGGCCCTGATCTCGCGCTCGCGTGTCGTGGAGCTGCATTCCCTGGCCGACGATGAGATCGCCGAGCTTACGGCCCGCGCGGTGGATGACGACCGTGGTCTGGCCGGCGGCTACGTGCTGGAAGAGGCCGCCCGCGAGGCCATCGTCACCCTAGCCGGGGGCGATGGGCGCGGGGCGCTCACTACGCTAGAGTTGGCCGCGGGCATGGTGGCTCCGGGTACGCGCGAGGCGCCGGTCACCATCACCGAGGCCATGGTGCGCACGGCCACGCCCCATCGGGCACTGCCCTACGACAAGAATAAGGACATGCACTACGACATCATATCGGCGTTCATCAAGAGCATGCGCGGCAGCGACCCCGATGCCGCCGTGTACTGGCTTGCCCGTATGATCGACGGGGGAGAGGACCCGAAGTTCATCGCCCGCCGTATGTTCATCGCCGCCTCGGAGGACATCGGCAACGCCGATCCCCAGGCCCTGCTCGTGGCCGAGGCCGCTTTCCGTGCCGCCGAGGTCATCGGGTATCCCGAATGCCGCATCAACCTGGCCCAGGCCGCCATCTACCTGGCCCTGGCTCCGAAGTCCAATGCCGCCGAGGCCGCCATCGACGCGGCGCTCTCGGAGGTGCGCCACGGTCCGGCCCGCAAGGTGCCCGACTATCTGCGCGACCGTCATCGTCCCGGCTCCGAGAACTACGGCCAGTACAAGTATCCTCACAGCTATCCGGGCGGCTGGGTGGACCAGCACTATCTGCCCGAGGGACTCGAGCGCGGCTGCTTCTACCAGCCCAGCGAGCGCGGCTGGGAGGCCTGGCGCATCGATGCGGCGGCCCGCGATCGTCATAGCTAGGCTTTCATCGGGTGTGACGCGCGGTCAACACCCGTTTACGGAATGGCTACTGTGTGGGTGCCTTCTGTGAAATTTCGGACGGCCTTATTAGAATGGGCGGGGTAATAGTATAGTCAGGTCTTCGGAAATATAAGGAGGCTCATCATGGATTTCGCTGCTATCATCGATGTGGCGCTGCCCGTTGTCTACGTGCTCGTGGGCGCGGTGCTCGTTTGGTTCGTCGTGGAACTGGCTTTGACCATCCGCTCCACCCGGTCTACCATCGACGATGCCCATAAGGAACTGACCCCCACCCTGGAAAACGTGGAGAAGATCACCGCCCAGGTCGAGCCTTTGGTCGGTAACGTGAACACGCTCATCACCGAGCAGGTGACCCCGCTCATGGAGAAGGCCAATGCCATGGCCGAGGAGGCGCGCCCGGCTGTGGGTCGCGTCGATCCTCTGGTCGAGCGCCTGTCGCTGACAGTGGATGCGGCGAACTTGGAACTGATGCGCGTCGACCAGATCCTGGAAGACGTCACCCAGATCACCGATTCTGTCTCGAAGGCCGCTGGTGCCGTGGATACGGTGACGAGCGCCCCCATCGATCTGGTGAACACCCTGACGGGCAAGCTGCGCAACCGCTTCAAGCCGCGCTACGCCTCCGATGAGTCGGTGCGCCTCGGCGGCGGCTCCAAACCCGAGGGCGCCCCCGACCGCTCGGCCACCGTGGCCGATGCCGTGAACGCCGTGAGCGGCGCGGCCAGTGCCGTGGTGTCCGAGCAGAAGGCCCGCCGCGCGGCCCGCAAGGCCGACGCCGCTGCCCGCGAAGCTCGCGACGACGCCTTCGAGAGCCAGCTGGGCAGCACTGCCGAGACTCTGACCAACGCCGCGGTGTCCGCCACCGATGCCGACACCGATGCGCCCGCGGCTTCCGATGCCATCGATCCCAATGCCGCGGCCGCCCACGCGGCACCGGCCGAGAAGGGCCCTTACACGGTTCAGTAGTTCCGCCTCCCTCTGAGAGTTTGCCAGGTGATTTAACATGAGCGATCCTACGCGCCCGACGCCTTCGACCCCCTGCGGCCCCGAGGCCGCGCCGGTGGCCCTCACGCCGCGCGAGCGGATGGCCCGGGTGCGCTTCCTCGATCTGTGGTCGGTCATCGCCGCCCTGATACTGCTCGGCGGCGTGGTGTGGCTCATGGGCGTGCTCGCCGTGCCCGTGGCCATCCTCATCTGGACGCTCATCATCGTGTTCTGCCTGCGCGGCGTGGTGAACGGGCTGGAGAAGCACCGCGTGAACCGCGCCGTGGGTACCACGGTCGCCTACCTGTTGATGGCCTTGGTGCTGTTGGTGGTGGGCTTCTTGCTGTTCTCGCCTATGTTTGGCCTGAACGCGCAGTTCAACAACTTGCTCACCAGCATGCCGCACTACGTGGACGCCATTACCGCCTGGGGCAACGACCTGTACTCCCGCTATGCCCAGTTCTTCGAGGACGACACGGTGAGGGACCTCATTCTCGAGGCCCAGAAGGCCGCTGCCACCTGGGCGGCCGGCATCGCCTCGGGCGCGGGCAGCGGGGTCATGGCCTTCGGCACCACCTTGGCCAACGGCCTTATGGCCCTGGGCTTCGGCCTCGTCATCGCGTTCTGGGTGCTCATGGAGCTGCCGGCCATCGGCCGCGAGACGCGCCGCCTCATCGGTCCCAAGCACGCGGAAGACGCGGAATTCTTCCATGCCACCTTCACCCGCGTCATGGGCGGCTACATCAAGGGAACGCTCTTGCAGTGCGCCATCATCGGCGTGGGCTGCGGGGTGCTGTTCGGCTTCATCGGCGTGCCCAACGCTGCCGTGCTCGGCCTCATCACCGGCGTCATGAACATCATCCCCATCATCGGTCCCTGGATCGGCGGCGCCCTGGCCGCCATCGTGGCCATCTTCACCGGTCCCATGACCGCGGCCATCGCGCTCATCGGCACCATCGTCATCCAGCAGCTGGTCTACACCTTCATCTCGCCGAGGATCATGGCGAACTCCGTGGACATTCATCCGGCGCTGACGCTGCTCGCCTTGATGGTGGGCTCGGCCCTGGGTGGTGCCATGAGCGGGCTTCTGGGCTCGCTTGTGGGCATGCTCGCCTCCATTCCGCTTGTGGCCGTGGCCAAGTCGGTGTTCGTATACTATTTCGAGAAGAAGACGGGCCGGCACCTGGTGGCCGAGGACGGTGTGTTCTTCAAGGGCACGCCCGAGAGCACCGATAAGGTGAATCCCATTGCCGATGCCACCTCGCCCACCAACACCACCGGCTCGATGAAGCCCATCCGCCTGGAAGATATGGCCGGCATTACCGACCGGCTGCCCCGCATTCGCCGGGTGCATCCGGGTGATACCGGCGGCAGCCATTCCCGTCACCACAAGCGGCGCAGGTAGAACCCTGCCCTTGCAGTCCATCCAGCGGCCCCGCACGCAGAGTGCGGGGCCGCTGGCGTTGGGCTCGGCTCCGGGCGGGTTCGCGGCGGCCGCGGCGCTGAGGTGTCGCGTGTCCTGCGACCGAGCGCCGGCAATCCCGGGCGTCCCAGGGCTGTGGAGATGGTGATGCGCGGCCAGGCGTCCGCATTTGCGCTATAATCCTCGGTTGGATATTTTCGGCACTCCGTAAAGGACGGATGGAACATCTATGCAGTACATGACAACCGCTGAGATTCGCGAGAAGTACCTCGCTTACTTCGAGGAGAAGGGCTGCAAGCGCATGCCCTCGTCCTCCCTCATTCCCGATGACCCGTCGCTTCTGCTGACGAGTGCGGGCATGGTGCAGTTCAAGCCCTACTTCCTTCAGCAGAAGCAGCTGGAGGCGCCCTATATCGGCACGACCACGGTGCAGAAGTGCGTGCGCACCAACGACATCGACATCATCGGCACCACGGGCCGCCACCTGAGCTTCTTCGAGATGCTCGGCAACTTCTCCTTCGGCGAGTACTTCAAAGAGGAGATGTGCGCCTGGGCCTACGACTTCTCCGTGAACGTGCTGGGACTGCCTCCCGAGCGTCTGTACTTCACCGTGTTCGAGGACGACGACGAGACCATCGAGATCTGGAAGAACCTGGGCGTGCCCGATGACCATATCTCCCGCCTCGGCGAGGACGACAACTTCTGGCGCGCCGGTCCCACGGGCCCCTGCGGCCCCTGCTCGGAGATCTACTACGACCAGGGTCCCGACTTCGGCTGCGGCAGCCCCGACTGCGCGCCGGGCTGCGACTGCGACCGCTTCCTGGAGTACTGGAACTGCGTGTTCACCCAGTACGACGGCCAGGAGGACGGCACGCTTTTGCCCCTACCCAAGAAGAACATCGACACGGGCATGGGCCTGGAGCGCATGGCCGCCATCATGCAGGGCGTGCAGTCCAACTACGAGACCGACGTGCTGCGCAGCCTCGTGGCCGTGGGCGAGCGTTTGTCCGGCCGCACCTACGGCGAGGATGCCGAGGTGGATCTGGCCCTGCGCATCATCGCCGACCATTCCCGTTCGGTCACCTTCATGATTGCCGACGGCATCCTACCGGGCAACGAGGGACGCGGCTACGTGCTGCGCCGCCTGCTGCGCCGCGCCATCATGAAGGCCCAGCTCATCGGCATCGAGGGTCACTTCCTCAACGAGTACGTGGACGAGATCGTGCGCCTCATGGGAGATGTGTATCCCGAGATCGTGGAGAACCGCGAACTGGAGCGCGGCCTCATCATGGCCGAGGAGGATCGCTTCGGCGCCACCCTGCGCCAGGGCCAGGCCTACCTGGAAGAGGCCCTGGGCAAGCTTGCGGGCGACACGCTTTCCGGCGAGGAGGCCTTCACCCTGCACGACACCTACGGCTTCCCCGTGGAAGTGACTCAGGAGATTGCCGAGGGCCGCGGCGTGAAGGTGGACATGGAGGGCTTCGAGCGTTCCATGGCTGCCCAGCGCGAGCGCGCTCGCGCGGCCGGTGCCAAGGACGCCGAGGCCGCCTGGTCCACCTACGGCGGCGTGTACGCCGACCTACTGCGCGAGCTGGGTCCCACGGCCTTTGTCGGCTACGACGCCACGGCCGCCGAGACGCGTGTGGTCGCCCTCGTGCGCGACGGCGAGCGAGTGGACGGGCTGGCCGCCGGGCAGACCGGTGAAGTGGTGCTGGCCGCCACCCCCTTCTACGCCGAGATGGGCGGCGAGGTGGGCGACACCGGCCTCATGGAGAACGGTGTCGGCCGCGTAGCCGTGCTGGACACCCGCGCTCCCGAGGCGGGGCTGTTCGTGCACGCGGTGCGCGTAGACGAGGGCGCCCTGGCCGTGGGCGATACGGTGGTGGCCCGCGTGGACGCCAATCGCCGCGCCGCCATCGAGCGCAACCACACCGCCACGCATATCCTGCACGCCGCCCTGCGCCGCGTGCTGGGCGATCATGTGAAGCAGGCCGGCTCCTATGTGGGCCCCGACCGCCTGCGCTTCGACTTCACCCACTTCGAGGCCTGCACGGCCGAGCAGCTGGCCGAGGTGGAGCGCGAGGCCAACGACCACATCATGGCCGCCGTGCCCACCACGATTTACGAGACCTCCCTGGAAGAGGCCCGCGCCGCCGGCATCACGGGGCTGTTCGGCGAGAAGTACGGCGAGGTCGTGCGCGTCGTGGAGGCCGGCGAGGCGTCCCGCGAGCTGTGCGGAGGCTGCCATGTAGGCAATACTGCCGAGATCGGCTTCTTGAAGATCACGAGCGAGTCCTCCGTGGGCGCCAATGTGCGCCGCATCGAGGCCGTGACGAGCTTTGGGGCGCTCGCCTACGTGAACAAGGTGGAGGCCGAGCTGAAGGAGACCGCGGCCACCCTGCGCGTGCCTCCCTTCGACGTGTCCGAGCGCGTGGCTGCCGACCAGAAGGTCCTGAAGGACTTCCGCACCAAGGCCAAGCGCGCCAAGGAGATGGTGGGCGGCGATGTGTTCAACGAGCTGCTCGCCCAGGTGCAGATGGCCCCGGCCGGCTACCCGGTCATCATCGCGCGGACCGAGGTGCGCGACGGCGGCCAGCTGCGTAATCTGTGGGACGTGCTCAAGAGCCGCATGGAGGCGCCCGGAGCGATCGTGGTGGCGGGCGTGAAGGACGGCAAGCCCCTGCTGTTGGCGGCCGGCACCGACGAGGCCGTGGCCGCGGGCTTCGACGCCGGCGCGCTCATCAAGGCCATGGGCCCGGCAGTCCAGGGTGGTGGCGGCGGCAAGCCCGCCATGGCCCAGGCCGGCGGCAAGAACGCCGAGGGTATCGATGACGCCCTGGAGATCGCCCGCAACATGGTGCTGTAAAAGTACCGTTCGACGCGCAACTGTTACGAGTGAGGGCGGCCTTGGGCCGTCCTCACTCGTGCTGCGTCCCGTTTGGCTCTCTGGATTTCCTCATGCTCGCTGCGCTTGTATCGCTGCTTCGGACTATGCGGCTTTTTCGGGGAGGACGAGACCGACTGCGATATGCGTCAACTATCCCGAAAACACCCAGCTCCGAATTTCGGAACCAGATGTTTTCGGGAGTGAACCGGGCCGTTGCGCCTTGCAGCGATCCGGTCCATGATGAGCCCTTGCGAGAGGATTTCGAGATCCTAGCGGCTTCCTTTACAGATTGCCCAGGTCGCGACCGAGCAAATAGGGCAACGTGCAGCAGCATGCGCCAAGGTTTTGGCCGGGCAGGCCGAAGTTGTAGGTGCCGGCGAAGAAGTCGCCGATCATGGTGCCAACGCAGTAGAGCCCCTCGATGGGAGTGTCGTCCTCCTCGCAAATCTGAAGGTCCTCGTTGGTGCGCAGACCGCCCATGACGCAGAGGAAGGTCGACCCCACCGATTTGGTCCCGTAGAACGGCGGTGTACTGATGGGGAACAGCAGGCTGGGGTTGACCTGGTACTCTTCGTCATAGCCCTGGGCGGCATAGGCGTTGTAGCGCTCGATAGAGGCCAGGGCCTCCTTCTTGTCGATACCTCCGAGCTGGTCGAGCAGCTCTTCCAGCGTGTCGGCCTTGAAGTAAGATCCGGACTCCACATTGGCCTCCCATGAGGCAATCAGCTCCTCGGGAGTGAGCGGTTTTGCGGGAGTTACATTTCCGTAGGAGCACCCGAGGGTTTCCCATTCCTCTTGGGTGCGGGCGTAGGCGACGTCCCAGATACCGAACGCGGTTGCCTCGGGCTGGTTCAGCTTCGACATGGCGCCGAAGGCGAAGTTGGTGTTTTCGTTCTGGAAGCGCTTGCCGTTGAGGTTGAGGTTGATGCCCCAGAAATTGTCGATGACCGCATGGGTCGGTCCCGCGGTGCCCCCATTGATGGCGCAGGGATTAGGGTACACCCTTTGCCAGGCTGCGCCAATCCAGAGCCCCATTTTCTGGCCGTCGCCCGGCATGAGGCCCGAGTAGTCCATGCCGGCATCGAAATTCAAGTTTTCTTCACCGAAGGTGAGCACATCCTTGAATTTCTCGTATGCGTACGGAGCGTATTTGGCCATCATGTCTCGGTCTTTGGAGAAGTCGCCCGTTGCCAAAACGACGGCCTTTGACGCCTCGTACTTCGCGTAGGAGCCGTCTTCGCGTTGGCAGATGACGGCACTGACGCGACCGGTGTTGTCGTCATCCCGAACGAGTTGCACGCCGCGGTTCTTATAGTAGATCTGCTGCCCCAGATCGTTCACGAGAATGTCGGCATAGGCGGCGGCGCAAAGGGGGGCTCCCTGGAACACGCCGAGCGGGTTCTCGTCATTCCAGAAATTGTGCACGGACGGGGGTGCGGCCAGCGTGCCGTCGGGGTCGGCATAAGGGGGCTCCAGGTTCACCTTCAGTCCCTTGTTGGTCATGTGATCGATCATCCAGTCCATGGATTCGCCGCTATGTCGCAGCCAGCGCGACCACTTCATCTTGTCCATGCAGTAATAGCCGGCGAGCTGCTCGATCTTCACATGCTCGAGGGCATCTTTGGGCGTATAGTCGACGCCCATCTCCTTCTGGTATTTTGTGCCGATGGCCTGGTTTGAGCCGCCGCGCGAGATGGGCATCGTGCCAGCGCTAACGACGATGACTTCGCATCCGCTTTCGGCGGCGGACACGGCGCAGCACAGCCCCGAAATACCCGAGCCCACTACGACCACCTCGGTAGAAATGGTCTCGGCGAAATCGGTGATGGGGTCGGGAGCAATCTCGAAGCTCCACTGACCCTCGTGGACGGTGTCTGCGGTGAGGGCGGTGTCTGATGTTTCTGCGAGACCCACGTCTCCGTCTTTGGCCGACGAAGACGTGGGGGCGCATCCCCCTAGGATTCCGCCCAAGGCACCGACGGCGCCAACGGCACCGGCGCTTTTGAGAAAGTTGCGTCTGCTCAGTTCCATAATATGCTCCTCCTGTTTTGCCCGTTTCGGCGCGGGCGTCTTACGGTGTCTAGAAACGAGACGGGGAGGCCGCGCGCAGAGGAGGGGGTTGCGCTCGATCTGCGTCGTCTCGTTTCAGACTGCTTGCAACCATAGGGGTTCGTCGTGCGCTTGCATTCGCCCGAAGTGTGGGCTCTTGACCAGCAGGGTTCGCATGAAACGGGTGATTTCGAAGAAATGCCTGGTGGCAAGTGTTGATTGACATCCGAGCGACTGGTTCTGACCGCTTGCTCCGGGGATGATTGGAGTAGAATACTCCATTGAGAAACGAGGGGAGGGGCGTTGCATGCAACAGAAGACGGTAGTGCACGTAATCATGATGAGTGCCGGTTATGCGTGCTTTCTCGCGCTCAATTCCTTCTCGTTGTGGGGTTTCTCTCTTTTGCCTGAAACGATCTTGGGTCGAGAGGCGGCCGAGTGGTGGAGCCAATCGCTCTCGTGCGCAAATGCGCTCTCGTTTTTGGTATTAGCCATTATGGCCGCAAGGCTGAATAGTTGCCGTGCCCGCTTTGGCCAGATAACGACGGTGCTTGCCTGCAGCCTGTTCGTCGTCGCATTGGTATGCGGAGGGTGCTTCCTTCTTTCCGCCGTCCCCGCGATTCTGGTGATTGGCGGTGCTGCCATGGGGGCCGCTACGACGTGCGGCTTCTTCTGCTGGGTACACGCCCTTGCCGCCGAAGGGGTTGAGTCGGCTCAGATTAAGATCATCTTGGGATCAGTACTTTCGGCTGTTCCCTTCTTAGCGTTTCTTACGCTTGACTCTTCTATTATCGCGGCGGCGTTTTTCCTCCTGCTTCTTCTGAACATGGCTATTTTGATTGGTTTGCGCAAAGCCAGTGCTGGTGAGCCTCCAGCGGGCCGAGGGGGTCTTTCTTCCGACACGAACGAAGTGGTTTCTTCAAGGAGTGGCCTTGATAGCACCTCCTCGGCTGTCGCAATGCTGAAGAATGGACTGAGTGCGTTTTGGAGGCCGTTGCTCTGCGCCGCGCTTGTGGGGTGCATGGCTCCGGCTGTTTCGCTGCTGGGGAGCGCGGCGCTGGGTGAAATGCCGTTTGCTTGGCGGGCGCTCATGGTCCATTCTGAAAACGTTCTCGCGGCCGCACTTCTCGGCGTGGTGTGGATTGCCCTGCGTCACAAAGTGAATATGGTGAAAACTTTCACCGTGCTGTTTCCTCTTCTCATCACCCTATTCCTGCTCTTTTTCGTCTGGCCTCCCGTTCGCGCGATTATTCCCTATGCCGGTGGTGTGGTATTTGTCGTTTGCTCTATGACGATGTTTGTTGAGAGCATTGCCAAGGCGGAGGAAACTCATAGCAATCTCGGAGTTGTGTACGGCCTATTTGCAGGCGTACTGTATCTGTCCCACTATCTGGGTTCGCTTGCTTTGGCACATATCGATGGCGATGCCCTATCTGGCGAGACGGCCATGATGGCTGTCTCGGCTGTCCTGTTGTACGGATGTTCTCTCGTGATGTTCTTCGTTGCGCGGAAGCCTTCAGCTGCGCCTGAGTCTGCGTTGCCGGTTTCGGAGAATACGCAGTGTGAGGCCTCGCCGTTTTCCGCTGATCCAAGTGAGCGAAAAACCCGTGCCCTTGCGGCCCAGGTGGGTCTTTCGGAACGTCAAACAGAAGTGCTTGCCCTTTTGGCCCGCGGCTATACGCTTCCCGCCATCGCGAGTGCGCTCTATCTTTCCGAAAACACGGTGCGCACGCACACCAAAAAGATCTATGCGGCCCTGGATGTCCATAGCAAGCAGGAGCTTATTGAACGAGTAAGCAAGGAGGACGGCTGATCCGCGTCTGCAATCGCTTCACCGCTTTTCATGCGGCCCCTTGCTGATTGCGTGGGATGGGCGGCGGTGGGCCTAGTCCGTGGTAATATGGCGGGGAAAATGACGATGCGCGGCTTGGGGCCGCGCCAGCAGGTTGGGAGTTTTGCCGCATGAATCCGCAGAGTCCGGGAACGGGAGGGCCGCAGCGGCCCCGCAACGGCGCCGGCCGGCCGCAGCAGCCGGGTGTTCCGCAGCAGCCCGGGCCCGAGTACGTGTACGAGACTCCCGACGAGTTCCAGAATGCGAGCGGTGCGGGCTGGGGAAATCCCGCGGGCGGCGGCGTCCCCAACGGGGCCGGCCCTGCGGGCTCGCCCGGTGGCGCGAAGGCATCGGGCCCAGGTTCCGCCTCGGCGGGGCCCTGGGCGACCCGCCCCGGCGCCAGCCCGGTGCCCGGCATGTCACCCAAGGACTTCGAGCGTTTGTGCCACTCGGTGGACAAAGCGTTCTCCCAGTTCGCCAAGGCGGTGGAGAAGGGTGCCTGTGAGGTGGCCGAAGCCCTGGGATCGAAGCCCGAGGACAATCTGAAAGCCTACGAGGAGATGGCCCGCAAGCGCCAGGCGAAGGCCCGCAAGCGCCAGGCCAAGCGGGAGCGCAAGGCGGCCGAGGCCCAGTACCGCGCCGCCCAGGCCCAGGCAGCCGCCCAAGCCCAGACTCGGCCTCCGGCCAACGGCGGCTGGGGCATCCCCGCCGCTTCCGCTCCCGCGCCGGCCTACCCCGGCCCCACGGCCCTTGCCAAGGGGCGGTTCCGCTCGTCCGGCGGCTTGACGGCGTCCGGTGTCATCATGACGGCCATCGGCGGCGCGTGCACCTTCGCCTTCGGCATTTTTACGGCCGTGGGCATCGTCACGGGGCTGGCCGCGGGTCCGGCCGGCGTGGTGACGGCGGTGTTGTTCGGCACGCTCACGGCGGCCGGGGCGGCGCTGCTGGCCGGAGGCATCGATCGCTTGCGCACGGCCTCGCAGCTCAAGTCGTTCCGGCGCGTCTTTGGCGACCGCGAGGCCTGCACCTTCGACGACATTGCCGACCGCGCCCTGATCAGCCGGCCCAAGGCCCGCGCCCAGGCGCGCAAGCTGATCAGACGCGGGCTCATTCCCCGGGGGCGCATCGATGAGGAGGACACCACCCTCATGGTGACCGACGACGCCTATCGCCAGTACCGCGCGCTCCAGCAGCATCAGCGCCAGATCGCCGAGAGCCAGCGCGCCGCTGACGCAGCCCGGGCCGCCGAGGCCGCCGCGCGCCAGAGCCGCGAGCGCGACCTGAGCGACCGCCTCACCCCCGAGCAGCGCGCCTTCATTGTGAAGGGCCAGGACTACCTGGCCCAGCTGCGGCCGCTGGACGAGGCCATCGATGACGCGGCCGTGAGCGCGCGCATCGTGGCCATCGAGGAGGTGGTGGCCCGCATCCTCGCCCGAGCCGAGGAGGAGCCCTCCGTCATCGACGGCCTCGACCGCCTGACTGCCTACTACCTGCCCACCACGGTGAAGCTGCTCGCGGCCTACGAGAGCCTGGAAGAGCAGCCGGTGCAAGGCGAGAACATCTCTTCCTCGCGCCGCGAGATCGAGCATACCTTGGGAGTGCTCCACGGCGCCTTCGAGAAGCTCCTCGACGACACCTACCAGGACCTGTCCCTCGACGTGTCCGCCGACATCTCGGTGCTCCACGCCATGCTGGCCCAAGAGGGGCTGACCGAGGGTCCCTTCGACGTGAAGCCCTGACCGACCCGCGACTTTCGCCCGGGGCGCGTCCGCCCCGCCGACCGCCCCCGTTTTCGAAAGGAACTCCCATGAACGACGAGCTGACGAACCTCACGAACATTCCCGCTCCCACCCTCACGCTGGACCCGGTGGTCGAGGACACCGCCGTCAAGGCGTCCATCATCGAGGTGGAGGCCCCACCCGCCCCCTCCCTCGCCGATTCTCTCTCGGCCGAAGAGCTGGCCCAGGTGGACGCCTTCGCCCAGCAGATCGACATCGCCAACTCCCAGCAGGTGCTCACCTTCGGGTCGGGCGCCCAGAAGAAGATGGCGTCGTTCTCGGAGACGGCCCTGTCGAAGGTGCGCACCCAGGACTTGGGCGAGGCCGGCAACCTGATCGCGTCGGTGGTGACCGAGCTGAAGAGCTTCGATACCGACGATGAGGAAAAGGGCCTCTTCGGCCTGTTCAAGCGCCAGGCGAACAAGATCGTGGCCCTGAAGGCCCGCTACGACAGCGCCGAGGCCAACGTGGACAGGATCGCCCAGGCCCTGGAGGCCCACCAGGTGACCCTCATGAAGGACGCCGCCACCATGGACAAGCTCTACGAGCTGAACCTCACCTACTTCAAGGAACTGACCATGTACCTGTTGGCCGGCCGCCAGCGTCTGGCCGAGGTGCGCGAGGGCGAGCTGGCCGCGTTGGCCGCCAAGGCCCAAGCGTCGGCTTCCACGGAGGACGCCGAGGCGGTGCAGAAGCTGTCGGCGGCCTGCAACCGGTTCGAGAAGAAGCTCTCCGACCTTGATCTGTCCCGCACCGTGGCCATGCAGATGGCTCCGCAGATCCGTCTCGTGCAGAACAACGAGATGCTCATGATCGAGAAGATCCAGACGACGCTGGTGAACACCATCCCGCTGTGGAAGAGCCAGATGCTGCTGGCCTTAGGGCTGGCCAACAACGAGGCGGCCCTGCGCGCCCAGTCCGCCGTCACCGACATGACCAACGAGCTTCTGCGCAAGAACGCCGAGAAATTGAAGCAGTCTACGGTGGAGGTGGCCCGCGAGTCCGAGCGGGGCATCGTGGACATCGAGACTCTGAAGGCCACCAACGAGAACCTCATCCAGACCTTCGACGAGGTGATGAAGATCCAGGCCGAGGGCCGCGCCAAGCGCGCCGAGGCCGAGGTGGAGATGCGCCGCATGGAAGCGGAGCTGCGCCAGAAACTGCTGGAGGTGCGCTAGCCGTGCGCGTCATGGCGCTCGATATCGGGGAAGTGCGCGTGGGGGTGGCCGTGAGCGATCCCGGCGAGCGGGTGGCAAGCCCCGTGTGCGTGCTGCCGGCCGCCGAGGTGACGGGCGCGGCCAAGCCCTTCCGGCGCCTGCTGGAAGATTGGGAGCCGGAGCTGCTCGTCTGCGGGCTGCCCCGCACCCTGGCCGGCGAGGAGGGCCCCCAGGCGGCCCGCATCCGCAAGGTGGCCGCCGCCATCAGCGCCGCCTGCGGCATTCCCCATGTTTTCGCAGATGAGCGCCTGAGTTCGGCCGAGGCCAAGCGGAGTTTGCGTGAAAAGGGCCTAAGCGAGCGCGAGATGCGCGGAAAAGTGGATATGATAGCCGCGAGTTTGTTTTTGCAATCGTGGCTCGACGAGCGCGCCCGCGCCTAGGGGAGGCGCCGCGCCGGCATCCCGCCTTTCGGTCGGCCATCCAGGAGAAAGGCTGTCTCGTGGCCCTTCACAAGAAGACCGTGACCTATTCCTCCCGTCCCACCCATGCGGCCCGCGCGGCCCATGCCAAGGGCGATCGGGAGTTCCGCACCTACGACACCAGCGCCATCATGCCCAGGCGCGATCCGAAGCCGGCCATCTTCGTGGCGGTGCTCATCGTGATCGTGCTGGCCGTGGGCGCCTTCTTCCTCTTCCGCGGCTGCACGCCCCAGGTAGAGCTTCTGCCCGAGGGTCAGTCGGTGGAGGTGACCATCGAGGAGGGGGAGAGCGCGTCGTCCATCGGCGAGGCGCTCGTGGCGGCGAAGCTGGTGGCCACATCCCAGGATTTCGTGAACGAGGTGAACCGCCTGGAGGCGGCCTCCTCGCTCATTCCCGGCACCTACACCTTCGCCGGCGGCAGCACCCCCGAGCAGCTGGTACAGACCATCATGGCCGGTCCCGCCTTCGTGGGCGATAAGCTGGCCGTGCCCGAGGACATCACCCGCGAGGCTTTGGCGGCGCTCGTGGAAGAGGCCACGGGCGGGCGTGTGACGGCCCAGTCCTTCCTGGATGCCTCGTCGGATGCCAGCACCTACGCGGGCGACTACCCGTTCCTGGAGACGGCGGGCATCAACTCCCTCGAGGGCTTTTTGTTCCCCAAGACCTACGGCGTGACCGAGGACATGGACGCCGAGGCCGTGGTGCGCATGATGCTGGACCAGTTCGCCAAGGAAACGGCGAATTTGTCCTACGCCTTCCCCGAGAGCCAGGGCCTGAACCTGTACCAGACGGTGACTTTGGCCTCCATCGTGGCGAAGGAGTCCTCAGACGACGCCGAGGTGCGGGCCCATGTGGCCGGCGTGTTCTACAACCGCCTGGCATCCGACCGCCCCTACCTGGAGTCCGACGCCACCACCGCCTACGTGGTGGGCCACGACCCCACGGGCGAGGAGGTGCACGCCGACGATCCCTACAGCACCTACACCAACGAGGGTCTGCCGCCCACGCCCATCTGCTCGCCGGGCCTGGCCAGCTTGGAGGCCGTGTGCGCGCCGCTGGAGACCAACGACATGTTCTTCTACTTCGCGCCCGATGAGAACGGCGTGGTGCAGCACTACTTCAGCGAGACCTACGAACAGCACCAGCAGGCCATCGCCGATCATTCCGGCGGCACGGGCAATGCCGATGCCGGCGACGGCGGCTCCAAGTAGGCCGACCGCCCCCGTCGCGCCCATGGCCCTGCTCACTCCCGACCGGTACTTCTCGCGCATCACCTGCGTGGACATCGACCGCGATCTTATCGGCTGCGGCCGCATCCACGTGCTGCTCGACATCGACAACACCATCCTCGCCCGCGATACCCGCGAGATTCCCCGCGACGTGGGGATGTGGCTCGGGCGCGCCCGGGAGGCCGGGGTGGCGTTCTGCCTGGTGTCGAACAACTGGCACGACACCCCCCATCGCTTGGGCGCGGAGCTTATGATGCCCGTGGTGGCCAAGGCGATGAAGCCCCTGCCGCCGGCCTTTCTCGCGGCTATGCGGAAGCTGGGGGCGACTCGGCGCGACACCGTGGTCATCGGCGACCAGCTGGCCACCGATGTGCTGGGGGCCCACGTTGCGGGCCTTCCCGCCTACATGCTGCAGCCTTTGGTGGAGCAGGATCTGCCCCACACGCTGCTGCTGCGCAACGTGGAGCGCGCCATTTTGGGCGATCGGGCGCCGGAGCCCGTCGCGAACATCCAACAAGCGGAAGGAGAGCGGCCGTGACCGAGCATCTGTACATCCTGGGGCATCCCATCGGGCATTCCAAGTCGCCGGTTATGTACAACGCCGTGTTCAAGCGGGCGGGGCTGCCCTGGGTCTACGGGGCCCGGGATCTGCCCGAGCCGGCCCAGGCCGAGCGCTTCCTGGCCGAGCGCGACTTCCTCTCCATCAACATCACCACGCCCTACAAGCCGGCGGCCCTCGCGGCGGCCGACGTGCAGGCGGCCTCGGCCCGTCTAGCCCACGGGGCCAACGTGCTGGCGAACAAGGGCGGCACGCTTATCGCCTACAACACCGACGGCCAGGGCTGCGTGGCCTCTCTGGAGCGCGAGGGCGTGACGTTCAAGGGCGCGTCGGTCGTCGTCTGCGGCACGGGTCCCACGTCGCTGTCCATCCTGCACGCCGTGGCCCAGGCGGGACCGGCCGAAGTGGTGCTTGTGGGCCGCAGCGTGGAGCGCTCCCACGAGGTGCTGCGCACCTATGCGGACGAGCTGGGGGAGATGGTGGGCCGCATCGTGGACATGCCGGCCCTGCGCGAGCACCATCTCAGCTTCGCCGAGGTGTATAAGCAAGTGAACTTCCGCTACGGCAGCTACGACACATCGCGCCAGGCCATCGCCGGGGCCGACATCATCATCGACGCCACGCCCCTTGGCATGAACGAGGGCGATGGAGCCCCCTTCGATACGGCCCTGCTCCGTGCGGACCAGACGGTGTTCGACGTGGTGTACGGCCACGGCGAGACGGCCCTGGCCGCTGCGGCGCGCGAGGCCGGCTGCACCTTCTTCGACGGGGCGGGCATGCTGGTGGGCCAGGCCGTGGTCACCGTGGGCATCCTGCGCGACATCACCGAGACGGCCGCCCTCGATATTCCCGAGGACGAGCTGTTCGCCATCATGGCCGATGCCGCGGGGTTCGATCGGTAGCATTCCGAGCGCGGGGGCATAGGCGCGGGCGCGTCGTCCTGCTATCATAGCCGGAACGGAAAACACACCTACGGGGAAAGGTCGCGCATCTATGAACCGCATCAAGATCGCTCAGCTCTACGCCGACGCCGGCGCCTTCGAGGGGAAGGCCGTCACGGTGGCCGGATGGGTCAAATCGGTCCGCGATATGAAGAATTTCGGCTTCGTCACCTTGAACGACGGCAGCTGCTTCAAGGACCTGCAGGTGGTCATGGACCGCGCCACCTTGGAGAACTACGACGAGATCGCCCACCAGAACGTGTCGGCGGCACTCGTGGTGGAAGGGGCGCTGAAGCTCACGCCCGACGCCCCCCAGCCCTTCGAGCTCGCGGCGGCCTCCATCCGCGTGGAGGGCACCTCCACGCCGGACTACCCGCTGCAGAAGAAGCGGGCCACGGTGGAGTTTCTGCGCACTCAGCAGCACCTGCGCCCGCGCACGAACCTGTTCCGCGCCGTGTTCCGCATCCGCTCGGTGGCCGCCGGGGCCATCCACCGCTTCTTCCAGGACCGCGGCTTCATCTACGTGCACACGCCCATTATCACTGCGAGCGACTGCGAAGGTGCCGGCGAGATGTTCCGCGTGACCACCATCGATCCGGCCTGCCCGCCGCTCGTGAGCGTCGAGGCGGCCGCGGCCAGCGAGGGCGCCCTGGTCGCCGGCGAAGTGGATTGGAGCGCCGACTTCTTCGGCAAGCCGGCGTCGCTCACCGTGTCCGGCCAGCTGAACGCCGAGAACTTCGCCATGGCCTTCGGCGACGTGTACACCTTCGGCCCCACCTTCCGGGCCGAGAACTCCAACACCGCCCGCCACGCCGCCGAGTTCTGGATGGTGGAGCCCGAGATCGCCTTCGCCGATCTTGAGGACGACATGGAGCTGGCCGAGGCCATGCTGAAGTACGTCATCACCGAGGTGATGGAGCGCTGCCCCGATGAGCTGGCCATGCTGAACAAGTTCGTCGACAAGGGGCTCATCGAGCGCCTGACCCACGTGGCCGCCTCCGACTTCGCTCGCATCACCTACACCGAGGCCGTGGACATCCTGCTGGCCGCCCAGGCCGCCGGCCGCGCCTTCGAGTACCCTGTGGAGTGGGGCATCGACCTGCAGACCGAGCACGAGCGCTATCTCACCGAGGAGCACTTCGGCTGTCCCACCTTCGTGACCGACTACCCGGCCGCCATCAAGGCCTTCTACATGCGCTTGAACGACGACGGCCGCACCGTGGCCGCCATGGACTGCCTCGTGCCGGGCATCGGCGAGATCGTGGGCGGGTCCCAGCGCGAGGAGCGCCTGGAGGTGCTCGAGCGCCGCATCGCCGAGTTGGATATGGAGGCCGAGCAGTACCGCGCCTATCTGGACCTGCGCCGCTTCGGCACCTGCTCCCACGCCGGCTTCGGCCTGGGCTTCGAGCGCTTGGTGATGTACCTGACCGGCGTGAGCAACATCCGCGACGTCATTCCACACCCCCGTACGGTGGGAAACGCCGAGTTCTAGGGGTTTGCGCTGCTCACCGGGTATCCGAGTGCGCTACAATAGCGCGCGTACGTTCGGGGCGCGCACGCGCCCCCTTGGTGAGGAAGCGAATCTATGGAATACATCACAGCGGGAGAGAGTCACGGGCCGAATCTCACGGCCATCGTGACGGGCGTGCCGGCGGGTCTGCCGGTGTCGGTGGAGCACATCAACGCCGATCTGGCGCGGCGCCAGGCCGGTTACGGCCGGGGCGGCCGCATGGCCATCGAGAAGGACACGGTGCAGGTGACGAGCGGTGTGCGCTTCGGCCGCACCATCGGCAGCCCCATCGCCCTTACGGTGGCTAACCGCGATTGGGAGAACTGGACCGATCGCATGGCGCCCTTCGGCAGCGCTCCCGCTGATCTGGTGCGCGAGGTGTGCCCGCGCCCGGGTCACGCCGATTTGGTAGGCGTGCTGCGCACCAACACCGACGACTGCCGCAACATCTTAGAGCGGGCGAGCGCCCGCGAGACGGCGGCCCGCGTGGCCGCCGCCGGCATCGCCCGGGAGTTTTTGGCCGAGCTG
Source organism: Adlercreutzia mucosicola DSM 19490 (assembly GCF_000422625.1). Lineage (GTDB taxonomy): Bacteria > Actinomycetota > Coriobacteriia > Coriobacteriales > Eggerthellaceae > Adlercreutzia > Adlercreutzia mucosicola. Next base: position 244,823 of record NZ_AUGK01000005.1, on the reverse strand, counting down.
GGCGTGGATGTGATGAGCTACGTGGTGTCGGTGGCCGACGCGTCCATGGCCGATGAGACCATGGCCGATGCCGCCGAGCACAAGCCGCTCGATATCGAGTTGTCGGAGATGCGCTGCCCCGATGCGCGGGCCACCACGGCCATGAAGCGCGCCATCGACAAGGCCCGCGACGCGGGAGAGAGCCTCGGGGGCACCTTCCGCATCGTGGCCACCGGCCTGGTGCCGGGCCTGGGCACCTACGCCTGCGGCGCCGATCGCCTCACTGCCCGCATCGGCGCGGCCCTGTTCTCCATCCCCGCTATCAAGGGCGTGGAATTCGGTCTCGGATTTAAGGCGGCCGATCGTCCGGGCAGCCAGGTGCACGATCCCATCGTGCTGGAGGGCGGCGATTTCGTGCGCTCGTCCAACAACGCCGGCGGCCTGGAGGGCGGTATGACCAACGGCATGCCCCTGGTGGTGACCGCGGCCATGAAGCCCATTCCCACGCTGATGCAGCCGCTCGGCACGGTGAACCTGGATACCCTGGATGCGGAAGAGGCGTCCAAGGAGCGCTCGGATGTGTGCGCGGTGCCCGCGGCCGCCGTGGTGGCCGAGGGGGAGGTGGCCTTCGCCTTGGCCAACGCCTACATCGAGGCCTTCGGCAGCACCTGCATGGCCGACATCAAGGCCTCCATCAAGGCCTACAAGCAGCGCCTGCGCACCATGGGGCGCTAGCATGGGCGGGAGAAACCCCGGCGCTGCGCGCCGCGCACCCGAGCCCGAGTCGCTCACCCTGGTGCGCCCCGTGTTCTTCGTCGGCTTCATGGGGGCGGGCAAGACCTCGGTGGCCCGCCGCCTCGCGCGCAGCTGCCGCGTGGCCTCTGTGGACATGGACACCTACATCGAGCGCCGCGAGGGCAAGCGCGTGAAGGACATCTTCGCCGAGTCGGGCGAGGCGGGATTTCGCGCCATCGAGACCGAGGTGCTGCGCGAGCTGGGCGCCAAGCCCGATCCGCTGCTCGTGTCCTGCGGGGGCGGCGTGGTGGTCACGCCCGAGAACCACGAGGTGTTCCGCGAGAGCGGCTTTGTGGTGTATCTGCACGTGACCGCCGATGAGGCCGCCAGCCGCATCAGCGACGTGTCCACCCGCCCGCTGTTCCAGAACTTGGAAGCGGCTCGGGCCCGCGCCGCTGAGCGCCTGCCCCTGTACGAGGCTGTGGCCGACGTGACGGTGGACACGGCGGGCAAGTCGGTGTTCGCCATCGCCCGCGAAGTGCAACGCATTCTGGAAAAGGAGGGTATCCTGTGCCCGCAACCAAAGTAGTCGTCAACATCCCGGGCGAAGTGCCCTACGACGTGCGCATCGGCGATGCGGTGCTGGAGGGGCTCGGCACCTCGCTGAAGCGCCTGCCCGCGGTGGCCGACGCGCCCCATCTGCTGATCCTGACCGATACGAACGTGGCTCCGCTGTATCTGGACGCGGCCAAGGCCTCGCTGAAGATCGCGGGCTTCCGCGTGAGCGACGTGGTGGTGCCGGCCGGCGAGGAGGCCAAGTCTGTGGCCGTGGCCGGCGAGGTGTGGAACGCCATGGCGGCCTTGGGCCTTACCCGCGACTGCGCCGTGGTGGCCCTCGGCGGCGGTGTCGTGGGCGACCTGGCCGGTTTCGTCGCCTCCACCTACATGCGCGGCATCCCCTTCGTGCAGGTGCCCACCACGCTTCTGGCCATGGTGGATTCTTCGGTGGGGGGCAAGACCGGCGTGAACCTGGAGGCGGGGAAGAACCTCGTGGGCACCTTCAAGCAGCCGGCCTATGTGGCCGCCTGCACCGCCACCCTGGCCACGCTGGATGAGCGCGAATGGGCCTGCGGCTGCGCCGAGATCGCCAAGGCGGCGGTCATCGATTCCGACGAGTTCTTCTTCTGGATGATGGATCATGCCGAGGCTATGGTGGCCCGCGCCGACGCCGTGGTGGCCGAGGCCATCGCGCGCTCGGTGGTGTTCAAGGCCAACGTGGTGGCCGCCGACAAGACCGAGAGCCGCGGGGTGCGCGAGTGTTTGAACTACGGCCACACCTTGGGTCATGCCGTGGAGGCGCTGGCTGGCTTCGGCACGTTCTCCCACGGGGCGGCCGTGGCCGAGGGCATGCGCTTCGCCGCGCGCCTGGGGGCAGACGTGGTCGGCACGCCGCCCGAGTTGGTAGAGGCCCAGGGCGAGCTGCTGGACGGTCTGGGGCTGCCTTCGCTGGCCTGGTCGGCGCCGGCCGAGGAGATGCTTGCCGCCATGAAGCGCGACAAGAAGACCCGCGGCGGCCAGGTGCGCTTCGTCATGCCCCGCGACGTCGGCGCCTGGGAACTTGCGGGAGTGGACGACGCTGTCATCTTGGAGCATCTGCGCGCCTGGGAGGCGTCGAAGTAGCGTGCGCTTGGTGCGAGCGCCCGGCATCGGGCGCGGCGCACCGTGTGCGAGAAAGGCATCGAAGTGAAGAAGATCCTGCTGATGAACGGCCCCAACCTGAACATGCTGGGGCACCGCGACCCGAAGTTCTACGGCACCGACACCCTGGCCGCTATCGAGGCCATGGTGGTGGCCTATGGGGCCCATCACGGCGCCCAGGTGGACTGCTTCCAGTCGAACCACGAGGGGGCCCTGGTGGACAAGCTGCACGAGGCCCACGGCCGCTACGACGGCATCGTGTACAACCCGGGCGCCCACACCCACTACTCCTACGCGCTCCACGACGCGGTGGAGTGCATCGACGTGCCGGTGGTGGAGATCCATCTGTCGGATATCTCCCAGCGCGAGGAGTTCCGCCGCATCTCGGTGATCGCCCCGGCCTGCGTGGGCCAGGTGAAGGGCCTCGGCAAGGAAGGTTACCTGCGCGCGCTGGATATGCTGTTGGAAGAGGCGAGCGAATAACGGTAAGGTAGGTCGGGAGGGCGGCGGGACGCCCCCGCCTCCGCAACGGCCTACGTTTACTCTGTTGGGAAAGGACAACCATGACCGTCTTCGATGAACTGCACAACCCGGTGGCCTGCGAGTGGCATGTGGGCCAGTTGCTGCGCGCGATGAACCAGCGCCGCGACGGGCGCCCTTCGCCCATTTTAGTGCGCGACACCGCCAATATCCGTTGGCTCACCGCCTTCGACGGCGTGTTCGACGACGAGGGCGCCCACGCCCTGTACGTGGCCCCCGACCGGGTAGTGCTGCACACCGACTCCCGCTACGTGAAGGCCTGCGAGCAGGCGGCCCGGCGCACGCCCATCCGGGTGGACGACACTCGCGAGAGCCACGCTTCCTTCGTGGCGCGGCAGTGGAACGGCTCGTGGCTCCACGGCATGCCCGGGGCCGAGCTGCAGATCGAGGACACCATCACCCTGGCTGAGTACCGCGCCCTGCAGAAGGCCTTCCCGACCGATTTCCCCATGGGCGAGACCGACGGGGTGGTGCGCCGGCTGCGGTCGGTGAAGGAACGCTACGAGGTGGCCCGCATGAAAGGGGCCCAGTCCATCACCGACGGGGCCTTCGCCCATATCGTGGAGTTCATGCGCCCCGGCATGACGGAACGCGAGATTCAGCTGGAGCTGGACGAGTGGATGCTGCGCCACGGGGCCGAGGGGCTGGCCTTCGCCTCCATCGTGGCCACGGGCGCCAACGCGGCGAATCCCCATGCGGTGCCGGGCGTGGCCATGCTGGAGGCCGGCCAGTGCGTGGTGCTCGATTTCGGGGCGAAATCCTACGGCTACTGCTCCGATATGACGCGCACGGTGTTCGTCGGCGAGCCCGACAGCCAGCTGCGCGCGGCCTGGGATGCGGTGCGCGCGGCCAACGAGGCCGTGGAGGCGATGCTGCGCCCCGGTGTCACGGGCAAGGAGGCCCACGAGCGGGCCGAGGCGGTGCTGGCCGAGGGCGGTTTCGCCGGGGCCATGGGCCATGGGCTCGGCCACGGCGTGGGGCTCGAGATCCACGAGGAGCCGGTGCTGTCGCTGCGCAACGAGGAGCCGCTCGTCGCGGGCAACGTGGTCACCGTGGAGCCGGGCATCTACGTGGCGGGGAAGTTCGGCATGCGCCTGGAGGACTTCGGCGTCATCACCGAGAACGGCTTCGAGGTGTTCACGAAGTCGACCCATGATATGGTGGTCATCTAGGCCGTGGTGGCCGGCGCGCGCATACTGGTGGTGGAGGACGATGCGGCCATCAACCGCGTCGTCTGCTCCTATTTGGAGAAGGCCGGCGCGATGTGCACGGCGGCCTTCTCGGGCACCGAGGGGCTGATGCACCTCGCGGGCGGTGCGACCTTCGACCTGATCGTCACCGATCTTATGCTGCCCGGCGCGTCGGGGGAGGAGGTGGTCGCCGATGCCCGGGGGCGAGGCGTTCCCGCTATCGTGCTGTCGGCCCGGGCTACGGTGGCCGATCGGGTTGATTTGCTGCGCATCGGCGCCGACGACTACCTTACGAAGCCCTTCGATCTGGAAGAGCTGCTGGCCCGCTGCGAGGCGGTGCTGCGCCGCAGCGCTTCGACCGCCCGCGCAGCGTCTGTTCCTTCTCCTTCTGCTGGCGCGGTCGCCCCGCCGCTGCGCTTCGGTGCTTGGGAGCTGGACGGGGCGGCCCGTCGCTTCACCGCGGCCGGGATTCCCGTGCGCCTGACGCGCACCGAGTACGAGATCGTCCGCGCGCTCATGGCCGAGCCGCGCCGCGTGCATACCAAGCGCAGCCTGTCGGCGGCGGCCGCCGGCGACGAGGTCGCCCTGGAGGACAAGACCGTCGCCACCCATATCGGCAACGTCCGCGCCAAACTGCGCCCCACGGGCACCGAGGACTACCTGGAAACCGTCTGGGGCGTCGGTTTCAAGTTGCGCGACGGGGTCTAGGCCCGATCTTGGAACTTTCTTGGAACTTCGCCGGAGGTTTCTGAAAACGCGGCCTCTAGGATGAATGGCACCATGACACCTAGGAGAAAGGACGCGACTATGGACGCATTGCGCTGCACCGATCTGACGCGGGCCTTCCGCGGCAAGCGCGCCGTGGATGCCGTGTCGCTGGCCCTGCAGCCCGGCGACATCTACGGGCTCGTCGGTCGCAACGGCGCGGGCAAATCCACGCTGCTGAAGATGATCGCCGGGTATCTGGCCCCCACGGCCGGCACGGTGGAGGTGTGCGGCGAGGCGCTCGGTCCCTGCCAGACGAGCTCGCGCATCGGGTGCCTCATCGAGCACCCGGCCGTCAATCCGGCGCTTACCGGCGTGCAGAACGTGACGGTGCGGGCCATCGCCCAGGGGCTGCCCGACCCGAAGCGCGCCGCGACCGAGATGGTGGAGGCCGTGGGGCTGGGCGAGGCCGGCCGCGACCGGGCGAAAGGCTACTCGCTCGGTATGAAGCAACGGCTGGGACTGGCCTTGGCGCTGGTGGGCCGGCCCGACGTGCTGCTTTTGGACGAGCCCTTCAACGGCCTCGATCCCGAGGGGGTGCGCCTGGTGCGCCGCCTGCTGACGAGCGCCGCCGAGGAGCGCGGGACGGCCATCGTGATCAGCTCGCACGTGCTCGACCAGCTGGAGCGCACGGTGACGCGCTACGGTGTTATCCGCGCCGGCCGCCTGGTGGCCGAGATGACCGCCGCCGAGGTGGAGGAGGCCTGCGCCGATTACCTGTGCGTGGAGACGGCCGATGCGCCCCGGGCCCTCACCGTGCTGGAACAGGCGTGTCCCGAGGCGTGTTTCACGGTGATGCCCGACGACGCCATCCGCGTGACCGGGGCGGTGGAAGCCGAGAAAGTGGGCCGCCTGCTCTTGGAGGCCGGCGTGCCCGTGAGCGGCCTGTACGTGCACGCGCGCGACATCGAGGACTACTTCGTAGAGCTCATGGGCGGCACCGGCGCCGTGCGCGGAACGCGGGGCGGTGAGAACCGTGGGTAACCTCGTGCGCGCCCAGTGGTTTCGGCTGCTTCACGGGTCGAGCAGCGGCCTGTTCGCGCTGACCTTGGTCGCGGTGGCCGGTTTCGTCGTCGTGCAGTTCACGGCCTATTGGGATGATTGCGGCACCTTCCGCGCGGTGCTCGGTCGCGCCTCGGTGGTAGAGGTGTACTGCGTGTTCGTCGCGCTGTACCTGGCGGCGTTCTTCGCAGAGGACTTTCAGTACGGCACCGTGCGCAACCTCATGGTGGGAAAGGGCTCGCGCAGGGCGTGGGCGCTATCCGCGCTCGTGGTGACCTTCGGGTGTGCCCTGGGCGCCATGCTGCTGGGCGCCGTGGTGACCGGAGTGGTCTACGGGCTCATGGGCGGAGCCCCTGTTGCCTTCGATATAGGCGAGCTGGCGGCCTGGTGGCTCGTGGCGTCGCTTCTGGCGACCGCTTTCTCTGTCGTGGCAGTTGCGGTGACGGTGGTGGTGCCCTGGGCGCCTCTGACGACGGCCGTTGTCGCAGCGACGCTGCTGACTTCCGGGTTGGGGTACTGGTTCTGCCAGGCAGCGGCGGTCGGTCTGCCGGCACCGCTGGCCTCTTTCGTGACTGAGGGCGTGCTGCCGCTGACGCTGACGGCCCTGCGCTTGTCGCTTCTGAACGGCGCGCCGATCGAGCCGTGGTGGTTCGCCGATCTGGCCTTGGTCTTGGTCGCGAGCGTGATCATCATCGCGGCCGCTCTGAACCGCAAAGAGCTGAGGCAATCGTGAGCGGGCGGCTGGGACCTGCGCCGTTGGGGCGCCGTGCGGCGTGTGCCCAGGAGGGTGGTGGGCGCGATGATTAACCTCGTGCGCGCCCAGTGGTTTCGGCTGATGCGGAATCGCGCTTTCTGGGGGCTGCTCGCAGTGTTCGCGGGCGTGGTGCTCGTGGCCTCGCTGCAGGTGACCGAGCGCGGGCTGTACGAGGAGGCCTATCGCAACATTCCGCTGCTCGCACAGCACAGCCCCGCGGCGATGGTCTCGATGACCATGGATGTTGAGGCGGTAATGGGCGAGTTCTGGACACCGCAGCTCCTTGCGCTGATCATCGCGCTGCTGAGCGCGGGTTTCTTTGGCGACGACTTTCGCTTTCGCGGGACGCGCCTGTTGGCCGCGGGGCCGCATTTCCGGGCGGCCTATGTGATCAGCGCGCTGTGCATCGTCCTCCTGTCCGCGATGATCTTTCTGGCAGCGGCCATGGCGGCAACCTGGGCGGGCTTGCTGCCGAACCCGGGTCTGGGCGTTTGGGTGGATGGCGGTCGCTTCGGGCGCTGGGCGCTGGAGCTGATGATCATCGCGGCGACTTACGCCCTGGTGGTCCTTGCCGTGGTGGCTGCCACGGGGCGAACGGGCTGGGGCGCCCTGGTCGCGGTCCTTCTCTCCGGCGGGGTAGCGTCCACGGCGCTTCTGAGCATTTCCTGGGCGCTCGGGTGCGAAGAGGTCCTGCGGCCGCTCATTGCCGCGATGCCCGCAGCGCAGCTGGGGCAGCTATCCATCGAGGGCGTCACGCCCGGTGCCTTCGATATATTGCCGCTGCTGGGATGGTTGGCGGCTGCGGCGGGGTTGTGCTGGGCGGTTCTGCGAAGGAGGGCGCTGTGATCTGGTTGGTTGTGCTGGCCGCGACGGTGACGCTCGTGTCGCTGGGCGTCGCCGTGGCGATGGAACGGCAGATGCGGGAGATGGCGCGGAACTTGGCGACACGCGGGCAGAGCGCGCGGCCCCTGACGCTGCGCTTTCCCACGGGGGCTGCGCGCGAGCTGGCTCGGGAGGCCAGCGAGCTCATCGACGAGGCCTACGAGGTGCGTCGGGGCGCTGCCGAAGAGCGGCGCGTGCTCCAAGAGAACCTGGCCTCGTTCTCCCACGATGTGCGCACGCCTTTGGCCGGCGCCCAGGGCTACTTGCAGCTGTACACCGTGGCCGGCACTGCGGCCGAACGCGACGAGTGCGTGGCGGCCGCCGTGGAGCGTCTGGGGGCGATGCGCGGGTTGGTTGACGCGCTGTTCGAATACGCCAAGGCCGACGACGGCGGCCTCGAGCTGGTGCGCGAGCCGGTAAACGTGGCCGATGTGGTGGCCGCCTGCGCGGCCGAGCGATACCCCGCCTTCGCTGAGCGTCGGTGGCAGCCCGATATCTCCCTCGACGAGGACGTGGTGGCATTCACCGACCGTGAGGCTCTCGCCCGCATTGTGGGCAACCTTCTCGGCAACGCGCTGCGCCACGGCGCGGCCGCCCCGCGGGTGGCATTGCGCCGCAGCACGGGGAAAGGCGAGGGCGGCCGGGAGGAGTTCGCCCTTTCTGTGGCCAACGAAGCGGAAGGGTTGGAAGATATCGAGGCGGGTCGCCTGTTCGAGCGCTTCTATCGGGGCGACGCGGCGCGCCGTGCCGGGGGCAGCGGCCTGGGGCTGGCCATCGCGGCGAGCCTTGCCGACGCTCTGGGCCTCAGCCTGCAGGCTGCCATCGACGGCGATACGTTTACCGTCACGCTTTCCGGCCCTCTGGCCGCGCCGGGCGACCAAAATAACGTTTGAGCGAGGGTGGCGGCGCGCAGAAGCGACCGAAATGACGTTTGAGCGAGTTTTTCGGGACTCGGGTGTCCTCTTCGGCTCGCCCAAACGTCATTTCGGTCGCTTGGGAGACGGGAAGGTCGGGGCGACGCAGGCGCTGGCAGGCGGCGCAGGTGCTGACAGGCGGTGGCAGGCGCTGGCGGGCGCTGGCAGGTGCTGGCAGGCGGGGTCTTTCGGCAACCCGCGGGAGGGGCGAGCGGGGCAGCTGCGTCGGCGCTCAGGCGGGGTAGCGTTCGGCCACCCAGGCTTGGGCGGTTTCCACGAAGGCGTGAGTGGCGGCCGATGCCGTCTCCCAGGATCGCACGGCCAGCGAGATCTCGCGGGCGCATTCGCGCTCGGCGGCCAGCACGGCCAAGGGGAATAGCGGCCGCGACAGGATGAGGCTCGGCAGCACCGAGAATCCCAAGCCAGCGCTGACCATGGCCATGACGCCGTAGTCGGAGTCCACGGTGAAGCGCACGTTGGGGGTCACGCCGTTGGCCTCGAACAGCGCCTCCATCTCCGAGGGCCGCGCGTTGCCTTGGAGCTGCACGTAGGGCTCCCTCGCCAAAGCCTCGGTGGGGAAGACCGGCGCATCGGCCAGGGGGTGGTCGGGCGGTAGCACCACGAGTAGCGGGTCGGTGTGCAGGGCTATGGCATCAAGGTGGCGGCGGTCGGGGGCGATGGAGAAGGCACAGTCGGCGCGGCCCTCCCATACGGCGTCCACCAGCTCGTCCTCGTCGTCGATGCACAGCAGCTTCAGATCGATCTTGGGGTAGCGGGCGAGGAAGGCCTTGGCGATTCCGGGGAACCACTCGATGGCGGCGCTCGTGAAGGCGCCCACGCGCACAAGGCCCCCTTCGCGGTGGGCGAGCTCGCGTACGCGGGTGGCCAAGGCCTGCTCGTCGGCGTTGATCGCCTGCACAAGTTCGAGGATATCGCGGCCCTCGGTGGTGAGGTGCACGCCGCCGTATTCTCGCAGGAACAGGGTAAGGCCCAGCTCCTTTTCCAGGGCATTCACGAGATAACTGATACCGGCCTGGGTATAGCCCAATTCCTCGGCCGCTGCCTTGAAGCTGCCGCGGCGGGCGACGGCGAGAAACGCATCGTATTTCTGATTGGCCATAGAATCGCCCTTTTCGGTGGTGCAGTTGCATCATTATAAGACTTTCTTGAAATGTTTGACAAGAACTCTCGTTTTACTTTCATTTACAAGAGCCTTACTATGGCATCCGTTCCTGAAACAGAGAAAGAAAGCCCCGCCAGGGGGTTTGAAATTGACGCCTTCAAGAGGTGGCCGCCCCGTGCGGCCGTCTTCGCGAGCGAGAGGGGGAGAGATGGATCGTTGGAAGACCGCACGCTGGCCCTTCGTGGTTTTCGTGCTCATCGAAGTGGTCATTTTCGGGTCGGGAAGCGCGGTGACGAAGTTCGCCTACGAGTCTATCTCGCCGCTGTGGTGTCTGGCCGTGCGCTTCGGCCTGGCGTCGCTCGTGTTTGTGGCGCTGTTCGGGCGCCGTATGTACAGCCGCTTGCGCACCGTGCGCGTGCGCGCCTGGCTGCCCGCGGCGCTGTGCATGGCCCTGTCGTATCTGTGCTGCAACGTGGCGCTGGACCTGACGACGGCCACCAACGTAGGTTTTTTGGTGGCACTGCCCGTGGTGTTCACGCCGTTTCTGTCCATGCTGGCCGAGCGCACGCGCTATCCGCGGGCGATCATTCCCTTCCAGGTGGCTGTGGCCGCAGGGCTGTATCTGCTGTGCAGCCAGGGCGGCAGCCTCGCCTTCGGCTTGGGGGAGATTATGGCCCTGGGCTCGTCGGTGGCCTTGGCCGGCGCCCTGGTGCTGGGCAAGCGGGCCCTGGCGGAGCTTGACGCCATCACGGTGGCCGGCACTCAGATCGTGGTGTCCTTCGGGCTCTGCCTCGGGTGCGCTTTGGCCTTCGAGGCGCCGGTTAACCTGGCGGACGTGCAGCCAATGGCCTGGGGCATCATCGCGTTTCTGGCGCTTCTGTCCACCTGTCTCACGTTCTTCTTGCAGACCGTGGCCCTCGATCGGCTCTCGTCCACCACGGTGTCGCTGCTGCTGACCGGCGAACCTGTGTTCACGGCGCTGTTCGCCTACTGGTGGCTGGGCGAGACCCTGTCGGTTACCGGTTTGGTAGGCGCTGCGGTGATCGTGGTCACGGTAATCGCCGCCACCTACGTGGACGGTCGCAAGAGCACCCCGCGCACCGAATCCCCGGCTCGTGCGCCCCGTCGCCGCGGCCCGGTGTTCGTGCCCGCCAAGGCCGCGGCCCTGTTCCCCGCGCTGATACGCTAGGCTGGTTGGAGCGCGCTCGCGAATGGCAGGCATTCGCAGGATAGTCGCAGGGACGGGCTTCAGGCCGCCCGCGCCGCCCGTGCGGATGCGGCCGAGCGCTAGGACGCGTCGCGTCCCGAGGAGTTCGACAGCGCGAGGCCGCCGATGGTGAGCCCAAGGCCGCCGACGATGGGCGCAGTGAGCGGCTCGGCGAGCACCGCGACCGAAGTGGCGGCGGTCACGGCCGGTACAAGGTAGATATAGGTGCTCGTGGTGACGGCTCCCAAGTGCTTCACGGCGAACCCCCAGGTAACAAAGCAGGCGGCCGAAGCGCCGAGGCCGAGGAAGGCCAGGTTGCCGGCGTTCACGGGATTGGTCAGCGCAGGAAGATCCGGTAGCGGTCCGCCGAAGGGCAGGGCGACCAGCATGAACAGAAGGCCCCAGCCGAAGATGCGCTTGGTGGAGGCGAGAGTCTCGTAGCCCGCTTCGGCGATGGTCGCCACGGTGGTGGAGTAGATGGCCCACACCAGCGCTGCCGCCAGGGCCAGCCCGCAGCCGATGAGGTTGGCCGCCACGTCACCGCCCACCGCTCCGCCGCTTGCGAAGCTGACCAGGGCGATGCCGGTCATGGCGATGACGAATCCCGCAGCGAAACGCAGTGTGAGCGCCCCGCGATGGCCTCGCGCCAGGGCGATGATCGCGGTGAACAGGGGAGAGGTGGCCACGATGACGCCCACGGCCGTGGCGCTCGTGAAGGTGAGCGCGATGTTCTCCATGAGGAAGTAGCAGGCGATGCCGGTGAGCCCTGCGCAGGCGAAGAGTCGCTCGTGGCGTCGCTCGCGCAGGCGCAGCCGGTGCGGCCGCAGGCAACACAGGGCCAGAAACCCCAGGACGAACCGTATGAACAGGATCCAAAACGGCGAGAAGTCCGCCAGCAGCACCTTCGTGGAGACGAAGGTCACGCCCCAGACGAATACCGTAAACGCCGCGAGGATATGGGCTTTCACGAGACCGCCTTTCGGTAAGCGCTCGGGGTGATGCCGAAGCGCTCCTTGAAGACGCGAGTGAGGTGGGCCTGGTCGGCGAAGCCCGCTTCCTGGGCGGCATCGGCGCAACGGGCGCCTGCGGCCAGGGCCCGGCGGGCGGTCTCGGCGCGCAGGGCGGCGAGGTACCGCATGGGGGTGATGCCGAAGGAGGCCTGGAAGGCGCGCAGGGCGCCGTATCGCGAGGTGGCGGCCACGGCAGCCAGGTCACTCAGGCACACGGCATCGGCGCGGTGGGATTGCAGGTAGGAAGCCATGGCCTGGGCCGCGCCGGGGCGAGCCGCAGGTTCGGAGACACGCGCGAGCTGGCAGAGCAGCAAGGTGAGCTGCTCTTCGGCGGCTGCTTCGTCGATGACGGGCGCCTCAAGCCGGGCGATGAGACCGGCGAAGCGCGCGGCCGCCGTGCGGTCGGTCACCGCGGGTCCTTCCAAGGCGGGGCAATCGGGCCAATGCAGCAGGGCCAGGCTATCGTAGACGAGGGACTCTTCGCCGCAGGGAACGCACCCGTGGGGCTGCTCCGGGTTCAGGGCCAGCAGCTGGCCGCTGGCGAGCTCATAGCGCGCTTGGCCACAGGTCATGAGCCTCTGCCCTCGACGCATGAGGCCGATGACGGGATAGTCGTGAACGTGGGGCGTAAAAGGCTGGTCGATACCGCGGAAGCGCCGCATCTCTACCGCACCCCCTAAGACGCGCCGCACCGATTCCCGTGGTTGTTCTATGAGCTGTTTCATAAGGCTTCCATGATACCTGCCTCGCCGCCCAGGTTCTTGCACGAAATTGCGCAGCGGCCGCTGGGGTGCGACAGTGTTGCATTCGGGCTGCGCAGCTGCCAGGCTGGAGAGGGAGCAGCGCGCCCGCTGCGGCATCGTCCGCTCCGATGGACAGTGGGCGATCGGGGGCTCGTCGTCCATGAGTGCGATGGGGGGATGCTGGTGCTCATGGGGCATCTTCTGCTCGAGGAATACGGCGAATGCGCACACGCGCCCATTCACATTCATAGAAAGACCCAATGGCCGCACGCCCTGCGCGAGCGGCCTTCCTCGCTGTTCGCCGCCGCGCCCGCACTTGTCTTCGTGCTATAACGGAAAGCGTTGTAACGGCACGAATACGAGAGGACGGTGATACGATGGCGATGCGGTCGAAGATCAATCGAGGGAACGAGATTCGCACTAAGGGCAAGTCAATGGGGCGCGAGCGCTCCGGTGCCGCCCAGCCGTCGTCGCGTCCCGCGCCCCGCGCGGCGCTGTTCATGGCCGGCCGCGTGGCGCTCATGCTGGCGGGTATCGCGGTGATGGCCTTGGGCATCGATCTGGTGGTGAAGGGCAACTTGGGCAATTCGCCCATTTCCGCCTGCCCTTACGTGGTGAGCCACGTGCTGCCCGACATATCCTTCGGCACACTGATGCTGGTCTGGCAGTGCCTGCTCGTGGTCACCCAGATCGTCATCTTGCGTCGCGACTTCCACCCGATCGACCTCTTGCAGCTGCCGGTGTCGGTGTTCTTCGGCTTGTGCATCGACGTGTTCGTGGTCCTGCTAGCCCCTCTGTCGGTATCCAGCTACCTGTCGGCGTGGCTGTACCTGGCCGTGGGCATTTTGGTGCTCGCCGCCGGCATTGTGATGACGGTCGTTTCCGGTACGGTGATGAACTGCGGCGAGGCCGTGGTGCAGGCCGTCGTTGCCAAGACCGGCATCCGCTTCGGCACGGTGAAGGTGAGCTTCGATCTGACCTGCGCCATCGTCGCCACCGTGTTGGGCTTGGCGTTTCTGGGCTATGTGGAGGGGGTGCGCGAGGGCACCGTGGTCTGCGCCATGTTCACGGGCATGGTGGTGAACCTGTACATGGCCGGCTACGGCAAGCTGCGCGCCGCCCGGGCCGCGCGCTGCGAGCGCCGGGCTGTAGTCGGGGGTGCTTCGGCGCCGTGCGAGGATGCGCGCGAGGCGGCGGGAGCCTGGGGGGATGGAGCGGTGCTCGACTAGGGATGCGTTCTTTCCCCGAGGACTTTGCAGCGGGCCTGCAAGATGGCTATAATGTAACGGTTTGATTCAGGCGCGACGTGCGAGCGTAGCAGTTTCCGCGGCGCGTGACCATGAAAGGAAGCATCCGTGGCAAGCATTTCTACCGCCGATTTCAAGAACGGCATGTGCATCATCAACAACGGCAAGATGTGCACCATCGTCGAGTTCCAGCATGTGAAGCCGGGCAAGGGCGGCGCCTTTGTGCGCACCAAGCTCAAGGACATCAAGACCGGCCGTGTGGTGGACTACACCTTCAACGCCGGCACCAAGTTCGATTCCGTGCGCCTGGAGTCCAAGAAGATGCAGTACCTGTACAACGACGGCGCCGACTACTGGTTCATGGACAACGACACCTTCGAGCAGATGCCCATCGCCGCCGATATGGTGGGCGCCGCCTCCGATTGGCTGAAGGAGAACGACGAGGCTACGCTGCTGTACGCCGGCGACGAGCTCATCAGCCTGGAGCCCCAGATGTTCGTGGAACTGGAAGTGACCCACACCGAGCCGGGCTTCAAGGGCGACACCGCCACCAACACGCTGAAGCCGGCTACCCTGGAGACGGGCAAAGAGGTGCAGGTGCCCACCTTCATCGAGATCGGTGACGTGCTGCAGATCGACACTCGCGACGGCCGCGTCATCAAGCGCGTCTAATCAAGCGGGACAGCCTTACAGGTCGAGAAGCCTCCTTCGGGAGGCTTCTTCTGTTTCGGCGATGGTAGAGCGTAGGGGGAGCGCGGGGTGTTCTGACCGAGCGAGGACTGCCCGAGCGAATCAGAACACCCCGCGCTCCCGACCGCGGTGAGTCGCTAGGAGAGCGCGCCCCGCTAGCCCCGGGCGAAGAAGGCGAAGGCGGCGCCGTCGGGGCCCACGTGGGTGCCGATGACGGCGCCGACGAGGGTGAGGGGCAGCTCCATGGCATCGGGGCTCTCGATGATGCCCTCATCGGCGGCGATGGCGAGCGAGTCGGCGATGTACTTGCGGCCGATCTTGTCGGACAGGCCCGAGTAGGCCACCCACACCGGGCGCGTGAAATCGATGCCGCCGGCCTTCTCGATTTCCTCGAATACCATGGAGCGCGATGCCTTCGAGCCGCGGGCCTTCCCCAGAACGACCACCTTGCCGTCCACGACGCCCACCACGGGCTTGATGGACAAAAGGCCGCCGATGGCCGCCGCCGCGCCGGAGATGCGCCCGCCGCGGCGCAGGTACTCCAGGCCGTCGAGGGCCGCCACGAGGCGGATGTCCTTCTTCTCCTGGTCGAGGCAGTAGGCGATGTCAGCGGCGGAAAGCCCCTCGTCGCGCAGGGCCCAGGCGCGCTCGGCCAAGATACGCTCGCCGACGGTGGCATTCTCGGAATCCACCACGAAGACGGACTCCTTGAAGGGGGCCGCGGCGATGCAGGCGCTCTGGTAGGTGCCCGAGATGTGGCTGGAAAGGGTGATGCACACTACGGTGTCGCCGGCAGCCACGGCCTCCTGGAACAGATCCTGGAACACCATGGGGGGGATCTGGCTCGTGCGCGGCAGCTCGTCGCTCTCGATGAGGCGTTCGAAGAACTCGGTGCGACTGATATCGACACCCTCGGAGAACTCCTCGGTGCCGAAGGTGATGGTCATGGGGATGATGGTGATGCCATGGGCGGCGGCGTAGTCCTCTTCCATATCTGCCGACGAGTCCACGATGATGCGAATGGCCATGGTGCCTCCCGAATCGAAGCTGTTTTCCTTGTTATTCTAATGGCGCGCTGTGCGTCCGCGCCCGAATCCGCGAAATGGCGAGTAATTGTTCATAATTAAGCTACGGCTTTTCCCGTTGACAGGTCAGCAGAAAAGTGGCCGCTGGGAACTCTTGCGGAGAAGGCCGCTGCGCGAGCGACAAAAATCACGTTTGGGCGAGTCCTGCGGCGCAAAACAGGGCCTCAAACCTCGCTCAACCGTCATTTCTGTCGCGCTGAGTGCCGCGCAACCTCGCTCAAACGTGTTTTTTGTCGTCTGGAAGGGAAGCGTCGCGCCCTCTGCCGCTTCGTTGATGTTTCTTGTCGGCAAATCGGGCGGTGCCGCGCTGAGCCGTGGTAGGCTTCCCCTATAATTCAGCACTTGATCTTTGACTAACTATAAGGAGGTGTGAGTTCATGCCACGGCTTCAGATCATGGATACCACGATCCGCGACGGTCAGCAGAGCCTGTGGGCCACCCGCATGCAGATCGGCGACATGCTGCCGATCCTGCCGAAGATGGACCGCGTCGGCTATTGGGCCATCGAGGCGTGGGGCGGAGCGACGTTCGACTCCTGCCTGCGCTTTTTGGACGAGAATCCCTGGGAGCGCCTGCGCGCCATCAAGGCCAACACGCCCAACACCCCCCTCGCCATGCTGTCGCGCGGCCAGAATCTGGTGGGCTACAAGCATTACTCGCGCGAGATCGTGAACCGCTTCATCGGAGCGGCGCATCGTAACGGCATCGAGGTCTTCCGCGTGTTCGACGCGCTGAACGACATTCGCAACGTGGTGGACAACGCCGAGGCCATCAAGGAGCACGGCGGCCTGTTCGAGGGCGCCATCTCCTACACCATCTCGCCGGTGCACACGCTGGACTCGTACCTGGAATACGGCCAGCAGCTGAAGGATTTGGGCGCCGACACCATCGCCATCAAGGACATGGCCGGCATGCTCACCCCGTACCGCGCCGAGCGCATGGTGAAGGCTTTCAACGAGGAAATCGGCCTGCCCGTGCACATCCACTGCCATTACGTCGGCGGCATGGCCCCGGCCAACATCCTGAAGGCCGCCGAGGCCGGCGTGGCCGTGGCCGATACCGCCCACGCGCCGCTTGCCTTCGGCAACTCGCACCCGGCCGTGGAGATGATCGTGGCCGCCCTGAAGGAGAGCCGCTACGACACCGATCTCGACCTCGACCTGCTGTTCGAGATCTCCGAGTACTGGGAGGAGATGCGCAAGCGCGGCCACTACAAGCGCGGCGTGTCCTCGCTCATCCACATGCAGGTGTACTCTCACCAGGTGCCCGGCGGCATGATGAGCAACCTCATCAGCCAGCTGGAGGTGCAGAAGGCCGTCGACCGCCTGCCCGAGGTGATGGCAGAGATTCCGAAGGTCCGCGCCGAGGTGGGCTATCCGCCGCTTGTGACTCCCATGTCGCAGATCGTGGGCACTCAGGCCGTGTTCAACGTGCTCACCGGCAAGCGCTGGAGCGTCATCTCCAAGGAGATGAAGGACTACGTCTGCGGCTACTATGGCAAGGCCCCCGGGCACATGAACAAGGAGATCGTGGCGAAGGTGGCCGGCGATTCTGAGATCTTGGATCCGTCGGTGGCCCCCGGCACGCTCGTGACCACCACCTACGACGAGGTGGCCAACGAGATCGGGGATCTGGCCCACAGCGAGGAGGACGTGCTCATGTACGCCCTGTTCCCCAACGAGGCCCGCACCTACCTTTCCAAGCACCGGGTATCCGAGAAGGTCGATTTCATGCTGGAGCAGGAGTCCAGCGGTACCAAGGAGGACGATTACGTGGATATCAATCAGATTCGCGAACTGGTTCGCGTGGCCGAGGAGAGCGGCGTCGGCGAGATCGTGGTAGAGGAAGAGGGCGTCCGCATCGCGGTGCGCATGCCCGGTCAGGGCGCGCCGGTAGCCGTGCCGGCTGCGGCGGCTCCCGTGGCCCAGGCCGTGCCCGCGGTTCCTGCGGCGGCGCCGGCCCCGGCGGCCGAGCCGGCCAACAGCCGTCCCACCACCTGGAAGCCCGTCATCGCCCCCATGGTGGGCACCTACTACGAGGCTCCGGCCCCCGGCGAGCCGCCCTTCGTGAAGGTAGGCGATGAGGTGGCCGCCAACGAGACGCTGTGCATCGTGGAGGCCATGAAGCTGATGAACGAGATCACGGCCGAGGAGATGGGCACCGTCCGCGAGGTCTGCCTGTCGGACGCCACGCCCGTGGAGTACGGCACCGTGCTCTTCTACGTGGAGCCCCACGAGCCCGTGCCGACCCTGCCGGAGAACTAATCATGTTTCACAAGATTCTCGTCGCGAACCGCGGCGAAGTGGCCCTGCGCATCATGCGCGCCGCCCGCGAGCTGGGTGTGAAGACCGTGGCGGTGTACTCCACCGAGGACGCGGACACCTACCCGGTGCAGTACGCCGACGAGGCCGTGTGCATCGGTCCCGCCCAGTCGGCCAAGAGCTACCTGGTCATGCCCTCCATCATCGCGGCGGCCAAGAACACCGGCGCCGAGGCCATCCACCCCGGCTACGGCTTTCTGGCCGAGAACGCCGAATTCGCCCGCGCCTGCGCCGACAACGACCTGGTGTTTATCGGGCCGGCCGCCGAGTGCATCGAATCGATGGGCGACAAGTCGAGCGCTCGGGAGACCATGAAGGGCTGCGGCGTGCCCACGGTGCCCGGGAGCGATGGCTGCCTGGACACGGTGGAGGAGGCCGCCGCCTTCGCCGAGCAGGTGGGATACCCCGTGCTCATCAAGGCCACGGCCGGCGGCGGCGGCAAGGGCATGCGCGAGGTGCACGATCCGGCCGATCTGGAGGCCCAGTACAAAGCGGCCCGCACCGAGGCCGGCGCCGCCTTCGGCAACGACGGCGTGTACCTGGAGAAGCTGGTGCTGCGCCCCCGTCACGTGGAGGTGCAGGTGCTCGCCGACGATCACGGCAACGCCGTGGCCCTGTGCGAGCGCGACTGCTCCATCCAGCGCCGCCATCAGAAGCTCTTGGAAGAGGCCCCCTCGCCGGCGCTCACCGACGAGCTGCGCCGGGCCATGGGGGTGGCGGCCCTGAAGGCCGTGCGCGCCGTGGATTACCGCAACGCCGGCACCATTGAGTTTCTGCTCGACGAGCGAGGCGAGTTCTACTTCATGGAGATGAACACTCGCGTGCAGGTGGAGCACCCCGTGACCGAGGAGATCACTGGCACCGACATCATCAAGGAGCAGCTGCGCATCGCCGCCGGCGAGCCCATGAGCTGCGCGCCGCGCGCGCCGTTCAGCCCTGCGGGCCACGCCATTGAGCTGCGCATCAACGCCGAGGACCCGGCCCACGGCTTCCGCCCCTGCCCGGGCATAGTGACGCGCTTCGAGCCCCCGACAGGCCCGGGCGTGCGCGTGGAGACCTATTTACGGCCTGGTGCTAAAATCTCTCCGCACTATGATTCTCTGGTGGCAAAGGTTATCGTACATGGGCAGGACCGCGAAGAAGCCGTGGCCCGCGCCCGCCGCGCCCTGGACGAGTTCGTCATCGAGGGCATCGCGACGACCATCCCGTTCCACCAGCGCGTGCTGGAAAACGAGGTGTTCCTCGCCGGCGAGGCCACCACGGACTTCATCGAAACCCAGATGGGAGACGTATTATGACCAATGAAATGAACGTCGAGGGCCTGTCCATCGCTCCGGGCGTCATGGAGACCATCATCTCCGTGGCGGCCAGCGAGGTGGACGGCGTGGCATCGCTTGGCAACTTCGCCGCCAGCGGCATCCGCTCGATGCTGGTGAGCAAGCCCTCTACCTCGGGCATCGAGACGAAGATGGGCGACGACGGCAAGCTGTACGTGGCCGTGCACGTGGAAGTGTACTACGGCTACGTGCTGCCCGAGCTGGCGGCCGCCCTGCGCGGCGCCATCGCCGAGTCGCTGGCCACCCAGGCCGGCGTGGACGTGTCGGCCGTCGACGTGTACATCGACGGCATCCAGTTCAAGTCTTAGGCGGCGCGCTTCTATGGCTTCGAGAAAACACGAGCGGACCCGCGACCGCGCTTGCGCGGTCCAGGTCCTCTATACGAGCGAGCTGAAGGGCGAATCGCCCTCCAAGCTGCTGGACGAGGGGTTGTGCCTGGTGGCAACCGAGTTGGCCCCGGCCACCGACGAGGAGGTGGCCAGCGAGTTCGGCCGCATCTGCGAAGGGGCTCTGACCGACTACGCCCTCACGCTCATCCGCGGCGTGGAGGCTCACCAGACCGAGATCGACGAGCGGTTGGCGGGGGCGTCCGAGAACTGGGCGCTCTCGCGCATGCCCATCGTGGACCGCTCCATCCTGCGCTTGGCCATCTACGAGATGTACCACTGCGACGATGTGCCGGTATCGGTGTCCATCAACGAGGCGGTGGAGCTGGCGAAGGACTTCGGTGGCGAGGAGGATTCCCCGCGCTTCGTGAACGGCGTGCTGGGCCGTATCGCTCGCTTGATGGACGATGAGCCCGCGGCTGGCGAGACTGCCGAGGGCGCTGTTGGCGTTGCGGGCGCCGAGGGTGCTGAGGGCTCGGCCTTGGTCGAGCCGGCGGGTGCCGTGGTGGGCGCCTCAGGCGCTGCTGCCTGCGTGCAGGTGGGGGTGTAGGCCCATGGCCGATGAGATGGGGCGCAACTTCGAGGACGTGCAGGCTCGTCTGTCGCAGATCGTCGACGAGGTGTCCTCCGAGGACATCTCCCTCGACGATGCGCTCAAGCTCTATGAGGAAGCGGTGAAGTTGGGCCTTTCCGCCTGCGATTTGTCCGAGCAGGACATCGACGCCTATCTCGGCGCCGGCGAGCCTGCCGCCGATGGGACGGCTGCAAAGGACACTGCCTTTGAGGATGCCGAGACTGCCGCTCAGGACGCTGCTGCCGGGGACGGCCCCGAGGGTGATTCTGCCGGGGATGCGCCTCTTGCGGAGGCGGGCTTTCCCGTGGCCGCCTCGACCGAGGAGGAGGTCTCCGCATCCCCTGCGGCCCCCGCCGGTTCGGCCGACGAGAACGCTCTGGCCTAAGGAGGCCCTTATGGATACCCCGCGCATTCTCGACGTTATCGCATCCCCTGCCGATCTGAAGGTGCTCACCAACGATGAGCTGGCCATTCTCGCCCACGAGATTCGCCAGGAGATCGTGGCCACCACCTCGGTGACCGGGGGGCATGTGGCCTCGTCGCTCGGCGCGGTGGATATCATCGTGGCCTTGGAGAGCTTGCTGACCATGCCCAAAGACCGCGTGGTCTTCGACGTGGGACATCAGTCCTATGCCCACAAGCTGCTCACCGGCCGGCGCGACACCTTCAAGAGCCTGCGCACCTACGGGGGCATATCGGGGTTCACCAAGCCCACGGAAAGCCCCTTCGACGTGCATTTCTCTGGCCACGCCTCCGACTCGCTGTCCATCGCCACGGGCCTGGCCAAGGCTCGGCAGCTGAAGGGCACCGACGAGAAGGTGGTGGCGCTCATCGGCGACGCGTCGCTGGCGGGCGGCATGGCCTTCGAGGCACTGAACTACATGGGCAACGAGCAGCTGCCTTTGGTGATCATCCTGAACGACAACGAGATGTCCATCTCGCGCAACGTGGGCGCTCTCATGAAGCACCTGGGCAACATACGGGCCAACAACCACTATCGCGAGGCCCGCGAGGGCCTGCAGGAGGCCATGGAGACCGGCGGCCCGGTGGCCCGCGGACTGCTCAGCTTCGGACGCAACATGAAGGAATCCTTCAAGCAGATGGTGATTCCGCACTCCATGATCTTCGAGGCCCTGGGCATCGTGTGCACCCATCCCGTCGACGGCCACAACATCGCCGAGCTACGCGACATCTTGTCGCTCGTGTTGGAGATGGACGGCCCGGCGCTCGTGCACGTGGTTACGCGAAAGGGCGAGGGCTACGAACCGGCTCGCCGCGATCCGGAGCGCTTTCACGGTACCGGTCCCTACGACATCGCCACGGGTGCGGCGCGCAAGGGGCGCGCGGCTCATCCCACCTACACTGAGGTGTTCGGCGCGGCTCTGGCCGACGAGGCGGCCCACGACGAGAACGTCGTGGCCATCACCGCTGCTATGACCGGCGGTACCGGTCTGAAGACTTTCGCCCGGGAGTTCCCCGCGCGCTTCGTGGACGTGGGCATCGCCGAGGAGCAGGCCGTGGGCATGGCCGCGGGTCTGGCCTTCGGCGGCAAGAAGCCCGTGGTGGCCCTGTATTCCACCTTCATGCAGCGGGCCGTGGACCAGATGATCATCGACGTGTCCCTCGCCGAGGCCAACGTGGTGTTCGCCCTGGATCGCGCGGGGCTGGTGGGCGACGACGGCCCCACCCACCACGGCACCTTCGACATGGTGTACACGCGCATGGTGCCCCATATGCGGGTGCTGGCGCCCTCCGATGAGGCCGAGCTGGTCCATGCGCTGCATACGGCTTTGGCGCTGCCCGGTCCGGTGGCCCTGCGCTATCCGCGCGGGGAGGGGGCTGGGGCGCCGTTGCCCGAACGACCCGAGATGCTCGTCGAGGGCAGGGCCCGTGTGGTGCGCGAGGGCGACGACGCGGCGCTTTTGGCCTTTGGCCGCATGGTGGGCCAGGCCCAGGCGGCGGCCGAGCTCTTGGCTGCCGAGGGTATGAGCGTGCGTGTGGTGGACATGCGCTGGGTGAAGCCCCTGGACGAGGAGGCCATTGCCGCTGCGGCGGCCACGGGCGCGGTGGTGACCGTGGAGGAGGGCGTCGTTGCCGGCGGCGCGGGCCAGGGCGTGCTGGAGGTGCTGGCGCGCCAGCGCAGCCAGGCGCGGGCGATCACCTTGGGCATTCCCGATGCCTTCGTCACTCAGGGTCCCGTAAGCCAGCTGTTCGCCGACCTCGGCCTGGACGGTGAGGGCATCGCCGCTACGGTGCGGTCGGCCCTGGCCTAGATACCGCTGAACGAGAAGCGCCCCGCGGTTCATTATGCGATCGCGGGGCGCCTGTGCGTCGGGGCGAGTTCGGCCCCGTGCGGAGAGGGGGGCGCCGTCGCGAGGCGGCTGACGCGGCGCGGCGGCGGTATGGGGTCTGCAGCCTGTCGCCCCTTTCGCTTAGGCCAGCGGCTTCTCCATGATGAAGTCGTCCATGACGAAGCCCTCGCCGATATCGGTCTCAACGGCATCGACGGTGATGAAGCCCTGCTTCTCGTAGGCGCGGATGGCCATCTTGTTCTGCTTGTTCACGGTGAGGTACATCGCCGCTAGGCCGCGGTCGCGGCACAGCTGCTCGTAGAAGCGGGTGACGGCGGCGGCGATGCCCCGGCCGCGATGCTCCTTCAGCAGGTAGATCTTCGAGATGAAGAACCGATTCGTCTCGGATTCGGTGTGTCCGCCGGTATATCCGATGATGCGCGGCGTGTCGCCCTCGTCGTCCATGATGAACCAGTACTCGTAGCCGTTGTCAGCGATGTCGGCGCGGAAGGCGTTCAGGCTCTGGAACTTCTCGACCATGTAGTCGGTCTGTGCCTGGCCGATCAGCGCTGGCCAGTACTCGTTCCAAATATGGTGGGCCATGTGCGCGAGGGTCTCCACTTCCTCGTCGCGCTCGACCTGGCGGAATGACACGCTCATAGGGGCTCCTTTCCGATTGGTGCCAACTGGGCGAGCACTTTCCGCGGTTTTGGACAAAAATGCGTCGAGTGAGCTCTTTCGGGGCTTCTATTCGGCTGTTTGATGCCAAGGGGGACCATTTTCGGGCTTTTTCAGGGGGTATCCGAGCCCAAAAAGGCCGGTTCTCTCCTTGTCCGAGCTCATTCGGCGCACTTTTGTCCAGTATTTCGCAATGTGCTCGTCGACCAGTCCCATTGTAGGCGTTCTTCTGGTCCTCGGTGCCAGTGTTGCGAATTGTTTCTGCTTCATAGCGGGGAAAGGTCGCTCACGTTAACACTTCTTTGAGAGGGGGTTAACAATCATCGACGACCTTCGGGGGTGCGCTTTTACCGTGGAAGAATCGAAGGTGTTCCCGATGCGCGCGGGCGGCCGATCCGCGCCGATGCAAGGAGGTCGATTCCTATGATTGATACCGGCTCGACCGGCTTCATGCTCGTGTGCGCCATGCTGGTGCTGCTCATGACGCCCGGTCTCGCGTTCTTCTACGGCGGGCTCTCGCGGCGCAAGAACGTGGTGAATACCATGGTGATGGTGTTCGCGGCCCTCGGCATTGCCGGGGTTGCCTGGGTGGTGTGCGGTTGGAGCTTCGCCTACGGCGGAGACGGAACGCTGCCTTTCTTCGGCGGTTTCGACCAGATCGGGTGCTTGAGCGTCGCGCGCGATATGGTCGCAGAGGCCGAAGGCGCGCCGACGGCGGCAGCGGTGCTGCTGAGCCAGGGAGCGCTTGCGGGCGATCCCGCACTGGGGGCGGCCTATCCGGCTGTCACCGACATCGTGTTTCAAATGGCCTTTGCGATGATCACCTGCGCCATCATCACCGGCGCGGTGGCCGGGCGCATGAAGTTCGGGGCCGTGTGCGCTTTCGTGGCCGCATGGGTCGTGGTGGTGTACGCGCCGCTCGCGCACATGGTGTGGGGCGGTGCCGGCTCGCTCATCGGCGAGATGATCGGCGCGCTCGACTTCGCCGGGGGTGACGTGGTACACATCTCCTCGGGGCTCACCGGACTTATTCTGTGCGTCATGCTCGGGCGGCGCAAGGGCTTCGCCGTGCTGTCCTACCGGCCTCACAACGTGCCCTTCGTGGCTCTGGGCGCGGCACTTCTGTGGTTCGGCTGGTTCGGATTCAACGCCGGCAGCGCGTTCGCGGCCGATGGCGTGGCGGGGCTTGCCCTGCTGAACACGGTGGCGGCCAGCGCGGCCGGTGTGCTGTCGTGGATGATCACCGAGCGCGTCACGGTGGGGAAGTGCACGCTGGTGGGCGCGGCCACGGGACTTGTGGCGGGGCTGGTGGCCATAACACCGGCCGCCGGTTTCGTGGAGCCGTGGGCCGCGCTCGTCATGGGGTTTGTCGTGAGTCCGATCGTGTATGTGGCCGTCTCCCAGGCCAAGCGCCGCATCGGCTACGATGACGCCCTCGATGCGTTCGGCTGCCACTGCGTGGGCGGCATTGTCGGCGGTGTTCTGACGGGGCTCTTCTGCGTGCCGGAGCTGTCCTGGACCGATGCCGGCGGTCTGCTGTACACGGGAGACTGGTCGCTGTTGGGCGCCCAGGTGCTCGGCATCGTGGTGACGGTGGTGTTCGTGGTGGCAGCCGACGTGGTGCTCGGGTTCATCGTGCGGGCCTGCTTCGGCGGCAGCCTGCGCGTTTCGGCCGCCGACGAGGCAGCCGGCCTGGACGTGGCCGTCCACGGCGAGTCGGCCTACCCGGCCTATCTGGGCTTGGACTAGCGGCGCAGAGCATGACAAGCAACAAGTAAGGAGCTGAGACCTATGAAGCGAGTGACGGCCATCGTGCGGCCCGAGAAGATGGAGGCCCTGAAGGACGCGCTGTTCGCGGTAGACGTGAGCGGCATGACCATATCCCAGGTGCACGGCTGCGGCGCCCAGCACGGCTGGAGCGAGTACGTGCGCGGCACCGAGGTGCTGCTGAACATGGTGCCGAAGGTGAAGTTCGAGATCGTCGTGGACGATGGGGAAGTGGACGGCCTCGTGGACGCTATCGTGGCGGCCGCGCGCACCGGGGAGGTGGGCGACGGCAAGATCTTCGTGGCGCCCATCGAGGAGGTCGTGCGCATCCGCACCGGCGAGCGGGGCGCAGCCGCTGTGTAGGGGGCGTGCGTGCTACAATCTCTCGCGAGAAAACGAGAGAAAGGAACCCCATGCACAGCTATATTCCCCGCGGCGTGTGCTCCCGCCAGATCGATGTGGAAGTGAACGGCGACACGGTGGAGAGCGTCCAGTTCACCGGCGGCTGCGACGGTAACCTGAAGGCCATCTCGAAGCTGGTGGCCGGCATGAAGGTGGATGACGTGGCCGCGCTTTTGGAGGGCAACACCTGCGGGCGGCGCTCCACCTCCTGCGCCGACCAGATGGTGCGCGCTCTGCGCGAGGCCCAGGCCGCCCAGTAGGCGTTTCCGGGGCCCGGGCGGCCTCCGGGCCCTGCGCGACACCGCGACAGCGCGCGCCCACCCGCTTCGGGCGGGGAGGGCGCGCGCTTTTTTTGTCGGGAGCGGGTCGGTACCGCGATATTCGTCGGGGGATGTGGGGGCGAGTGCGCCTAGAACATCATGAACAGTTTGGCGAGGGCCCAGCCGATAAGGCCGCAGCAGGGGAAGGTGAGCACCCAGGCCCATACCATGCGCCGGGCCACGCCCCAGTTCACACGGCGAAAGCTGCGGGAAGCGCCCACGCCCATGATGGAAGCGGTGGAGCAGTGCGAGGTGGACACGGGCATGCCGGTCATAGAGGCTACGAACAAGGTGACCACTGTGGAAAACGAGGCGGCCACACCCTGGTACTTCTCGAGCGAGACCATGTCCATGGCCACCGACTTGATAATGCGCTTGCCGCCGAGCAGGGTGCCGAGCGACATGGCCAGCGAGCAGATGACCATGAGCCACAGGGGGAAGTCGGTGGCGCCGCTCGTCTCCATGCCGAAGGCGAGCGCTATGCCCAACAGGCCGATGGACATGAACTTCTGGCCGTCCTGGGCGCCATGGAGAAACGACAGCGCGCAGGCGCAGATATCCTGCAGCACCATGCAGACCCGGTCGCCCTTCTGGCGGTTGACGCTGGCGAAGAGGGCCTCCATGATCTTGGCGGTGGCCATGCCGATGATGAAGCCTCCCACGAGCGAGAACGCCATGCCGTAGATGACGAGCATCCACTCGGAGAGCACGACGCCCCCGAACCCGTTGAGCGCGATGGCACCGCCGGTGACGCCGGCGATGAGCGAATGGGACTTGCTGGCGGGAATGCCCCAGAACCAGCAGAACACGCCCCAGCCAATGGAGCCTATCATGGCGGCGATGAGCGCGAGGAGCGCCTGGTGGGTGTTGCCCGAGAAGTCCACCATGTTGAACATGGTGTGGGCCACGGCGGTGGAGATGTAGGTCATGCCCACGAGCCCCACGAAGTTGAACACGGCCGCCAGGATGAGCGCGGCGGTAGGGGAGAGGCAGCGGGTGGACACCGCCGAGGCGATGGCGTTGGGGGCATCGGTGGCGCCCGAGATGACGGTCACGCCGATGACCAGGGCAAGAATGCCGAGCAAGACGGGGTGATCCCCTGCCTGGGAGAGAAACATCGCGAGCGTCAATTCCATTCGCTAGCCTTATCTCAGTGAAGCCGATCCGATGAAGCGTACCTTCCTATTCTAGCGCATTGGCGGTTGGTGGTGGTCAGGTGATACACCAAAAAGCGGCTCGGCGCGCCAGCGGCGGAAGGTGGGAGCGTCCTCCGGTCGCGTTCTGCCCCCTGTGCGTCCCTCCGTGCCGGGGCGCTTCTGTGGACGGGTTGATTCGCGAAGTTAGCCGAACGGCCCACTTTGCTCGGGAGCTTCGGATGCATTCTCGGACTCAGCCCAACGCCTTCACGGCGAAAAAGGATGCGTTTCGAGCGTTCGGCTGAGTCTGGAGAGCGTACACGGGCAAGGGTCCGCGAATCGGCTCCAGACCCAGCTGAACGCCTGTGGCCGGCGCGTATTCGGTTGCCTGCCTCGTCCTTAAGCCAAAGGCCCGAGCCCCCTTTCTGCCCGTTGGGCGTTCACGGCGTCGAGCGTCAGCGCGAGCGCATCGAAGGGAATCTCTTCCATCCCCAGGGCGGCGCAGAGAGCATCGCGGGCTTCTTCGTCGGCGGCTCGCAGCATCCCCAAAGGGGACATGCCCATGAGGGACGGACGGGGCTGGGAGTTGACGTGCGACATCACGAAGGCGCAATCCCGCTCGGTGAGATCGTCGAAGGAGATCCCGCGACGCTTGGGCAGCATCTTGCGAAGCTCCACGTGGTTGCGCTCGCATGCGCCCTTCTGCTGGGATGCGCGCACGTCGCAGTAGTAGACTTTGCAGCGGGCGTCGCCTCCGAACGCCGACGCCTCGATCGCCGCCGTGTCGGCGAACTCGACCCCGTTGTCGGTCAGGATGATGCCGAACAGGCGCTTGAACGGATGCTTTCCCATCGCGCGTTCGAGCGAGTCGAGCGCGGATGCCACCGCGCCCGACGCCTTCTTGGGCAGCAGCAGGACGGGCTGTACCTTGCACGGTCGCAGGAACAGGGTGAGCAGGCACTGCTCGTCGCGCGCCTTGCCGAGCACGGTGTCCATCTCGCACGCCCG
The DNA here is from genome assembly GCF_000422625.1 of Adlercreutzia mucosicola DSM 19490. Classification (GTDB taxonomy): domain Bacteria; phylum Actinomycetota; class Coriobacteriia; order Coriobacteriales; family Eggerthellaceae; genus Adlercreutzia; species Adlercreutzia mucosicola. Next base: position 217,039 of record NZ_AUGK01000005.1, on the reverse strand, counting down.
GGCGCGCTGCTCCTCGGGCAGAGCGCAGAACGCCGCGTAGGAGCGCTCTTCTCCGTGCGAGGTCGGCCTGCGCTCGCTCTGCCCTTTGCGCGGTCTGTAGCCGACCCGCCGTCGGAAGTCCATGGGCGACATGGAGAAGTAGCCGCGCTCGGCCCAGCGGTAGAGGGTGGAGGGCGCGAGCCCCAGATGCGGCTTGGCCAGGCAGATCTGCTCGGGGGACTTGCCGTCCAGGATGGCCGAGCGGATCTCGAAGGCGATCCTCTCGAAGTCCTCCTCGCGGCGGTTGATGCCGCGCCTGGACTCCGATCGCGTCTTCTCGGAGGCGGCCTGCGCCAGGGCCGCCTTGTACTCCATGCGCTGCCTGCGCCCGCACTTCCTGGTATAGGCCGTGCAGCCGTTGCAGGTCCAGGGCCAACGCAACAGGTGAGAGCAGGAGACGTCTTCCGGATCCGCCGGCACGATCTCGCCGCGGCGCTCTCCGTCCTTCCAGGTGCGGTGGCGCCTCACCTCTTCGGTCACGGCCGCGGGCGAGCGCCCGATCGACCTCGCTATCTCGCGGCAGCCCTTCCGCTTGCCCAACCCGTTCTGGATCGCTTCCCGGTCGGCCTTGTCGATGCGGCAGTAAGCCCTGTTATCGCCATCCACGATGGCCCCTTCCCGCAGGTTGGATCCGCACCGCATCCCCATGCCGCAGCGTCGGTCCTGCAAGGGCCATTCTCATACTCAGCTGAACTGTTCAGCTGAGTGCGGAGGAATCCTCGCTCTGGAAGGGGCCGTTCGGCTAACCTCGCAAATTGACTGCTTCTGTGGACGTTTGGCGGCGGTACGGAAAATGTCCGCACTCGGGGAAAATCCACAATGTTTCGCTCGCGCCCAGTGCTATACTGGGCAAGCTTGCCCAAACGGGCGAGTGATAAGTATCTGTTGGCCCCCGAGACATGTTTGTTGCACCGCGATCCCTTGCTTGCGCAAGCGAACATGGTAAGTATCAACCATCATGACGAAGGGTCCCCGATTTAGTTTTTGAAAGGGGTCCGTTTTGACCGAAATCAAGAACACCTCCGTGATCGATTTCTCTGACATCTCCGACGAGCAGATGAACGAGATGATCGACGGTACGCTGACCGAGTTCGACGAGGGCGATCTCGTCGACGGCACCGTCGTCAAGCTGGAGCATGACGAGGTGCTCGTAGACATCGGCTTCAAGAGCGAGGGCGTCATCCCCTCCCGCGAGCTGTCCATCCGCAAGGACGCCGATCCGTCCGACATCGTGAGCCTGGGCGACAAGATCGAGGCTCTGGTTCTCCAGAAGGAGGACAAGGACGGTCGTCTCATCCTCTCCAAGAAGCGCGCCGAGTACGAGCGTGCCTGGATTTCCGTCGAGGAGAAGTTCAAGGCCGGCGAAGTGGTCACCGGCGAGGTCATCGAAGTCGTCAAGGGCGGCCTCATCCTGGACATCGGCCTGCGCGGCTTCCTGCCCGCCTCTCTCGTGGATCTGCGCCGCGTGAAGGATCTGGACATGTACCTGGGCACCGAGATCGAGGCCCGCGTCATCGAGATGGATCGCAACCGCAACAACGTCGTGCTGTCCCGCCGCGTTCTCTTGGAGGAGGGCCGCAAGAACGAGCGCGCCGAGATCCTCTCGAAGCTCTCCAAGGGCATGCGCCTCAAGGGCAACGTGTCCTCCATCGTGGACTTCGGCGCCTTCGTGGATTTGGGCGGCATCGACGGCCTGGTGCACATCTCCGAGCTGTCCTGGAACCACGTCAACCATCCCTCCGAGGTCGTCAAGGTGGGCGACGAGGTGGAGGTCGAGGTGCTCGACGTCGATCTGCAGCGTGAGCGCATCTCCCTCGGCCTCAAGCAGACCACGCCCGACCCGTGGATCAAGCTCGTGGAGAACTACCCGGTGGGTACCATCGTCGACGGCAAGGTCACCAAGATCGTGCCCTTCGGCGCCTTCGTCGAGCTGGGCGACTCCATCGAGGGCCTGGTGCACATCTCCGAGATGGCCGGCCGCCACATCGACACCCCGGCCCAGGTCGTGCACGCGGGCGACGATGTGAAGGTGAAGGTCATGGAGATCAATCCGGACCGCCGCCGCATCTCCCTGTCCATGAAAGCCGCTGCCGAGGAGCTCGGCTTCGAGATCGACGTGGACGAGTCGGTGCAGGCCGAGGAGAAGCCGGCCCGCCGCAAGAAGGCCGACGAGGCTCCTGCCGAGGCCGAGGCCGTCGAGGTGGAGACCGCCGACGCCGAGTAGCTTCCAGCGCACAAGTGCGAATTTGACGGGCTGTCCTTCGGGGCAGCCCGTTTGTTTTTCGTGTATCATGATGGCAGCGAAAACGAACGCCCGAAGGGGAGGTATTGCATGAAGAAACTGTTTCTGATCGGCGGCATGGGCGCCGGCAAGTCCACGGCGCGCAAGGCGCTGACCGACGAGGGGCTGGCCTGGATCGATCTCGATCAGGTGGGGCACGAGGTGCTCACGTGGGATACGGTGAAGGACGACCTGCGCGGCGCCTTCGGCGACGGCATCTTCGACGAGGGCGGGGAAGTGGTGCGCGCGGAGCTGGCCGCGGTGGCCTTCGCGAGCCCGGCGGCCACGCGCAAGCTGAACTGCATCACCATGCCGCGCATCGAGGAGCGCTACACCGACCTCATCGACGAGTTCGAGCACGAGGGGAAGCCGGCCGTGGTGGTGGAGTACTCGGTGTTCCGCAACCGCCAGCAGTCGCTGGCCTACGGGGCCGATGTGGTCATCGCCGTGCTCGCGCCGCTGGAGGTGCGCATCGAGCGCGCCGTGGCCTCGGGCTTTACCGAGGAGGATGTGCGGGCCCGTATCGCCCGCCAGATTACCGACGCCGACCGCATCGAGGCGGCCGACGTGGTATTCAACAACGACGGCACCCCCGAAGAGCTCCGCAACGAGGTGCTCGCCTGGTGGAACGAGTATAAGAAGGAAATCTAGACGCTTGTATCTGATAGCAGTGCGGCAAGGGCCATCCCCGGCCCTTGCTTTTCTTTTTGATAAAAAGTATTATTTCTAAAAAATAATACTTTTTGGAAGGTGGCTGTCGTGAGTCGGTCGTTTAAGGGGTTTCTGCAGGCTTACGCGCAGGAGCTCACGGGCTGCGGAACGTCCAGTATCAAGAAACTCTTCGAAGCCGTTGTCGGGGATTCTCCCCGGGGTGCCGAGGCTCTGCTTCTTCTAGCCCTTGCGAGCGGCCGTGCGGACTACCTGATGCGTCAGGCGGATGGCACGTCGTTCGAGGCTGCCTATCGAACCGCGCTGGCCGATCTGGATCGAGCCGGCGGCATACTCGAGAAATGGCTCGAGCAGCTGCCAGACCAGAACCGCTACCGCAAGGTGTGGAATGCGTGGCGGTCAGAGGCAACGAGGCTGGAGCGGGATCGCCGCATGCTTCCCGGAGTGCGCGATGCCATCGACCGCGTTATGGCGGAGCGCGGGATGACGCGGGCGCAGGCATGCCGCCTGACGGGTTTGAACAAGGGTAACTTCTACGCTTTTATGAAAGGCGACGTCGCCAAGTTGAGCCGGGAAACGGCCGTGAACGCCTATCGAACTCTTGCGAACGGGTAGAAGGCTCCTACCACAGTCCGAGCGTGTGCTGCATGGCGAGGCTGGCGGCGGCGATGCAGACCCAGCAGATAAAGCCCATGAGGATGGGCTTGCCACCGCTTCTCACCAGCTTCACGAGGTCGGTGTTCAGGCCGATGGCGGCCATGGCCATGACGATGAAGAACTTGCTCAAGGTCTTCAGGGGAGCGAACGCGGCCACGTCGGCGCCGGCGGCCACGGCGACGGTGGTGATGACCGACGCCGCCAGGAAGAGCAGGATGAAAGTGGGTAAGGCGCGCTTCAGCGAGAAACTGCCGAGGGGTTTGTTGCCGGTAGGAGCCGGCGCGGCGGGGGCAGCGCCGATGGCGGGGTCGTCTGTCGCCGCATCGGCCGAGCCGAGCATGCTTGCGGGCGCGCCGGCTGCCGCCGTACCCGCGGCGTTCTCCCTGCGTGCCATTACGATGGCCAGCACGAGCGTGATGGGGATGATGGCGAGCGTGCGCGTGAGCTTCACGATGGTGGCGTCGTCGAGCGCGTTGGCACCCGGGTGCATGCCGTCCCAGGCGGCCGCGGCGGCGGTGACCGAGGAGGTGTCGTTCACAGCGGTGCCGGCAAACAGGCCGAAGCCCTCGTTGGACATGCCGAGCGCGCTTCCCAAGGTGGGGAAGATGAGCGCCGCGATGACGTTGAACAGGAATATGACTGAGATGGCCTGGGCCACCTGCTCGTCTTTCGCCTTGATGACCGGGGCCGTGGCCGCGATGGCGCTGCCGCCGCAGATGGAGGATCCCACGGCGATGAGCGTGGCGATGGCCGAGTCCATGCGCAGCACCTTGTACAGGATGTAACCGACGATGAGCGCCGTGGCGATGGTGGAGGCTATGATGGGCAAGCTCTCGGCGCCCACGGCGGCGATCTGGGCCAGGTTCAGCCCGAAACCGAGCAGGATGACGGCGTACTGGAGCACCTTCTTGGCCGTGAAGGCGATGCCGTCCTGCACCGCGCTGCGGCTCGGCTGCTTCCACAGAAGCGCGATGGCCATGCCCGCGAGGATGGCGAACACCGGACCGCCGACGACCGGCAGCGCCTCGCCGAGAAACCAGCAGGGCACAGCGATGGCCGCGCAGACGCCGATGCCGGGCATCGCATTCCTCAGATTTGCCATAAATGCCTCCTTGTCTTCCCATCCGGTGCCTCAACGGCGATTGCTGAGTATAGCACCGTCCGAGCCGGGGTTCCCGCGCCGACCGGGAGCGAGCGGTGGACGCGGCGCGAAGCCCATGGGAGAATAGATTGACGAGGTCGAGCATCTTGGCAAGTTGGGGCGCTGGCTCTTGTAGGGGAAGAAAGACGGTCATGAATGGAGAGACGCAAGTAATATTTACGAACATCTGTTCATTTCTTTGGGAAGGTGCTAAACTGTTCCCCTTACATTGATTCTCATTGAGAGGAGGGGCCCGTGTCCACTCATCTTTCCAATATCGAGGGCATCGAGATGGCCGGCAAGCTTCCCGAGGTGCGCCTGGCGGGCACGCCGTTTACGGTGGTTTCGCCCTTCGAGCCGTCGGGCGATCAGCCCGAGGCCATTTCAGCGCTCGCAAAGGGCATCGAGGAGGGGCTGCGCTACCAGACGCTTCTGGGCGTGACCGGCTCCGGCAAGACCTTCACCATGGCCAAGACCATCGAGGCGGTGCAGAAGCCCACGCTCGTCATGGCGCCGAACAAGACCCTCGCGGCCCAGCTGGCCGCCGAGCTGAAGGAATTCTTCCCTGACAACGCCGTGGTGTACTTCGTCAGCTACTACGACTACTACCAGCCCGAGGCCTATGTGCCCGCCTCGGACACCTTCATCGAGAAAGACGCCTCCATCAACGAGGAGGTGGAGAAGCTGCGCCATGCGGCCACCTCGGCCCTGCTGTCGCGCCGCGACGTCATCGTGGTGGCGTCGGTGTCGTGCATCTACGGTATCGGCAGCCCCATGGACTACGCCGGCATGGCCGTGTTCGTCGACAAAGAGAAGGAGATGGATCGTGACCAGGTCATCCACGAGCTCATCGACATCCAGTACGATCGCAACGACTACGAGCAGAAGCGCGGCACCTTCCGTGTGCGGGGCGATGCGCTCGACGTGTTCCCGCCCTACGCCGACCACCCCATCCGCATCGAGTTCTGGGGCGATGAGATCGAGTCCATCGACGAGATCGACCAGGTCACCGGCGAGGTGCTGAGCAGCTACGAGGCGCTGCCCATCTGGCCGGCGTCCCATTACGTGACGGCGCGGCCGAAGATGGACAAGGCCCTGGTCACTATCCAAGACGAGCTGCGCGAGCGCCTCATGCAGTTCAAGGAGGAGGGCAAGCTCTTGGAGGCCCAGCGCCTGGAGATGCGCGTGAACTACGACTTGGAGATGCTGGAGACCATGGGATTCTGCTCGGGCATCGAGAACTACTCGCGCCATCTGGACGGACGGGCGCCGGGCGAGCCCCCCTACACGCTCATCGACTACTTCCCGAAGGACTTCCTCTGCATCATCGACGAGTCCCACGTCACGGTGCCGCAGATCCGCGGCATGCACGAGGGCGACCGCTCCCGCAAGATCACCCTGGCCGAGCACGGCTTCCGCCTGCCCAGTTGCCTGGACAACCGCCCCTTGCGCTTCGATGAGTTCGAGGAGCGCATCCCCCAGTTCGTCTACGTGTCGGCCACGCCGGGCGACTACGAGGAGAAGGTGAGCCTGGCCCAGGTGGAGCAGGTCATCCGCCCCACGGGCCTGCTGGATCCCGAGATCGTCGTGCGCACGAGCTCGAGCCAGATCGACGACATCATCGACGAGGCCAAGGACCGGGCCGCCCGGGGCGAGCGCGTGCTCATCACCACGCTCACGAAGAAGATGGCCGAAGACCTCACCGACCACCTGCTCGACCAGGGGGTGAAGGCGCGCTACATGCATTCGGACATCGCTACCCTGGAGCGCACCGAGATCCTGCGCGATCTGCGCCGGGGCGAGTTCGACGTGCTCGTGGGCATCAACCTGCTGCGCGAGGGCCTCGATCTTCCCGAGGTGTCGCTTGTGGCCATCCTGGATGCCGATAAAGAGGGCTTCCTACGCAACCACCGCTCGCTCATTCAGACCATCGGGCGCGCGGCCCGCAACGTGTCGGGCCAGGTCATCATGTACGCCGACCGCATCACCGACTCCATGCGCCGCGCCATCGACGAGACGCGCCGGCGCCGCGAGATCCAGATGGCCTACAACAGCGAGCACGGCATTGAGCCCCAGACTATCCGCAAGGCCATCAACGACATCATGGGTTTCATCACCGAGGACGTGGAGGGAAGTACGGCCGAGCAGGTGAACAAGGAGTTGGCCGAGCTGTCCCGCGAAGAGGTGCTGCGCATCATCTCCTCCATGGAGGACGATATGGCGGCGGCCTCCCGCGATATGGACTTCGAGGAGGCGGCCCGCTTGCGCGACCAGGTGGTGAAGCTGAAAAGCTCGGTGGAGGACAAGTCCGAGGACGACGTGCTGAAGGACCTGAAGAAGTCGGCCCGCAAGGGAAGCGCCTACGGCAACCGCAAGCACGCCGCCTACGGCAGCAGCCGCGGCGCCTAGGGACGGAGGCTTCGGAGGGGGCATTCTACCGTCGCTGGCCCGCGATGGCGGGGGCTTGCCGACCAAAGGCCGTGCGTTCAAGTTTCGTGAAGATAATGCGTATTGCGAACTTTACGGAAATGTAAGGGCGTGGAGCAGACCACGGGCCGCTCTTGCGCTTATAATCGCCTTATTCACGATTTGGCAGTACGCGGCACTTTGTTGCCGCCAGTGGAGGAACTACCATGCCCCGACATTCAGCGCCCCTTTCGAGGGGATCGAACAACCCCCGCAACAATCCCCGTCATCAGCAGAGGCCCGCGCCGCGCCATGGGGGCCAACCTGGCTCGTCGGCGCCGCTTCCGCCCTCGGCGGGAGGCGCTGTCTCGAGGGGAGTGAACGAGGGCCTTGGTGCTGCCGCGGCTGCCGAGGCAGCCGTGCGGGCCGCTCGCGAGCAGCGCGCTGCGCAGGCGCAGCGTGCTGCTCAGCAGGAGGCCGCCGCGGCGAGGCGGCGTGCGGCGGCGAGCGGGCCGCTGGACGTTGATCCCTCGCAGCCTTCGGGCGCTCCGACTCAGCCCCAGTACGGCTCGCGCTATCAGCAGCAGGGCGGCTATGACGGTTATGCGTCTGCGGCTGGTCCGCGGGTGATGGCCCCCGGCGCTGCGGGTGCCGTGGTGTCGCCCTACGCCGATCAGGATCGCTACAAGAAAAAGAGCAACAAGAAGAAGGCGGGCATCGTCTCGCTCGTTCTGCTGGCCCTCTTGGTCGTGGGCGGCGGCGTGGGCGCCTATCTCTATCTGAATCCTCCCACATTCAATGTCACCGTGAACGGCATGACGCGCACGGTGTCCCAGGGTACTTCGCCGGCCGACATTGTGGCCGATGGCGTGGTGAGCCCGAAGGCCGGCAATCTGCTGGCGGTGGACGGCGCGGTGCTGGAAGAGGGCGGCGGCACGGCTTTCAGCGGCACGATCAACGGCAATGAGATCACCGATCCCAAGACCGCCCTGCACAAGGGCGACACCGTGCAGATCGTCGACGGCACGGATGTGACCGAGGAGTACGACGTGGAGGTGATCGAGACTGAGCCCGGTCGCGCCGAGCTGGGCGAGGGCGCCATCCACGTGTACGTTCCCGGCGAGAAGGGCAAGACTGAGAAGCGCACGGGCAAGGTGTCGGGCACGGTGGTGGAAGAAGTGGTCACGCCCGTGCAGAACAACGTGTACCTCCAGTACAACGCCAATCCGGGCGACGAGAAGGTTGTGGCGCTCACCTTCGACGACGGCCCTTGGGACACGACGAGTGAGCTTTTGGACGTGCTGGCGGAAAATGGGGCGAAAGCGACATTCTTCACCATCGGACGTCAGATTGCCGATCAGCCGAAAACGATGAAGAAAATGGTTGAGGCGGGCCATCAGATTGCCACTCACAGCTGGGATCATGCCTCGGCCGGCGATGGCCGCGGGGTGGACATGACGCGTCAGACGCCTGAGGAGCAGATCGAGGAAGTGCAGAAGGGCCAGCAGGCCATCGCCGATGCCACGGGCGCCGAGGCCTCTAAGGCGTTCCGCTCGCCGGGCGGCAACTACCACGGCGACATCATCTGGAACCTGCAGCCCTATGTGACCTCTGAGATCGGCTGGAACGTGGACACTGAGGATTGGCGTCGCCCCGGCGTAGACGCCATCGCCCAGCGCATCGAGAGCGCGAAATCCGGAGACATCATCCTGATGCACGACGGCGGCGGCCCGCGCAGCCAGACCATCGAGGCCCTGCGCATCGCGCTGCCCTACCTGCGCGAGCAGGGTTTCAAGTTCGTCACCATCGACGAGCTTTTGGCCTACGACGATGCCAAGGCCATCGCCCAGTCGCTGGAGGAGGCCCAGGGGCAGTAGGTTTTGTTGAACAAGGTGCGCTTGGGGGACCCGGTTTTGGCCGGGTCCCTTTTTTTTGGTTGGAAGGGGCGGGGGAGAGGGTGCTCCGTGCGGGTTTGCGGACTGAGGGAGGGTTGAGGCCCTCCCCTACGGGGTCGCGGGACGCGGGATCCGTGTATGGGTCGAGAGGGCTAGAGCCCTCTCCTGCGGGGTGCCTCTGAGGTGCGGGCTAGGCGTGGGCTTCGAGCATTTCGCGGGCGTGGGCGAGGGAGGCGGCGGTGGCGCTGCCGGAGAGGATGCGGGCGATCTCGGCCACGCGGTCGTCACCGGCAACGGGGGCGAGGGTGGTCTCGGGGGCATCGCCTGTGGTTTTGCTGACCACATAGTGGGTATCGGCCATGACGGCCACCTGGGCCAGATGGGTGATGACGATGACCTGATGGCTCTCGGACAGCCGCGCGAGCACGGCGGCCAGGGCATTGGCCGTGCTGCCGCCGACGCCGGCATCCACCTCGTCGAAGATAAGGGTCTCGGTGCCGTCCTTGGCGCCGAGCACCACCTTGATGGCCAGCATGACGCGGCTGATTTCGCCGCCTGAGGCGATACGGGCCAAGGGCCGCGGCTGCATCGCCTTGCCGGGCTTGAACGCGAAGGATACATCGGCCGATCCTCCGCGGCCCCAGCGCTCGCGGGGGAGGGGCTCTACCGTGCAGATAAGCTCGGCGCCGCCCATCTCCAGCTGGGCCAGTACCTCGCCCACGGCCTGGGAGAAGGCGGGGGCCGCCGCGGCGCGCCGATCGTCGTAGGCTCGGGCCGCCTCTGCGAGTGCCGCCTCTGCCGCCTCCAGGGCCGCCGTAGCGGCTGCTAGGCGCTCATCGGCATCGTCGACGGCCGATACGAGGTGGCTCGCCTCGTCCCATCGGGCGAACACCTCGTCCATAGTGGGGCCGAAGGAGCGCACAAGACCGGTGAGCGTGCCGAGGCGCTCCTGGGCCTGGGCGAGCGATGCGCTGTCGAAATCGATGTCGTCGCAGTAACCGGCCATATCGCGGGCAATGTCTTCCACGACGAAGCAGGTCTCGCGCAGAGATTGAGCGTAGGGGGCAAGCCCCTCATCGGCCCGCGCCGCCTCGTCGATGAGGGCGATGGCGGCATTGAGGGCGTCGAGCGCTGCGCCATCGCCCGAGAGGGCCTCGACCGCTCCGTGAGAGTTGCGGGCCAGCACCTCGGCGTGCTCGGCGCGGGAGAGCCAGTCGCGCACCTCGTCGTATTCCCCGGGCCGGGGGTTGGCCGCCTCGATTTGCTGGAGGGCGAAGCGGGCCTCGTCGAGCTGGGCCGATGAGGCCTGGGCCCGGGCCTGCACCTCGTCGAGGGCGGCCTGGGCATCGGCGACGGCCTCGAAGGCCGCGCGATAGTCTGCGGCTGCGGCGGCGGTGGCGTCGTCCCAGCCATCGAGGATGCGACCGTGCTCAGCGGCTTTCAGCAGGGCCTGGTACTCGTGCTGGCCGACGAGCTCGATGAGGGGTCCCACGGTGCGGGCCAATTCGGATATGCTGGCCATGGAGCCGTTCAGCGTGGCTCGCGAGCGGCCGTCGGCGCTGACCTTGCGGCTGACGACGATGTCGCCTTCGGGATCGGCGTCCGAGAAGAGGCGGCCGGCCACCTCGGCGGCCGCCGCGCCCTCGCGCACCACCGAGCTGTCGGCCCGCGCGCCCATGATCAGCTTGCAGGCCGAGACAAGGGCCGTCTTGCCGGCACCGGTCTCGCCGGTGAGCACTGTGAGCCGCGGCGAGGGCGCCAGTGCCGCCTCGCGGATGAGGGCGATGTCGCGCACGTGAATCTCGTCAATCATGAGCGGCTCTCCTAGAAGTCGATCAGGTCGAATACGATATCGCGCTCGTGCTCGAGCACCTCGAACAGCTCTTCGGGCTCAACGCGGCGCACGGCTCGGGACAGCTCGAGGGCGCCTGAGCGCGTGATGATGTAGTCGGCTTGAATCTTGCGGGCGCAGGACTCGGTGAGGGCGCTCTCGTAGGGCAGGGCCACGTGGTCGAGCGCGAAGCGCACGTCGACACCGTCGATTGAGCAGACCGACAGAAAGCTCATGGTGGAGCGCAGGGCGCCGCGCACGGCCTCGTCGGGAAGGGCCTCAGACAGCGCGCGGCGCAGGCCGTCGTAAGCCGAGGCGACCACCCACAGCTCGGCGGCGCCGGTGAGCTCCAGGGCGTGCAGCTTGTTCCAGGCCTCGGCGGAGCTTTGGTGTTCGGCAACGAATTCCAAGAGCACGTCGCGATCGATGAGCAGACGCATAGCTAGCCCCTCCTTTCCTCGGCGCGGCGCAGGGCCGCCTGATCTTCCCAAAACGAGTCGGGTACCGGGCAGGTGGCGTGGCGCAGGCGGAAGCGCAGCTCGTTGGCCTGGGCATCGGTGAGCGTGATGCGCAGCGGGGCATCGCCGCGGTTCACGTCGGGTAGTTCGCCGGTTTTCAGCACGTAATCGTAGGCGGCGTTGACCAGCTCGGTGGGCGACGAGCCGATATCGCGCAGCTGGGCGTTCACCTGATCGCGGATTTCCACGGGAACGCGGGCGGTGACCATGGCGTGCATGGAGCCTCCTTCGGATAGCTTGGATAGGGTCGTTCCGCACGACCGTTTCGCTGCTGCCAGTATAAAAGACACCAACGCAAAATACAACAATAACACGAACGAATATTTGTATTATTTTGAAGGTCGTGGTAGTATGGGGCCATCGCAGAGGGTCGGGGTCATGTCTTTTTCGCTGAAGGGCTTGTCTCTGACAGGGTATTTCGGGAAGATAAGCCGATGCGCTCGATGGGCTTTGGGCGAATGCTCAAATCGCCGGCGCATTCATGACGGTGGAACGAAAGGGACACCTTGGAACATCTGCAACGACAAGGACGGCGCTGGCTGGCAGCCTTCATGGCTCTGCTGCTCTCCTGCTCGCTCATCGGCGTGCTGCCGGCTGCTGCGGTGGCCGAGCCGGCCGCGGGCAGCCAAGAGGCGGTGGACGCGGCCCAGGCGACGTTGGATGAGGCCGAGACGCGCATGGGCGAGATCAATGCCGACTACGATGCGCTGACGGCCCAGGTGGCCGACCTGCAGGCGCAGATCGACGAATCGTCGGCCGCGGCTCTGGAGGCCCAGCAAGCCATGCTGGAGGGCCGTGCGCTACTCGGCGAAGTGGCTGTGGGCGAGTACCGCGACGGCAGCTCAGCCAACCTTCTCATGATGATCATCGACTCGAAGAGCTTCGACGATTTGCTGCGCAATATGGAGTACGTGACCCAGATCATGGATTTCCAGGCCGAGGAAGTGGCGCGTCAGAAAGAGCGCAAGCAGGCCTTCGACGAGGCGTCGGCGACGCTGAACGCCAAGAAGAACGAGCAAGAAGCGGCCCTGGCCGCCCAGGATCAGAAGCGCGCCGAGGCCCAGGCTGTCGTGGACGAGGCAGCGGGCCAGCTGGATGCGGCCAAGGCCGATCATGCAGCGCGCCTTGCGGAGCTGGCGGCCCAGGCCGAGGCCATGCGCCAGGCCGAGGCGGCTGCCAACGACGGGGCCAACGCCGAGGGCGCCAACACGGTGGATCGCCAGGAGGTGGTGGGCGACGACGCCCCGGTGCAGCCGAACCCCCAGCCGGTGGAGCCCGAGCCCGACCAGGACGACGATGCCGGCAACGTGGACGACAAGCCCTCTTCGGGGTCCAGCTCCGACAACGGCGGCGGATGGCTGTCCGGCACGGCCTCGGCCTACGGTGGCAGCACCGACCCCTACACGCCCAACCCGGGCACGACGGCTACGGGCGCTGTCTGCGACGACAACTCCATGGGCGTGGCCGTGCCCATGTCGATGCCCAACTACCGCAGCTACTTCGGTCGCACGGTGGAGATCTCCTGGAACGGCAAGACGGTCTACGCCACGGTGAACGACTGCGGCAGCATGGGCGGCGGCAGCCGCGTGCTGGACCTGCAGCCCGGTGTGTGGAAGGCCTTCGGCTTCTCCAGCTGCCGCGCCTGGGGTCTGCGCACGGTGAGCTACCGCTTCCTGTAGCCTTCGGCGGTCCGGGGGATTTCTCGGCCCGTTGCGGGGGAGTTGCGCTATACTACGCTGTTACATGCGATGACGAAGATAAGGCTCGCAGGTCGCGATCACCAGAGAAGGGCCCCTTGGCTGAGAGGGCCCGATCGAAGGCGCGAGACCCGTTCCCTTCCGAGCAGCGCCCTTGAACGCGGCCGCATTCGGCGGTGGTCCAGTAGGGGGCGACGGTTCGCTCCCGTGAACGAGCTCAACGAGCGGGCATCGAGGCGACGCGACCCCTATGGCGCGACGCGATGCCAACCGAGGTGGTACCGCGAGAGCCCTCTCTCGTCCTTGGGTTCCGGAGACGCGTCTCCGGCCAAGAACGAGAGAGGGCTTTTTCTGTTGGATGGAGAACGAGAAAGGCAGAGCAGCTATGGCAATTGCAGAGGAGCTTGCCGCCCTGCGCGAGCGTACCCTGGCCGACATCGCCGCCGCCGGCGATCTTGAGGCCCTCGACGCGGTGCGCGTGGCAGTGCTGGGCAAGGCCGGGAGCCTGACCGGCTATCTGCGGTCGATGGGATCGGTGGCGCCTGAGGAGCGCGCGTTTGTGGGCAAGGCCGTGAACGCGGCCCGCGTGGAGGTGGAGGAGGCCTTGGCCAGCGCCAAGGCGACTCTGGAGGCCGCGGCCCTGGCCGCCGCCATCGACGCGGGTGCTGTGGATGTGACGCTGCCGGGCCGCGCCCAGCAGATGGGCACGCGCCATTTAATCAACGGCATCGTGGACGAGATCTCCGACATCTTCATGGGCCTGGGCTACAAGGTGGTCGAGGGCACCGAGATCGAGACCGACTACTACAACTTCACGGCCCTGAACGCGCCGGCCGACCACCCGAGCCGCTCGATGCAGGACACCTTCTACGTGCGCGATCTGTCGGGCGATGCGGCCCGCGTGCGCGGAGAGTCCGACGTGCTGCTGCGCACCCAGACATCGGGCGTGCAGGTGCACACCATGGAGGACTGGGATCTGCCCATCTACATGATCGCCCCGGGCAAAGTGTACCGCCGCGATGTGGCCGACCCCTCGCACCTGCCGCAGTTCCACCAGGTGGAGGGCCTCGTCATCGACAAGGGCATTACCTTCGGCGACTTGAAGGGCACCCTGGACTATATGTGCAAGCAGCTGTTCGGCACCGAGCGCAAGACGCGCTTCCGCGCCCACTACTTCCCGTTCACCGAGCCCTCGGCCGAGGTGGACGTGAGCTGCGCGGTGTGCCACGGCGAGGGCTGCCGTATGTGCAAGCACACCGGCTGGCTGGAGATTCTCGGCTGCGGCATGGTGGATCCCAACGTGCTGTCCATGAGCGGCATCGATGCGGAGGTGTACTCCGGTTTCGCCTTCGGCATGGGCGTGGAGCGCATCGCCTGCCTGAAGTACGACGTGCCCGACCTGCGCATGCTGCTCGAGGGCGACATGCGCTTCCTGCGTCAGTTCTAGGAGAGGAGTGAGGCTATGAAGGTATCTTTGAAGTGGCTTTCCGAGTATACGCAGGTGCCGGGCGATTTGAAGGCGTTCTGCGACAAGCTCGATCTGACGGGCACGGGGGTGGAGGGTGTCGAGCAGACCGGCGAGGCCTTCGAGGGCGTGGTCGTGGGGCACGTGCTCACCTGTAAGCCCCATCCCGATTCCGACCACATGTCCGTGGTGACCGTGGACGTGGGCGCCGGCGAGCCGGTGCAGATCGTCTGCGGGGCGCCGAACATCGCGGCGGACATCTTGGTGCCCGTGGCCTGCGTGGGCGCGGTGCTGCCCGGCGATTTCAAGATCAAGAAGTCGAAGCTGCGCGGCGTCGTGAGCTGCGGCATGTGCTGCTCCCAGCGGGAGCTGGGCTTGGGATCGGACCATTCGGGCATCTGGATTTTGCCCGAGGACACGGCGGTGGGCACGCCCATCGCTGAGGTCATCGGCTCGGGCGACACGGTGCTCGATCTGGAGATCACCCCGAACCGACCCGACTGCCTGTCGATGGTGGGCATGGCCCGCGAGGTGGGCGCCATGTACCAGCAGCCGGTCGCCTACCCGCTCGCTGCCGACGTGGCGAAGCTGGCGGCCGTGACCGCCGGCGAGGACGTGGCCGCCTCGGTGACGGTGGACGTGGCCGATCCGGAGCGCTGCTGCCGCTACACCGCCCGCGTGATCGACAACGTGAAGGTGGGCCCGTCGCCTGATTGGCTCGCCGAGCGCGTGAGCGCGGCGGGGGGGCGCCCCATCAACAACGTGGTGGACGTGACCAACTACATCCTGTACCTGTACGGTCAGCCCCTCCATGCCTTCGACTACGATCTTCTGGCCGATGAGGACGGGCAGGTGCGCATCATCGTGCGCGGCGCTACCGAGGGCGAGTCGCTGACGACGCTCGACGAGGAGCAGCGCACCCTGACCGAGGATATGACGGTCATTGCCACGCCGCGGCGCGCCGTGGCCCTGGCCGGCGTGATGGGAGGCCTAGAGACCGAGGTGACCGAAGCGACCACCACGGTGCTGTTGGAGGCCGCCGACTTCTGCAACGGCCGCACCTCGCGCACGAGCCGCAACCTGAAGCTCATCTCCGAGTCGTCGATGCGCTACGAGCGCGGCGTGGACGAGAACCTGACCGAGCTGGTGTCCCAGGCTGCGGCGGCTCTGCTCGCCGAGGTGTCGGGCGGCACGGTGCGCCCTGGCGTGGTGGACGTCTACGGCGCGCCCGCCGCCGCCCGCGCGCTCACCTTCCGCATCGGGCGCTTCAATGCCATGATGGGCGCCGATATTCCCGCCGACTTCATCGAGGACATCCTCGTGCGCCTCGGCTGTGCCGTGGAGGCCACCGACGATGCCGACGTGCTGGCGGTTTCGGCTCCCACCTTCCGTCCCGACCTGGAGCGCGAGATCGACCTGTACGAGGAGGTGCTGCGCCTGTGGGGCATGGACCGCATCCCGCCCACCCTGCCCGGCGGACGCGAGCGCGTGGGCGCGCGCACGCCCGAGCAGGAGACGCTGCGCACCCTGAACGATACCCTGCGCGCCTCGGGCCTGAACGAGACCATGACCTACTCCTTCGCCGAGCCGGGCGACATCGAGCGCCTGCGCCTGCCCGCCGAGGGCCTCGGCCTGGCCGTGGAGCTGCTGAACCCGCTGAACGCCGACCAGTCGGTCATGCGCCAGTCCATCATCCCCGGGCTCTTGCGCTCGGTGGCCTACAATCAGAGCCGCAGCGTGAAGAACATCCAGCTCTACGAGATCGGCACGGTGTTTTCTGCCGCCGATGGCCGCAAGAAGGCCAAGGAGCGCAAGAAGCTGGCCGGCGTGCTGGCCGGCGCCATGGGCGATGACGGTTGGAACGTGCGCCCGGTGCCCTTCGACTTTTTCGATGGCAAGGGCGTGCTGGAGAACATCGCCCGCGAGCTGGCGTGCCCTAAGGTGCGCTTCAAGGCCCTTACGGCTGAGGAGGCCCCTCATCTGCAGCCGGGCCGCGCCGCCGAGATCATGGCCGACGGAGCCTCGCTCGGCTGGATCGGCGAGATTCACCCGCTTGTGGTGGAGGCATTCGGCGCCACGGCTCCGGTGGTGGCCTTCGAGCTGGACGTGAGCGGGCTTGTGCGCGTCGCGCGATCGGCCCGTCCCTACGTGGACGTGCCCACCTACCCGGCGGTGGCCATGGACCAGGCCTTCGTGGTGGGCGAGGACGTGACCCACGAGAAGATGCTGCAGGTGATGACCTCGGCCGGCGGCAAGCTGCTGGAATCGGTGGCCCTGTTCGACGTGTACCGCGACGAGGAGCGCGTGGGCGCCGGCAAGAAGTCGGTGGCCTACAGCTTCGTCTACCGGGCGCCGGACCGCACGCTGACAAGCGAGGAAGTGGAGAAGGTGCACGCCAAGCTCGTCTCCAAGGTGGAGAAGGCCACGGGCGCCGAGATTCGCGCTTAGAGTTTGCTCGGGCGGCCTGCGGCACCGCAGGCCGCCCGACGAGGATACCTTTGCAGAATAATGGGCGACCAGGGTTATGCCTGGCCGCTTTCTTTTGCGGGGAGGCCATCGAGGAAGGTGCGGGCCTCCTTGAACTGGCGGGTGAGTTCTTCCATGGGGTCGCGCCTTCGTTCTTGGGCGGCGACGGACTCGTCGGTGATGGCCATGGCGCAGGCCACGGCGTCGGTGTGGGTGAACGACAGCGAGATGGGGATCTCGCGGACGTTCTGCTCGCGGGCCACCTCGCGGGCGCGCCCGGTGAGTACCACGTAGGGGCGCCCTTTTGCAGTGCGGCGCACTTCCACGTCCAAGGGATGGATGCCGCCGGAAAAGCCGGTGCCCAGGGCCTTCAGCACGGCCTCCTTGGCGGCGAAGCGGGTGGCGTAGTGCACCTCGGGGTGGGCGTGCTCGTCGCAGTAGGCGCGCTCGGCGGCGGAGTAGATCTTCTCCACGAAGGCGGGGGAGCGCTTGATGATCTTGCGCATTCGCTCGATTTCCACGATGTCAACCCCGAGGCCCACGGACTCGTCGGGGATGGCCATGGACAGAGCGCCGTCCACAATGGCCTGGGATTTCTTGGAACGCGCCACGATGCCGCCTTTCGAATCGATAGATTTGCGATATATTCTAGCAAACTGCGGCGAGCCGGTGCGCGGCTGCCCGTGCAACGGTACAATAGACCGAATCATTTCAAAAGGAAGGGCGGCGCGCGGCCGCCGTTTGCGATAAGGAGTACAGGTATGTGCGGAATCGTCGGATACACGGGAGCTTCAGCGGCCGAGCCCATCTTGGTGGAGGGGCTCTCGCGCATGGAGTACCGCGGCTACGACTCGGCCGGCGTGGCTATTCAGCAGGGTGCGGCCATCGAGGTGGTCTGTCGTAAGGGCAAGGTGTCCGAGCTGGCCCATACCCTGGAGCACTTCGACTTCACCGGCACCTGCGGCATCGGGCACACCCGCTGGGCCACCCACGGCAAACCGAGCGAGGCCAACGCGCACCCCCACACCTCGTGCGCCGGGGATATCGCCGTGGTGCACAACGGCATCATCGAGAACTTCGCCGAGCTGCGCGAGGAGCTGATCGACCGCGGCCACCAGTTCAAGTCGGAGACCGACACCGAGGTGGTGGCCCATTTGGTGGAAGAGGCGTACCAGCGCATGCGCGCCGAGAACAGCGGCGACTTGCGCGCCGCGGTGGCCGAGGCCGTAGGGCGGCTGGTGGGCGCCTACGGTCTGGCCGTGATGGCCGACGGCGAGCCGGGCACCATCGTCACCTGTCGCAAGGATTCCCCCATCGTGGTGGGTCGTGGGCAGCAGGGCAGCTATGTGGCCAGCGACATCATCGCCATGATCGACGCCACCCGCGATGTGGTGGTGCTCGCCGACGACCAGATGGCGCGCCTGACCCCCGATGGCATCGAGTACTTCGATCTGGAGGGCAACGCCATCGTTCCCGAGGCGACCCATGTGGATTGGGACATCGATGTGGCCGAGAAGGGCGGGTACCCCGACTTCATGCTCAAGGAGATTCACGAGCAGCCCCGGGTCATCCGCGACACCTTGGCCGGCCGCCTGTCCGGCGGGTCCCTCGTCATCGACGAGCTGGACATGACCGCTGAGGAGCTGAACCTCATCGACCGCGTCTACGTGATCGCCTGCGGCACCTCCTACCACGCCGGCCTCATCGCCAAGAACCTCATCGAGGGCTGGGCCCGCATCCCCTGCGAGGTGGAGGTGGCCAGCGAGTTCCGCTACCGCAACCCCATCATCACGCCGACCACGCTGGTGGTGGCCGTGTCCCAGTCCGGCGAGACGGCCGACACCCTGGCCGCCATCCGCGACGCCCGCGTGAAGGGCGCGAAGGTGTTCGGCATCACCAACGTGGTGGGAAGCCCCGTGGCCCGCGAGTCCGACGGCGTCATCTACACCAAGGCCAACAAGGAGATCGCCGTGGCCTCCACGAAGAGCTTCCTGGGCCAGGTGGTGTCCCTCACGCTGCTGGCCATGCTGCTGGGGCAGTCCGCCGGCGAGCTGACGACGGCCCAGATCAAGCTGCTGTTCAGCGAGCTGGCCGACACCGCCGAGCAGGTGGAGCGCATCCTGGCCGATTGCGGCCCGGCCGTGGAAGAGGCTGCCCGGGCCATGATGGATGCGCAAAGCGCGCTCTTCATCGGCCGCGGCATGGGGGCCGCCGCCTCCTACGAGGGCGCGCTCAAGTTGAAGGAGATCAGCTACCTGCACGCCGAGGCCTATGCCGCCGGCGAGATGAAGCACGGTCCCATCGCCCTTATCGACGAGAACTTCCCCGTCATCGCCATCGCCACGAAGAGCGCCGTCTACGACAAGGTGGTGTCGAACTTGCAGGAGTCCCGCGCCCGCGGGGCCCGCATTATCGCTGTGGCCACGGAGGGCGACGAGGACATCGTCAAGCACGCCGACCACGTGATCTACATTCCGAAGGTACGTGACACCTTCAGCCCCATCACCGCCAGCGTGCCCCTGCAGCTTCTGGCCCGCGAGGTGGCCGTGCTGCGCGGCTGCGACGTGGACCAGCCCCGCAACCTGGCCAAATCGGTCACGGTGGAATAACCGGCCCTTCGGCCTGCGGCGACCATGAGGCAGCGATTCGACTCCCGCGCCATCTTCGCGGCCGTGGCGGCCGTGGTCGCTGTGCTGGCCGTGGTGGTCATCGTCACGGGCCTGCGCTACTTCTCCACCATCCACGAACTGGTGGTGCAGGCCGACTCCATCATGCCCAACGACGAGGCCGAGGGCGCCGCCATCGTGCGGGTCACGGCCCGCATGGTGGCCATTTTGGTGGGGTCCATCCTGCTGGCCGTGGGCGCCATCGCCGCGCTTTTAGTGTACCGCAGCCGCCGCGAGCGCCGCGGCGAGCGCTACGTACAGAACATCTATCGGGTGATCGGCGCCAACATCGACACGGCCATCTTCATTGTGGACCGCGCCGACAACGTGGTGGAGGCGGTGTTCGAGAACATCCAGGACATCCTGGGGGTGCCGGCGACGAAGTTCTTCGCCGTCGACGACCTGTCTTCTAACGAGGCCTACGCGAAGGTGGCCGCCATCGTGCATTCCGGGGCGCCCGATGAGCGCCACCTGTGGGAGTTCCAGTGCTTCAACAGCGCCTTCGGGCGCAACATGTGGCTGCGCATCACCAGCCAGCCGGTGATGCTCGACGGCGACGAGAAGGTGATCTACTCGCTGGTGGACGTGACGGCGGACTACGATATCCGCCAGAAGCTCATGGACTCCGTGGCCGCCGCCGAGGAGGCGAACCGCGCCAAGAGCCATTTCCTCTCGTCGATGAGCCACGACATCCGCACGCCCATGAACGCCATCTTGGGCTTCTCCACCCTGATCGACCGCGATGCGGAGAATCCGGAGGCGGTACGGGAGTACAACCGCAAGATCGCCACGTCGGGCCAGCATCTGCTGGGGCTGATCAACGACGTGCTGGACATGTCGAAGATCGAATCGGGCAAGACCACCCTGGCCGCGGCCGAGTTCCGCCTGCCCGAGGTGGTGGCCAGCGTGGAGGCCATGATGCGGCCCCAGACCAATGCCAAGCACCAGACGTTCACCGTGGAGGTGACCGGCATCACCCACGAGGCCCTGGTGGGCGACGAGGGGCGGCTGCGCCAGATTCTCATGAACGTGCTGTCCAACGCCATGAAGTACACCCCCGACGGCGGCAGCATCCTGTTTCGCATCGACGGGTCGCTCAAGCGCCGCGGCAGCCTGCAGCATCTGCGCATCATCGTGAAGGATACGGGCATCGGCATGTCGCCGGACTACCTGGCCACGATCTTCGACTCGTTCTCGCGGGAGGAGTCGAGCCTGACCAACAAGATCCAGGGCACCGGGCTCGGCATGGCCATCACGAAGAACCTCGTCGACCTCATGGGCGGCACCATTACCGTGGAGAGCGCCCTGGGCGCCGGCTCCACCTTCATCATCGATCTGGACTTCCCGCCGGCGGATGAGTCGGCCGGGACGGGGGTGGAAGGGGCGCCCGCGCCGGTGGAGGTGGACGCCGATGCGGCCCTGGGCGGGCGGCACTTTTTGGTAGCCGAGGACAACGACCTGAATGCCGAGATCATCGCGGCCATTCTGGGTATGCACGGGGCCACCTGCGAGATCGCCGAGAACGGCCAAGCGGCGGTGGAGAAGTTCGCCGCGTCGCGGCCCGGCACCTTCGACATGATCTTCATGGACGTGCAGATGCCGGTGATGAACGGGCACGAGGCGGCCCGGGCCATCCGCGCCCTTGAGCGGGAAGACGCGCGGGACATCCCCATCATTGCCATGACGGCCAACGCCTTTGCCGAGGACGAGCGGGAGGCTTTGGCCGCCGGCATGAACGCGCACGTGGCCAAGCCCATCGACTTGAAGACGCTGGCCCGGACGGTGGCGGGGCTGACTTACTGCTCCTGAATGCCGGCCGCGGCGGGGGCCGCGAGGGCGCGCACGGCGGCGGGAAGGAAGTCGGCCAGGTCGTCGGCGGTGACGCAGAGGGCCGAGAGCGCCGCCTCGGCGGCCCGGCCGGCCTCGGCGTGGAGGGCGCAGCCGAGGGCCGCGGCGTCGACGGGGGAAAGGCCCTGGGCCAAAAGCGCGCCGATGATGCCGGCGAGCACATCGCCGGTGCCGGCCTTCGCCAAGGCCGCCGTGCCGCGATCCATCACTTCGACGTTGCCCCGCGTATCGGCGATATAGGTGCGCGGGCCCTTGAGGGCCACCGTGGCGCCGTAGGCCCGGGCCAGGGCCGCGGCCAGGGCGGGAGCGTCCCTGTCGGGGGCCAACGACGCCGCCGCGGCCAGGCGCGCGGCCTCGCCGCCGTGGGGCGTGAGCACAAGCGGGCGACCCTTCGCGGCCCGCTCGGCGGCCAGCCGCAGGCCCGTGGGGCTGGCCAGCAGCCCCAAGGCGCCCCCATCCACGAGCAGCGGGGCCTCCCAGGCACGCAGAGTCTCCATGAGCAGGCTGGCGGTAGCGCCGCCCTCGGCGGTATCGAACCCGCAGCCGATGACGCAGGCCCGGGGATGCTCGCCGCTTCCGCCCCCGCGCGACGGGCGGCCCGGGTGCCAGGCGCGCCAGTCGCGCGCCACGAGGGAGGGGCGGTGGCCCCGCACCGTGAGCAGGGCCTTCCCCGCGCAGAACACCTCGGTGTAGCCGGCCCCGGCGCGGGTGGCGCCGTCGGCGGCCAGGCAGGCGGCGCCAGGGTAGGCAGCCGAGCCCGCGACGAGGGAGAGGTGGCCGCGGCGGTACTTGTTGGTGTCGGCGGCGGGGAAGGGCAGCAGGGCCGCCAGGGAGGCGTTGGGGCGCGATGGTGCGACGGGTACGGTCATAGGATCTCCTTCGGGCGGCGGCGAAGCGCGGGGCGGATGCGGGCGGCCCCTCCGGGGGGGGGCGGCATCGCTTGCCGAGACGGCGCCCCGGCACCTTCCTCGCTTTCCGCCCAACGCCCCGCTTACGGGGCGCAATCCGGTTAGCAACGGGCGGCCGACCTGCGATGCGGGTGCGCGTCGCGCTTCTAGAATGTATGCCGTCATAGTATACAGCCAGGGTTAAGGAGCGTGGTAGCTATGGATATCAAGACGGGACGCAATTGGGGGCTGTTCGCCGCGGGCATCGCCCTTGTGCTAATCGGATTCGTGTTGCTGATGGTGCCGGGGCTGACCCTGGTCGCCGTGGCGGCCGTCGCCGGCTGCATGCTTTTGGCCGCGGGCATCGTAGACGGTTACGCCTACTTCAAGTACCGCAAGGCCGAGGGCGTGACCGGCTGGGCTTTAGCCTATGCGGTGTGCGACGTTATCTTGGGTGTGCTGTTCATCGTGCATCCGCTGGTGTCGTCGGTGGTGATCCCGTGGGTGCTCGGCGTCTTCGTGATGGCCTACGGCATCTTCGAGATCGTGGCGGCCATTCGCCTCGACCGCGACCTGCCCGGTTGGGGCTGGGTGCTGTTCACCGGCATCGCGTCGCTTCTGTGCGGCTTCGCCTTTATCGTGGCGCCGGGCACCTTCGCGCTGTTCCTCGGGTTCTTCCTCATGGTGCGCGGCGTGCAGATGGCCGTGTGGGGCGTCACCATGCCCCGTGCCACCGTGCGCATCGTCCACAACCACTAGGCGCGGCGCCGGCCCGCGCGGCCGCCTGTCGCGTGGTACTATAGGCAATGCGAATGTTCGGGGCCCGGATTCGTCCGGGCCCCTTTTTGACGGAAGGAATGCACCATGACCCAAGGTCAGGACTCGCTGTTTTCCGCGGACGATCCGGCGGCCCGCATCGCCGCTCTGCGCCGCGAGATCGAGCACCACAGCTACCAGTACTATGCCCTGGACAACCCCACCATCTCGGACGGGGCCTTCGACTCGCTCATGGCCGACCTGCGCGCCTTGGAGGCGGCCCATCCCGAGCTGGTCACGCCGGACTCGCCGACCCAGCGCGTGGGCGGATACGTGGGCGAGCAGTTCGCGCCCGTGGTGCACGAGCAGCGCATGTACTCCCTGGACAACGCCATGGACCTAGGCGAGCTGGACGCGTGGATGGAGCGGGTGCGCGAAGCCTGTGGGGGAAGCTTGCCGCCACTGTGCTGCGAGCTGAAGATCGACGGCAGCTCCATCGCGCTCACCTACGAGGACGGCCTGCTCGTGCGGGCGGCCACCCGCGGCGACGGCACCACGGGCGAGGACGTGACCGTGAACATGCGCACCGTGCGCGATGTGCCCCTGCGCCTGCGCGAGGAGGCCCGGGCCGCCATCGCGCCCGGCACCGACGCGCTTGAGCTGCGCGGCGAGGTGTACATGCCCAAGAAGAGCTTCGAGCTGCTGAACGCCGCCGCCGTCAGCGACGGGCGCCAGCCCTTCGCCAACCCCCGCAACGCCGCCGCCGGCTCGCTGCGCCAGAAGGACGCGCGCATCACCCAGAGCCGCGACCTGTCCACCTTCATGTACGCCATCGCCGACGAGCGCGCCCTGACCGTCGACGGCCAGTGGGAGCTGCTCCAGTGGCTGCGCGAGGCGGGCTTCCACGTGAACCCCGACGTGAGGCTGTGCGAGAGCGCCGAGGAGGTGCGCGACTTCTGTCGTACGGCTATCGAGCGGCGCGA
This sequence comes from Adlercreutzia mucosicola DSM 19490, assembly GCF_000422625.1. Lineage (GTDB taxonomy): Bacteria > Actinomycetota > Coriobacteriia > Coriobacteriales > Eggerthellaceae > Adlercreutzia > Adlercreutzia mucosicola. Next base: position 192,834 of record NZ_AUGK01000005.1, on the reverse strand, counting down.
CGCGCTTCCCTACGAGATCGACGGCGTGGTGGTGAAGGTGAACGCGTTTTCCCGCCAGCGGGCCTTAGGCTTCACCGCCCGGGCTCCGCGCTGGGCCATCGCCTTCAAGTTCCCGCCCGAGGAGAAGACCACGCTTCTGCGCGACATCACCGTGCAAGTGGGCCGCACCGGGGCGCTCACGCCGGTGGCCGAGCTGGAGCCGGTGGTGGTGGCCGGGTCCACCGTGGCCCGGGCGACGCTGCACAACTTGGACGAGGTGCATCGCAAGGACGTGCGCGTCGGCGACACCGTGATCGTGCGGAAGGCCGGTGATGTGATTCCCGAGGTGCTGGGCCCGGTGCTGTCGCTGCGCAGTCCCGAGGCGCGCCTGTGGGAGATGCCGAGCGTGTGTCCCAGCTGCGGCAGCCCCGTGGTGCGCGACGCGGGCGAGGTGGCCTTCCGCTGCATCTCCATCGACTGCCCGGCCCAGGCCCTGGAGCGACTGCTGCACTGGGCGAGCCGCGGGGCTCTGGACATCGACGGCATGGGGGAGGAGATCGTCTCCCGTTTGGTGGAGAGCGGGCGCGTGTCGGATGTGGCCGACTACTATTCTTTGAGCGAAGAGGAGCTGGCCTCTTTGGACATGGGCCGCGTGAAGGCCGATGGCGAGCCGGTGCGCCTGGGGCATACCGTGGCCAAGAAGCTCGTGGCCGCCATCGAGGCCTCGAAGGGGCGTCCCTTCGCGCGGATGCTGTTCGGCTTGGGCATCCGGCACGTGGGCAAGACCACGGCCGAGGCCATCGCGAGCGTTTTGCGCACCATGGACGCCCTAGCGGCGGCTGGCGAAGACGAGCTGGCCGCCATCGACGGCGTGGGCCCGAAGATCGCCCACGGCCTGTGGCTGTTCATGCGCACCCCCGACAACCTCTCGGTGATCGAGCGCCTGCGCGCCGCCGGCGTGACCATGGCCGAAAAGGACTTGGAGCCCGGCGAGGTGGTGCCCCAGGTGCTGGCGGGGCTCACCTTCGTGCTGACGGGCACTTTGGCGGCCTCCGGCATGACCCGGGATGCGGCCGCCTCGCGCCTGAAGGCCATGGGAGCGAAGGTGTCCGGCTCGGTGTCGAAGAAGACGAGCTTCGTTGTGGCCGGCGAGGCGGCGGGCTCGAAGTACGACAAGGCCGTGAGCCTGGGCGTGCCGGTGCTGGACGAGGCAGCGCTTTTGCACCTGCTGGAGACGGGCGAAGTGCCGCGCGAGGTGTAGGGGTGCGGGCCGCGCACCCCGGGTGAGGCGCGATCGTTGACCATATCAGTCAGAGAAACGCCCTTGACCAGGGCGTTTCCTGTTGGTCGTGAAGATGTTGCGGAGGCGTCATGAACGGCTTGCGAATCTGAGGTGGCGAAGCTGCGAAGTGAACGTGGGCGGCTTGTCGGCATCTCGCGCGCCCCTTGTGGAGGGCCTTGGAATGGCCGCGGGCGTCTTTTAGACTCGCCGCCATGGTTATTTACAGAGACGTTTTCAAGCAGGTCCGCGCCTTGACGCTCGCCTGCGCCCTTTCCGCCGCCGTCGTGGTTTCGGCTCCTTGCGAGGCCCGTGCCGATGAGACGCCCGCGGAAAGCCCCTTCTCTCAGATCGGCACCTTTGCCGACGAGATCAAAGACTACGTGGGCTCGCTGGCCGATGCGGCCAACGAGCGCGCCGCCGAGCGCGAGCGGGCCGGCCGTCGGGAGGCGGTGATTGGCACGGCCATGGATTTGCGCGGCGTGCCCTACGTGTACGGCGGCACCACGCCGTCGGGCTTCGACTGCTCGGGATTTACCCGCTGGGTGTACGAGCAGGCCTTAGGTATCGAGTTGCCCCGCACGGCCGCCGAGCAGAGCGCGATGGGCGAGAGCGTGCCCATGGACGGGCTCATGCCCGGCGACCTGCTGTTCTGGGGCTCGGGCTCGGGGGTCTACCATGTGGCCATCTACGCGGGCGACGGGGAGTACATCCACGCCTCCACGGGACGGGGGCAGATCGTGCGCCAGACCATGGAGTACTTCGTGCCCGACTTCGCCAAGCGCCTGATCGCCTAGGGGCGCGCCGCCGGCTTCCATGGCGTCTCGGCGGCTGCCGGCCCCTTGGCTTTCACGGGCCGCCTTGAATCAGGCTTCAAGGGACGTTTTCCCAATCAATGACCCCGTTTATCAGCGAAAACGGCGCGCTGCCGAGAGATTTTCACTTTTTACAAATTCGCCATTTTCGGGGCAGCGAGGCTTCAAATTGCGGGAAAATGCCAGTTCAGTAACTGGTTTACCTTGTATGTGGCGAGTGGTTGCGCGCTCTTTCCCCGCGTGAACTGCGCTTTAAGGGCGCTTCTTGTTCTAGACTTGTCGGTCAGTGGGGGTATAATGCAGGCTTCCAGACAAAATTGTCTTGGTTCGGTGTACCTCGCAGTAGGTGCGCCTTGGGAGACCTGAGAGACCGAAGGAGACGCGATGACCTCATCAAAGAACGCAGTGTCGCTTTTGACGGCTGCTGCCTTGGTCGTTGCCCCGGTGGGCGGCGTTGCCGCGACATATCAAACTGGCTACGCTGACGACGGCGAGGGCAACAACATCCGCACCGAGGGCGGCGCTCCGCTGCCGAAGAGCTACGAGGAACTCGTCAACCGCATCAACGGCGGCGAGCGCTTCACCTTGGCCGATCTGGAGCTGATGAAGGCTAACGGCGTCTTCACCGACGAGGCCCAGTACGTTGAGATGAAGGCGCTGATCGAGCGCGGTCCGGCGGCGGCCGAGACGGCTCCCGAGCCCGAGACTGCTCCCGCGCCGGTCGAGACCGAGGCGCCGGCCGAAGATGCGGCGCCCGAGGCCGAGCCTCCCGTTGCCGAGATGCCCGACGGCACTGACGGCTCTGCGACGCCCGAGGCGCCTTCTGAGGGCGCCGGCACCGACGGGGGCCCGTCGAACGAGGGCGCGGACGTGCCGCCCACCGACGGCGCCGAAGGGGAGGGGACTGACGTTCCCGACGCCGGTACCGACGAGACGCTGCCCCCCGCCGAACCCGAGGTTCCGGGTGCGCCGGGCGAGGGCGACGGCACGGTGGATCCCGACGAGGGGGATACGGGCGAGGTGGTCGATTACGGCACTATGTTGCCGTGGACGAACCTCGATCTGACGGGGGATAAGCTGAAGGAGCTCTTGGTTGCCCAGGGCGTTCCCGCCGACCGCATCCTTATCGTGGAGGTGGAGAGCGAGACGGCGGCCCCCGGTGCGGTGATGAGCACCGACCCGGCGCCCGGCCAGCCCATCGATCTGAGCGATCCGGCCCGCAACGTGACGATCACCGTGGCCAAGGCCCCCGCCGAGGAGCCCACGCCCCCGGTGGTGGATCCCGATCCGGGCGACGCCGATCCGGCTGATCCCGCGCCGAAGCCCGACAACCCCGCGCCCGACAATCCCGTGGACGAGGGCATCCAGAAGCCCGGCCTCGACGGGGCCGGCGGGGTGACCGATTCCAGTCATACGGCGGCCGTGAACAAGGGCCAGGCCCAGACGCCGCTGAAGCAGGTGGCCGTCACGGTGCCCTCCATCTCGTTCACCCATATGGATAACTCGTCCTACGTGGCCCGTCACTACAGCGAGGATCTTACCACCGAGAAGTTCATCTCGCTCGTGGGCGAACCGGCGCGCCATATCGCCGCCGACAGCGACCTGTACGCCTCGGTGATGATCGCCCAGGCTATTCTGGAGTCCGCCTCGGGCAACTCCACCCTGGCCCAGGCGCCGAACAACAACCTGTTCGGCATCAAGGGCACCTACAAGGGCAACTCCGTGCAGCTGCCCACCCGCGAGGACGACGGCTCTGGCGCCACCTACACCATTATGGCCGACTTCCGCCAGTACGAGACCGTGGAGGACTCGCTGTCGGACTACGCCGACCTCTTGAGCAACTCCATGGGCGACTTCTACGCCGGTGCGCGCAAGTCGAACACCGACTCGTTCGTGGACGCCTGCGATTTTCTGGTGGGGCGCTATGCCACCGACATCTTCTATTCCGAGAAGCTGCAGGATCTCATCGAGACCTACGACCTGACCCGCTTCGACGTGCCGCTCACCTACGAGCTGACCGAGACTTTCGTGATGCCGGTGAAGGACGAGGTGACGGGTTTGGATCTGTACCTCGATCCGGTGGCCGACAAGACCGAGTACGACGCGCTCGTGGCCGAGTACCGGGACTATGTGGCCTCTACCCAGGAGTACCAGCAGGCCCTGGCCCGCTGGGAAGAGCAGATGGCCCGCGCGGAGGATCTGTACCACGTGCCGGTGTACCTGGAGAAGCCCGCCACGCCCGCGGCCGATACGGCGATGCAGCAGCACCAGAACGCCATCGATGCCGAGCGCTTCGCCGACTTCGATAAGCTGATTGCCGCAGGCGCCCCCCTGCCCGTGCGCGAGGCCCGCACTCTGAACGACCTCACGGCGTTGGCGAACTCCTTCTTGGGCGTGCCCTACCTGTGGGGGGGCACCACGCCGGCCGGCTTCGACTGCTCGGGTCTGGTGCAGTACTGCTACCGCGAGGTGTTCAACATCGAGCTGCCCCGCACCACCTACTACCAGTGCGAGGTGGGCGAGGAGGTGCCCTTCGAGGAGCTGCTTCCCGGCGACCTGCTGTTCTTCGACGACGGCGGTGATGTGCACCACGTGGCGATGTACCTGGGCGACGGCTACTACGTGGAGGCGCCGCACACCGGCGATGTGGTGAAGATCACCGCCATGAACGATAAGCTGCCCGACTTCGCCAAGCGCATCGTGCAGAGCCGCGACATCGACCTGTCCGAGTACAGCGACGAGCAGCTGTCCATGTTCGTGGAGCGCGAGAAGTACCTCCAGGAACGCGAGCAGCGCCTGGGCGTGAGCGACGAAGCCCTCGAAGAACTCACCGAATGGCTCCAGGGCCTCGAGTTCTAGGGCCGCGGGCGTGCATTCTCGTTTATACTAGCTTGTGTGATTGTATCTTTGCGACATTTTGCGGTGCTGGGCCTGATTGCCTTCGTTGTAACGTATCTCTGCGTTCCCCTGGCAAGAAGGCTCGCACTGCGTTTGGATGCGGTTGACTATCCTGATCAGCGCCGCGTGAACAAGCGACCCGTGCCCCGCATGGGCGGTCTTGCCATGGCCATGGGCATCTTCGTGACCATCCTGGTGGAAGTGATCGGAGAGTACTGCCTCGGGTGGGCCGGGTTCTACATTCACGGCAACGACCGCGGCATTCACCATGGCGGTGTCTTGGCGGGACTGTTCATTATCGTGGCGGTGGGGGCGGTGGACGACGTGCGCTCGCTGACGCCTCGGACGAAGCTCGCGGGCCAGATCGTGGGCTCGTCGGTGATCGCCGCTTCGGGCCTGCTGCTGTCCAGTATCGCCAACCCGCTGGGGGACGGCTTCATCGAGTTCGGCTGGTTCGCCTATCCGCTTACGGTGCTGTACTTGGTGTGCTTCATGAACGTGATGAACTTGATCGACGGCTTGGACGGCTTGGCGGCGGGCATCGCGGCGATCGCGGCGTTCTTCTTGTTCTTGATCGCCTTCGGGCGCGACCTGGGGGAGACGGCCATGCTGTCGGTGATCCTTTTGGGCGCGACGCTGGCCTTTCTGCGGTTCAACTTCACCCCGGCGAGCATCTTCATGGGCGATTCGGGCTCGCTCATGCTCGGCGCCATGCTGGGCGTTATCTCGCTCATGGGCGTTATGCGCTCGCCGACGGTGATCGTGCTGGCGGTGCCGCTGGTGATCGCTGCCATTCCCATTGCCGATACGGCCGCCGCCATCGTGCGTCGCGTGTACCACCATCAGCCGATCCAACAGGCGGATCGCAAGCACTTGCACCATATTCTGCTTAGCAAGGGCTACGGGGTGAAGCGGTCGGTGATCATCGTCTATCTGTGGACCGCGGTGCTGGGCCTGGGCGCCTGGGTGATGTCCAACAGCCACGGTGTCCTGGTGTTCGCGGTGGCGGCTCTGCTCATGGCCGTGTCCTTCCTTATTCTGTGGAAGCTGGGCCTGTTCGACAAGGTGCTGCGCCACCATTACCACGGCCGCCATCTGCGCCAGGAGGACAAGCCGCGCTGGTACGGCAAGCACGGCCGCTAGGAATGGTGAGGAGGCGGCGCGGCGGAAGGCTGGCCGCGGGCCGTCCCAAAGTGTTCTATACTGATGGCAGTATCGTTTTCGAGAGCAAGAGAGCCCATGGGGAAGCAACCGGCCATCAGCATCATCATTCCCGCCTATAAGGTGGAGGCGTGGGTCGAGCGCAGCGTGCAGTCGCTGTTCGACCAGACCTTCGCCGATTTCGAGGTGATCCTCGTGGACGACGGCGGGCCTGACCGCACGGGCGAGCTGTGCGACAAGCTGGCGGCGGCCGACGAGCGGGTGCGGGTGATTCACCAGGAGAACGAAGGGGCGGCCGGAGCGCGCAACAACGCCATGAAGATCGCTCGGGGCGATTACCTGTACTTCATGGACGCCGACGACTGGTGCGAGCCTGCCATGCTGGCCGACATGTACGCCATGGCCGAGGAGCACGGGCTGCAGCTGCTGGTCACGGGCTTTTTCATCGACACCTATTACGGCGAGGACAAGTTCTTCCGCGAGGTGCGCACGGCGCCCCAGCGGGTGTACGCCACGCAGCGGGAGTTTCGCGAGAACGCCCACGACCTGTTCGACCGTCAGCTTCTGTACGCGCCGTGGAACAAGCTGTACCAGCGGGCCTATCTGCAAGAGCGGGGCATCGAGTTCCCGGGGACGTTCTGGGACGATCTGCCGTTCAACGTGGATGTGGTGCGCGAGGTGGAGCGCGTGGGCTGTCTGGATGGCCGCTACTACCACTTTTTGCGAGCCCGCGCCGAGAGCGAGAACACCCGTTATCGCGCGGGTCTCTACGAGAAGCGCTGCGAGGAAGACCAGTGGCTGCGCGATCTGTTCGCCGGCTGGGACGTGGATTCACCGGAGGTGCGCGAGTTTCTGGGCCGCCGCCACGGGGAGCGCTTGCTGGGCTGCGTGGAGAACGTCACCTGCGCCGACTGCACCCTGTCGGGGGCCGAGAAGCGCGCGGCGGTGCGGCGCATCGTGGAGGACCCGCGGACGCGCGAGGCCCTGGGCGACGCCGAGCCGCGCACGACGATGATGAAGGTGGCCCTGGCGCCGCTGCGGGCCGGCAACGTGACGCTGACGTTGTGGGAGAGCCGGCTTATCTCGTTCGTGAAGCGCCACAGCACCAATCTGTTCGCTCGCCTGAAGGCGAATCGCTAATGACTATTTAATAAAACATTTTCTTACTTATTATTCTATATGGGATAGTGTACACTGCGCTAATGTGGATGAAAACTTTTATAGAGGTAAGTATTTAAGACATGTGAGGTACAGTATGGCACTCAAGAGTATCACTGTTGGCGGTATGCGAAATTTGGGGCTTACGCATATTGAGCTTGACGGTATAACCGCCATTGTCTCTGCTAATAATTATGGAAAGACCAATCTTATGGAAGCGCTGGGGTTTGCTGCTGCGTTTATTACGGCGAGCGCCAAAGATCGCTTGGCTATGATGTCGTATACGCGCTACATTCCGCTGGTGACAGCATTGCAAGATGAGGAATTTCATTTTGAAGTTGAATTGGATGAGCCAGACCTGGGTGAATACCGCTATATTAAATATGGATTTTCATTTCTGTGGATGAGGGATGATGGCGCTGGGAGGCGTATCACCCAGGAAGCCATCGCTCTCAAGGCGGATAAAACGGGCAAGTGGACCAACTACTTGAAACGTGCGCAGGGGAAGTATCGGAAATCCTATCAGACGCGTTCTTTCAGCACTGTTGTATTGGATGATGCTCAGTTGGCAATCGATGTGCTCACCTCCTTTGAAGACATTGCCATCAATCCTGCCATACGAAAAATCCGAGACATGGCATTTGTCATGTTTGATGCGATTGATGCACAAGGTAAGTTCTCATCTATGCCCCTGGAGTTTCCGGGAGAGGCGTCCGCCGATGGTGGTATCGCTTTAAATGACGACGATCTTCCCCGTGCTCTTTACGGGTTGCGGACGCTGGAGCAGGAAAAGTACGATGACTTTCTCTCGGCTATCTTCACTCTTTTTCCTACCTTCGAATCGTTTATTGTCGATTCCTATAAGCTGCAGGATGAGATTCATGAACGACTTTTGAAAAGTTTTGAATTGCAGGAGGGAGAGGATGACGTTCCGTTCAGGATCAAAGACGAGTTGTATCGAATCACGGTTAAAGACGTTCACCTCAACCAGCCGATCAATATCCAGCGTATGTCGGCGGGCACCAAGCGAATTGTATGGCTAGTTGCAAATACGATTCTAGCTAATTTGGCCCGTGCGGAAATGGTCGGCATCGAAGAGCTGGAGACGAGCATTCATCCTCAGCTCATTAAATCGCTTCTTGAGATTCTTGACGAGAATAAGGGTGATACCCAGCTGATCATATCCAGTCATTCACCTGTGCTTATCCAATATCTGAAGCCAACACAGATTTACGTGGGCGTGCCGAATGAAAATGGAGTGGCAACCTTTAAGCGAATTCGCTCTAACTTGATTGAAAAACTAGCGGCCAGAGCCTACGATACGGGGCTTGGGTTCGGGGAGTACCTTTTCGAGCTTATGTCGTCAGGCGAGCGAGGATCGCGAGACCTGCTTTCCTATCTTGAGGCATAGGCTATGCCGGAGTTTGACTATGGTGTCGCTTTCATCGTGGAAGGCGCGACTGAGAGAGTGTTTTACGAACACTATATTCGGGCGATGGCGCGCGATAAATGTCTCACGCCCTTAGAGTTCTCTCGGTGGAATGGGGGGCGGGATGATCTATTTATAAAGGGAAGTAGGGGATCGGTGCTGGTTCGATTCAATAATGTGGGAACCGTAACGCAGATGCCCAATTCGGCTTCTTGGTTTAAAAGAGCATGTCATGGGAAGTGGCCCGCACTGCCCTGGACGGTATTCCTGTGCTATGACACCGACTCTTACAGCACTCCTGTTTCGAAGTTCCAGAACGGGAGCTGGGCGCTACTTCGGAAAGATTTGGAAGATGTGGCTGAGGATGTGGTCGATATCGCTGCGGCAGCTGACATTGAGGATGTGATGTTGGCTGACTTTGCAGGAGTGCTTGCGTACTTGAATCTAGACACGAGCACATCGTTGCCCTCGGGGGGCAAGGGGAAGTCGAAGATGAAGAAGCTGTTCAAAATGAAGTCCGTATGCCAGCCCTATCATGAAGGCGAGAAGGCTCTCCCTCTTATCCAATCGTTGGATATGGATGTTATTCTCGCCACTGCTCCCGTGCCCTTGAGCCGCATAAATGAAGTATGCGGATTCTAACCAGATTTTACTGAGGTAAAAGGAGCCTCTATAAATTTTACCTTTTAGTTTATGCAAGCAATTTTGACCTGGTGTTTCTTCATAAAGTAATATTTATAGGTAAGTTTGCATGGGCAAATTGCTGCGTAACAGCGATTGATCGGAATTAAATGGAATCATCTAAAGTAGAGGAGCTTTTCTGCGAAGACGCCTAATGGCGCGGGCTCCCTTGAGGCCCACGGTGCGCACGTTGTGCAGCTGCTGGCGCAGAGCCCGGCCCTTGAAGGCGAGCTTGTCGGCGAGAGTGGGATGGTAGTCGGGCCGCCCTGTCGTGCGGGCGAAGAGCGTCTTCTGGGCAGGGGAGAGCGCGGGGTCGTCCAGCACGAGAGCGGCCTTCATGCGGCCGAACATGCGGGCGGTCTCGCTTTGGACGAGCGGCGATGTGTCGCCGAGGACGGCGGCTGCCTTGTCGCGGTTGTTGAAGCCCCGATGGTAGTGCGCCTGCACAACGTGGTCATCGAGGTCGGGATGGTGCTCCAACACGTCGGTCCCGTCGTGCCACCGGTCGAATACCAGGGTGGGCTGGCGGCGGATGGTTTCCTCGAAGTGGGTGGGCGTTTCCTCGCGATAGCAGTAGAACGGCGTGTCCAGGTAGACGATGGAGCGAGCAGCAGCCATGGTTTCTACCAGGAACGGGTTGTCGGCCCAGCCGGCACCGGGGATGGGTAGGAAGCGGATGCCGTGCTCGCGCAGGAAGTCGGCGCGATAAAGCGCCGACCAGATGGAGGGATGATACTCCATCAGTGCCGTGCACGATGCGATAGCGGGCGATCCCTGGGCGAGCCAGCCGTCTGGCAGGGCCGTGGCGTTCGCGGGCGCGGCTGCGCCCTTGTAGTAGCAGTGCACCAGAGTTTGCTTTGGCGTGTTGGGGAACAGCACGCGCCAGTAGGGGGTCTTCACCAGATCGGGGATTGCCGGGACGGATGCGCTGGCGTTCGGGCCGTCGATGGCCCGAGCTGCTTTCTCGGCAGCATTCACCATGGCCGCGATGGCCCCGGGCAGCAGCCAGTCGTCGGGCTCCAGGATAGCGATCCAGTCCCCATGGGCTTCGTCGATGCCGCGATTGCACGTGGCACCGTAACCCTCGTTCGCCTTGTCGATGATGCGCATGCGCCCGTCCTCGGCGGCGCAGCGCTCCATAATGGCCAGCGAATCATCGGTCGAGCCATCGTTTAGACAGATGATCTCCAGGTTCTCGTAAGTCTGTCCCGTCAGGCTGTCGAGGGCCTGATCAAGATAGGGCCCGGCATTGAATACCGGCACCACGATGCTAACGAGAGGGCGAGAAGCGGCGGGAGGTTCCATAGCGCACCAAGAGACGCTACCCATTGCGACGGCCTACGGCCCGCCCAATGATCATCTTGTCAATGTTATTGAAGCAGACGTCGCTGCCGAGATAGGTGATGCGATCTATAGGCGTAGGATACTGCTCAATAATATCAACCGCTCTTCCCATGCTTTCCATGTCATTATGGTCGACCATGAGCATCAAACCGTTATCGCTTGCAGCGAGGGGGGCAACGGATAGTGCATCCACAACGCCCTCGCGAGCGCATAGGTATAGCCCTGCAGATTTGTTTCCAGCATCTGCAAACTCTGCTAGCCACCTTAGTGCGGCGTCGTTGTCTTCATCGCAGCGTTTGTCTTCGAGATGAGTTACTTGGAGGCCGTCTCCGGCAGCCTTTTCTGCGAAAGCGGTAAGAAGACTGCCTTGTCCGAGAATAACAACCCTCTCGATCCCCGATTCTGAAATATGTTCGAGCGTGCGCCCTATCAATTCCTCTTTGGTTATCGCAAAATAAGGGCATCCCCGCGCGATAAGGGGCGCAAATGTGGCCGAAGCGCTGCCGAGGGCTTCGCCTGTCACTACGGCGAAGGTACGTTCGCATTCTTGCGGAGTAAGTCCGCCCGTCACTTTCCCAGCAAGAATGGAAATCTTCGCGGTTAGGTCGTCAATGCTCTCATAGTCGATTGTCTCAACGGAACTAGAGCGAGGAATGGCAGCCCTCAGACTGCTAAGCACTTGATTGTCCGCATTGGGGGGAGCAAGGTACCATACTTGTTGGGGCCCTATGGCCGCCAACATAGTGAGAGTGGCATGGGGTAGATGGTCGCGATCGGTGAGCAGTACTATCCCCCCGATGTTTCCCGCTAGGCTTAAGGCGGCCATTTGTGCGCTCAGGCTTTCGCCCCAGGCGATAATGACTTTGGAAAAATGCTCCGTAGCCTGCATTTTTCCCACTACGGCTGCATTGGTGTCGTAGTGATCAGCGCCGGCCACGGTCTCGCTGATATCTAAGAGAGGCGGCGTGTCGTTCGCTACGTACTCGAAGATCTTCCGCTCGGCCTCCGGCGACCCCTCGTGGCCTCCCAGGGCTTGATAGGCCTGGCTGACCTCGCGGGCGGTCCCCACCATGCGCACGTGGCCCTTTTCGATCCAGATGGCCTTGTTGCACAAACGCTCGATCTGGTCGCTGCTGTGGGACACGATGAGCACCGTGGTGCCGTGCTCGTGGATGAGCTTCTGGATGCGCTTCTCGCACTTCTGCTGGAACATGAAGTCGCCGACGGACAGCACCTCGTCCACGATGAGTATCTCGGGCACAATGATGGTGGCGATGGCGAAGGCAATGCGCGACACCATGCCCGAGGAGTAGTTTTTCAGGGGCATGTCGAGGAAGGGGCGGATTTCGGCGAAGTCGACAATGGCGTCGAAGTGCTCGTCGATGAACGGCTTGGGATAGCCGAGCAGCGCGCCGTTCAGGTAGATATTCTCGCGGGCCGTCAACTCGTAGTCAAAGCCGGCACCCAGCTCGATCAAGGGCGCGATGTTGCCGTTGATGGCGACGATGCCCTCGGTGGGATCCAGCACGCCCGATACGATTTTGAGCAGGGTGGATTTGCCCGACCCGTTGGTGCCCAGGATGCCGAACACGTCGCCCTTCTGCACGGTGAGGGAGATGTCGTCGAGGGCGCGGAAGCGCTTGAACATCAGCTCGCGCTTTGCGGCGGCAATGAAGTACTCCTTGAGGGAATTCAACTGCTGGCTCGCACTGTTGAAGTCCATGGTCACGTGGCTCACGTCGATCATGGTGGGGACGGCGGGATCGTAGATCTCGGCGGATTTGTCGCTCAGAAGCGTCGTTATGACTTGCTGGCTCATGGGCTGTTCCTAAACGTACAGGATGAACTTGTTCTGGGTCTTGCGGAAAATGATGAATCCGACGGCAAAGGTGACGACGGCGAAGGCGAGGCAGATGAGGTTCTCGCCGAGACCCGGGGTGTTGCCCCACAGCGCGATGTCGCGGAAGTAGGTCACGAAATGGTAGAGCGGGTTGAAGGCCTCGAAGGTCATCATCCATTCGGGCAGGATGTCGGTGGGATAGAACAGGGGGGTGGCGTACATCCACGCCATGCGCACGACGCTCCAGATGTGCAGCACATCCCGAAAGAACACCGCCAGCGCCGACAGCGCCAGGCCCAGGCCGAGACTGAAGATGGTCACATAGGCCAAAAGCAGCGGCAGCAGAACCAGGTTGAAGGTGGGCGGGATTTGCAGGAAGATCATCACGATGACGATGGCGATGAGCGACGTGATGAAGTTCACCAGTTGGAAGAGCACCTTTTCGATGGGGAAGATGATCTTGTTGACCCGGATCTTCTTGATCAGCGACTCTGAGTCGATGATGGAGTACATGGCCGAATCGGCGGCATCCATGGCCAAGGCGAACAGCGTGTTGCCTAGGATGAGGTAGAACGGGTAGTACTCGATCTGAAAGCGGAAGAAGGTGCTGAACACCGCCGTGAGCACGCACATCATAAGCAGAGGATTCAGCACCGACCAGGCGACGCCGAGAACGCTGCGGCGGTACTTCAGCTTGAAATCGCGCGATACGAGAGATTTAATGGTGAACCAATCGCGCTTCAGGCCTGTTTGAGTATGCTCGCTCACGTATCCTCCCTTAGATGTTTTTCGCGTGGCGATGGGCGACATCTAAGTATACCGTTCTTTGGCGGTTTTGATGCTTAGACGCGCCGTCCCTGCACCTTTTCCCTAAGAACGCGGCCGACGCCGGCGGGGCCTGTGGTGGTCAGCACGCGCCAGGCGGTGCGCATCTTGCGGGGCAAGAATGTGACAGAGCGCCCAATACGGAAGGAGATGGAGTTCGCCATGCGTTCCCGCTCATCGCTGAAGTGCGCTCTTTCGGAGTCGAGCTGATGACATGCGGCCTCAAATTGCCGATGCGCTTCGGCGAGTTCGCTCCAATGGTGTTCGTTGAGCTTGTCGATGCCGTATCGATAGCTGCTGAGCAGGACGTCCCACATCGCAGCTGTTTCGCGGTCGACGGAAGGAGGGCGGCGCCGTTGCTTAAGCGAGTCGAAGATGGGGTTCCACTGCTGGACGGCATCGATGGACGCGAAGGATTGGGCGTGACTGCGGGCCGCCGCCCCAGCTTGAGCGAGCGCGCAACGGTCGTTGAGCAGTCTGATAGCCGCGCTTGCCGCCTCGTCGATCGACCCGTTTGGCACCTGCGAAACGCCTTCGGTGTCTTCTACCCACGACAAATTGGGCAAATGATATATAACCGCTGGCACGCCATGGGCGAGGGATTCGAAAAGTCCTAGGTGAAATCCTTCGTATTCCGAGGTGACCAGTAGAAGATCGCTCTTCTCAAGGTAATCCGAGACGTTGTCCACATAGCCGCAGAACTCTATAGCATCTCGGATTCCCAGATCATCTGCGAGGTTTTGCAGGCGCGAGTCGTAGGTGCCATCCTCGCCGCTGCCCAGCATGATAAGGCGTACGTTTGGGACGTTCTGCCTGATCTTCTCCAAAATGTAAAGGGCGTCCTCGGGGCGCTTTTCTTCGGAAAATCTCCCGATCCAGGCAAGAGTAGTGCCTTTTAGTTCACTTGGGCTAATGGTGAAAAGGCGTGGATCAAGCGGGTTGACAACCTTATGGACATTGCCGTTGAAATTATTCCAAAAGGCTTTATCGGTATCGGAGAGGCAGACAACGGCGTCGGCTGCCGCATACGTGTAGGGCTGAAGGCCGAAATACGAGTCGCCATGTATTTCTCGAATGGAGAACACGTTGTTGCAAAAGGCGGCAAATGCGCAGCCGCACATTTTCGTTGTGGCCAGGTCCCAGGGAAGCCAACCGGAATTCCAGGCATGATAGACAAGAACGTCCACCTGGTTCTGCTGCAAGATGTTCGCCAAGGCGCGAGCGCGCGGCGCGCAGCTTGCGCGCTCCTCGTCGTGGATTACGGGAATCGTGAGGGCGTCAATGCCCTCACAGTCCGTTGGGCTGTTCGGCAGGCCGCCCTCGTCCACGATGACGATAACGTTGTAGCCGGCTTTTTCCCATTGTTTGGCAAGGGCTCTGGTAACGCATTCTGCGCCGCCCTTGTACAAGCGGTGGTAGTAGATAGCAACGGTCTTGACGTGCGGTTTGATAGTGCTCGCGAGAGACGACTGCAGCAATGCACTCATTCCCGCGCGTACATCACTCCAATAACGATATGCGAAGGCCGCGGCGGGAAGCCATGCTCGGCTCTCTGCTACAGAGTGCATTGCGTCACAGGAGGTGCTGCCGACAATCTCGCAGAGTTGATCTCGGGAGCGGGGGGCGAGGTGATCGAGGGAAAGGTCGGCCCATGATTTCAATTGGTTGATAAATGAAAGAACCAGCTCATCGCGATCGGTCGAAGAGGCCTGCATTACTTGGTGGTAAAAGAAATCGATAGCCCACGATGTCAGAGGCTCGCGCATGTCGTCCAAAATGCCGCGCTCGTTCCAATTGGAAGCGACGAGCCGAATTATCTCAAGATGACGGCGCGCTTTTTGAGAGTAGTCGCTGTTAGCACAATCCATAAGGGAATCGCTTCGGCTGTATTGGTAGAAGTAAAGTGGTTCGTTGAAAAAAACTATGCCGCGGGCGAGAGGGAGCACCATGAATTGAAAGAGCGCGTCTTCCCCTAAATGGAGCCCTTCCCAAAACCAGAGGTTGTGAGCGCGCAAAAAGTCCGTTCGGAGAAAATAACGCCAAAGGAATGGTGTCGCGCCAGGTTCAGAAAATAAAGCTTCAGGGGTGAAGACAGGGTAGAAGGTGTTCCTCGTTACGCGTGCTTCGACCAGCCAGGGGGGCGTGCTTTCGTCGGCGGGAGGTTCAAGGTCGTAGCTGAAGACAACAACATCGGGTTCGTTGCTCAGTTCGACTTGTTCTTTGAGCCGCTCAAGTGCAGTGGCGGCGATGGAGTCGTCGGCATCTACGAACCACACATAGCTTCCGCGTGCTTGGCTCAACCCCCGATTGCGTGCCTTGGATGGCCCTGCGTTCTCCTGACTCATCACGCGGATGCGGGCGTCGCCGGCGGTATAGCGTGCGAGAATGTCCGAAGAGCCGTCGGTGCTGCCGTCGTCAACGCAAATCACCTCGAAATCGGGGACGGTTTGTCCGAGGATACTGTCAAGACAGCGGCCGATATGTGCTTCAACGTTGTAGACCGGAACGATGATGCTGGCGAATATATTGCTGCGGTCTGTGGGGCAGTAGTCGAAAGACGTTGACGTCGAGACATTGTCGAGGGCACTCTTCATAATGGGTGAGGGGCCTTTCGCTTAAGCACAGGCGCCAGGGCGTTCTGTGCTTTGATCGCTGTGCAAGTTCATTCACGATATTCTACGCTAGAATAGTTTAGCAGTACTCACGTAATTGAGAATTACTTTTGAAATAAACGCCGATTGTTTGGCGCGGGTAGTGCGATTTTGCGTTGAAGCTCAGATGGAAAGAGGTGTGTGTGTCCGCACTCAGCCTGTTGCGCAGTTTCCTGCTCAATAAGTACGTTGTTATCGTTGCGCTTGTGTTTGTGATGGGAGGGTATTTCGAGCCGCATTCTTTTGCTTACACGAAATTCAGTTTTCTGGTACCCTTGTACGAGTTGGACCGTTACCTCTGCTTTATCGGAGTGGCGACGGTCTACATTCTCTTCGGGAAGAAAGACCTGTTTTGCCTGGGAACGATTGCGGTAGCTGCCACCTGTTGTTTGTCTTCCTACATCTACAGTGGCGATTCTTTCGTCTACATTCTCGAATGGCTTCCTAAGGTTATGGTTGTGCTCGCGGTTGCCGCGGCGGCGAAAAATTACTTTCGAGAGTTGGTGGCTGCGGTCTTTATCGTGACAGCATCTCTGTGCGCATTGAATCTGCTATCGATGATTGTGTATCCCAACGGTGTGTACGAGTCGGAGTTTTCGCCGCAATACGTCAATTTCTTCTATGCTCATCGCAATGAGACGTGGGAGATTGCGATACCGGCGATATTGTCCAGCATGCTTCTTGACTGCTTTGGGAGTCGGAAAGTGACGCTGCGCACGATGGCTGTGGTCGCGGCGTGCTGCGCCATGGAGTATTTGCAGTTCTCGGCGACGACGTCCATTGCTTTGACGCTGATGATTACATGCGCTGTTCTGGTTAATTTTAGGGTGCCTCGGAAGCTGCTCAACGGCCTCACCTATTTCGGTGCCTATCTTGTCGCGTTTTTTTCCATTGTTATTTTTCGTGTACAGGATCATCTGGGCACGATACTGTCTTTTATCGGTAAAAATGTAACGTTTACGGGGCGAACTAAAATTTGGGATGCGTCTCTCACTATGATGTCCGACCCGTCCCATTGGCCGTTGGGCTACGGATGGCAATTTATGGAGGGCTATCGCGAGTTCGGCATATGGCAAAGTTCTGCCCACGACACGATGCTGCAAATTCTGCTGAGCGGCGGGCTTGTTGCTGTGGCATTTTTCGTGGCGGTTTTGGCTGCGGCAGCGTGGCGAGCGTTTACTTATCGCGACGATAAGATGTTTGCCCTTTTGGCACTTGCTTTTGGCTGTGTGCTGGTTATTGGACTTACGGAAGAAGTAAACAGGGTCGCATTCTTCCTGATACTCGGTCTTATGATGTACGCTCCTGGTAGGCTTCCGGCAAGGATCCCCAGGCGTTAGGTCTGTCTGGATTGTCGAGCAGCCTGCTTGGGGTACTGGCGTTGTTGCGTCTCTAAAGAGGTGGCGCTTTCCGATAGATGCAAGTTGGTCTATACTTAGAGCATTTGAAACCTGACGAAAAGAGGTCGTTTTGACGTTGCGTGATTTGTGGCTGTTGATTCGCCACTACGCGAAATGGGTCGTTATCGTGCCCCTTCTTTGCGCATTGCTTGCTGGTGGTTTTATGTTTGCGAAGGAAAGCGCCCGCGGCGAGAGCTATACGGCGAAGGCGACGCTGACGGTGACCGACCCTTCGGGGGTGCTCAGCTCGGCCAGTTTGTCGAACCTGGCCAATGCGGTGGCCCAGAACATCGTCTCGTTGAACGCGGATGCTGGCGCCACGGCGAAGGCCGATGCCACTACTCAGTCCATTGACTTCACTGCTACGGGAGCTAACGCCGACGATGCGGTGGCTACCGTGAACGCTATCGCTTACGAATCAGCGGATGCCATTCAGGTGGCGCTCGCTCAGCAGGGCGACGCCTATTGGGATTCGGTGAACGAGGCGGGCTCGCTGGGCGCGGCATCGGATGCTTTTGCACCGGGCACTACGTCGGCCGATCGCGTCGCGGCATTGAAGTCCTGCGTGTTTACCGTGGCGGAGGCCTCAGCGGCGGCGGGAAGCGGATCCAGCAATGTGGTTAAGTACGCGGTAGTGGGGTTACTGGGTGGCCTGTTTGCCGTTGGCTGCGTTCTTGTGCTCGTCGATGCCATGCGCCGTCCGCTGAAAACTAAAGATAACGTGCGCGAATGCACCGACGCTCCGGTATTGGCTCAGGGGGCCACCCCCCAGGATGGCGAGCGTTTGTGGGCCAACGTGCAGTTCGCTTCGGAGGAGCCGGTTGGCTCGGTCGGTGTTGTGCCGGTTTCGGCGGTCGACACCCAGCAGCTCTGCGGGGTTTTGAAGACGGCGATGGAAGCCCAGTGGCCCCAGGCCCACGTCGTGGCCGTCGAGGGCGGTGACCTTGCGGCGGCGACGCGTGCCGGCGACTCTGCGGGTGCTGTCCTCAAATGCGCTCCGCTTGCCGACGGAATGGCCGCAGCCTACGGGGCCCGAGCGGCCCAGGCGACGATCGTGGTGGCGCGCACCTGGAAAGATTCCCAGGCGGCGCTGTGCGATACGTTGAAGGAGCTGCAGCTGGCTGGGGGCAATGTCGTCGGTATCGTGCTCGTTGACTAACGACGTGAAGTTTCCGCGCGGTTGAATCGAGAGGCTGGCCTGTTCCCTATGAATAGCACGCGAAATATCAAGCGCTTTATCGTGAGATCGCTGCCCCTGGTGATTATCGACATCGCCGCTACGGTGGTTTCGTTTCTTATCGCGGCTTGGGGAACGCGAGCGGGGGAGATCGACCTCGCTTCGCCGTTCTTTATCGGGCAGATGGTGCTTCTCGCCGCGGTGAACGTGATCGTGTTCGGCATATTCCGCATGTACAACAGCCTGTGGGAGTACGCCAGCGTAGACGATGCGGCCCGCATCGTGGTGGCGACAGTGGTCGCCTCGGTGGTGGGCGATGTGTTTGGCGCCCTCTTGTTCGACGAGCGCATGCCCTTTCGCGTGTACATCTGCGCCTGGGCCATCCTACTCATCATCTGCGGCATGGCCCGTTTCTCGATCCGGGTGAACTCCAAGGGGCGCAGCTGGTCGTTTTTGGGCGTGAAGGCTCCTGGTGAGGCGCGCACGCTTATCGTGGGCGCGGGAGAGAGCGGCTCGCTGGTGGTGAGTCGCATGCTGGCGGGCAGCGACGAGATCGTCGGCTGCCCCATCGGCTACGTGGATGACGACGGGCGCAAGATCGGCCGTCGCATCCATGGCGTGAAAGTGCTCGGCAGTTGCGCGGACATTCCCCGTTTGTGCAAGCAGTTCTCCGTTGACCAGATCGTGGTGGCCATCCCCTCGGGTACCCAGAGACAGAAGCGCCACGTGTACGACTTGTGCATGGAAACGGGCCGCAAGGTGCTTACCTTGCCCGAAAAAGTAAAGGACATTCCCGAAGAGCAGCTGGGTCGCGTGCCCATTCGCGACGTGGAAGTGTCCGACCTTTTGGCCCGTGAGGAAGTGGCCCTGGACGAGGGGCTCGTGGGCACTTACTTGAAGGGGGCCGTGGTGCTCGTCACGGGTGGCGGCGGCTCCATCGGCAGCGAGCTGGTGCGCCAGCTGCTGCCTGCCAAGCCGGCCAAGATCGTGCTGTTCGATATCTACGAGAACACGGTGTACGAGCTGTACCATGAAATCTCCGGGGCCGCACGGGACGCGGGCATCGAGATTGTGACCGAGATCGGCTCCATCACCCATCTTCCCGCCCTGGAAGAGGTGTTCGAGCGTCATCGCCCCCAGGTGGTGTTCCATGCGGCGGCCCACAAGCACGTGCCGCTGATGGAGTCGAATCCTCGCGAGGCCATCGAGAACAACGTGTTCGGCACACTGAACGTGGCGCGCATGGCTGACGAGTGCGGCTGCTCGCATTTCATTCTCATCTCTACGGATAAGGCGGTGAATCCCGCCAATGTGATGGGCGCCACCAAGCGCATGTGCGAGATGATCGTGCAGCATTATGCCCAACGGTCGCAGACTGTGTTCGCCTCGGTGCGCTTCGGCAATGTGCTCGGTTCCCATGGCTCGGTGATTCCCCTGTTCAAGCGGCAGCTGAAGGCGGGCGGTCCCATTACGCTGACCCACCAGGACATCACGCGGTACTTCATGACCATTCCCGAGGCGGCTCGTCTGGTCATTACGGCGGGAGCCTTGGCCGAGGGAGGCGAGATCTTCGTGCTCGATATGGGCGAGCCGGTGCGCATTTACGATCTGGCCGAGAACCTGATTCGCCTGTCGGGCCTGACGGTGGGCGAGGATATTGAGATCAAGGTGACGGGCTTGCGTCCTGGTGAGAAGCTGTACGAAGAGCTGAACATGGACGATGAGCCCACCGTGCCCACGGCCAACGGGGCCATCACGGTGATCAAGGGCGTGCGGCCTGAAGTGGCCAGCGTGGAGGAGCGGCTGGCGAAGCTGGAAGCGGCGCTGCCTCAGGAGCGCGACGACATCAAGCGGGTGCTGAAAGAGGCGGTGCCCACTTACACCCCCGAATTCCAATAGCACAGGAGAGCTGGTATGGCTGAGAAGATGAACATTCCGTTTTCGCCTCCCGACATTACCGAGGAGGAGATCGCCGAGGTGGCCGATGCCCTGCGTTCGGGCTGGATTACCACCGGCCCGCGGGTGAAGGAGCTGGAACGCCAGCTGGCGGCTTATCTGGGGGTTCCGCGCTGCGTGTGCCTGAACTCCCAGACGGCATGCGCGGAAATGGCCCTGCGCGTGCTGGGGGTGGGCCCGGGCGATGAGGTGATCGTGCCGGCCTATACCTACACCGCCAGCGCTTCGGTTATCTGCCACGTGGGCGCCACACCCGTCATGGTGGATTGCGCGCCCGACTCATTTGAGATGGACTATGACGCCATGGGGCGCGCCATTACCGCGCGAACCAAGGCTGTTATTCCCGTCGATCTGGGCGGCGTTCCCTGCGACTACGATCGCATCTTCGCGGTGCTGGAAGAGAAGCGGTCGCTGTTCAATCCCGCCTCGGCCATTCAGGAGGCGCTGGGCCGCGTGGCCGTGTGCGAGGATGCCGCCCATGCCCTGGGCTCTGCCTACCACGGTCGGATGATCGGATCGGTTGCCGACTTCACATCGTTCTCCTTCCATGCGGTGAAGAACTTCACCACGGCGGAGGGGGGCTGCCTCACCTGGAATCTTCCGAGCGAGGTGCCCGATGACGAGGTGTACCAGAAGGTGCAGCTGCTCTCGCTGCACGGGCAGTCGAAGGACGCGCTGGCGAAGACCAAGCTGGGGGCCTGGGAGTACGACGTGTTGGGGCCGTGGTACAAGTGCAACATGACCGATATCCAGGCCGCTCTGGGCCTGGTTCAGCTGAAGCGCTACGAAGGGATGCTCGAGCGTCGCCGCGAGTTGATCGCTCTGTACGATAGCTATCTGAAGCCGCTGGGGGTCGAGCCGCTTCCCCATCAGGGCGAGGGCTATGCATCGTCGGGCCATCTGTACATTTGCCGCGTGCCCGGCGTGTCGCCCGACGAGCGCAATGCCATCATCGAGGCCATGGCCGAGCGTGGTGTGGCCACGAATGTGCACTATAAGCCGCTCCCGCTGTTGACGGCCTACAAGGACCTCGGGTTCGATATCGCCGACTATCCCCGCGCCTATGCTCGTTTCGCCAATGAGGTGACCTTGCCGCTGCATACCTGCTTGACCGACGAGCAGGCTCATTATGTGGCCTCTACATTCGCCGACATAGTCGGAGGGACGCGGTGAGGCTTCTTCCTTGGGATGCACTGCCCGACGAGCTGAGGTGCGAGGCGGTCAGGCCCTACTACGAGACCCTGGCGGCCAAGCGGGCACAGCTGGCGGGCAAGCGTTGCTTCGATATCGTGGTGGCGGCGCTTTTGCTGGTGCTGCTCAGCCCGGTGTTCCTTGTGCTGGCCGTTGCCATCAAGGTAGATTCGCCCGGTCCGGTGTTCTATCGTCAGGAGCGCGTTACCCAATACGGCAGGCGATTTCGCATCTTCAAGTTTCGCACGATGTGCGATCGGGCCGATCAGATGGGCAGTGCCGTGACGACAGACGGAGACGTTCGGGTCACGCGCGTCGGTGCCAAGATTCGCGACTATCGTCTCGACGAGATCAGCCAGCTGATCGACATTCTGCGGGGGACCATGACGTTTGTGGGCACCCGTCCGGAGGTGCCCCGCTATGTGGAGGGCTACACGTCCGAAATGATGGCGACGCTGCTTCTGCCCGCGGGTGTCACTTCAACGGCGAGTATCCAGTTCAAAGATGAAGCTGATCTGCTGAATGGGGCCGATGACGTGGACAAAGTTTATGTGGAAGAGATTTTGCCCCTGAAAATGGAATACAATTTGCAGGATGTAAAGAAATTCAGCCTGCCGCGGGATCTGCGCATTATGCTCGCAACGGTAGGCGCCGTAACGAATCGAGGAGAATAGCGTGTCCGGGAAAACGATCTGGACGATCATGATGGACAACTGCCTGCCCGAGCATGGGCCCCACAATCGTCACTTCTGGTTCGCGAAACATCTGAAAGAGCAGGGCTATAATCCTGTGGTGTTTGTGGCGAGCCGTGAGCGTGGAAACGCCATCCAGATGATCGGGGATGACGCTCCCTTTAAGGTGGATGATTCTTACGGCTTTCCTTTTGTCTATATTCGTATTAAGGATTACGGCGAGAGCATGAAGAAACGCATTCTCGCTATCTTTGAATTTCACAAGCGCCTCAACAAATACGCCGACACCTTTGCGGAGATGTATGGGAAGCCCGATGTCATTCTGGGCTCGAACGGCTATCCGCTTTCGCCGTGGTTGGCCAATCGTCTGGCAAGGAAATACCATGCAGCCAGCATTTGCGAGGTGTGTGATCTGTGGCCGTTGTCACTAGAAGTGTATGGCGTTATCGGGCGTGGTGGCGCCATTGCAAAAGCCATGTACGTGCTTGAGCGCAAGAATTACGAAGATGCAGATGCCATTGTTTTTTCCATGGAAGGTGGCTCGCGCTATATTGCAGACCACGGTTGGGATGTAGCCCACGGCGGAAAGATCGATCTGTCGAAGGTCCATCATATTAACAACGGTGTTGATCTGGAGGCTTTTGATGCCAATCTTACAAGAAGGGGTGCTGGTGCGTCTGAGATAGCATCGGATGGAGCTACTGTTGTGTACGCCGGCTCGATGCAGAAGATCAACAACGTTGAATATCTCGTTGATGCGGCCGCTTGCCTTCGTGACGAGCCGATCCAGTTCATTTTCTACGGAGACGGCGAGGATGCGGCTTTTTTGCGTAAAAAGGTATCGGAAGAGGGACTGACAAACGTTTCTCTCCCGGGGGCGATCGACAAACGCGATATTCCCGCGGCTCTGCATGGGGCGACCTTGCTTCTGATGTACTCGCTGCCTGAGGACGAGATTGCAAAGTACGGGATGAGCCAAAACAAGTTGTTCGACTATCTTGCTAGCGGCCGTCCGGTGCTCTCCAATCTGCCCTCCGATTTTTCGGTGATCAACAGATACGATTGCGGCATCGAGGAGTCGTTTTCGGGGCCCGAGGATTTCGCTCGGCGAATTGCGCAGATGCTGTCTGACGAGGATTCGTTGAAACGGTGGGGAGAGAATTCTCGCAGCACTGCCGAGTTATACTCTTTTGTCAGCCATACGAACCACCTCATTGAGATCATTGAGGACATTACCAAGGAGGAACAGTGAACAAGCAGGAGTTGTTGGACAAGATCGCCTCTCGCGATTTGGTGTGCGGCACCGTGGGTCTCGGCTACGTGGGCCTGCCCCTTGCCGTGGAGAAGGCCAAGGCCGGCTTCAAGACGGTGGGCATCGATGTGCAGGCCGAGAAGGTCGACATGGTCAATCGCGGCGAGAACTACATCGGCGACGTGGTGAACGAGGATCTGCAGCAGCTCGTGAACGATGGCATGATCGAGGCCACCACCGATTTCTCTCGCATCGGCGAATGCGACTTCGTGGCTATCTGCGTGCCCACGCCCCTTGACGTGCACCAGCAGCCCGATACCTCTTACATGGAGTCTTCCGCTAAGGCCATTGCGCCCTACCTTAAAGAGGGTGTGATGGTGGTGCTGGAGTCCACCACCTATCCTGGCACGACCGAGGAGCTCATCCGACCCATTCTGGAAGAGGGATCGGGCATGACCTGCGGTGAGCAGTTCTACCTGGGCTTCAGTCCCGAGCGCGTTGATCCGGGCAACCTCATCTACAAGACCAAGAACACCCCCAAGGTGGTCGGCGCTATTGGCGACGATGCGCTGGATTGTATCGCGGCTCTGTACGAGTCGGTACTCGAGGGCGGTGTGACCAAGGTATCCAGCCCGGCGGTGGCCGAGATGGAGAAGATCCTGGAGAACACCTATCGCAACGTGAACATCGGCCTGGTGAATGAGATGGCCATGCTGTGCGATCGCATGGGTATCAACGTGTGGGAGGTCATCGACGCGGCCAAGACGAAGCCCTACGGTTTCACGGCGTTCTACCCGGGTCCGGGCCTGGGTGGTCACTGCATTCCGCTCGACCCCTACTACCTTTCCTGGAAGGCGCGCGAGTACGGGTTTCATACCTCGATGATCGAGTCCTCCATGATGGTGAACGACCAGATGCCCGAGTACTGCGTCGACCGTGCCGCCCGTGTTCTGAACGAGAGCGAGAAGTCGCTGAAGGGCGCTGATGTACTGGTGCTGGGCGTGGCCTACAAGCAGGACATCGACGACTATCGTGAGAGCCCGGCCCTGCGCGTAATCGAGTGCCTGGAGAAGCGCTGCGCGAACGTGAGCTTCTACGACCCGTGGGTGGCCGAGTACCGCTACAAGGGCGATACTAAGCAGTCCATTCCTGCGCTGACTGAAGAAGCGCTGTCCGATGCCGATCTGGTGATGGTGACTTGCGCTCACACGAACGTGGATTACGATTTCGTGCAACAGCACGCCAAGGCCATCTTCGACACGAAGAACGCCATGAAGGGCGTTGAAGTACGTGACAATATCGAGGTGCTGTAGTCCAGCGACGGCGACGGCTCTGGCAAGTAAGGTGAGGATGTAGCAATGAAGTGCGCCATTATCGGATGCGGTCGTATTGCGGTGAACCATGTGAAGGCGGTTGCGAACAACAACCTCGATCTGGTTGCGCTGTGCGATGTGGACGAATCGAAGTTTGACATCATGCTGGAGAAGGCCGATTGTGGCGATTTCTCCAATACCGAGCGCTATGCCGATTATCGGCAGATGCTCGCCGATCATCCCGAGATCGAGCTGGTGGCTATTGCCACCGAGAGCGGCAAGCATGCCGAGATCGCCCTTGATTGCATCGATGTGGAAAAGAATCTCATCATCGAGAAGCCCATGGCCATGTCCATCGCCGATGCCGACGAGATCATTCGTCGTGCCGATGAGAAAGGCGTGAAAGTCTCCGCCTGTCACCAGAACCGTTTCAACGTGGCCATCCAACAGCTGCGGGAAGCTGTCGAGGCCAACCGCTTCGGAAAGCTCTCCCATGGCAGCATTCATGTGCGCTGGAACCGCGGCAAGGGCTATTACAACCAGGCTCCCTGGCGCGGTACGTGGGAGCAGGATGGCGGCACGCTGATGAACCAGTGTATCCACGGTATCGACCTTTTGCGTTGGATGATGGGCGATGACGTGGTCGAGGTGTACGGCACGACCCGTCAGCGCTTCCACGACTATCTGGAGGCCGAGGATGTGGGTGTCGCCGTGGTCAAGTTCGCCAACGGCGCTGTGGGCACCATCGAGGGCACCAGCAACGTGTACCCGAAGAACTTGGAGGAGACTCTGTACATCTTCGGCGAGAACGGCACAGTGAAGATCGGCGGCACGTCCACCAACAACATCGATGTATGGGACTTCGCCGACGAGACCGAGGCCGATGCGGCGAACAAGGGCCTGGAGGAGCAGACCTCCAACGTGTACGGCAACGGACACACCTTGCTCTACGCCGATGTGGTCGATGCCATTCAGAATGATCGGGCACCCTATGTGGATGCCGTGGCCGGCCGCAACGCGCTTGAGATGGTTCTCGCCATTTACAAGAGCCAGAAGACGGGCGAGCCGGTGGCACTGCCGCTGGGCAATTTCGCCAGCACTGATATGGCGGGGGAGTTCTAATGGAAGGCGTGTTCGTTCACGAGAGCTCTTACATCGACGAGGGCGCCGTTATCGGCGATGGCACCAAGATCTGGCATTTCTGCCATGTGCAGTCCGGTGCCGAGATCGGCTGCCATTGCAGCTTGGGCCAGAATGTCAACGTGGGCTCCAATGTGAAAATCGGCAACGGCGTGAAGATTCAGAACAATGTGTCTGTCTACGAGGGCGTGACGCTGGCCGATTACGTGTTCTGCGGCCCCTCCTGCGTGTTCACGAACGATTTGACGCCGCGTGCGAAGTATCCCAAGGGCAACGTCGGCTACAAGGCCACGCCAGTGGGAGAGGGGGCCTCCATCGGGGCGAATGCCACCATCGTCTGCGGCCACGAGGTGGGCGCGTGGTCCCTCATCGGCGCGGGCGCCGTTGTGGTGTCCGATGTGCCGGCCCATGCACTTATGCTGGGCGTGCCCGCCAAGCGTAAGGGCTGGGTGTGCGAGTGCGGCACTCTGCTCGGTGCAGAGCTCGCTTGCGAAGATTGCGGCCGAGCTTACCGCGAGACCGATAAGGGCCTGGAAGAGGTGGAACGATAATGCAGTTCCGAGATCTGAAAGCTCAATATCTGGCGTTGAAGCCTCAGATTGACCGGGCGATTTTCGATGCCGTCGAGGAGGGACACTACATTTCCGGCCCCCAGGTGCGCGAGCTGGAGGAGCGCCTTGCCGCCTACGTGGGCGTCAGGCACTGCATTACTTGCGCCAACGGCACTGATGCCCTGCAGCTTGCGCTGATGGCCTGGGGCGTGGGTCCGGGGGACGCGGTATTCGTGCCCGACTTCACCTTCTTCTCCAGCGGTGAGGTGGTGTCGGCGATGGGAGCGACCCCGGTGTTCGTCGACGTCGATGAGTCTACGTTCAATGTGGACGTGACAAAGTTGGAGGAGGCTGTGGTGGCCGTGCGCGACGAGGGCAAGCTTGTGCCCTCAGTTGTGGTGTCGGTGGATCTGTTTGGCTTGCCCGCCGACTACCCGGCGCTCAAGCCCTTGTGCGAGAAATACGGTCTGAAGCTGCTGGAAGATGGTGCTCAGGGTTTCGGCGGTGCTATCGGCGAAGCCATGGCCTGCTCGTTCGGTGATATCTCCACGACGAGCTTTTTCCCCGCCAAACCGCTCGGCTGCTATGGCGATGGGGGAGCGGTGTTCACCGATGACGACGAATGGGCTGCGCTCATCCGCAGCTACGCCGTTCACGGAAAGGGATCCTTTAAGTACGACAACGTGCGTGTCGGCATGAACAGCCGTCTGGACACTATTCAGGCCGCCGTGCTGTTAGCCAAGCTGGATACCTTTGCGAACGAGGAAGTTGCGAAGGCGAACAAGATCGCGCGTCTCTACGATGATGTGCTGGCGGATTCGGGCCTTGCTTTGCCCCAGGTGCCCGATGGGTACACGAGTTCTTGGGCGCAGTACACCGTGCGGCTGCCCGAG
Source organism: Adlercreutzia mucosicola DSM 19490 (assembly GCF_000422625.1). Classification (GTDB taxonomy): domain Bacteria; phylum Actinomycetota; class Coriobacteriia; order Coriobacteriales; family Eggerthellaceae; genus Adlercreutzia; species Adlercreutzia mucosicola. Next base: position 165,209 of record NZ_AUGK01000005.1, on the reverse strand, counting down.
GGCATCGATCGTGACGACCTTCAGGCGCGACTCAAGGAACAGGGCGTGCCCACGATGGTGTACTACCCCAAGCCCATGCACGAGCAGGGGGCCTTCGAGGGTGCCTGCGTTGTTGCTCCCGGCGGCTGCCCGGTCACTGAGCGTTTGTGCGCCACCGTGCTGAGTCTGCCCATGGGGCCGTATGTGGGCGCGGAGGATGTTGGTTTCGCATGCTCGGAGCTTCTCGCTTGTGACGGTTTGGGTTTCGATGCTTAACAGAGAAGAGAATGCAACGATAGCTGGCGGTTTCGGAGCAGCTCTCGTCTGCCTTTTCGTTTTGGCGCAGTTCTTCGTTAAAGTTTTTTTCGTAAACGATCTAATGGGAAATGCGCTCGTGGCAGTAATAGGTGCAATCTGTCTTTTGTATGCCTGCAGGAAGGAGAGCTCGAGCCCTCTTTTTGGGGTCATTTTCGGATTTGCATCATGTGTTTCGCTCCTGATGCTCGCGTCGATGCTGTACAACCAGAACACTTCCCTTGAGGACTTCTTATGGGTTTGGGCTTACTCTGGACCTGTGGCCATCATGTTGTCGCAATCAGTGGATCACAGGGTTTTTGCCATTGCATTCTATACGGTCGTTGCCTTTTTGCTTGTCCAGATCGCAATCGGGGTTGACAGTGCCGAGATATTCGAAAGCGGTTCTCGAAACGGTATTTCCAGTAATGTGATTCTTCTGGCCGTACTCGTATATTATTACCGCTGGAGGCAGCTTCGCAAAATCAATCTCCTTCCCGCCATACTTGCTGTGCCTGTATGTTTGTATAGCGTCGGTCGTGCGGGAGTTGCTGTTAGCATTGTGCTATTGGTTTTCGTGTTCGTTGCATACCTTGTCTTGGAGGATCGCCCGGCATTCTTGAAGTTTCTCATCGTTGCACTGATTTGTGTCCTGATAGCTATTTTTGCGGTAGAGTTATTCTCCGGTCTCATTGATTCGCTTTTGGAGCGGTTTCAGCGAGAAGGGCTTGAAAGCGGAAGAACAAAGATGTGGAGCGAGTATTTCGGACTCGTGTCGGCATCCTTTGGAAATTTGCTGCTTGGGGCGCCAACAATGGCTGATATGAGTTTGCGGATCGCATTCCAACAAGGCAATCTCCATAATTCATTCTTGATGCTTCATGCTCATTTTGGCGCAATCGGTTTCGTTGTCATCACGTCCTGCTTCATCATTTTTCTGCGGCAGCTCGTGAGGCGAGGGGAATTGTTTGTTGTCGGAATTATCGGAGTCGCAGTAATCAGAATGCTATTCGATGGAATTGCTTTTTTCGGTCCCTACGACCTATTGTTTATGTGCATGGTGATACCGGTTTTGTGTGGAGAGCGGTATCGCGGTGCACTTTCCCGCGATTGGGATATTTGGGACAAAAGCAATGGATTGAGGATGCTTGGTCGGGGTATGGTATGAAAGCATTATTGACTGGCTGATTAAAGCTGACTTGCGACGCAAGGCGCGTCACGGCTGCAATAGCGGTGGCAGATTACCTTGTTTCCATGTGACAGCTGTGTCATCGGATGGGTTTTTCTTACGGATATCTAGTTGAAACTTGAGTGGACAAATTGAATCGGAGGAACAAGGCATGAGTTCAGATGGCGCTTTGAAAGAATTTTTGAGATTTGGAAAGCGGTGTGCTTTCAAGGTGCTGCCCGAAGGAGCGTATTTAAAGCTTTTGTATCGGATACGATTTGGGCGACGGCTCGATCTTAGAAATCCTCAAGCGTTCTCCGAGAAGATATATTGCTTAAAGTCGATCAATGGGGAGCTGTTTGCTCCCTTGATGCAACGTTGCTACGATAAGGTTGACGTGCGCGGATATATTCTTGAAAAGCTGGGTGAAGCACGCGGCGAAGAAATATTGAATGAACTTTACGGCGTTTACGACAGTCCTGAGGATATCGATTTCGATGAGCTCCCCGATGCGTTTGTGCTTAAAGTTACGCAAAGCAGCGGCTTTAATATCATTTGCCCCGACAAAGCAAAGCTCGATAGGGAAGATGCCGTTAGACGTCTCGCCCAATGGCAACGGGCTTCCGCTAATGCCGTCGACTCATTCGAAGAGGGGTATGTGTACAACGGAAATCCTAAAATCTGTTGTGAGAAATTCTTATCCCTTGAGGATGGCTCCATTCCGCCTGATGTGAGAATTTATTGCTTCAATGGTGAGCCGAAGCTATTCGTGTGCGATTTCGAAACCACCAAGATCGATGGAACTCATGGCACGGATATCAAGCGAAACGTATACGACATGGATTGGAACCTTCTGGAGGTTGATTTCGGTCGTCCTCGTGATGCGTCCATCAAGATGGCCAAGCCGGCTGTTTTTGAGGAGATGGTAGATATTGCTCGGAAGCTATCAGCGGATTTTCCCTTCGTAAGGGTTGACTTGTATGATCTGTCGGGCAAGATCGTGTTCGGTGAGTTGACCTGGATTCCCATGGGGGGAAACTGCATCGTTGATCCTGCCTCATTCGATGTTGAGCTTGGATCGTGGCTCGAGATCCCGGGTCATTTTGGGGTAACGAGAAAGCGCGAAGAGCTGGTGGACTAATGGCCAACCCTCTTTTTGTCGGCCTTCTTCGTTTGAAGAGTCTGTCTATGCGCTTATTGCTTGGTGAGGATAGACGGGAAGCTCACTCGCCCGAAGCTCAGAGAAAGATTATCGAGAGTTTTCCAGAGCCGAGAGATGCGATCGAACGCTCGTACTTTCAGTATGTATGCCAGAAAAAGAGATACGCATCTGTGACGTATCGAGCATTGTGCTCGGTGGCAAATTTGGCAGCACTTGTTCCTCTGGTGTACTTTGTCGCGTTCAAGCGTATGGACGATGGTTCGGAGATGAGTGGCGCCTCGGAGAGTGCTTCTGCGGTGTTTCTCGGACAGCCCCATATACTTGATAGACTGCCGAACTCGCTGAGAGACAAGTACGATGGAATTGACGCTGATTTGCAGTACGGCATGTCGATGACAAAGCGCGAGCGACAATTAATAAGAGGCATCTGGGCTAGATATCCGTTGAGTTTCTTGTTTGTTTTAAAATGTGCAATGAAGCTCATGGCATATTGCGACATTATCGACAAATCAGGCGCGAAAGCGATTATTGCTACAAGCGAAGATTCCTACACATCTTCGATTCTTACGTACTATTGTCGCATGCGATCGGTGCGGCATATCAATATCATGCACGGAGAGATACTCTACGGTTTGGCGCGCACCTTCTTTAGCTTTGATGAGTGCGTCGTTTGGGATGAATACTATAAAAACTTGTGCCTGAGAATGAGGGCGGAATCCGCACAGTTCAAAGTCGATATTCCCGAGGGATTGTTGTATCGCGGCGATAACTCTAACATGGTTGGCGCAACGTATTACTTTCAGAATCAGACACGAGAGCAGATGATTGAGATAAAGAAGGCGCTTGATCATCTAGGGGTTTCATATCGTGTTCGTCCTCATCCCATCTACACCAATATGGATAATCTCAATTTGGTGTTTGACGGGGAAATGATCGAGGACTTTGATAATGTCCCCATTGAGCAGTCCATCATGGGGAGCGAGATGCTCATTGCAAAGAGCTCGACTGTCCTCTTCCAGGGATATATCAATAAAAAAAAGGTCGTAATAGACGACTTGAGTGATCCATGCTCGTTTTCTCAAGCGAGAGAGAGCGGTTATATCATGGCCAACAAGTGCGAATGCGACCTTCTGAGCGAGATCGTCGCGCGTGTCGACTGAGTACCGTAGGGTACTCGTCAGGGACGGGGTAAGTGTGTGCGGGCATGCGAGGGCTCAATCTTCCCATGCCTGGGCTTTGGATCAAGTTAGGTAAAGATTGGAGACTTAAAGGCAAGATGGGTTCTATGAAAAAAGCCCTCTTCTGGAAGCTTCTTGAAAGAGGTGGCGCTAAGGGGCTGCGCCTTTTGATTCAGATTGTTCTGGCTCGCATTTTAGCGCCTGAAGAATTTGGCCTTCTCGCCATCTTGCTCGTATTTGTTTCACTGAGCGATATTTTGATTCTGGGAGGACTCGGTGCCTCTCTTTTGCGGATGCCGAATGCCCGAAGGATTGATTACTCGACGGCTTTTTGGTTAAGTGGGGCTTTTTCTCTGGTAGCGTTTGTTGTCCTATCATTACTCTCCCCGTCGATCGCCTCATTTTATATGCAGCCTGATTTGGTGTTGCCTCTTATAGTACTCGCGCTGCAGTTTTTTCCGCTTTCGTTCAATAATATACAAGTCGCGAAGACGACTCGCGATCTTAACACGAAACCAATTTTTGTCGGAGTTGTCTCCGCTGAACTACTTGCAGGAGTTGTCGCACTTATTCTTGCGTACTGCGGTTTAGGGCTCTGGAGTCTGGTTGTTCAACAGCTCTTGGGTGCTGTGGCAACGTGTCTATTTACAGCAATATTAGTGAGGTGGCGGCCGTATTTTGAGTTTAGCCAGGAGTCGGCACGTGAGTTGTCGCGTTTTGGCTACAAGGTAATGCTCACTGACCTTCTCAATAATAGTGCCAGCAGTCTTTACACCATGGCAATTGGTAAAGTATTCAGCCCAGCGCAGTTGGGCTTTTACTCGCAGGGTCAGAAATATCCACTCGCTATTTCAGAGGTGCTAACAGGTGCGCTCACGCCGGTGCTCCTTGCTGGCTTCGCTGAGAAGCGGCATCGGGCTCGGGATGAATTTATGGCGTCAACGCGTCAAGCGGCTCGCTTCACTTCGATTCTTCTTGCGCCGGCAACGGCCTTCTGCATTCTATTTGCTTCGGATATCGTATCGCTTCTTCTGACCGATAAATGGCTTCCGTGCGTTCCCGTATTTCAGCTCTATTGTGTTGCCAGCCTGTCTCGTTCCCTTACACTTATAACGAGGCAGGGAATTATGGCAACCGGCAATGCTAGAGACCCTCTGCTTATTGCGATACTCAAGCTTGTGTCGTCTCTTGCGCTTTTCGGTGCTGTTGTGTTTATGGGCGGCGGCCTGACATTGATTACCGCTGCTTGGGTTTGTGCTTGCTTAATAGAGCAGGGCGCCACGATGGCTTCGGCGCGTAAGTCTTTTGGGTATAAGATTTCAGTACAATGCTTCGATATCTTGCCTGGAATGGCAACGAGCTTTTCGGGACTTGCCCTAGCCTTTATAGCACAATCGCTCGGACTCCATGTGCTCATGTCAGCGCTTGTCTTTGCGATGGGGTGCCTGCCCTTGAGTATCCTTGCACTCAAGGGCAGGAGATAGCGGCTCATATTGCGCTTTTGGAAACCGTGAACGTGTGTGACGCAAGTTGACTGGCGCCCTTAAAGCACTCTATTTGCTCCAACAACAACCGCTCCCTCTTTGGTGACGCTTTTGCTAACGCAGGCATTTGCGCCAATCGTTACTCCGTCAGCTATGATGATGTCGTTCCAAAGTTTAGCTCCAGGTCCGATGTAGACATCGTTGCCGATATGGGGCGCACCAGGCGAAGTTGGGCTTACGCCAATATTAACAGCGCTATTTAATGTACAGTTCTCGCCGATGCGCGCATGACGAGACACCACAATGCTGCCATAGTGAAGAATGCACAAGCCTGGCCCGCACACATTCAGGGGAATGGAAAACCCTAACTGCACGCTCTTCCTCTGAAAGCGCCAGCGAAGTAGGACTTTCAGAGGAAACCATCCCCGGGATTTCTTGCAGTTCTCCCAATATTCAAGACGGCGAAGCAACCGCTGGTATCGAGCCACTGGATCCACGAGCCAAATCATGGAATTGCCAGCCTGGATGAGAGGATGACGCGTTTTGGCGCCAAGAGCTCTCATGTCCTGCGCGACGTACCACTTGTAATCTTCTTTACTTGCTATCAAGGAAGCCCTCCATGGGTATATCCCAAAACACCTTTGTCATTGAGGTGTTGTTTGCAACTCGATTCAGGATTTCGCGAGTTTTCTCATGGTACTTTTCGGCTGTCTGCGGTTGATAGTAGGGGTTATCCAGGGGATCGGGCGCCGGCATCGATCCCGCCCGCTTCAGGGCAATCGCGATCTCGTCTTTGAGGCATTTCACGTCTAATACGCTCTTTCCTCGCACGCGACCGTCCTGTCTGTGCCCAATATTGATAGTGCACACACCCAGCGAGGGAGCTTCGATTAAACCCGAGGAGGAATTTCCTACAAGCGCTCGAGCGTGCTGCACCAAGTGATGGTAGTCACGGGTCCTCAGATTCTCACAATAGTGGGCGTTTTCGTTCGACGCAACGAAGTCCTGCACGGCCGCGCGAACTACGTCTGAGTGCGTGTCCGCATTGGAGCCAATGAAGACGTAGTCATAGTCCTCGAGTTCAGAGATAGCGCCGAGTAGTTCTTGGGTCTGAGCAAGAGGGTCTGCTGTCGACATGGTTTCGGGATGAAAGAGAACCACAAAATAGTCGCGCTGTGGAAGAGGGTAGGAGGGAGACTTACCGAAATCTGTCACAAGGCAATTTTCGGCACCAAGTGCTCCAAGGTTAAAGACGCGATTCGGCTCTTCCCCCAGCTGAATCACTCTGCGGCGATACTCTTCCGTGGCGGTGAAATGATAGAGGCTCATTTTGGTAATGGCGTGACGGATGAACTCGTCGTAATTTGCGAACGTCGCTTCGCCCCCGTGGATGTGCAGTATGGGAATGCGCTGCATGGCCGCTGCGGTCGCAACTGATAGCATCTCGTACCGGTCGCCCAGGATAATGAGCAGATCGTACTTATTGTCAGCAAAGTGAACCGAGAAACCCTCGAGGGCCCTAGCCATAGAGCGCGCGACACCGACCTCGGAAAGCGAATCAATTCCGAGGGGAATTTCGATGCCAATGGAAAACCCGTCTTCTTTCACTATATCAACCTGATATCCGTAGGCCTGTTCAAGAAGAGCGCCGGTGACCAATATGGATAAATCTATCGCCGGGTCGTCGTTGAGAAGCTTGAGGTATCTCCGAACAATTCCATAATCGGCCCTCGAGCCAGTTGCAAATGCGACCTTGCTTTTTGTGCTCGTATCCACTTTATCGTCCAATCAATCGTCGAGTCATGCAGAGTTCGGCTAGGGCGAAATCGATGTCATCGTCAATGTCGACCGATGATTCTTTGTCCATGACGTATGCCAGAGATCTCGCGCCAAAAAAATGGCCTTGGGCAAGATATTCATCGGGCTTCGCAATGAATATGGCGCCATTCGGAGAGTATTCCGCGCTGTCTTGCCTTCGATAGTTCGAGTAGTCGATGTCGAAGAGTGCGAGACTTCCATCAGCGGCAAGGGGATGGACCAGGTGAGATGCGTGTTCGGCCAAGGATACGCTGGCCACAAAGTCGTATTGCGCAAAGTTCAATGTGATTAACCGCATGGCGTCGGCAATCTGAGAAGCTGTCCGTAAAGGTGATGTGGGTTGAAGAAGGGTGAATAATTTCGACGGGCAGACTTTGTTGTGCAGCAAGTCTTCCAATACCATGAAAGTGGTTGCAGAAGAGGTTGCTAGTCGCTGGTCGCGGTAGACAACCTCTGCCCCCCATGCTTCTGCAATGGCTCCGTAATCAGGGGAGTCCGTCGAGACAAGAACCTTGTCAAAGCAGCCGCTCCCAAGCGCCGCCTCGATCGTCCATGCCAGCAGAGGCTTTCCGCACAGTTCCTTGACATTTTTTCCCGGCAGTCCCTTGGATCCTGAACGAGCGGGAATTACGGCCATGCACTCGCAATTTATTCTTGCCACGAAAATCCCTCCGCGACAATCAGCTCGTCTTCTTCAAAATCGCGCATTGCGGTTGCCCCCATGAGCTCATTCCAACACATAGGGCTGATGCCGTTGCCCGGGCGTTTGCAGGTGACATTGTCTTCGCTGAACGCCTCTCCTCGAGCAATCGGCCTGGACGCAACGATGGATTTTCTGGCGACTATCTTATTTTTCGCTTCTGAAGGAGTCACTTTCTTCTCTGCGCTTCCCCTCATGAGCTCCATTCGTCTGACGTTTTGACACAACTCGGTGAGTTCTTCGGGTGTAGCAGATGCTTTGTGGTCTGGACCGGGCAGGTTCTTGTCAAGCGTAAAATGCTTCTCGATTACCGAGGCACCAAGTGCGGTCGCCGCTGCGGCAGCCAGGGCTCCTACTGAATGATCGGAAAAGCCAATCTCAAGTCCAGGATACTTGTCCTGCAGGGCCTTGATTGCAAGGAGATTCACATCACAGTCTGGTGTTGGGTACTCAGTATTGCAATGAAGAAGCACGATCTTGCTTTGCTCGATCCCTCCTGATGTCAGCACCTTGAGGGCGGTGCTGATTTCGTCCAGCGTAGCCATCCCTGTGGATAGCAGCACACGCCCAACCGGAATTTGAGTTAATCGTTGTAAATATGGCAGGTTGGTGATCTCTCCCGAAGGTATCTTCCAGGTCTTTTGTTCCTGTTGTGCCAAAAAATCCATAGAACCTAAATCGAAGGCAGTGGAGAATGCGTCGAGGCCCAGAGAACGCGCAAATGAAACAAGCTCGAGCAAATCCTCGCGACCCAATTCAAGGGCCTTTGTCATTTCAAGCTGGGAATCCGAATCGCCCGTAGTGGCAATTTGGTATTCTGCTTTAGGGGCGTAACGCGATATAAGGGCATCAGCGGAAAAAGTTTGGAACTTCACCGCGTCAACTCCGCACTCTTGCGCAGTTGTGACCATTTTTCGCGCCAACTTGGGATCACCGTTGTGGTTGCATCCTATCTCGGCAATGATGTATGTTGAACTCACCAGAACCTCGCTTCTCGACGAACAACACGTGCGGGTACGCCAGCAACCGTTACCCCGGATTCGACGTCTTTGGTGACGACTGCGCCGGCTCCGACTATTGACCAGCTTCCCACGCTGAGCTGCCCAATAACTACAGAGCCAGAACCGACAAAGGTGCCCTCACCGATGAGCACATCTCCATTAAGAACGGCTTTCGTGGAAATGTTCGCATGGCTCTCCACGCTGCTGCCGTGCTCCACAAGCGCCATTGTGTTGATAACGACATTGTCGCCGATCTCGACGCCCGCATTCACGATAGCCATTTTTCCGATAAAACAGCCTTTACCAACTTTCGCCAAAGGGGAGACAATGGCTGAGGGATCCCAAACGGAGGCGAAATCCGCCCCGATCTCGCTAAGCTTATCGAACCAGATCTTTCGCTTTGGATCGCTTCCGATGGCGATGAAGAAGCTGAAGTTCTCCGGATGGGGAATATCGTCCAGGCTGTGGGCGAGGACTGGGTAGCCAAAATGCTCCTCTTTGTCGGGGCGTTCATCTAGAAAACCCTTAAGGTCATACTGCAGCGGATCAAACGAATCGAGTACCGATTTCGCATAGCCGCCAGCCCCTATTATGATCAGTTCTTTTTTCACTCGGGTATCGCTCCAATACTACTAGTCTCTTTTGACGATAGTTAGTATATGTTGCCTTTTTTCTTCAGGCAATCGACGATCCGAAAAGACTTACTACCGCCAGAATTACTATCGTGGCATGGGAGGATGGCGCGCCGGTGGGTTTTATGAATGTTATCGCGATACATGGGGGCAATCGCCTTGTTGGTGTGAGAAGTTGGAGATTCCGGAATGGGTTTTGGCCAGTATGCCCATCCGGGTTGTGTTGGAGGGGCATACCGTTGATTATGCGACGCGGACGAAGAGCGTGCCGTCGATAAGATCTATGCTTTTTTGCGAAGGGAAAGCTTCGGGAACGGAGTCGATTCCCGCTTCGCGCTCCGCTTGAGACATTGAGCTTGTGTCTGCAATCTTAAGAGGGAGGCCAAGAATATTATGAAAATATAGCTCAACGGTTTCAACCGAGGAAATTGGTATATTGGCCGCAAGGCCCACGGCGTAGCCAGTAAATTGCCCGCTATCGTCAAATGTCGGCTGAGAGAGCGCCGGGGGAAATCCAATGCGATTATTTTTGAATAGTACATTATTGGATGGAACTCCAACGAAAGCAACGGGCGTTTCCCCGGGGACATAGCCATCGGTGGTGTCCATGCGCTCCACCAGGCGCGTCATAAAGGAAAAAGTGGCCTGGTATTCAAGGTCCTTCTTGAGGTAGACCTGGTTTGCATAGATGACTCCGCTGGCGGCCATGCAGAGAACGAGGGTCGTTGAGAGGACGATGGGCGCGAAATGCCTCGACGCACGATGTCCTGTCTTGCTTTTGTTGGGTTGTGGTTGCGTCGAGGGGCTGTTTGCTGTGGATATTGAAGCTGCGCTGGGGCTGCATGACTGCAGTATCGCGAAAACGGCGGGGTAGAACAGGTAGTAAGAGAAAATCATGAGACTGTGCACAGTCGGATAAGAGGCTATATTGACGCAATTCATTGCTAGGGGCAGGAGGGCAAGGATCGTTGCGGCCAAGAGGAGATTGGTCTTCGAGGTGTTATTCCGTGCGTGGCCCAAGAGGCCGATGAGCCCAATCGTGAGAAGTGCCAGGTTGCATACGCCGATGAGGGGGATGGCGTACGTCTCAGGCCAAACCAACTTGGTCCAGAAATCGAGCCACACGGCAAAGGCGACCTGATAAATTGGGGTATTCGAGGAGAAGGCGGCAGAGACGGAATTGTAGGTATGGTACTCGGCGCCTCCTGCGAGAACGAATGCGACTTTTTGAGCGACGAGATAGAGGAGGAGGCCCGCTATTATCGTGAAAGCAACGCGGATGCCAAAATGCAGGCATTCTTTTCTTTGGTTTGCCAGGAGCCGTTGGGCGCATGAGATGAGCGTGAGCGTGACGGCTGCTGAGAGGTAGCTTTGGTAAAGGCCGGCCGAAAGGCAGAGCAGGAGTGCGGCTGCCGCAGAGCAATACCAGGTATGGCGATTGCAGAGATTAATTGAGGCGCACGAGAGAAAAAGGGCGAGCATCATGATGTCAAACCAGTCAAGGTAGGTGGCATTGACGAGCGTGATGGTGGCATTGGTGGTGAGCGCAGCGCAGACGGCAAGGATATAGAGACGATTTGTGATGTGAAGAAGCTTAACGATCTGCCAGTTCGCAAGTGCGAGGAACAGTGTTCCGAGCATTCCGATAAGCCAAGGAGCGACTATGGCTCCGCGAAGCGCAACGTAAAACTGTTGAAATGGGCGTCCGATTCCAATCTGGTGTTCCCAGTCATTCTGCATCACCATGAGGGAATCATGGGAGAACAGGGAGTTTGTCCAGCAATAAAGATGAGCTGCAAGGGCGCAAAGCGCAGTGCAGAGAAGAATGTATTTGAACGTGACGGAGTCGGTTTTGCCGCTATCGCCAAATTGGCTAATACGATCGAAGATAGAGTTCATCGGCAGAGTCCTTCTGATTGATTGCGGGTTCCCGTGGATGATGCATTGAGGGGAGATGGGAGAAAAACCTGAATACCGAAGATCGCCCATGCGATAAAAAGAGCAATTGAGCATGGCAATAGATTGATTTGGGCATTAAACAGGTAGTTGCTGTATGTGACGCAGTCGCATGCGATGACAATGAGACAACAAAGGAGGGGTAGCTTCCAGTTACGCATGCAAAAGAGGCAGACGATGAGAAGCACTGCGATAAGGTAGCCGTAGCGTTCGTGCATGGCGGGCAGAAATTCGACGCAAGTCCATGCCGACCATGTCGCCAGCAGGATGGCGCGGTGATGGCTAGGGCGAAACGCGGCAGAACGCCTCATACGGTAATCGATGCAAAACCCGGCGAGAAGCACAAAGACGGTCAAACCGATGGCGGGGAGTTTGAAGAATTCGAAGTTGTTGCTTATCATGACCCAAAAGCTGGGGTAGTTTAGATACATGGCTGCGTAGGTTGCCGCTTGCCCGAAGTAGATTTCGAGGGGCGCGAAAAGTGAGCGACCTGCGATAATGCCGGGAATCGAAAGAAGGTAGAATCCTAAGACGGCCCAGAGTGCCGCGGGGATGATGCGGATGCGGCGAAAGAGAAGGCAGTAAGCGAAGAAGGGCACGATAAAGCATGCCTGCAGTTTGAACGAGAGTGCGACGCCGAGAAGGAAAAAAGCGAGCGGAGGCTTGTTTCTAAAAAGGGCCCTTATTGCCGCAACAGCAAAGCAGCTGTAGATGGCATCGCATTGCCCCCAAACAGCGGAATTGGCCACAACGGGGGGCAGGATGAGTATTACGCCGTAGGCGATCGCGGCCTTAGTCTCGCTGCGAGAAATTTGTTGCACGAGAAGAAAGACCTGCCACGCGAGCAGATAGTCAAACGCAATAGATATGCTTTTGTACAATGCGAGGGCCGGAAGCGGGGTGTAGGTGCCGACTAATATGAGGAACTGATAGGGGATGCCGTAGTTTCCCACCTGTTGCCCCAGGGCTGCCAGCTCGAGTTCAGAAATTTTATCGTACCAGGGGAGAAGAAATGATTTCGCATCGTTGCTGATGAAATCTAGGCCAGGCCATCGCAGCACAAGGGCAACGAATGAGACGGTGGCCATAAGGACGATCGTGTTCGATAGGTTGTGGCGCGACTTGCGCTGGCGAGGGTCCTCTCTTTGCTCGGCTGCACCCTCTTTGGCGTGGCTCTCCATGCTAGAATCCCACTCGCTCTTTGATGAGATAGCGGGGACGGTCCTTCGACTCGAGGTAGATTTTGCCGATGTATTCGCCGATAACGCCGATTGAGAGCAATTGAAGGCCCCCGATGAGGAAAATGGCGCTCAATGTGCTTGTCCAGCCGGGAATGCTATTGCCAGAGGCAAAGGTGGCGAGGGCCCAAACGAGTCCGATGAGACCGACGCATCCGAAAATAATACCCGTCGTTGAAATGAGATGAATGGGTTTAACGGATAAGGAGGTGATCCCATCGAGGGCAAGATGGGCCATTTTGGCGAAGGGGTAGTGACTTTTGCCGGCTACTCGGTCGGAACGCTCGTACTCAACGGTTGTTGATTGGAACCCGATAAGGGGCACAATTCCGCGGAGAAAGAGGTTCTTTTCCCCGAATTGGGAGAGTCCGTCGAGAGCGGTTTTTCCCATGAGTCGAAAGTCTGCATGATTGAAGACGACTTCGGCACCCATTTTCTGCATGAATCGATAGAACGATTCGGCGGTTTTACGCTTGAAGGGCGTATCGGTGTCACGTGCGCTGCGCACGCCGTAAACGATTTCGTTTCCTTGGGAGAAGCGGGCAAGCATATCGTCAATCGCGTCGATGTCATCTTGTCCGTCGCAGTCGATCGATATCGATACGTCGCAAAAGCTGCGCGCCTCCATAAGGCCGCAGAGAAGAGCGTTCTGGTGCCCCCGATTGCGAGAAAGCGCAAGCCCAACTATGAGGGACGATTCGGCGGAGAGCTGGGTGATGAATGACCAGGTTTCGTCCCGGGAGCCGTCATCGACAAAACAGATGCGGCTCTCTGGCGAGACTGTCCGAGATTCAATAAGAGACTGAAGTTTTGTCAGAAAAAGGGGAGCAGTAGAGGGAAGGACCTCCGCTTCGTTATAACAGGGGATTACGATCCAGAGAGTTGGGGGGGGGGTATTCATTGAGCTCGTTTCCGCAAGTGTAGGTTTCTGCTTGGGTGATTATACTGCATTTTTGGTCTGCGTCCTAATGGGGACGGCGGGGCAATATGCCGATGCGATATCATCCCCATTGGCGTCATCTGGTGAGACGGATATGTAAGAGACACGGAGACGACCGCGGGCGCGCTTTCCCAAGCTACTGGCGAGGCGGATGGGCTCACTGCTGCGGTGTGGTCGAGCATTGGAGGCCAAATAGGGCGTCCATTAGGATTTCGGTTCTCGACGAATAGCTCGTTGGAGATGCGAACGGAATCGATACCTTCTCTCGCTTGAGTTGTTGGCGCGTCGTTGCGTAGCGAGAGTGATCGTATTGCGGATTCTACGCACATCGGCTGCGTGGCGTGTTGTTTCAGAAGAAAAGTTTCCTAGTGTCGCGGTCGACTGTCTGGCTTGCAGGTCGTTCGGGGTGGAGGCGGGGGCCGGTGTCCCGTGAGCTGTGCTCCAAGGAGTACTGGAGCAACGGAGACGCTTAAATGGCGTGAACGTTAATGCACAGGACGCGACAAAGATGGTATTCGTGCTATGCGATAAGTGCGGGGAGGGGTAATATTGGCAATGGGGTAGGGTTTTGAGATGACAGCAAGGGGGCCTATTGGGGAGGTTCGTAAGTGGACGCGGTTCGACTCGCGTTGTGTTGTTCTCCCTGAGAAAGCCCATTTGGGTCTGGATTCGAAAGTAGCGGTTGGCTTGTCGGTTTTGCGATTGCCTGCTGAATAAGTCAAGTTGTTTACGCAGCCTCCATTTTGTGGTTTGGGTGGCTCGGGCAAGCATTTTTATTCGGAAAACACTTGCTTAAGTTTTGAGAAGCACTTTCCGATTTGGCGAAAGGGAGGGAGAAATGAAGCACGGCGATGCTCTCGTGGTCGTTCCGGCGAAGAATGAAGCGGCCAGAATTGGAGGCGTTGTTGCAAGAAGTCGCGAGTTGGGATTCAGTGTCCTGGTCGTGAGTGATGGCAGCGTTGACGATACTGTCTCTGTTGCGCGAAAGTTTGGTGCTGCAGTGTTGGAAAATGATGCTAGCGAAGGGCTTAGCGTCTCGGTTGGCCGAGGCGTTGCTTATGCTAGGGATAACGCCTACAAAGCGGTTATTACTATAGATGGTGATGGCCAGCATGACCCTGAGACTCTCGGTGACTTCTTTGAGGCTCTCTGCTCGCACAAGATTGTATTGGGTACGCGATTTGGCGGGTTGACGCGGGGCATTCCCACGCAAAAATTGGCGGTCAACTCTCTCGGAGCGAATCTTGTATCGCAAATAACAGGTCAAAGGTGTCTTGATCCTTCTTGCGGAATGCGCGGATTTCATATCAGCCGCTATAGGGAGTTTTGGACGGCTGCGTCTTCGTACGAATACGTTTTCAATACTCTTTTTGATGCTCTTGGGTCGCCGAACGAGATGGCATGGTGTCATGTTCCGGCGATTTATCATCCAAATGTGCCGATGTTTACTCGCAGCGCGGAAATACTGGCTCTGATTTCTGCCGCTGTGCAATCTGCGGGTCGGTGGTCTTCTTTCCTTAAGACAATCAAGGACAAGGTTACTTCGGGAAAGCATTTTAAAGTTTCTGTTGGCGGTGATGAGTATTTCTGCTTCTACCTTTTCGGGTACGATGGGTATCTTATCCAGTGTGAGTGGTCTTTATGCCAATTCGAATTTACCGTCAGTCGTGACAGGTGTGTGCTTGTTTCGGAGATGAAGTTGGAGGAAAAATGATGGAGGGCGACTGGCCGTCAAGTTATCTATCTTTGCGTGAAGAGCTTTTAAACGCGGTGAGAAAACAGGATAGCCTCTTCCCTGTGATTCTTACCGCTTTTGGTGTTCTAGCGGCATTTGTCACTAATGGTGAAGTGGACAGGATGGTGTGTCGGCTACTGTGCGTCGCGCTCATATTTGTCGCTATTGTTTTTCAGTGTAAGACTGTGCAATATAGGGACACCGTATATCGAATCGCTGCATATCTTGCGTTTGCAGAAAAAGAAATGAAGCTGTCTGTGTCTTGGGAAAATGAACTAATTCAATTTATCGACGAACGAACGGAGTATGCTCAAAACCAGAACGCGAGAACAAAAGTTCTTTTTTGGGCGGAAAAAACTTCACGTTTTCTGAAGGACTGTTCATTCACAATATTTGCCATTTTCGCTTTTGTTTTCCTTGTCATTGAAAGCGACGGCCTAGGGGCGGGTTGGGAAGGTCTTGCATCAAGTATTGCGTTGCTTGTTGTTGGGGTGGTGCTGGTTGTTTATAGTATTTTGCTGACGATATGCGTCCGGAGGGATTCCGATAGAAGAAAGCTATATATCGAGCTTTGGGGCAAAACTCGGAAATCCGTTGTCCCTCCATATTCAAATCCGAGAGAGCTCTAGGTATCTGTGGGGCGTTTTTAGATTGCCGCGCCGATGCTCGGATGAAAGCAAGCTGGGATGCTTTCAGAAGGCAAGCGCTATTTTCTCGGGATGATCGCCATTTGCGAGTACCTTGATGCGGCGAAACACTTTCCCACACTCCTTTGTTATTTGCGGATATGTTCCGTTTGCTTTTGCTGTGACTGGAGCGGAAGGGGATGAGCGTTTATAATCAAGTTTCATTTTATGGGCAAGGAAGTGATATGACAGCAAGCAGGTTTCTGAGGGAAGTTTCGCGGGAGTGTCGCGAGCATCCTGGTCGGGTAGCGTATTTTACCTCTCGGGGGGGGGGTATCTGATTCCTTAACTTATGGCGAACTCGATCGCTGGTCGGATGGCCTGGCGGCCTTTCTGAAGAGAGAGGCGCCCGAGGGCAAGCCGGTGGTGGTGTATGGCCATAAGTCGCCGCTCATGCTGGTGTCGTTCTTTGCGGCGGTGAAGGCGGGACTGCCCTACGCGCCCATCGATATCGCCTATCCCGCCGATCGCGTTGCGGACATTCTCGAGCAGATCGGACGACCGCTGGTTATCTCGTTGTCTGACGAGCCGCTCGCCGCCGATGTCTCCCTTGCCGAACGGGTGCTGGGGAAAGACGAAGTGCGGACGGCCCGCATGGCGAGCGAGACGGTTTCCGAGGATAGTTGGGTGTCGGGCGACGACGTCTTCTACCTTTTGTTCACCTCGGGCAGCACGGGCCGTCCCAAGGGAGTGCAGATGCCCTCGCGTTGCGTCGATGCGTTCATGGACTACTTCGGGAAGCTGTTTCCCGCCGGCCCGGATCGCATCAGTTTCAATCGCGTTCCCTACACGTTCGATGTGAGCCTGTTCGACATCGTGGCGGGGCTCTCGGCCGGCTACACGCTGTTCGCTTTGGAATCGGAATGCGAGCAGAGCATGAGCGCGTCTTTCGAGGCGCTCGCGGCGAGCGACTTGACCACCTGGGTGTCGACTCCCTCCTATATCGAGATGTGTCTGGCCGACCCCTCGTTCAACGCTCAGCTGCTTCCGCGACTTGATACCATTGTGCTGTGCGGCGAGGTGTTTCGCAATGCGGCCGCAAGCAAGCTGCTTGACCGATTTCCGGGCGTGCGCATCTTCAACACCTATGGTCCGACGGAAACCCAGGCGGTGACCGATATCGAAGTGACGCGCGAGGTTGTCGATCAGTCGAATCCGTTGCCGGTGGGCTTTCTGAACCCTGAGGTGCGGGCGGTGATCCGCGATGTGGAAACGGGCGACGTGCTACCGTCGGGCCAGATGGGGGAGGTGTACCTGGAAGGCGCCACGGTGTCGCTGGGCTATTTCGGTCGCCCCGATCTGACAGAAGCCGTTTTCTCTGAGCGCACCCGTGCCAACGGAGAGACCGTGCGCTCGTACAAGACCGGCGACAAGGGCTATCTTGACGAGCAGGGACGCCTGTACTGCCTGGGGCGCTTGGACTTCCAGGTGAAGCTCAACGGCTTTCGCGTCGAATTGGGCGATGTGGAGCAAGGGCTCGCGTCGCTGCCTTCCGTGAAAGAGGCGGTGGTCCTGTCTGCCGAGAAGGATGGGAAGGTGTCCCACCTTGTGGCCCACGTCCAGTTGGCCGACCCTGCGGTCGAGCCGTCGTTCAAACGAGGACAGCAGATCAAGGCGGAGTTGCGCCAGGTGCTTCCCGATTACATGATCCCGAAGAAGATCGTCTTCCATGAATCGTTTGCGCTGACCGTGAATGGCAAAATCGACCGCAAGGCCTTGGCCTAGGGCGCGGGGCTGGCGGTTATGAACTTCTATATCGACCCGGCGTTCTACGTGTTTCTCGCCCTGGCGGTGATTCCGGCCACCATTCTGGGCTTTACGGGACGTCGGATAAAATACTACGGCCTGGCGGCATCGCTCGGGTTCCTGCTGCTGCTCTTCGGCGAGAACGCCCAGGGCATGGCAGCGTTTCTCGGATTTCTGGCGGTGGCGTGCGCGGCCACGTTCTGGGTGCTGCGCAGTTGGCGTTGCGGCCAGAAGGCCCTGTGGAAGTACCGGGTGGCCCTGGCGGCGGTGATCGCCCCTTTGGTGGTATACAAGATCGGGGCCGTGTTCGAGCACAATATCATGGGCTTTCTCGGGCTGTCCTACATCACGTTCAAGGCCGTGCAGGTGATTATCGAGGTGCGCGACGGGGTCATCGAGGACATGGGCTTTCTCGACTACCTGTACTTCCTCGTGTTCTTCGCGCCTTTTACCTCGGGTCCCATCGATCGCAGTCGGCGCTTCACTGAAGACGCGAACCGCACCTACACGCGTTCCGAGTACGCCGATTTGCTGGCGCGGGGCATCATGCTTCTGCTTATCGGCGCGGTGTACCAGAAGGTGCTGGGCACGGTGTTCTACGGCTGGTTCACGCCGGCGCCGCTGGGGGACGGCTCGCTGTGGCGTGAGCTGGCGGCCCAGGTGAAGGACGCCTACGCCTACGGCTTCTATCTGTTCTTCGATTTCGCCGGCTACTCGCTGATGGCCATGGGGGCCAGCTACTGCTTCGGCATCAAGACGCCGCGGAACTTTCGGGCGCCGTTTCTGGCCCTGGACGTGCGCGAGTTCTGGGATCGCTGGCACATGACCCTGTCCACCTGGCTGCGCGACTTCGTGTTCATGCGCGTGGTGAAGTCGGCCACGCGTCGCAAGCTGTTCAAGGACCGTCTGCACACGGCCTGTTTCGGCTATCTGGCGAACTTCATGCTCATGGGCGCGTGGCACGGGCTGACGGTGGATTACCTGGTGTACGGCGCGTACTACGGCGTGCTCATGGGGGCGACGGACGTGTACCAGAAGCGCGTGCCCTTCCATAAGAAGCACAAGAAGAAGCGCTGGTATAAGGCGCTGCAGTGGTTCGTCACGATCAATCTGGTCATGCTGGGCATGGCGATTTTCTCTGGTCAGTTACATACGGTAGTAGGAGGTCTGATTCATGGCTAACGGCACGGTTGAGACGCGGATGCTCGATCTGATCGAGGAAGTGTGCGACGATGAGGTGATTCGCGAGGAGCGCGATATCGACCTGTTCGAGGCGGGGTTGCTGGACTCCATGGCCGCCATCGAGCTTCTGGTGGGCATCGAGTCCGAGTTCGGCGTGGTGATCGCCCCGACGGCGGTGGAGCGCGAGGAGATGAACTCGGTGAACAAGATCATTCACCAGGTTGAGATTCGGGTGCAGGGCTAGGCATGCGGAAGCTGATCGCGGTTTGCTGCGCTTTGACGCTCGCTCTGGGTGTGGGCGCGGCATATTATCTGCAGGCGCCCACGGATGCCTCCCTACGGGACATGGCGCGGGAGAACCCAGTGAACCCGCGGCCGTCGGTGGCGCTGTGGGGGAGTCCGTCGCTTTTGGGTGAAATGGTGCGAGCGCAGCAGGCGCAGGGGCGCGCGGTGGGATTTCTGCTGGGGTCTTCAGAGCTGGGCCAGTCAGCGGAGGACTCCGCCCATCCCGTGCGATTCTTCTCGGAAAATGATCTGGGATTCGACCTGATATCTATGGGCGGTGGCGGCTACCAGTCGTTATGGGGTGCCATTGAAGTGGGCGCTTTGGACGAGTGCGGGGCGCTTCCCGAGAAGAAGGTCGCGTTCCTGATCGGCGATCAGTGGTTCATGAACGAGACGGGATGTACACCGGAGGCATTCATGAACAGCTTCTCGGAAGAGTCTTTCCGTGAGTGCATGGAGAATCCGGGGCTGACTGCCGAGACGAAGGCGCAGATTCGCGAGCGGGTGATAGCTCTGGGAGTAGACGCTCAAACGGTGAGCGATCTGACTGATGATTCGGTGGTGGCGTGGGCCAATCGAGCGGCCGCTGACTTTGTATCGGGCGGCGAACGTCGTGGGTTGCTTGCTGAGGGGCTGGCGGCCAACGGGCCGCTTGAACGGGATGGCACCTCGGCGGTTGAGCCTGATTGGGACGCGCTTGATCGGCAGGCTGTGGCGGAAGGTGAGGCGGCCTGTACGAACAACGATTACGGCATCTACGACGACTACTTCGATACCTACGTGAGCGATGTCGCCTGGGGGCAGCCCTACGAGGGCGAGCCGTTTTCCGGTTGGAGCGAGACGGAGTTCTCCGACCTGCGTCTGTTCCTTAAGGTGTGCGAAGAGCTGGGCATCACGCCACTTCTGGTGATTGAGCCGGTGAACGGCGAATACTACGACATTCAGCGCTATACCAAGGAGAGCCGCGCGGAGTTCTACGACAAGCTGCGCGAGGTGCTCGACGAAGCGCAGGTGGATTATGTCGACCTGTCGATGCACGACTACGACAAGTATTACCTGCGCGATGTGATGCATCTTGGTTGGAGGAGCTGGGTGCAGATCAACCGTGCGCTTTGCGAGTTCTACGGAGCGGAGGCGACTGACGCTGCTGGTGGCTCTGATGGTGTCGAGGGCGCGTCAGAAGGAGACGATGCGAGCGGGCAGACAGCCGCCCAGCGCGATGCCGAAGCGGCCGCCGATGAGATGCTCGAAGTGGAAGGGGCCGGAAAGGAAGTGGTGGAAAGCGAGGGTGAGCGCTCATGAAATGGCTCGAAAAGGCCCAGTCGTGGCTGTCGCAGCATCCGACCGTCGAAGCCCTGCTTTGGTTCGTGACCGCTGTCGCTTGCATAGCGATCCTCGTATGGTTCCTCCTGTTTTCTGGCTACGGCAACCCACCCGAGTTCGTCTACGAACAGTTCTAGGCAGGGGGCGTTCCTGTTCAACACGGCGATAATGTGCATTACATAGAGGGCCTTGTCTCTATCGTGGAGACTGTGATCACGATCGCATAAATAAAAAAACCAAGCAGCTGGAACGGGAATGGGTGGCGTGGTTGCATGCATGCCAGTGTTGTTGGTGTGCCTTCAGGCAAAACGTCGACCCGCCGTGGTTGCGTCGTGTTATTCTTTTGACCACACAAGTAAGAAGGAAAGGTGTGTCCGTGGAGCAATACGATTACCTGATTGTTGGCGCCGGCCTTACGGGTGCTGTGCTGGCGCGCGAATTGACTGATGCGGGCAAGAGTTGTCTCGTCATTGATCGTCGCGATCACATTGGTGGCAACTGCTATACCGAGAAGGTGAACGGCATCAACGTGCACAAGTATGGGGCCCATATCTTCCATACATCCGATCGCTCCGTGTGGGAATATGTGAACCGTTTTGCCGAGTTCAACAACTACGTAAATAGTCCCGTAGCTGATTTTCATGGCGAGGTGTACAACCTGCCTTTCAATATGAATACGTTCAGCAAGATGTGGGGTATCAAAACGCCTGACGAGGCGAAGGCCATCATTGAGGAGCAGAAGGCGGCCTGCGCTATCGATGGTGAGCCGAGCAATTTGGAGGAGCAGGCCCTGTCGCTCGTAGGCCGCGATATTTACGAGAAGCTGGTAAAGGAGTACACCGAAAAGCAGTGGGGGCGTCCTTGCACCGAGCTTCCTGCTTCAATTATCAAACGCCTGCCAGTGCGTTTTATCTATGACAACAATTATTTCAACGATCGTTGGCAGGGTATTCCTGTGGGCGGCTACACGAAGATCTTCGAGCGCATGCTCGACGGCATCGAGGTGCACACGGGGGTTGATTTTAGAGATATGGATCGTTCGCAGTTCGATCGCGTTATCTATACCGGCCCCATCGACGAGTACTTCGACTTCAAGCTGGGGAACTTGGAGTGGCGCACAGTGCGTTTCGAGACAGAATTGTTGGGGAATGTGGAAAACTGGCAGGGCAATGCGGTGGTGAACTATACGAGCCACGACATTCCGTTCACGCGCATCATCGAGCACAAACATTTCGAATTCGGTAAGGATGAAAATGGTGCCTTGTTGCCCGATACGGTTATCAGCCGCGAATATTCGTTTGCGTGGCAGCCAGGTGATGAGCCTTATTATCCCGTGAATGATGAGCGCAATAATTCGCTCTATGAGCAATACGCCCAAATGGGCCGGGCCGAAGAAGGCGTGGTGTTCGCAGGCCGCTTGGGCGCCTATCGCTATTACGATATGGCTCCCTGTATTGCTGCGGCTCTGAAGTTGGCCGATGCTGAGTTGGAGCGCTAGGCTTTAGCACTCAATTGGCTTGACGCGCTAAGGCCGAGACAGAGAATATGATGAACGAGATTTGTTTGTGAAAAGGTGATTGAAGGGTGTGGTTCTCCTTTCTTCTGGCATGGGGCGTGACGCTGCTCATTCTCTATGTACCGGGATACTTCATTTTGCGCGCATGCGGGAGGGCTCGCCTACGTTCCTTTTTATGCGCTCCTCCGATCACGATAGTCGTTATAGAAGCTTTGTGCATCTTGTACGACAAGCTGGGAGTTGCCGCCAATCCTCTTACGGTGGTTCTTCCAGTTGTCCTTGTAGGTGGTACGGGATATTTTCTCTCTCGGCTTGTTCTGCGCGAAAAAGGATGCCATTTGGGGGATGCCCCTGCTTTGCCTTGTTATCGTGGATGGTTTAAACGCTTCCTGCACTCCGACTTGGCCTGCGCTCTTCTTTACATTGGCGTATCAACGATAATCTCCGGCGTAATTTTTGTGACGAATCTGGACGGTCCCGCCTCGTTTCCCCAAGACTCCGACAACTCGGCGCATTTGTCTTGGATAAAATCCTTTGCGGACTCGCAGGTTTTGTCAACCCTCAATGTCGGTTTTTATCACGATCTTGAGGGTGGCGAGTTGACTCTCGTCAACACCGCTGGGGGCTATTATCCAGCAGGGTGGCATATGGTATGCGCTTTGGTTGCGCAGGCATGTGGCGTTTCAGCCCCGTTGGCTGCCAATGCGGTAAATTACGCTTTCCTATCGGTTCTTATCCCGACGGGGCTTTTCCTTTTTCTCGGAAAGCTCTTTGAGGGAAAACGAGCGATTGTATATTGCGGCGCTTTCGTCTGCTTGGCATTTCCTTCTTTCCCGTGGGGGCTTATTCTGCCTCCTCAAGGGCCGCTTTATCCAAACTTCGCTTCTTTCTCTCTTCTTCCCTATGCCTTCTGGGGCTTTATGGAGATGGTGTCCCGTTGGCGTGCGACTAAGGTGCGAGCCGGCCTTGTGGCATATTTTGTTCTTGCGTCGGCTGCAATAGGCATCATGCACCCCAATGGGATTTTCTCCTTGTATGCTGGGCTTGCCATCTACGTTATCGTGAATGCAACTCGTTGGGCATACGGGGTTGTGAGACGGAAGAAGCAATGTCGGATGTGGCAAGCTGTGGGGTTGTCAATCGGGATCGGATTGCTGCTCACGGCGGTTTCTGCATTCTTCTGGTATGTCTTTATGCAGATTCCCTCGATCAGTCGAATCGTTGCATTCTCCTGGCCCTCATACCTTGATTTGCCCGAGGCGCTCTGCCGCGTGCTGGGGCTTTCTTTCGGGCGTCCCAATCTGCAGGTTATTTTGCCGCTCGTTACCGTCATAGGCGTTGGGTATACCTTCATTGAGAGACGATACCTCTGGATCACAATTGCCTTTGGTTTCTTCTGCGTCTCGTTTATTGCGGCGGCGGCAACGGACGGACCACTGGACTCCGCCCTGACGGGCTTTTGGTACACCGATGGGAATCGTGTCGCAGGGAATGCGGGATTTTTCGGCATCCCCCTAGCCGCTATGGGGCTGAGCGTACTCGTTCGCTTTGCCAGAAATGTGGCGAAGCGATCAAAGAGCGACAGCAAAGCCAATATGCTCGGGGGTGTGGCCGCCCTGTGCGTGATTGTCATTTTTATTGTTTTGAATTTCTCGCGATGCGTTGGTGACGTTTGGACTGCGTTTGATGATGCGGAAAACTGTTTTGCCGCTGCAAACAATGCGGAAAGACCGAACACCTATTCTCCAGAGGAGCGAGAGTTTGTGAAAAGGGTCAAGGATGTTGTTGAGCCCAATGATCTTATTTTAAATGTTGCTGATGACGGAAGCAGCTTTGCTTACGCGAGCGACGGCTTGAATCTTGTCTATAGGCGGTCTTCCGATTCTTGGGATCCTGGCGACGATGACGGCTTGCTGAGAAAGAAGCTGAATGAGCTCGGTACGTCTCCAGAGGTGCGAGAGGTGTTGGAGACCAACGGGGTAAAGTACATTCTTTTGCTTGATCAAGGTGGCGATATCCGTGAGGAGCGGTGCTACTATGGATACTACAAACCTGAAAATTGGGCGGGCTATAACGCTATCGATGATACAACTCCTGGTCTGGAGACGGTGCTCGCCGAAGGCGATATGAGGCTTTATAAAATAATTGACGAGATCGGATAAAATACAACCGCGCCGAACGATACCGGCTTTTAGGAGGCGGCGTCGGAGCAAATTGGGCACCTATGCGATAATGGAATTGCTGTTCGATTTTAATAGTTTGAGGGAGAGCGCATGTCGGTCGTAAATATGGCAAAAAGAACATTGGGCGATGGCTTTGCGGGCCGGGCGGTCCGTAAGGTTCGTCGAGTGATGCGCAACCGGGCGAATTATCGCAAAGTTGCCGATACTGCTTACAACTTCATCGATCGTAGTACTGGTTCCGATAAGTTGTGCATTGTTCTTGCGGGCTATAAGGAGCCTCTCTGGGAAGAAGTGTTCGGTCGCCTTGCCCTCTTTGCGCCAGAGGATATAGACGTTTGCATTATGACGAGCGGATTGGTGAACGAAAAGCTGCAAAGTATTTCCGCCGAGCACGGATGGTCGTATCTCTCGACAGAGGTGAACCATCTTTCGCAAGTGCAGAATCTCGCCATCGAGAAGCATCCCCATGCGCGCTGGATTTACAAGTTAGACGAGGATATGTTTCTCACCGAGGGCTTCTTTGAAAAGCTCAGAGAAGCCTATGAGTACACTGAATCCTCCACGCCCTACGTGCCCGCTTTTGTGTCGCCGCTCATTAACGTCAACTGTTACGGGCATTTGCGGCTGCTTGACAAAGTGGGCCTGACGGAGGATTTTGCCGCGACGGGTTTGACCAACATGAAATATACCGACGGGCTTAACCATAGCAATGATGTGTTGGAGAGCTCCGCTGTGGCTCGCTATCTGTGGGGTGAGACTCGTGAGGTCTTGCGTGACATCGACACCCTGAACACTCGTTTCGCTGCTGAGCCGCTGACTATATCGGTGTGCCCGATGCGTTTCAGCATCGGTGCCATTCTTTTCACGCGCAAGGCGTGGGAATCGTTCGGTAAGTTTCCTCTCACGTTTGTGGGAAGCAGCTACGGCATTGGTGACGACGAGGAGCATATCTGCCATTACGCGATGTTCACGGGCCGCGCCATCGTAGTGTGCGAGAACAGCTTGGTGGGGCACTTGGGCTATGGGCCGCAAACGGCCGCTATGCTTGAGTACTATGAGGCGCATGCTGATCGATTTGCGTTGAAGGGATAGCCCATGGTTGATTCCGTCTCGTCGGGAGCGACCGATACCGGTGACGTGAAAATACTCGTTTCATGCCACAAACCCTCGGTCATTCCTCCATCGAAGGTGTTCCTCCCCGTCCACGTGGGCGCTCGATTTGCTGATGCGGCTCTTCCCGGCGCAGTACCCGACAATGATGGCGACAACATTTCAAGTCGTAATTTTTCTTTCTCGGAAATGAGTGGACAGTATTGGGCGTGGAAGAATCTGAGCGCCGACGAAGCTCCCTATGTAGGGCAATGCCATTATCGGCGCTTCTTCTGCTTTGATGGCAAGTCTCACCGGGCCAATGATCACGCCCAGATCGAGCTTCCCTTGCTCGATGAAGCGACTATTGCCGAATATCGTCTTGCGGACGAAGCTCTTATCTTAGATGCAATCACCCAGGCTGATGCCATTGTTCCTCCAAGGTGGAGCGTTATTGGTGTGCCGACTCCCCACGGGCCGCAAAACACCATTCGCTCCCATATGGAGGCCTACGAACTGGTTGATCATGCCAGTTTCGACCTATTTCTCGATGTGGTGGAGCAACGTCAGCCCGATTACGCTCCCTATGTGAGGCGCTACCTGGACGGCTCTGACTATATCGGCTACAACTGCTTTATCTTACGACGTGATCTGTTCGATGAGCTGTGCGCTTACGAATTCGATGTGCTGCTCGCCTTCGATAGGCTGTTTGATTACAACAATCGCACGCCTACGCAGATGCGCATCTGCGGCTATCTCGGTGAGGTGCTGTTCAGCGCTTACGTGGAAAAGCTCCGTGATGGAGGGGCGACGCGGATAAGGGAAGTCCCCCTTACTTTTTTCTTTGAGACGGCTCCTGGCGCTTCTGTTTCCGATACTACTCGAGAGGGCGGCTCCGTGTTTGGCAGATCGTTCGTACGACGCGGTCTTGCCAAGGTAAAGCGTATGCTTGCGAGCGTTTTGCGCGAAGAAGCCCAAGAAGCTTCCTCTACGGAAGTGGCGCCGACCTCCCCCGAGTCTGCCGAGGCGGCGTCCACGCTGGTTACGGTGATCGTACCCGTGCGCAATCTCCGGGACTATGTGATTCCGTGCTTGGAGAGCATTCAGACTCAGACTCACGGACATCTTCAGGTCGTTGTGGTCTATGATGGGTCAGCCGATGATACGTGGGCATTTGTGGAGGAATTTGTCCGTACTGATGACCGTTTCAGCGCGATAGCGTGGGAGAAAGGCAGTGCGGAAGAGGTTCGTAACCGAGGTGTGGAACTGGCGCGGGGTGAATACCTGCTATTCTTCGACGACAATGACCTGATGGCTCCGACCATGGTGCAGCTTCTTTTGGAGCGGGCGTTGGAAGCACGTGCCGATGTCACGATGTGTCGGGCCTCATCGTTCTGCACGGATCCAACTAACCCGACTGACGAGAATCTCGGTCCCTTTGGCGTTGATCTTGCTAGGGTGCACACTGCTGATGATATGCGTGGGCGTATATTTTCAGTAAGCACGTCTTGGCCTGGGGACAAGCTTTTTCGCACTGATTTCATTCGGAAAAATAACATGTCGTTCCAATCTTTCGGCTCTGCTAGCGATGCTGCTTTCGTGTTCACAGCTCTTGCTCTGGCCGATCGCATTGCTTTCGTTTCCAAGGTGCTTGTCTCCCGCCGGTGTTGTTCTGGGTCCATCAATGACACTCGTCCCACTCCTCCCCACAGTATCTATGCTGCTTTCGAAGCCATTCGCGATAGGCTGGCACAGTTGCCTGCATGGAGCAGGGGGCTTGATGCTGAGTGCGTGAACTGGGCTCTTGGCTATTTGCGCTGGAGCTATCGTGCATTGTCGGGCGAGGCCCGCAACGAGGCATTCGCTGATTATCTAGCGGTACTCGAGTTTGCGCGCGATTGGGATCGTACAATGTTTGAACACTGCGAGGACCGGGAAGCGCGTGGTGCTCTGCCCGAGGGGGATTGGCCTGTGTCGGAGCACCTTGCTGATTAGACGATTGGTGGGACTTACGACATAGAGGATCCAGATGCGTTCCGTCGCCGAATCGGCGAATTGGGATTGACGAAGTCTAAGGAAGCCCAAGAAGGGAGCGAGGAGCTATGGCTCGGCAACGTACTGAACGAGGTTTTGGGCGCTCCACTTTGTTGGGCGCCCAAAACGATCCGGCGGAGTCACGCGTTCGTGACCTATAGGCAATCTTTCGTCGGCAGTCGTTCCTGACGTTCGTAGATGCCCCTCTTCTTCCCGCAAAGATGTGTGAGTCACATGGTGCCAATGGGACATTCAGTATTTTACCATAGGCAGCGTGATCGAATTTCTGCTAACGGTGTCTTTCGAGAAGGAATAGGTATGAAAACGTCGAGCACACGGTTCCGCAATATTCCACTGTTTGCGGCAATGCTGCTGGCCTCCGCTCTTCTTTCCCTCGCTCCGGCCGTCCCGGCTTGGGCTGCTGACTATCAGAGCGGCATCACCGATGCCAACATGAAGCAGTTGGTCATCGTGGTGCGCTTTGCGGGCGACACCACAGGCGACAACAACGACGGGCTGAACCGGTCCTATTCCACGACGGTACCCTCGGAGGCGGCCAAGTACCGTACCGAGTGGGACTGGACCTTGCGCAACCTGAACGCGAAAGACCAGACCACCGCCGAGCTGCAGTCGGTCTATTCCTATATGAAGACGGTGTCGGGGGGCCAGTGCCGTCTGGAATCGGTGAGCCCGCAGACCGACGGCGCCACGGGCAAGGTGGCCTATCTGACCCTTCCCGACTCGATCAAGAGCTATTCCGAGGGAACTCCCGACACGGTCGTTGCGGCGGCGGTGGATGCCTTTGCGGCGGCCTACCCCTCGTTCAACTGGCGATCGCTCGATATGGACGGCGACGGTTGCGTGGATAATGTGCTGGTCATCCCCGAGGTGGGGAACGGCAAGATCGACGGCGTGGCCATCGGCAGCAACAGCAGCCTCTGGTCGCGCCAGGGTTTTCTCGGCAACGCCAAGGTGGTGGGGTCGGGCGGCACGCAGTCGAAGGTGAGCAGCTTCACGCTGGTCAACACGGCGAACCTCGCGTTTGTGGGAACGCTGTCCCATGAGACGATGCACACCCAGGGGGCGAAGGACCTCTACCGCATCGCGGCAGCGACGTCTGACGGCACGCCGCAGCCTGTTGGTGTGTGGGACATCATGGCCAAACACGGCACGCGGTATCTGATGTGGCCTTTGGCCATCACCCGTCAAGATTGCGGATGGCTCACGCTGTCGGAACGACAGCCAGGATCCCATACGCTGTACGCCCCGGGTTCGGGCAGGCAGCAGGCCGTCGTGTTCAAGTCGCCAGTGAATCCCACGGAATACTTCGTTGCCGAATACCGCAAGGCGACTACGACAGAGGCCGATATCTTCTCCCTCGACCATTCCGATGCCACCGGGCTGACCATCGGCAGTTCGGGACTCATCGTGTACCGCGTCAACCCCGCCGTCAAAGCCGACAGCAACGGCAACAAGGGCGGGAAAGACTACGTGTACCTCTATCGCAGCGGCGAGACCACGACGACAGGCGTGCGCGGCGATGGCATGGGCGACATCAAGAACGCCCAGCTGAGCATGGCCGGGCGCAAAGTGCTCGGTACGTCTGACATGGCCAAGGGCCTCGCCGAGGGCGCCGTCACCTTCTCCGACGGACAGAATTCGGGCCTCGTCTTTACGGTGACGGGCCAGACGGCCGACTCCATTACGTTCACCGCCACTTGTCCGAGTGGCGATGATCTGGGCGTGTGGTCGCCGGTGACGGATGCCAACGGCACGGTGCCCTTCGCGACGGCGTCCTCTCCCGCTACGGCCGTGGTCACCGATGGTACGACACTCTACATCGCGGCGGCCGACGAGCGTACCGGCTCTTGCCGCGTGTGGAGGCACAACGGCACGCGCTGGTCGGCCGTGGGCGTTCAGCTGTCGGGCATCGTGCAGCCCACCTTGTGCTGGCACGGCGGATCGCTGTATCTGGCGGGACAGTCGTCCACCTCGTCAGGCTCGCCCACGGGACGTTTGGTGGTGAAGCGGTTCGACGGTGCGCGCTGGGCGGATGTGGGATCGGTTCCCTCGGTGGCGAACGTGGTGCAGACGCCGCTGGCCTCGGTGGGACCGAAGCTGGTGGCCCTGGCGGCCCCCTCGGCATCGACGCTTCAAGCCTACGAGGTGGGCCAGGGGCTTGTGTCCCGGGGCTCGTCCATGCGCGTGACGAATCCTGCCAACGCGGTGCTCTTCAACGGAGCGGGGAAGATGGCGGTGGCCGTGGGGGAGAACACCGGCGCCGGCTCGACGAGCCTCTTCTTGCAGACGGGTGCTGTATGGAAGAAGACCAAGGTGTTCGATCAGATCTCCTCGGTTTTGAGCGCCACGTCGTTCAAGGGCGCCATCTACCTGTACAGTTACACGTTCCAGAGCGCGCAGTTGGCGCGCGTGGGCGCTGATGGCGTCCTGGCCGCTCGGGCGACGTTGAGCAGTCTGGCGACCGCATCGCTGGGCGGCGCGCTGGTGGCGGCGGAGAAGAACCTGTACCTGGGCTATCTGGAGGGGGCCGATCCGCGCGCGGCCTCGTGCGTGAAGGTGAACGCCGATTCGCTGTCGCTGGCGGGCACCGTGGGCGCTCGCGTGTGCTCCGGCGGGGGCGCTCTGGCCTTAACGGCGATGGGCAACAAGCTCTTCTGTGCCCTTCCCGAACTGACGGCGGGGAAGGTCACGGTACGGTCCCACGTTATGCCCGACGGCGACAAAGCACTGCCGGTGTCTTCCGGCTCGTCGTCCGGGGGCGGCAGTGGTAGCTCGTCGGGTTCCTCGGGCGCGGCCGGCTCGGGAGGCTCGGGGGGCTCGACCGGCTCGGCTGGCTCGGCTGGCTCGACCGGCAACACGGTGGTGACGCCCGCGCCGGCGTCTCCGGCCCCCACAGGGGCGTGGCGCCACGACGGGCGCGGCTGGTGGTACCAGTACTGGGCCGGCGGTTATCCGGCGGGAACCTGGCAGTTGATCGAGGGCGCTTGGTATCACTTCAACGGAGCCGGCTATATGGAAACGGGCTGGATCCGCGACGGGGGCACCTGGTACTACCTCTATGGGTCGGGGGCCATGGCCACAGGCTGGCTGTTCAGCGGCGGTGCGTGGTACTATCTCGATGGTGGCTCGGGTGCGATGGCCACGGGTTGGAGAATGGTCGATGGCGCGTGGTATTATCTGTACGGATCCGGCGCCATGGCCACCGGTTGGCTGCGCGACGGGGGTACGTGGTACTATCTGCACGGTTCGGGCGCCATGGCTACGGGCTGGGTGCAGACGGGGGGCGCCTGGTACTATCTCCATGGATCCGGAGCCATGGCGACAAATCAGTGGGTGGAAGACCGCTACTGGGTAACGGGAAGCGGCGCGTGGACGAATACCCGTTAGTGGGAAGAGAGAGGGAGTGCTCGATGGATCATCGGAGTGGGGGCCGCGTTCGGCAGGTGCTGTGCGTCGCCGTGGTCGCGTTGCTGACTCTGGCGGGCGTGCCCGGGGCTGCGATTCCGCAGGCTGTGGCGTCGCCTGCTTCCGATGGTGCCGCCCGTGCCGCTCAGGAGCGCGCGACTGACCCTGCGGACTTGGGATATCTTCCCGGTGAGATCGTCGTAATCTACGATCGCGAGGCCACCGAGGCCCAGAAGGACGCCGCGGCCCAAACGGTCGAGGGGGAGAATTCCGCTCCCCAGGCCGAGTTCGACATGGGCACGGTGACCACGGTGGAGATATCGGATGATCTGACGGTGCAGGAGGCGGCCGCTCTCATCGAGGATGATCCTGCCGTGCGGTGCGCGATGCCCAATTACGTGGCCGCCTTATTCGACGACCCAGCCCCCGCAACGGCGACCGCATCCGACGACAAGTATCGCCGCGAGCAATGGTATCTCGATTATGTGAAGGTCCCCGAGGCCTGGGAGGCGCTGGCAAACCGTCCGTCGGCGGCGCGCACCAAGGTGGCCGTGATCGACACGGGGGCGTCGCTTACCCATCCTGATCTGCGCCGCATCGTCAATAAGCCCGAGAGCATCGAGGTGCGTCATCCCGACAATCCCACGAGCGCCGACGACTGGTGGGAGGCTCCCCTGCGCGGCGACGGTTACACCAATGGCAGCGCCGCCATCAACGAGTTCTCCAGCCACGGCACCCATGTGTCGGGTATCGTCGCCGCCGAGGCCGGCAACGGGGGAGTTGAGGGCGTCGCCAGTGCAGCAGGCACCCTCCATCAAAACAAGCTCGTCGATCTGGTGGTCATCGACGCCTTCTCGTTGCTGCGTCAGCAGTCGGATGGCACCTACGTGGCCAATGCCGTCTTCGAGGATCTCATATTCGCCCTGGAATACGCCCGGGACCACGGTTGCACGGTCGTCAACATGAGTCTTGGCTTTACCGTGACGGATCAACGCCTTACCCGCACATTCGAACAGCTCACGACAGAGCTGACTCGGAAGAACAATATGCTCATCGTGGCTGCGGCTGGCAACGAGGGCGCCAACAAGCCCACTATTCCCGCGCGCTGCAGCAATGTCATAGGGGTGACCAGCGTATCGGATCTCTCCGTTCCCTATACGAGTGAGAAGACGCGGGCTTTGGCCCAGCAGACTTGGACGGTGGGAACGACGACGCGCTCGTACTTCTCCAACTACGGTACGTGGTGCGATATCGCGGCTCCCGGCGAGGGCGTGCTCAGCTCCGTGCTCGTCAACGGCACCCGCGACGACTACAACGTCATGAGCGGCACGTCCATGGCGTGCCCCGTGGTGACGGGTGTCGCGGCCCTGGTGCGCAGTGCCAATCCGCGGCTGTCGGCCACCCAGGTGCGCGCCGTGCTGCTGGATACGGCCACGAATTTGGGCCAGCCCCTCTACACGGGCCGCGGTGTGGTGAATGCCGGGGCCGCCGTCGATCGTGCCCTTGCCACCACCGGTGCCGCTGCGCCTGATCCCGTTCCGGCCCCGCCGGCACCGCCCGCAGGCGCGTGGAGGCACGACGGGCGCGGCTGGTGGTATCAGCTGTCCGGCGGCGGTTATCCGGCCGCATCGTGGCGTCTGATCGACGGCGCGTGGTACTACTTCGATGGCGCGGGCTATATGCGAACGGGCTGGCTCAATGCGGGCGGCACCTGGTACTACCTGCACGGCAGCGGCGCCATGGCCACGGGCTGGCAGTGGATCGGGGGCGCGTGGTACTACCTGTACCCCGACACGGGCGCCATGGCCACCGGCTGGAACTACATCGACGGCGCCTGGTACTACCTCACCGGTTCGGGCGCCATGGCCACGGGTTGGCAGCGCCTGGGCGGTACGTGGTACTACCTGCACGGCAGCGGTGCCATGGCCACCGGCTGGCAGTGGATCGGGGGCGCGTGGTACTATCTGCACGGCTCCGGCGCCATGGCCACGGGGTGGTGCCTCGTCGACGGCGCCTGGTACTATCTGGACGGCTCCGGCGCCATGGCCGCCAATCGCTGGATCGGAAACTACTACGTGACTGGCTCCGGCGCTATGGCCACCAATACCTGGATCGGCCGCTACCACGTGAACGAAGACGGCCTGTGGGATCAGACTTGGTAGGAGCGTTGTTTTGGGTAAGACCATATGCATATTCTCGGCCTTGTACTATCCGAATATCGGAGGCGCGGAAGTCTACACCGATCACCTGGCCGAGGCGCTTGCGCTGCGGAGCCATCGCGTTTTTATCGTAACGTCGAACGTGTTCGATCTTCCGGAGCGAGAGCGTCTTGCCAACGGTGCTGACATCGTCAGGCTCCCTTGCTTTAATCTGGTGGGCGGCCGCTATCCGTTCCCGCGCAAGAACAAGTCCTACCGAAGGCTGATCGACGACCTGGCGGCCGAGTCCGTCGACTATGTTGTGGTGAACACGCGATTCTACGGTCACACCCTGGAGGGGCTTCGGTTCGCTCGGCGCAAGGGCGTATCACCCGTGGTGATCGATCATGGATCGGCTCATCTGACCTTCGGCTCGCCGGTCCTCGACCCTATAGTCGAGTGGTACGAACATGGGATTACCGCGGTGGTCAAGCGCTTCTCTCCCGCGTTCTATGGCGTATCGCAAAAAAGTTGCGCATGGCTGAGGCATTTTGCCATTCAGCCGCAGGGCGTTCTCAATAACTCCATTGATGCTGCTTCGTTTCGCGAAAACGCATCGACGCGAGACTTTCGCGAGGAACTGGGACTTTCTGGGGCAGATACCATTGTCTCATTCACGGGGCGATTCGTTCCGGAAAAGGGCATTCGGGTGCTTTCGGAAGTGGCCACCCTCTTGGAGGACCGGATGGACATCTGGTTTCTTTTTGCCGGTGACGGCCCTTTGCGCAAGGAATTGGAGGACAATCATCCCAACATCAAGGTGCTCGGGCGCTTGGCGCCGCCTGACGTCTCCGCACTTCTCCGAGCCTCCGATTTATTTTGCCTGCCTTCGAGGTCCGAGGGTTTTTCCACTTCACTCCTCGAATGTGCTGCCTGGGGAGTTGTGCCCTTGGCGACGGACGTGGGAGGTGCGCGCGAACTGATGCCGTCTAATGACTATGGCGTCATATTGACGGAGCCCGATGCTCGCGTCATCGCTGACTGGGTGGAGCATTTCGCAGAACACGGCGAAGACCGTTCTCGTTGCGGATGCGCCCTTCGGCAGAGAGTGGAGGCGGAGTTCTCGTGGGACTCTACAGCGCAGAGGGTCCTTCGCGCCTGCAAACAGGCGCAGGTAGACGCCTTGGACTGAGAAAGGAATGCTATGGGTATGGTGTCCCTCACCATAGATGATATGAAGCAGATCGAATTAGAGATTTTCGATGAGATACATCGTATCTGCATTGAGCACGACCTACGATACTTTATGGCCTATGGCACCTTGCTAGGTGCGGTGCGCCATGGTGGCTTCATACCGTGGGATGACGATATGGACGCCCTTATGTTCCGGGCTGACTATGAACGATTTGCTGAGAATTTCGATCAATGGCGCTCTTCGTCTCGTTTTGCCCTTGCCTCTTATCGGCACGGGGGAGCGTTTTATCCCTTTTTGAAGGTGGTCGATACGACAACGGCGGTTCTCGAGAACTTCGTTCGCAAAGATCGAGATGTGGGGGTGTGGGTAGACATCTTCCCTTATGATGAGGTAGACCCGAACGATGGCGCCCTCTTTCGAAAACGTGCGCGAGCGAACTTGATGTACAATTTCATTGTTGCCGACCCCGCGGTCGGCTCAAATGCCCTGGCGAAGCTTGCCAAGCGCATCGTGTGTCCTCTTGTGGGCCGCAGCGACCCACGGAAATATGCCGGCATTATCGACTCCCTTTCTCGGGAAGCCTGCCCTTCCGGATCTTCCTTTGTGGCCGATGTCGTGGCTCAGGGGGATAGTGCCCATGTTTTCCCCAAAACGTTATTCGAGCCTGTGGAGATGCCATTCGAGGATCGCGTATACCTTGCCCCCAGCGGGTATCGTGAGTTTTTGAACATCCAATACGGCGATTGGGAGACGCCTCCGTCTTCCGATGACCGGGCGGTGCACACCTGCGAGGCCTATCGTCTATGCTAGTGGCAGACAAAAGGGGGGCTGACTACCCGCCTCTTTCGGCTCGCGCCAATATGTTGTGGAACTCGGCGGGGTCGATCGTCTACCTGGCCTGCCAATGGATGGTCACCATATTGGTAGTACGCCTTTCCTCGAGCTACGATGCGGCGGGTTTGCTGTCGCTTGCCATGTCGGTGGTGGGCACCTTTGCGACGTTTGCAAACTACAAGATGGGAACCTACCAGGTTTCGGATATTAAGCGCGAGAACAGCACGACGGAGTATCTGGGATTCCGGTTGATCACCCTAGGGATGGCCTTTGTTGGCTGCATGGCATATGCGCTCATCACCTGTCCACTGGGTTCGCTGCTCCCTATCGTTCTGTATTTCATCTTCAAGGCGGTGGGGCTCGTCATCGATATCCTCCACGGCCTCGATCAGCTGAATCGTCGCATGGACTTCATAGGGAAGTCCTTCATACTGCAGGGTTTTTCAACTCTTGCTGCATTTGTTCTCGTCTTTTGGCTCACCCAAAGCCTCAATTGGGCGATTGTTTCCATGACCGTTGCAGTATTGGGAGTTCTGGTTCTGTTCGACGTTCCCCATTCGCGTGCCTTTGAGCAGTATGGCGTGCGTATTACGATCAAAAAAGCAGTCTACTTGCTCAAGCGCTCATTTTCAGCGGTGCTTGCCGGTGCTGCGGGCAGTGCTTTGTTCGCCGTGCCGAAACAGTATCTGCTTGCCAGGATGGGCGATGCAGCGCTGGGCATCTACTCCTCGGTGGCTGCTCCGGCGCTCATAGTGCAAATGGGCGCGACATATCTGTATGTGCCCCTGCTCGATGTGTTTCCCCGCTATTACCTGGAGGGGAACAAGGGTGCTTTCTTGAAATTGCTTGCGCGGACGGTTGCGGCCATTCTCTTGGTGGGCGCCTTGTGCTACGGATTGTTCGGCCTCATTGGCGAATGGGCACTGCTTCTTCTGTTTGGCGAGAGTATCGCTCCTTATGCCTACTTGTTGCAGCCTGTCATTATCGCATCGATTGCCACGGCATTTCTGTGGTTCTTTGGCGATCTGCTTATTACCGTTCGGTGCTTCAAGGGTAATTTTTGGGGGAATATCGTTGCCTTTGCTGCCATTATTCCCTTGAGTGTCTTCTGTGTTGATCAGTGGGGTATGAACGGCGTGTCCTTCGCGGGTGCCATAGCCAGCCTCATAGGCGCTTTGGTAATGCTGTTCTTCCTTGCGAAGAGTGTCAAGGATATCCCGACTTCGCAAAATGCGGTAGAGGATGATGAAAATGATATCACGGGCAAATGAAATGACGGGCGCTAAAGAGCCCCTGCGCGTACTTCAGGTTATCGGTGCGATGGATCGGGCCGGTGCTGAGACCATGATCATGAATCTGTATCGCGCCATTGACCGGCAGAGAGTCCAATTTGATTTTCTGGTGCACGAGATGCGAGAGTGCGATTATGATGGGGAAATTGAAGAGCTGGGGGGGAGGATCTATCGGCTTCCCCGGTTTAATGGAGTCAATGCACTAACCTACGCGGGCGGTGCGCGCAGCCTTATTGCATCTCATCCCGAATGGCGCGTTGTCCACGGGCATATTGGCAGCAGCGCTGCCCTATATTTGACGGCAGCGAAGAAAGAAGGGCGGGCCGCCGTTGCCCACAGCCATGCGCAGCATTTTCCCCTCTCTGTGGGTCAGCTGGGATTTAGGGCGGTGTCTTATCCGACGCGCTTTGTGGCCGATGAGTTCCTCGCGTGTTCGAGGCAGGCGGGGATCGATCGGTTTGGCACCAAAGTGGTGGAGGGGGATAGGTTTCATGTTCTGAAAAACGGCATTGACGTCGAGCGGTATGAATGCAGTCTTGCTCAGCGTTGTGCGGCAAAACGTGCGTTTGGATGGGGGGAAGGGCCGGTAATAGGCCACGTGGGGCGTTTGACCCCCGTAAAGAACCACGAGTTTCTGCTCAAGGTGTTCTCGAACATACGCCAGCGCAGACCGGGGGCCAAGCTCGTACTTGTGGGCCGCGGCGAGTGTGAGCCCGAGTTAAGGGCGCTGGCGTCTCGTCTTGGAATGGAGGGGAGCGTCGTGTTCTACGGCATGACCGATGATGTGGCGAGCGTTCTGAAGGCATTCGATGCGTTTGTGTTTCCGTCGTATAAGGAGGGGCTTGGGATGGCGGCGGTAGAAGCCCAGGCTGCCGGAGTGCCCGTTGTGCTTTCCGAGGGGGTGTCTCCCGAGGCTGTCATCTCCTCTCGGGCGGTTCGCTTGCCCCTTTCTGCGGGTACTGAAGTGTGGGCCGATACAGCTCTCGCGTTCATGGAGGATGAACCTGATCGCCTGGCTTCCGCTGAGCAGGTTCGTCAGAGCGGTTTTGATGTCGCCGACTCGGCCGCATGGCTCTCTGACTTCTACGAGCGCCTGGCCGCCTTCTCTCGCTAATGGATCGAAACGGCTCTGCGGCGATGATGGGGCGTCTTATGCGCTATACTTGCTGATGCATCATACGCAGCGATTTTTGGGGGTCCGTTGAAAGTTCTGGCCATTGTTCCCGCCTATAATGAAGAGGACAATATCGTTTCCACGATAGAGGATTTGCAGCGCAACGCGCCCGGCGTTGACCACATCATCATCAATGACGGCTCTTCGGACGCGACTGAGGCGATATGCCGTGCGCACGGGTTCAATATCATCACGCTGCCCATGAATCTGGGCTTAGCCGGGGGATTTCAGACGGGGATGAAGTACGCCTTCCAGCGGGGTTACGACTATGCCGTGCAGTTCGATGCCGATGGTCAGCACTCGGCCGCCTATATCATGCCCATGGTGGAGCAAGCGGAGCGGGACGGGTCCGATATCATCATCGGCTCGCGGTTCTGCGCCCAGAAAAAGCCCGTGTCTGCACGTATGGCGGGCTCGGCGCTCATTACGGCCATGATTCGCTTGACGACGGGGCAGAAAGTGCAGGACCCCACGTCGGGCATGCGCCTGTTCGATCGCGACATGATTCGCCAGTTCGCCCACAACTACGACTTCAGCCCCGAGCCGGATACTATGGCCCTGTGCATTCGCAATGGGTACCGCGTGTCCGAGATGCAGGTGGAAATGCGCGATCGCGTTGCCGGTGAGAGCTATCTGAACTTCACGAAATCAGTTGCCTACATGCTGCGCGTGTGCATTTCCATCATGTTCGTTCAGTGGTTCCGAAAGAAGGGGAACTAGCATGTACTGGACTTTTCTTATTGCGGGGGTGATTTTCGCTCTGACCTATGTGGTGGTGAAGATTCGCCATCACCAACTTGCGACGGCCGATGCGGTGTTCTGGTTTCTCTTTGCTTTGATTCTGATCGTTATCGCCATATTCCCGCAGATCGTATTCTTTTTCTCGAATCTGCTGGGTTTCGAGTCCCCGGCCAATTTCGTGTTTCTCTGTCTGCTAGTCGTGGTTATCTATCGCCAGTTGTCGGCATCGGTGGAAAACGCCCGCCTGCGGACGAAGCTCACCCAACTCACCCAGTCGGTGGCCCTTTCCCAGGTATCCGACGAGGGCCAGGGGGATGCTTCCC
Organism: Adlercreutzia mucosicola DSM 19490; assembly: GCF_000422625.1. Lineage (GTDB taxonomy): Bacteria > Actinomycetota > Coriobacteriia > Coriobacteriales > Eggerthellaceae > Adlercreutzia > Adlercreutzia mucosicola. The sequence continues at coordinate 126,757 of NZ_AUGK01000005.1, read as the reverse complement.
GTTAGACCACATTGGTCGCGTGGGGTATGATCCCAAAGCGCCGAGAGAAAGACGAAGGACCCCGCATGCACTGATGCGGGGTCCTTCGTCTTAGGAAGTCGGGATGCGCTTACCAGACGTAGACGCGGGTGTTGCCCGGGATGTTGTTGTAGATCCACTGGGCATTCCACACATCAAGGCGAACGCAGCCGTGGGACAGCGGGATGCCCAGACGGCCGTCCATAATCCAGGTGGGGGAGGATGTTTGGTGGTAGAGCACCGAGTGGAACAGGTAGTTCCCGTAGAACTGTGTGTAATAGAAGCAGCGGGCGTTCTTGGAATCGAAATAGTATCCGCGGCTGCCTACCGAGAAGCGGCCCTTCACCGTGGGCGTGGAAGCCTTGCCCGGGGAGCAGTCCCAAAGGTGCTGCAGCTGCCAGTTCCACTGAGAGCCCCAGAAGACGGCCACCTTGCAGCGGGCGGTGTCGACGAGGATGAGCCAGTTGGTCGCGCTCCACTCGGGCTGGGCCCAGGCGGCGAACATACCTGCCAGATCGGTGCTGCCCTGCCAGACGCCCGAGCCGTCGAATTGATGGTACTCGTTACCGATGGTGCGGGAACCCGTGACCATGGCGCCCGAGCCGTCGAGGTAGTACCAGCTATCGCCGAGCTGGAGCCAGCCCGTGGCCATGACGCCGGAATCGGGGAAGAGGTAGTACCAGGCGCTGCCCACCGACTGCCAGCCCGTGGCCATGGCACCCGATCCGTGCAGGTAGTACCAGGCCCCGTTGGCCCACTGCCACCCCGTCTTCATAGCTCCCGAATTGCCGAGGAGGTACCAGGTGCCGTCGATCTGCACCCAACCCGCAGCCATGACACCGGTGTCGGGGTAGAGATAGTACCACGAGCCGCCCACCGACTGCCAGCCCGTGGCCATGGCGCCCGATCCGTGCAGGTAGTACCAGGCCCCGTTGGCCCACTGCCATCCCGTCTGCATGGCGCCCGACCAGCTGAGGAGGTACCAGGTGCCGTCGATCTGCACCCAGCCCGCAGCCATGGCGCCGGTGTCGGGGTACAGGTAGTACCACGCGTTGCCGATCCACTGCCAGCCGTGGGCGCGCTCGCCGTTGGAGGCCAGGTAGTACCAGGCTCCGTCGATGAACTGCCAGCCCGTTTCCATGGCGCCGGAGCCGCCCAGGTAGTACCACGTGCCGTCGACCTGGGTCCAGTAGGTGGCCATGGCCCCGGTGTCGGGGTGCAGGTAGTACCAGGCCCCGTCGTACAGCCAGCCCGTTTGCGGGGTGCCATCGGCACGCCCGTAGTACCACTGGCCGTCCAGGTAATTCCACCCGCTGGCCAGGGCGGGCAGCGCCGGCGCTTGCGGCTGCGCCGGGGTGGCGGGGGCGTCGATCGGGTCGGCATCTTCGGCCGCAGCGTCGCGAGGCGCGGCGGCATCTGCGGGTGTCTGCTCGGTGACGCCGGCAGTCGGCTGAGCCGCTCCGATCGCCGCTTCCGGCCCCTCGGTGGTGGCCGTCACAGCTGCGGGGGCCACCTCGGTCTCGGCGGCCCAAGCCTGGCCGACGGCCGACAGGCCCGCAGCGGGGATGGTGCCCAGCGCCAACAGCGCCGCAAGGCCCACCTTGCACCATGATTGTCTGAGATGAACGTTGTGCATATCACTCTCCTCCGTAGGCGCGCTCGCGCGCGTCATCCTGCCTATCGCGTTTCTCCTTCTTCCGTTCGCGATGGTATCACATTTTGCCGACAATTAAAGGGGGCAGATGCGGTTGCATTCCGCTGTTGAACAGGAAAAAGGGGAATGTGGCCAGAGGGAGGTTTCGGGGCTTTTCGAGATTGCGAAGGCCCTGCGACCATGGTACCATGCAAAGACTTTAGTGACGATTGGGTTACGAATGTCAACCGAGTGCTTAAGGAAGGTAGAAATGAAGCAGAGAGCACTTCGATTGGTTCTGGCGTCTACGCTGGCACTTTCCCTCGTTCCGGCCCTGGCTTTCGCCGAGGCTGCGGGCGGGGCCTCCGGTGGCGAATACGCCGGCATCCCCGAGCCCGAGTACCAGGACACGACGGGTGAGCAGGCGAACAGCTTCCGCTTCACCGATGGTATCCCCGATAATGTGATCTACGAGGAAAATGAGAAACTGGCCGACGAGGGCATCCAGCTGTTCAGCGGCGCGTTCAGTGACGTCGGTGACAGCTACCGCTCCACCTGGTCGCGATCGAACGGCAAGGACACCTATACCTATCGCGAAACGCCGAATGGCGCCAATCAGATCGTTTCCGTGCCGGGCGTGCAGGAGATCGGCATCGACGTCTCTTACCACAACAACTCGAGCGGCTCGGGCTATCGGGCCATCGACTGGAACCAGGTGAAGGCCGACGGTATCACCTTCGCCATCATTCGCTGTGCTTACGGCAACGACACGCCGCGCCAGGACGACACGTGGTTCGCCCGGAACTACCGGGGCGCCAAAGCCGCGGGCTTGAAGGTGGGCGTGTACCTGTACTCCTACGCCACTCGTGAGTTGGGTCCCTCGTCTTCGGCCGAGGGCGAGGCGCGCCACGTGCTGCGGGTGCTCAAGGAGAACGGTATCGCTCCACAGGATCTGGATCTGCCGGTGTACTACGATATGGAGGACAAGTGCCAGGCGAGCCTCGACAAGGGGCTGCTCGGCGCCATGGCCAACCGCTTCTGCTCTATGGTGGCCAACGAGGGCTTCAAGGTGGGCATCTACGCGAATAAGGACTGGTGGGACAACCGCCTGACCGCGCCGGTGTTCTCCACCGATAACATGAAGAGGCAGGGCTGGGGCCGTTGGGTGGCGCGCTATCCCTACATCGCCCACCAGTGCGGCGTGGCCAACACCGACATCTGGCAGTTCACCTCCATCGGTCTGGTGAATGGAACGCCGCGCAAGTACTGCGACGTGAACTTCGCCTATACCACGGCCTTCCCGTTCTCGTCGGCCACCAGCTCGGGTTTGGCTGACACTCCCAGCTGGATTGCGCCGGAACCTTCGACGCGGTGGGTGCAGAGCGGGTCGACGTGGTACCTGCGCGACGCCAACGGCAACAACCTGACCGGCTGGCAGTGGGTCAACGGCGCCTGGTACTACATGAACGGCTCCGGCGTTATGCAGACCGGCTGGCTGAACCTGGACGGCACCTGGTACTACCTGAACGGCTCCGGCGCCATGCAGACGGGCTGGCAGTTGATCGGGGGCGCCTGGTACTACTTCCACGGCAGCGGCGCCATGGCCACGGGGTGGCTTGATCTAGGCGGCACCTGGTACTATCTGAGCTCCTCGGGCGCCATGGCCACCGGATGGCTCAACCTCGGTGACACCTGGTACTACCTGAATGGCTCGGGAGCAATGCAGACAGGCTGGCAGCTTGTGGGTGGCGCGTGGTACTATCTGAGCGGCTCCGGTGCCATGCAGACTGGTTGGCTCAACCTCGGAGGCACCTGGTACTACCTGCATGGTTCCGGTGCCATGGCCACGGAGTGGCTGAATCTGTGGGGTACTTGGTACTACCTCAATGGGAGCGGTGCCATGGTCACGGGATGGCTCAACCTCGGTGACGCCTGGTATTATCTGAACTCCTCGGGCGCCATGGCCACCGGATGGCTCAACCTCGGTGGCACCTGGTACTATCTTTACGGGTCCGGCGCCATGGCGGCGAGCTGCTGGATCGGCAATTATTATGTGGGCGGTTCTGGCGCCATGTTGACTGACACGTGGATCGGGCCCTACCACGTGAACTCCTCGGGGTTGTGGGACGCCACTCGCTAGGGAGACGGGCGCGATCGCCTCAATGCGAGGTGTTGTCGCAGGACCTCGCTGCCAGTTTGATCGACTGGCAGCGAGGTCTTTTTCTTTTAATCAATTGCATAAAAACGAATAACGTTGCAAATAATGAAACCGCTTCCAATGGCCGTCGCGCAACATCCTGTTACCGAAGTGTGATATTCTGGGATTGCTTGTCAGAGAATGCCTCCAGGTCGGAGGCGCTATGAGAAGGAGAGTGATGAGTATGGGTAATGTAATGTCCGAGCAGGCTCGGAGCTTCTCGTCGAAGTGGGTGAAGCTGTGGGCGTGCTGCATCGCTGTGGTCGCCGCGGTGGCCCTCTCGACGATGGGGCTGGGGGCCCAGGCTGCGTACGCCGATCAAGGCGCGCCGGTTGAGAGCCTGAACGTGTCTGCCCTCACGGTGGACGAGGACGTCGACGGTGACGAGCTGACTCCGGGCTACTGGATGCAGTCCAAGGGCGGCTGGTGGTTCGAGTACGAGGATGGCACCTACGCGGTGGGCTACCAGTACATCGAGACCAACGGCGAGGGCGAGTTCTACTACTTCGATCAGAACGGCTGGATGGTGACTGGTTGGCACTGGGGTTCCGAGTTTGTTGAACTGCTGTACGGCGGTTATATCCCCGAGGGCGTGTCGAGCTGGCTGTATTTCAAGGACGGCGGAGCGATGGCGTTCGGCTGGGAGAAGGTCGGCGGCACCTGGTACTACCTGGATCCCGACATGCTGGTCGGTTGGTGGGACATTGATGGTGCCTGGTACTTCATGAACGGCTCCGGCGCCATGGAGACCGGCTGGCTGAACCAGGGCGGCACCTGGTACTACCTGGCGGCCTCCGGCGCCATGCAGACCGGCTGGCAGTGGATCGGCGGTTCCTGGTACTACCTGGATCCCGAGACCGGTGCCATGGCCACCGGCTGGGCTGAGATCGACGGTACCTGGTACTACCTGAACGGCTCCGGCTCCATGGAGACCGGCTGGCTGAACCAGGGCGGCATCTGGTACTACCTGGCGGCCTCCGGCGCCATGCAGACTGGCTGGCAGTGGATCGGCAACGCCTGGTACTATCTCAACCCTGTTTCTGGCGCGATGGCCACGGGCTGGTTCGACGTAGACGGCACCTGGTATTACGCCAACGGCTCCGGTGCCATGCAGGCTAGCAAGTGGGTTGGCGACTATTACCTGACCGGTTCGGGCGCCATGGCCACCAATGCCTGGATTGGCAACTACTACGTCGGCGCTGACGGCAAGTGGATCCCGAACTACGATGAGAACGCTGTTACGGTGTATTGGGTGGACAATGGTACGGTGTACCACACCAGCCAGAATTGCACAACGCTGAAGCAGTCCGACAACATCAAGTCGGGCACCATTGCTGAGTCTGGCAAGGATCGCGCTTGCAGCGTATGCGCTCGCTAAGCGCGCTCGCTGAAAACGCTTAATCGCACAAACAAAGGCCCCCACAGCCGTAGCTGCGGGGGCCTTTCTCTTGGGTCAATGGAGGGGCGGGACAGGAGCGGCCCGCATCTTCTCACGCGGCCGCCCCTAGCGCTCTCCCTCTTCCTTACGCCTGCCCTTTCGTGCGGCTGAACAGCTCTTTCCAGTCGCAGGCGGCCAGGATGGTGCCGCACAGGATGGCAACACAGCAGATGATCTCCACGGGACCGGGCACGCTGCCCAGCAGGATGAGACCGAACAGCACGGCCCAGGCCGAATACGAGATGTTCAACGCCATGCCCTTCGCCGCGCCGATGGTGGCGATGCCCTTATAGTAGAACAGGTAGGAGGCGGTGCCGGCCAGGGCCGCCAGGGCCACCACGCCCACTCCGAAGGTGGGCAGGCTCGTCCAGGTGAACATCCAGGCGCCGAAGATGGGCAGGATCACGAAGAGGTACACGATCGCCGAGGTGGTCTCGCGAATCTGCAGGGCCGTCTCGTTGTCCACGGCGTCATCGCGCATGCCCCAGGCGCACAGCACCGCCTCGGAGCCCCAGCCGACTACGGTGACGATGGCGGCGATCAGACCTATGGTGGGATCGCCCACCACGGTGGTGTCGGCGGACAAATACCCCATGGCGATGATGCCGCCCAGGGCCACGAACAGCGCGATCAGACGCCCGGCCGTGATCTTCTCCTTCAGCAGCAGCACGGCCATGAGGGTGCCGAAGGCGGGGTAGAACGACGAGATGATGGCCGTGTAGCCCGCGCCGATGTTGTTGATGGCGATCACGTAGCCGGTCATGCCCAAAGGTCCGCCGAGCAGGGCGCCCAGCATGACCACCTTGCCGCTGCGGGTCTTTAGGGCCGCCAGCGTGTCCTTCAAGCGCCCGCGCACGCCCATGTACAGCAAGAGCCACAGGGCGCAGAACACATCATGGAGTGCCGAGCTGACGATGGCCCCCAGCGCGATGGCCTCGGCCGTTCCGATAAAGGGCACCATGGTCAGGGCAATGCCCAGAATCACCGTGTCCAAACCCCAAAGGCAGCCGCTCATAAGTCCGTATTTCATGGCCTATCCTTCCGTGTAAAAAGACTCGTCGTACCAGCGCAGCACTTTCCCCAGATATTTCTTCGCGTAGTTGTAGTAGATATAGAGCCACTCGCCCACGAAATCGCCCTCGGCCTCCTTCACGAGGCTCCAGACGTACCAGCACCAGCCGGCCAGGGCCACGTAGGCGAAGTTGTGGCGCACTTCCTCGAAGGTGGGCTTGCGGTCGAAATAATGTTCCAGCGCCCGCAGGGCCTCCTGCTCGCTGCACTCGCAGCACACCACATAGGTGCCGAAGTCGCTCGCGTAGTCGGCGAGCCCGGCGTACTCCCAGTCGATGAGGTAGAGGTGGTCGTCGCCGTCAATGAGGAAGTTCAGGTAGAAGAAATCGTTGTGGGTGAGGCAGATCGGCGCGCCGTCGCCGTCGGCGTACTCCTTCACGCGGCGGGCCGCCTCGGCCATCTCCCGGTAGCCGGGCACGTCGATAGGGCCCTTCTCGCGCAGCAGCTGCTCGTAGTGCAGGCTCTCGGTGTAGAAGTCGAACGTGTTGTCCACCGTGGCACCCGACTCGTGGATCATGCGTGCGATGGCCATGGCGCGGGCCACTTCCGCGTCGTTGCGCGGGTCGAGGTTGCGCGCCCCGCCGATGAAGCGCGAGATCTTCCAGCCGCGCTCGTCCTCGTGGATGAACGTGTCGTCGATGCCGAGGCCGTGGGCGATCTTCTGGGCGGCGGTCTCGCTCGTGCGGTCGATCATGGCCTCGGTGCCGATGCCGGGATGGCGGTACACGTACTCGCCGTCGGCGGTGGCGAAGTGGCACGAGAGGTTGGTGAGCCCCTGCTTCAGAGGGTACACGTCGTGGATCTCGCCCTTGGTGCAGCCGAGGGTGGCCACGATGTTGTCGAACACCTCCGAGTCGAGGTTCTCCAGGAACAGGGGGTCGAACGCGCGCACCTCGTCGAGGCTGTCGAACTCGAAGATGGTGCCGGCGGGGTAGCGGCGCGCCATCATGTCGAGGTCCTTGATTTGATCGAGGTAGATGTGCTCCCACAGCTTTTCGACGGTGGCCGGGTTGTCGTAGACGGCGTCGAGCAGCGGCACGTAGGCGGCGGAGAAGGCGCGGTCGAAGTAGACGTGTCCGATCATGTACCAGGCGTCGGTCCCGCCGATGGTGACGGCGGTGATGCGGTCGTGGGCGCCGGTGGTGACGCACCATTCGGCCGTGGGCCCTTCCGCATACTCCACCGCGTAGTAGGCCTTCCACACGTAGGGCTCGAAGGGGTTCTCGGTGAAGTAGTCGTCCGACGAGCAGATGTAGGTGTTGCCGAGGCGGTCCTCCACCCGCTTGATCGACGAGCTGTTGTTGCGCGAGGCGTAGTCGGGGTTCACCACGATGGACACCCCGAACTTGTCCTCCAGGTAGAAGAAGTACTCCTTCTTGTATCCCACCACCACAGTGATGTCAGTGATACCCGCGGCCAGCAGCTGCTCGATCTGGCGCTCGATGAGCACCTCGCCACGTACCTTCAAAAGCCCCTTGGGCTTCTCGTAGGAGATGGGGGCGAAGCGGGAGGACAGTCCCGCCGCCAAGATGACGGCATTGTCCACCTTGTAGGGAGCCAGGGCCGCGATGCCGCCCTCGGTGGGGCCGCCCTCCGCGATGAGGCCCTGGGCGGTCAGGGATTTCACCGTGCCGTTGACCGTGCCCAGGGAAAGCCCCGTGGTCTCGGCGATCTTGCGCTGCGCGCGATGGGGGTGCAACACGATTTCCCGTAGGACGAGGAACTCGTTCTTGCCCAGACTCATAATAATGATACCTCGATTCGCTCCAATGTTCATCTGAATATGTTTAGAGATACTAGCACATTAAAGTGTTCAGAAACATATTAGTTAGAAATAAAATTGAACAATGGGGAAGGGGAAAGGAGAACGGCGCCCTGTGGTGGGTGCCGTTGTGGATGGGGAGGGGTGAGAGAGAGGGGGGGGGCGGAGCCGAGGAGCGGGTGGGGGCGGTGGACCTCGGATCTGGGGTGTCGGCTGGGGCGAGCGGGCTGAAGCCCGCCCCTACGGGACGCGGGAGGGGGTGCGGTGCTGACCGATGCACTCGCGGCCCGATGGAGCACTGCTCGTGGGATCCTCTCTCCGCGACCTTAGTGGGTGTAGATGCCGCGATAGGGGTTGATGAACGTGTTGGTGAACTCGCGCAGACCGCCGTACCAGAACTTCTGAGCCGAGGCCCCCGATACGCCAGCCCAGGGGTCGACGAGGTAGACAGCGTCGGTTTCCGGATCGTAGCCGTCCACCACCATGAGGTGTCCCATAGAGCTGCGATGGCCGTTGTAGTAGCGGCCGTTGCCCTCCCAGGTATGCACCACCACGGGGTAGCCGGTGTCGAAGGAGCGCAGCACGGCGTCGCGCACCGTCTCATAGGAGGGATGGGGAATCGTGTAGTAGGCGTCCCAGCCGAGCCAGCGGTTGATGCCGCGCTCGAAGTCCCGCGTTTCCAGAAAGACGCCCGCGGGAGTGGCGCCCATGAAGCGCGCGACATTGTTGATGGTGAGCGGCGTTCCGTCGGCGGCGCCGAAGGCGCCCAGGTGTCGCAGTACCATATAGCCCGAAGTGGGGCCGCAGTAGTAGCTGTTTGGCTGGCCGGCCCATTGAATGTTCAGGAACCGTGCCGCCGAAGAATAGCCAGGGCCCGCGCTGTTCCACAGACCGTCGTTGCCGACGTAGTATTCCCCGATCCAGCGATTGGTGGCCATGGTGCCGTCGCCCATGAGGTAGTAGTCGCCCATCCACTGGTTCGCGACCATGGCCCCCGAGCCCTTCAGGTAGTACCAGATGCCGTCCAGGTCGATCCACCCCGTGGCCATGGCACCGGAGGCGGGCCACAGATAGTACCAGCTGCCGCCGAGATACTGCCAGCCCTCGGCCATGGCTCCCGAGCCGTTGAGGTAGTACCAGGTGCCCCCGAGCTGCTGCCAGCCGGTGAGCATGGCCCCCGAGCCGCTGAGGTAGTACCAGGTGCCGTCGACGCGCGCCCAGCCCTCGGCCATGGCGCCGGAGTCGGGCCACAAGTAGTACCAGCTGCCTCCGAGATATTGCCAGCCCTCGGCCATGGCTCCCGAGCTGTCGAGGTAGTACCAGGTGCCCCCGAGCTGCTGCCAGCCGGTGAGCATGGCCCCCGAGCCGCTCAGGTAGTACCAGGTGCCGTCAACCTGCGCCCAGCCCGTGGCCATGGCGCCGTCGCGGGTGGGGTCGAGGTAGTACCAGGAGCCCCTATCCCAGAGCCAGCCGACCCGCGACGTGCCGTCGGCGTTGCCGTAGTGCCAGGCGTCATCGTCAGTCAAGCTCCAACCCGCGGGCAGCCAGGGCGCGGGTTGCGCGGGCGCCGTGCCAGTGATCACCTCGGATGGCGGCGCCTCCGCGTCAGTTGCATCGGGCGCGGCCCAGGCGCTCGCAGGGGCGAGAAGGGTCAGGGCGCAGAGCGCGGCAATAGCGATGCGAACGGCATGGGGGGGGGGTCTGGCTGAAAGCGGTCATGAAGAATCTCATACGGTGTCTCCCCTAAGATAAGCGTGATATGCTTTCCAAGATACGGTACGGAGGTCGTGTTGTCAAGAGTTCCCCGTCGGGCTCTCGTTCTCCGCATCGCGCCTTCGTAGGGGCGGGCTTCAGCCCGCCCGCGACAGCGGCGCACCCGCGTCGCGGTGTTTCGCCGCTGTCCGTGTGAGCGACTCGCGGAAATACCGTGTAATCCCAGATAAACTGATACACTGTCAAGGTTAATTGAGCTGGGTATTTGAGGAGTTTTGAGAGCCTATGAGTTACGGAGTGCTTTCTGCGGGAAAGCGCGGGCGCCTTTGCGCGCTCGCCATCGTCATTGCTCTGGGAGCGATGTTGCTTGCCGTCATGCCCGTTGCGGCCCATGCGGCGACGGCGGGAACGGTGCGCATTCACGTGCTTCCCTTCGACAACACCGATGCGATCCTGGTGGAATGCGACGGTCGTTTCGGTATGGTGGATTCGGGTGAGGACAGCTCGTACCCCGATGGGTCCGACAGCCGCTATCCCGCGCGCCCCGGCATCACTCGGGGCCAGGGTATCGAGCATGCGGTGATCGCCTACATGAAGTCGCTGGGCGTGAACGCTGACAACTTCGATTTCTACATCGGCACGCATACGCACAGCGATCATATCGGCTCGGCCTCCGACATCATTCGCACGTTCCAGCCGCGCACGGTGTATACGCCCTACTACAGCGATCTGCTCATCTCCGACGGTTCTCGTCTGTGGGATAACCTCTATGTGTATGATCGTCTCTGTGCGGCGGTGGAATCCTACGACGGTCGCCTAGTGCACTATCTCGATCCTGCGTGGGAGGAGCCCGGTGAGGGCGACGGACCCGATGGGGGTGCCGGCGACGATCTCGATGGGGGCGACGGCGACGGCGACCTTGACGGCGACGACGACCCGCGCGCCGACCATACGGGCTCGCCCTATCTGACGCTGGGAAGCGCCGCGGTGGAGATTCTCAACTACGATGACGCGAACACCGACTACATCGCCTACCGCGTTCCCGATGCGAACTTCTTCTCTTACGGGGTGAAGGTGACGGCGCCCAACGGCCGTATCGCGTTTCTGGCGGGGGACATCAACAACTACGCCAACGACTGGACCGTGGGCAACGGCGATGAGGCCAAGCTGGCCCGCACCCTACGCAACGTCGATTTTCTGAAGTTGGGACACCATGGGCACGTGGGGTCGAACACCCCGGCCTACCTGCGCGCGATTCTGCGCCCGGTGGTTGGTAACGTTCGCCCCGTGGCGGTGCAGACCGGTGCCTACCAGCTGATGCCTGCCGAGACGGTGCAGGCGCTCCATCGTCTGGGCGTGCGCCACTTCAATGCGACCTACGCAGCCCAGCTGGGCCAGAGCGCTTTCGTGGCGACCTTGGGCGACAAGGGCGTGACGACTAATGTGGACGGTAACCGCTGGATTCAGCAGCAGCGCAACGCGGCCCCGTGGGCGTTCTTCTACAACAACGGCGTCCCGCTGACGAACAAGAGCGGCTGGGTGGCTATCAACGGCACGTGGTACTTCCTCGAGCCCGGTGGCGCCGTGGCCATGGGTTGGAAGGACGTGGGGGGCACCTGGTACCATCTCGACTGGTCCGACGGCTCCATGAACACCGGTTGGCTCCACGAGGGAGCGAGCCACTATTACCTGAACGGCGACGGTTCTATGCACGTGGGCGCGGGCTGGGAGCGCATCGGGAACGCGTGGTACTACTATGCCGACCAGAGCGGCGCGGTGAAGACGGGCTGGCTTCAAGATGGCCAATCGTGGTACTACCTTGATCCCGACAGCGGCGCCATGGCCACCGGCTGGGTCGAGGTCGGCGGCACCTGGTACTACCTGAATGGCTCCGGCGTGATGCAGACGGGCTGGCAGCAAATCGGTGACACCTGGTACTACCTCAACGGCTCGGGTGCTATGGCCACCGGCTGGCTTGCCGTGGGCGGCACCTGGTACTACTTCCACGATTCCGGCGCCATGGCCACCGGCTGGGCACAGGTTGACGGCACCTGGTACTACCTGAGCGGTTCGGGCGCCATGCTCACCGGCTGGCAGTCCATCGGAGGTGCCTGGTACTACCTCGACGGCTCGGGCGCCATGGCTACCGGCTGGCTTGCGGTGGGCGGCACCTGGTACTACTTCCACGATTCCGGCGCCATGGCCACCGGCTGGGTCGAGGTCGGCGGCACCTGGTACTACCTTAAGGGCTCTGGCGCCATGGCCACGGGCTGGCAGTCCATCGGCGGTACCTGGTACTACCTCGACGGCTCGGGCGCCATGGCTACCGGCTGGCTTGCGGTGGGCGGCACCTGGTACTACTTCCACGATTCCGGCGCCATGGCCACCGGCTGGGTCGAGGTCGACGGCACCTGGTATTACCTGCGCGACTCCGGCGCCATGGCCGCTGAATGCTGGGTCGGCAACTACTATCTGCTGGAATCGGGCGCCATGGCCACCGATCAGTGGATTGGCGAGTGCTACGTCGGCAGCGACGGCCTGTGGGACGCGACGCGGTAGGCGCTATGGCGTAGCGGGCGCAATAATCGAGCGTGCGAGGGCGGCCGGTCTTTCGGGACTGGCCGCCTTTTATTACCCTTCCCGTGTGATGCCCGCGAACCATCGGTCGGCTCTGGCTAGTCGCGCGGCGAACCGTCGGCTGATCCACGCGAGCAGCGGCTTTTCCAGCCAGGTGCGGCGGGCGGCGTCGATGAGGGCGCCGAGGGCGTATACGGCCAGGGCCGCGCCGATGCCGCCGGCGAGGATGGCGGGCCAGCCGGCAGCGTAGAGGCCGGCCACGTGCGGCCAGAGCCATGCCCGCATGATCGGGTTGTCGTGGATGAGGTAGACGCCGAGCGCGGAGGCGGCGGCGCGGTTGATCCAGGGCACGCTGCCGATGGCCAGCTTCTGGAACGCCAGGAACGTGCCGAGTGAGGCGATGAAGGTGGGCACCATGTACTGCCAGATGAAGTAATCGGGCAGGATGCGGTCGAAGCCGAAGACCTGGTGGGCCCAGCCGAGCACGGTCATGCTGGCCCACACGAACCCGACGCCGCCCACGATGGCCCAACCGCCCATCCTTTCCGCAATGCGCACGGGGTCCAGGCGGCAAAGCCCGCCCGCCTTCGCTCTCGACTGCCCCGCCGCGTTGTCGCTTTCGGTCAGGTCGCGTATCCAACCGCCGAGCAGGTACAGGTAGAAGAACCACACCAGGTCCGACCCGAGGGGGTTGAACGTGCTTGCCGTGGGCACGAGCGACAGCACGACGAAGCCCACGGCGGCCAGGCGGCTCATGCCGACGGCGCCCAGGTGGCGGTACAGCAGGTTGAGAAACGGGCTCGCGGCCATGAGCGCCACGTAGCAGGTGATGAACCAGTACTCGCCCGACATCAGGGGCAGAAGCGCCTTCTCCAGCTTCTCGGGTGTGACCAGATCGGGCTGGACGACCAGGAAGATGCCGAGCAGAGCGAATGAGTAGAACCACGTTTCAAGCGCGACGCGCAAAAGCGATGTCACCTTCAGGCTGCCGCGCACCATGAAGTAGCCGGTGATCAGGACAAAGCAGTTCACGCCCAGCTTGCCGCCGAAGCTGAGCATCTCCACGGCCACCTGCGAGGCGAGCGGCCCTGTTTCGGGCCAGGGGCCATGGACGCTGAAATGGAACATGACGATCATGAGCATGCTCGCGATGCGCAGAAGCTCGATGTTGGAACGTCTCACGGGTGCTCCTCGGGGTTGGTTCTCGGGTGCGGGCGGCCTGAAGGACCGCCCCTACGGGGGCTCTGCCGTTGCGGGGCGCCGCGCCCGGGGCGCCTTGAGCGGCCGTGGGTCGTGTGGCACGGTCGGCCGCGGCGCCTCGGGCGGAAGCGGGTCGCGCGGCATTGCGGTTGCGTTGCCGCGTTGCTCCTCCGCTACGGATTGCCTACAGAAGAAGTATAATCTCTGCAGCCGTGATAGGCTCGCTTGTTGAGAAGGTGTCGCCCGAACTCGGTGCAACGCCGTCGAATGGCGTGGGGCTGGCGGGGCGCGTTCCCCGCCATTCCCCGTTCCGAAAGGAGATTTCCATGATCGATCGCAAGGCCTTCCGCTCGCTGAGCTCGGGGCTCTACCTCATCACCGCCCGCAATGGCAATGGCAAGTTCGGTTGTGTGGCGAACACGCTTGTCCAGGTGGCCTCCGAGCCGCCCACCCTGGCCGTGTCGCTGAATAAGGAGAACGCCACCACGGCGGCCATCCTCTCGTCGGGCCGCTTCGCCGCCACGGTGCTGACCGAGGCTGCTCCCATGGAGCTGATCGGCACCTTCGGGTTCCACAGCTCCACCGACATCGACAAGTTCGCCGACTGCAACCACGCCCTGGACGGCTCGGAGGTACCCTATGTGGCCGAGCACGGCTTGGCGCGCTTCTCGGTGTTCGTGACCGAGACCATCGACGTGGGCAGCCACTACCTGTTCGTGGGCACGGTGGAAGAGGCCGAGGTGCTTGCCGCTGGCGAGCCGCTCACCTACGCCTACTACCATGCGGTGAAGGGCGGCAAGACGCCGCCGAAGGCCGCCACGTACAACGGCGGTGACGAGGCGTCTCCCGCCGGCGTCACCGAGACGGCCGCGGGCGCGCCGACAGCTGGGAAGAAGATCGCCTGGCGCTGCATGCTGTGCGGCTACATCGAGGAGGGCTACCCGGACGGCCTGCCCGCCGATTATCGTTGCCCCATCTGCGGCGCCGCCCCCGACATGTTCGAGCGCATCGAGCTGTAGCGGTCGCGCCGCGAACCAAAGTGGGCGGAGTGCGCCGAGGATGGGCGGCCCCGCCCCGCCGTTCGTCGCGCTGTGAAAAATGGCGCAAAACGCCGCTTTGGTTCCCTTGGGTGTGTCGCAAAACGCCGTTTTGGTCCCCTGGTATGGTAAAACGCCTGGTCAGAATTGGCGCCGACAGATGGTTCTGGAACCAAAGCGGCGTTTTGCGCCACAAATGTAGGAAGGTGTGGCGCAAATGATCGCTTCGGTTCCCCGGCTCCGCGCGGCGCCCCTTCCGCATCGTCGGAATATCTCATGCCGCAAAAAAAGCCCCGACGAATCGGGGCCTTTCAATCGCGGAAAGGAGAGCGAGCTCACGCCGCTCGCGCGCCCAGTCGCTACAGTTCGCCGTTCTGCCAGGCCTCTAGGCCCTGGAGAACCAGCTTGTGGGCCTCTTCCACCTGGGGAAGGTAGTCGATGGCAGCATCGGACTCGCCCGCATAGAGGGCATCCGAGACGAGCGCGGCGGTCTGGTAGAGGTCCTTGAAGGACAGATTGCCGGCCACGCCCTTTAGCGCGTGGGCCTCGCTGTAGCCGTCGGAGAAGTTGTGGGCCTCGATGGCCGCCTGCAGCGATACCAGATGGGTGTCGTTCAGGTATTTCATTGCCAGGCGCTCGTAGAGCTCGGCGTTGTCGCCGAAGCGGTCCATGGCGTCCACGTAGTCGATCCCGTAAGGGGCCAGCTTGTCGGCAAGAGTGGTCATGGCAATCATTCCTTTCAACTGTGACGAGGCCGCGCGCCCGCGCGGCGCCGCCCCAGTTCTTCAGTAGAAACGGTTTGGCTGCTCGTCTGACACTGTGGTTCAGTTTAACGTTCCGTCAAAGAGTCGTTGGTATCGGCGACAACCCGTTTCCTTCCCGTAGGAAGTTGTAACCGAACGGTAAGAAACCTAGTAGTCGGCGGCGGCCGGCGAGTCCATCCAGGCCCGGTAGAAGTCCTCGTAGGCGTCGGCCAGCACTGCCTCGCGGGCCCGGCGCATCAAATCCAGCAGGAAGTGCAGGTTGTGCACCGACAGCAGCATGGCGCCGAGCATCTCGTTCTGCTTCACCAGGTGGCGCAGGTAGGCGCGGGTGTAGTTTTGGCAGGTGGGGCAGGTGCAGGCGGGATCGAGTGGCGTAAAGTCGCGGGCGAACTTCGCGTTGCGCATGTTCATGCGGCCCGTGCTGGAGAACGCCGTGCCCATGCGGGCCGTGCGGGTGGGCAGCACGCAGTCGAACATGTCCACGCCCTCGCGCACGGCACGCACCAGGGTGGTGGGGTTGCCCACGCCCATGAGGTAGCGGGGGCGGTCTTCAGGGCAGGCCCGGGCCACCTCGCCCAAGGTCTCGAACATCACCTCGTGGTCCTCGCCGACCGAGTAGCCCCCGATGCCGAAGCCGCCGAAGCGCCGGTGCCCGGCCGCCAGCGACTCGTCCTCGATCTCCCGCAGCCGGCGGATAGATTCCAGGCGCAGATCGAGATGCATGCCGCCCTGGACGATGCCGAAGAGCGTCTGGTCGGGGCGCGTGTGGGCTGCCAGGCACCGGCGCGCCCAGGCGCTCGAGTAGTCCACGGCCTTCGCCACGAACTCGCGGGCGGCCGGATAGGGGGCGCACTGGTCCAGCTGCATGGCGATGTCGGCGCCGATCTTCTGCTGGATGACCATGTTCTCTTCGGGCGTCCAGTGAATGTTGGACCCGTCGTAGATGGACTTGAAGGTGACGCCGTCGTCGGACAGCTTCACGGTGTCGGCCAGGGAGAACACCTGGAAGCCGCCGGAATCGGTGAGCATGGGACCGTCGTAGTTCATGAAGCGGTGGATACCGCCGGCCTCTTCCACCAGGTCGGCCCCGGGGCGCATGGCCAAATGATAGGTGTTGGCGAGCACCACCTGGGCCCCCAGCTCGCGCAGCTGGTCGGTGGTGACGCCCTTCACTGTAGCCGAGGTGCCCACGGGCATGAACATGGGGGTGCGGAAGGTGCCGTGGGCCGTCTCGTAGGAAAGTGCCCGAGCGTGGCCGGAGGCAGCCTCGCAGGTGCAGTCGAACAGTGCCATGGCCTACACCTCCCGGGAGCCGGTCGCCTGGGCGGCCAGCACGTCGTCGGTGGCCGCGGCGGCGTGGGCCGCGGCGGCGCCCCCGTCCAGGGAGCCTCCGTCGTTGGCGGCGCGCACGGCCTCGGCCTCGGCCGGGTCGATGGTGCCCGTCTTCACGGACGCGGCCGGATTGGCGCAGGGCGGCAGGGCTGCCGCGAAGGCGGCGAAGTCGGCCATGGTGCCGTGCTTCACCGAGGCCAGGTCAAAGCCCGCCGGGTCGAGCAGCCAATCGGTCACCAGGTAGCCGTCGGCCCCTAGGTGCATGAAGGAGAGGTCCTCCACGGTGTTGTTGCCCACCATGAGCACGTCGGTGCCGTCCACCCCGGCTGCCGCCAGGTTCTCGGCGTAGTAGAGCGGTCGCGGTTTCACGGTGCGGGAATTCTCGTAGTGGGTCAGGCGGGCGAAGGCCTTAGAGCGTATACCGGCCCAGGCCAGGCGGTGGCGCACAGCGGTCGGCGGGAACATGGGCATGGTGGTCAGCAGCAGGGGATAGCCCTTTGCCGCCAGGGTCTCGATGGCCGCCGCGGCGGCCGGGTTGGGCTCCACATCGGCACCGAGGGCCGCGAAGGGGCCGTCGTAGAACTCGGTCAGCAGCGGCTCCCAGTCCACGTCCGCATCACCCATAAGACCGGTGAAGGTGTCCCAGAAGGCCTCGGCGTTGGTGCGGCCGTCGTCATGGACGGCCATGGCGCGGGTGCCGGCCTTGAGGGCCTCCAAGAAGGGGCCGCCCTCGATGCCGCGGGCCTCCATGAAGTCGTAGAGCGCGGCGAAGTAGCGGCCCATGAACACGTCCAGGTCCATGGGAAGCAGAGTGCCGTCCAAATCGAAGCAGATGGCGCGGTAGGCGCGCGGGGTGGGGTCCATGGGATTCCTTTCCAGGTGGGGCCTTGGGGGGCGGGGCGTGGGCGCGAGCGGCCGAGCGGGCCGTCCGCGGGGCGCTCCCGCCGCCGTTTCAAGATCAACGTGGTAGTATACCGCCGATGCAATTCTTAAGGAGCGCTTTTCATGAGAACCGATGATTTCGACTACGCCCTGCCCGACGAGCTGATCGCCCAGGAACCCGCCGCCGAGCGCGACCGTTGCCGCCTGCTCGTGATGGACCGGGCTACCGGTGCGGTGGAGGACCGCATCTTCCGCGACATCGTCGACTATCTGCGGCCGGGCGACCTGCTCGTGGCCAACGAGACCCGCGTCATGCCGGCGCGCCTTTTGGGTGCCAAGCGCGGCACCGGCGGGGCGGCCGAGGTGTTTTTGCTGCGCGAGTGCGCAGGCCCCGAGCCCCGCACCAACCGCGTGGCCTTCTGGGAGGTGCTCGTGCGCCCGGGCAAGCGCCTGAAGCCCGGGGCTGGGGCCGTGGTGGACTTCACCGACGGCGCGGGGAATGTGGTGCTGTCGGCCGAGATCATCGACTGGGCCCGAAACGGCCAGCGCGGCGAGCGCGTGGCGAGGCTGACCACGCCGCTGCCCAGCCTGGACGAGGCCCTGCACGCCGTGGGCCACACGCCGCTGCCCCCCTACATCAAGGACTATGCCGGCGACGAGGAGCTCTACCAGACCGTGTACTCCCGCCGCGAGAGCTCGGCGGCTGCCCCCACGGCCGGTTTGCACTTCACCCCCCAGCTCATCGAACGTCTGCGCGAGCAGGGCGTCGGTTGGGCCACGGTGGAGCTGGAAGTGGGTCTTGACACCTTCCGCATCGTGGACGAGGAGGATCCCGAGAAGCACGTCATCCACACCGAGTTCTACACGGTGCCGCAGGCCACGGTGGATGCCGTCGCCGCTGCCCGCGCCGCCGGCGGCCGCGTGATCGCCGTAGGCACCACGAGCGTGCGCAGCCTGGAGAGCGCCTGGGATCCCGCGGCCAACGGGGGAGCCGGCGCGCTGGTGTCCCGCAACCGCGAGGCCACGAGCCTCTACATCCTGCCGGGCTACGAGTTCTCCGTGGTGGACGCGCTCATCACCAACTTCCACGTGCCCCGAAGCACGCTCATGATGCTGGTCTCCGCCTTCAGCACCCGCGAGTCCGTCATGGCCGCCTACGAGCACGCCGTGGCCGAGCGCTACCGCCTCCTCTCCTTCGGCGACGCCATGTTCCTGCACTAGGGGAGAGCGGGCGAAGTCCCGCGGGCTCCATCTGCGAACAGTAACCTGCAACGCGGCCCGGCGAACGATCGTCGGGCCGCTTCCAATATCGGACGTTGGGCCTCGCTTGGCCGCTCGTGGCTGTGCATCGCCGGGTCTTTTCGTTTTCTGGCTTGGAATGCACGGTGTCGGGGGCAGGGTACTCCAGTTCGGATCCCGCTGCCATGCGCCATCTGGGGAAAGCCGCTCAAGGTAATACGGTCCCACGCCTTTCGGGGCCATTTCGCCCCCAAAACCGCGTATTCGAAGCCGAAATCATCGATGAAGGGGAGTGGCGGGGTCTATAGTGCCAATTAACGGCTGGTCAGTTGGGATTCGTTGTGGCATACTAGGCAAGTTAACGTGAATGCGTGGGGGCTGTTGCGCTCGCAGGCGTTCACGAGGAGAAGCTTACGCATAAGGTTACAAGGAAAAGGCAACTCATGGCTCTGGAACGTACTGTCAAGAAGAAGCCGGCGCGCACGCACGACCGTCGCAACATCTGGCTGCTCATTCTCACCACGCTGCTCGTCGTCGCATCGGTGGTGCTGTTCATCCCGCCCCAGGAGAAGATCAACCAGGGTCTCGACATCCAGGGCGGCCTGTCGGTGGTGCTCACCGCGAAGTCGACCGACGGGGCGGCGGTCACGCCCGAGGACATGGAGAAGTCCCGCGCCATCATCGAGAGCCGCGTGA
Organism: Adlercreutzia mucosicola DSM 19490; assembly: GCF_000422625.1. Lineage (GTDB taxonomy): Bacteria > Actinomycetota > Coriobacteriia > Coriobacteriales > Eggerthellaceae > Adlercreutzia > Adlercreutzia mucosicola. The sequence continues at coordinate 107,198 of NZ_AUGK01000005.1, read as the reverse complement.
ACGCGCTCGGCGCGAGCGAGGCCACCGTGCAGGAGCAGGGCACCGACCAGATCCTCGTGCAGATTCCCGGTCTGTCGAACACCGAGGAGGCCCTGGCCACCATCGGGCGCACCGGCTCGCTGGAGTTCGCCCGCCTGGACTCGTTTACCGACGAGCAGGTCAAGCAGGCCATCGAGAGCGGCCAGTACGCCGGCGAGGGCACCGTCACCGACGCCTTCGGCAACGCGTTCCCCTCGGGCAAGCCCGAGCATCTGAAGGTGGAGCCGGGCACCTACACCCCCATCGTCACCGGCGCCGATATCACCAACGTGCAGATCGGCAAGGAGAAGGAGGGCTCCGTCGACTATGCCGTGAACATCGATCTGAACCAGCAGGGCGCCGAGGCCTTCGCCCAGGCCAGTCGCGATCTGGTGGCCGATCACGGCCTCATCGTGATCATCCTGGACGGCGAGGTGCAGTCGGCCCCGGCCATCCAGTCCGAGATCCCCAACGGCCACGTGCAGATCACCGGCCACTACACGCTGGACGAGGCCAAGAACCTCCAGACCATCCTGGAGTCCGGCTCGCTGCCCGTGTCCTTCGAGTACGCCCAGTCCCAGGTGGTCGGGCCCACCCTCGGCCAGGACGCGCTGTTCTCCGGCGTGGTCGTGGCGCTGATCGGCCTGGCCGTGGTCATGCTGTACCTGCTTTTGTTCTACAAGGGCCTCGGCCTCATCACGGCGGCGGCCATGGCTGTGTTCGCCGTGCTGTACCTGGGCATTCTGGCGGCGCTGTCGGCCTTCCACCTGTTCAGCCTGTCGCTGGCGGGCATCGCCGGCATCGTGCTGACCATCGGTATGGCCGCCGACTCGTCCATCCTCACCGTGGAGCGCTTCCGCGAGGAGATCCGCATGGGCCGCTCGGTGAAGGCCGCCTCCATCACCGGCGTGAAGCACGCCATCTTCACCTCCATCGACGCCGACCTGGTGACCATGGTCTCGGCGCTGTGCCTGTTCTTCCTGGCGGCCTCGTCGGTGAAGGGCTTCGGCATGACGCTGGCCTTGGGCATCATCTGCGACATCGCGATGATGCTCATCTTCAAGGCCCCGCTCATCCGCCTGCTGGCGCCGAAGGTGATCGCGAAGCACCCGGGCTTCTGGGGTATCAAGGACTCCATCGACGCGTCGAAGGGCTACGCCGAGCTGGCCGCTGCCGAGGGCACCTCTGTGCGCGATGCCGAGATCGGAAGCCAGATGAACGCCGCCGAGACCCGCTCCCTCGTTGAGGCCGACGATCCGGCCGAGGCCTCCCAGACGGTGAGAGCCGTGCGCAAGATCAAGGGCCGCTTCATCAAGCACGACATCAACTTCCTCGGCTACCGCAAGGTGTTCCTGACCGCGGCCGCCGTGGCCATGGTGGCCTGCCTGGCCGTTGTGGGCTTCCGCGGGTTGAACTTCGGCATCGAGTTCGTGGGCGGCACCTCGGTGGCCTTCCACGGCACCGGAGACGTGACCACCGAGCAGATGCGCGAGGCCTTCAGCGAGGCCGGAGAGCCCGATGCGGTCATCCAGACCACCGAGTCGGGCGGCGAGGCCGGCTTCCTCGTGCGCACCACCACCACGAGCCCCGAGGATGCCACGGCTCGCGCCACCCAGGTGGCTGAGGCGCTGGGGCTCGAGGCCAGCGATTTCGAGGTGACCACCATCGGCCCGGACTGGGGCGCAAGCGTCATCCAGAGCTCGCTTATCGCGTTTCTCGTGTCCATCCTGCTCATCATCGTCTATATCGCCATCCGCTTCGAGTACAAGATGGGCGTCATGGCCATCGTGGCGCTGCTGCACGACCTTATCCTGGTGGTGGGCATCTACGCCTTGGTGGGCCGGGAAGTGAACCCGAACACCATCGCGGCCCTGCTGACCATCCTGGGCTACTCGCTCTACGACACCGTGGTCGTGTTCCATCGCATCAACGACAACATGAAGGGCGAGGACATCCGCTGCACCTTCATGACCATGGCTAACCACTCCATGAACCAGGTGTTCATCCGCACTATCAACACGACGCTCACCTCGTTCATCCCGGTGTTCGCCATGCTCTTGTTCGGCGGCGAGACCCTGAAGGACTTCGCCTTCGCCATGGCTATCGGCCTCATCGCCGGCTCCTACTCGTCCATTGCCATCGCCTGCCCGCTGTATTGTATGTGGAAGACCCGCGAACCGAAGTTCGCGAAGCTGCAGAAGAAGTACGGCACCGAGATCGGCCGCTTCGAGTTCGATCACTCGGCCTCCACGGGCATTGCCCAGGTGCCCCTGGCCCGCCTGGAGGCCCAGCGCGCCGAGGCGGCCGTGGCCGAGGGGGCGGACGAGGTCGCGACGGTTGGTCGCCACGCCGTATCGGCCAAGCCGAAGCAGACGGGCAACAAGAAAAAGAAGCACCGTCACGGACGGGCCCAATAGTGGCTCCGACCGGCGGCGAGTTACAAGGAGATTCTATGGTACGTGAAGGTTCCGCCCCCAATTTCTGCCCGCCGACCGAGGAGGGCGTCACCATCACCCTGGTGGACGAGAAGGGCGAGCAGGTCGAACTGGAATTCCTCGGCCTGGTGCTGAAGGGCGAAAGCTCGTTTGGGTTCTTCTTCCCCATCGACGACGAGCACCCGGCCACCTCTTCGGGCGAGGTCGTGGTGCTGGAAGTGACCGAGGTGGACGAGGAAGGCCAGCCGGCCTCCTTCGAGCTGGTGGACGACGAGGTTATCGCCGCCGAGGCCTACGCCGACTTCCAGGAAGCCGCCAAGGACCTCTACGACTTCGCCTAGGCCCCGGCCGCGAACGCCCCGTCCCCATGATTCTCGTCACCGATCCCGATCACGGGCTGACCCTGCGCGAGCAGCAGATTCTGTACTACATCGCCGGCGGCCTGTCGAACAAGGAGATCGCCGCTCGCCTGACCCTGTCCGAGCAGACGGTGAAGGCCCATCTGTCCCACATGACCGCCAAGTCGGGCCGCGCCAACCGCGCGGCTCTGGTGGCCTACGGCTTCGAGACCGGCATCCTCTGCCGCTGCTAGGGGCGGGATAGCCCGTTCGGGCGATGCCGTCGGGCGGACGGGGCGCTATCATGGAGCCGAAACGAGAGGAAATGCTGGCCCCATGGTCGTCTTCTATTTGGAAATACTCTGCGTCCTGCTCTACGGCACTGCGAGCGCCTGCGCCGCAGTGGGCGTGCTGCGCGATCGCCCGCGCGGGGCCTGGTGGGGCCGCGGGCTGTTCTTCGGCGCGGCGGCCCTGCACTCCGCCATCGTGGGCATTCAGTCGGCGGCCACCGCCGGCACGCTGCTCTCGGGACCCAACATCGTGATGCTGGCCTCGTGGGTGCTGGCCGCCGTGACCGCAGCCGGGCTCATCGTCACCAAGCGCGGCCTCGGCCTGGCCGCGATCACCGCGCCGGTGATCGCCCTGCTCATGGTGACATCCCAATGGATGCACATTCTCGATCCCGCCGGGGCCGACAACCGGGCCTTCTACGAGTGGCCCCTGCTCGTGCCCCATATCGTGCTCGTGTTCATGGCCTGCGCCTGCTTCGCCGTGAGCGCCGCCGCCTCGGTGATGCTGCTGTACCAGCGCCGGCTGATGCGCCGCCACAGCGCCCAGGTGCTCGTGACGGCCACGCCGGCCTTAGACACGCTCGCGAAGATGGCGCGCTGGGCGGCCCTGGTGGGCCTGCTGCTGTTCACCGGCGCCATGCTCATCGGGTTCACTCACATGGTGGCCCAGTTCGCCGCCATGACCCACGCCCACTGCGCGGGGAATCTGGCCTATCTGGCCCCGCGGGTCGCCCTGTCGCTGGCGGTGGCGGCCCTGTGGGCGGTCTATGCCGCCCTGTCCTTCCTCGCGCCCTGGGTGGCGGGCGCGCGCGCCCGTGCCCTGCTCTGTCTCGGCGGCTTCGCGGCCATGCTCGCGCTCATCGCCGTCTCGGCCGGGTGACGCCATGGCCCTGGTCATGGTAGGCGCCAATCCGCGCCGGATATCTTTCCTCCCGCTGCTTTGCGCCTTGGATGCGGAAGGGGCCCGCAACGAGCTGGTGGCCGCCTTGGGCGCCCAGCGCGGGGTGAGCGAGGTCATGCTGCTGGCCGGTGCCGGGCGGGTAGAGGTGTACGCTGTGGTGGACGAGGGCGTTGACGGCTACGAGGCCGTCATGGGCTGCCTGATCGAGAGGGGGCTCGTGCCCTCGGACGCGACGGCCCACGGCTATTTCGCCGCCGAGGGGGACGCCGCGGCGCACCTGTTTGCCGCTGTGGCCGCCGTCGACGAGTTCGCCCGGGCCTCCGAGGGTCCGCCGGCGGTGGGGGAGGCCCTGGCCCGTTCGAGCCGGCAGCAAGTCGCTGGCCCCCAGCTGGCGGCCCTGGCCGCGGCCGCGCGGGCCCTGGCGGCGCGGTTGGATGTGGCCCGCAGCGGCGCGTCGGAGGCGGCCTGGGGCGACACGGTGGCCGCCTTGGCGCGGCGCGTGTTCGACCATCTCGAGCGCCGCACAGTGCTGGTGGTGGGCGCCGATCCGCTGGCGGCGGCCGCCGCCGAGGCCCTGGGTCGGGCCGGGGCGGGACAGTTCGTCGCGGTGGGCCTTCCGGACGCCGCGGGCACCGCCGATGCCGCGGGCACCCTGGTGGCCACCGGTGCGCCGGCGAGCACCGCCGCGCTCGAGGCACTGCCCGTGGTGCTCGGCAATGCCGACGTGGTCGTGGTGAGCCCCGGAGTGACGGCCGCCTTCGACAAGCGCCTGGTGAAGGGCGCCCTGCGCGCTCGCCGGGGTCGCCCCCTCTTGCTGGTGGACACCTCGGACGGCGATGCCGTCGAGGGGCGTGTGGCCGCCCTGGACGACGTCTTCCTCTACAACCGCACCGACGTGACCCGGCTCGTCCGCGACACGCCCGGGACCCGCGGCGGCGCGGGCACGGCGGCGACGCAGCTCGTGGCCGATGCGGTGCGCGACTTCTCCTACCAGTTAGCTTGAGTGTACTTTTTCGGCGGCCAACCTAGGCCGTTCGGGTGATGCCGTGTCGGGGTGCGGACGGCTATGCTTTCCTATCGTTGGGAACGAGAAGAAGGAGAGCCCCATGATCGTATCGTGGATGACCACGAATCAATGTAACCTGAAGTGCGTGCACTGCTACCAGGACGCCGAGGGGGTCGACGAGCGCGAGCTGTCCACCGCCGAGGCGAAGAAGATGATCGACGAGATCGCCCGGGCCGGGTTCAAGATCATGATCTTCTCCGGCGGCGAGCCGCTTCTGCGCCCCGATATCTACGAGCTGGTGGCCCATGCCGCCTCCTGCGGGCTGCGCCCGGTGTTCGGCACCAACGGCACGCTCATCACCGACGAGGTGGCTGTCCGCCTGAAGGAGGCCGGCGCAGCCGCCATGGGCATCTCGGTGGACAGCCTGGATCCCGCCCGCCACGACAAGTTCCGCGGCCTGGCCAACGCCTACGACCTCACCATGGCCGGCATTGAGGCCTGCAAGCGCGCGGGCCTGCCCTTCCAGCTGCACACCACGGTGGTGGACTGGAACCGCGACGAGGTGTGCGCCATCACCGACTTCGCCGAACAGATCGGCGCCATCGCCCACTACATCTTCTTCCTCATCCCGGTGGGCCGGGGCGTCTACATCCAGGAGACGAGCCTGGAAGTGCTGGAGAACGAGGCGCTGCTGCGGGAGATCATGGCGAAGTCGGCCGAGGTGTCCATCGACGTGAAGCCCACCTGCGCCCCGCAGTTCACCCGCGTGGCCAAGCAGCTCGGGGTGGATACCCGCTTCAGCCGCGGCTGTTTGGCCGGGCTCACCTACTGTGTCGTGGGCAGCGAGGGGCTAGTGCGCCCCTGCGCCTACATGACCGAGGAGGCCGGCGACGTGCGGATGCAGCCCTTCGACGAGATCTGGAAGACGAGCCCCGTCTTCGAGCGCCTGCGCACCCAGGCCTATTCCGGCGCCTGCGGCACGTGCGACTACAGGTGCGGCTGTGGCGGCTGCCGGGCGCGAGCCGCCTACTACCACGACGGCGACATCCTGGCCCAGGACGACTACTGCGCCCACGGTCAACAACTTTAACCTCCATTCGTCTTGCGTCGAATGGAGGTTCTGACGCTGCGGTTCCGACTGGCACCTGGCCTTGTACTTCACCGCTTTCCTTCACGGCACGAAGGCCGCTCAGCCGCGGTTCAGCACAATTCCAGGCACCAGTCGAAACCTCGCTGGCTTCCTTGGGCGAACCAGTATCTCAAGAATTAGAATAAGAGGGGAGATTCGAATGAAAAAAATCATGCTGATCTTGAGCGGTGCGGTGCTCGCCCTGGCTCTGGTCGGATGCGGCCAGCAGGCTACCGACGCTCCGGCTGCCGACAGTGCTGCCGCTCCGGAGCAGCAGGCCGCCGCGCCCGATGCCGCCGACGCCGATGACGCGACGCCCGGCCCGGTCACCTTCACCGACGACCTCGGCCACGAGGTGACCGTGGACAACCCCCAGCGGGTGGTGGCCTGCATGGGCAGCTTCGCCAACGCCTGGGAGCTGGCCGGCGGCACGCTCGTGGGCGTGTCCGATGATGCGCTTCAGGCCGAGGGCTTCACCATCGCGAGCCCCGATGTGGCCACGGTGGGGGATTTCGCCAGCGTGAACCTGGAGGCCATCATCGCGCTCGATCCCGACTTCGTCATCATGACGAGCGGTACGGGCGGCCGCGGCGGCGACTCCAGCCAGGCCGACCTGCGCGATGCGCTGGTGGCCTCGAATATCCCCGTGGCCTACTTCGAAGTGACCACCTTCGACGACTATCAGCGCCTCATGGAGACCTTCACTGCCATCACTGGACGGGAAGACCTCTACGAGCAGAACGCCGGGGCCGTGGCCGCGGCCATCGAGGATGTGAAGGCCGCCGTGCCCGCCGGCGAGGCGCCGACGGCCCTCGTGCTCACCACCTTCTCGGGCGGCACGCGCGTGCAGAGCTCGGGCACCCAGACCGGGGCCATGCTGGCCGACCTGGGGGTGCGCAACCTGGCCGACGAGAACCGCAGCCTGCTGAAGGACTTCAGCCTGGAGGCGGTCATCGAGCTGGACCCCGACTTCATCTTCGTCATCCCCATGGGCAACGATGCCGAGGCCGCCACGCGCAGCCTCATGGAGGCCACGGCCGCCAATCCCGCCTGGGAAGCCCTGTCGGCCGTGCAGAACGACCGCTACATCACCCTGGACCCCACGTTGTTCCTGTCGAAGCCGAACGAGCGGTGGGACGAGGCCTACACGGCGCTCTTCGACGCCCTCTACGGGCAGAAGTAGGCGCTCGTGTTCGGCCGTGCCCATAACATCGCCGTGCTGCTGGCGGCCGTGGTCCTGCTGCTGGCTGCCACGGCCCTCGGCTTTATGCTCGGCTCCTCCTCGGTGAGCCTGCCGGAACTGGCGGCCTGGGCCACGGGCGGGGAAGTGACCGACGCCGCCCGGGCCATCCTGGCCAACGTGCGCTTGCCCCGGGTGCTCGCGGCCCTGCTGGCCGGGGCCGCCCTGGCCGCTTCCGGTGCCATCATCCAGGCGGCCCTGGACAACCCGCTCGCGAGCCCCAACGTCGTCGGCGTGAACTCCGGGGCCGGGCTGTTCGTGCTGCTGGCCGCCGCCCTCGTGCCGGGGGTGCTGTGGCTCGCGCCCCTGGCCGCCTTCGCGGGGGCCCTCGTCACAGCCCTCATCATCTTCGGCCTATCCCTCGGCGGCGGCCTGTCGCGGCTCACCGTGGTGCTCGCCGGCATCGCCATCACCACGGTGTTCGGCGCGGGCATGAACACCATTCTCATCGTGGACCCCGACGCCTACATCGGCTCGGCGAATTTCCTCGTGGGCGGCCTGTCCGGCGTGCTCATGGCCGATCTGGGCTGGCCGGCCCTCTACATTGCCGCCGGTCTGGTCGCTGCGGCTGTGGGGGCGGCGCGGCTCAACATCCTCGCCCTGGGCGACGAGACGGCCCACGGCCTGGGATTGAACGTGCGGGCCGCGCGCATGGCCCTTCTGGCCGTGGCGGCGGTGCTCGCCGGCGCCGCCGTCAGCTTCGCGGGGCTGCTCGGCTTCGTGGGGCTCGTGGTGCCCCACGCCGTGCGGTTCTTCGTCGGCCACGACAACCGCTGGGTGCTGCCGGTCTCGGCCGTGGTCGGCGCGGCCTTCGTCGTGGGCTGCGACCTGCTGGCCCGGGTGATGTTCGCCCCCTACGAGCTGCCCGTGGGCATCCTCATGGCCTTCATCGGCGGGCCCTTCTTCATCTACCTCATTCTGAAGAACAAAGGAGGCGGCCTTGACTGAGCTGAGCGATACCGCCGCCGGGCCCGAAGCGCGCCCGGCCATCGCCTATGAGGGCGTGGCCTTCGCCTACGGCCCCGGCGCCCCCTTCATCGAGGGGCTCTCGGCCGCCATTCCCGCGGGCCGCATCACGAGCATCGTCGGCCCCAACGGGTGCGGGAAGTCCACGCTGGTGAAGCTGGCCGCGGGGCTTCTGCGCCCGGCGGCGGGCCGGGTTGTGGTGGACGGCTGCGACACCGGTGCCCTGTCGGCTCGCCAGCGCGCCCGCCGCCTGGCTGTGCTCGCCCAGAGCCCGCGGGTGCCTCCCCTGACCGTGGAGGCCCTCGTGGCCTGTGGCCGCCACCCCTATGGGGGCCGCACGGGGCGCCTGGGGCCTGCCGACCGCGAGGCGGTGGAGGCGGCCCTCGAGCGCGCCGGGGTGCAGCGCCTGCGCCGCCACGACCTGCGCCGGCTGTCCGGCGGCGAGCGCCAGCGGGCCTATCTGGCCATGATCCTGGCCCAGGACACCGACCTCATCGTGCTGGACGAGCCCACCACCTACCTGGACATCAATGCCTGCCACGACCTCATGGCCCTGGTGCGCGATCTGAACCGGCGCGAGGGCAAGACCGTGGCCATGGTCATCCACGACCTGGATCTGGCCCTGCGCTACTCCGATCGCCTCGTGGTTATGGAGCGGGGGAGGGTCCGGGCCCAAGGAGCGGTGGCAGAGGTGCTCGCCGCCGATGCCGTGGGTGCGGCCTTCGCCATGGACGTGTGCCCCCACGAGCGGCGCCGCCCCGACGGGGGCGTCGAGCACGGCTATGTGCTGTACCCGCGCTCCTAGGGGTTTCGCGGCTTCGGGGGGGGGTTCCCGCGGCCGTGAACTTCCGCCGCGGGGCCCTTCTGCGGCCGTGGGCCAGCGGTCCTGCCGCCGCTCGGCGACGGTCGCGCGCCGCACCATCGTCGCTCCCGTCGCTTCTATCGGTCGCGGCGATGGGTGGGGGCTTGCGCGCGGGGAGGGCTTCTCCTACAATAGGCGCCGTGAATTCTGTTTCAGGGCGAGGTGGAAGTCCTCACTGGCGGTAAGCACGGGGCGCAACCCCGCGCGAGCCCGCGACCCTGCGCTTGCGCAGGCTGACCCGGTGAAAATCCGAGGCCAACGGTTACAGTCCGGATGGAAGAGGCAGACGTTCGCTCGCCGCGCTCGGCGCCGGCGACGGTTTTCCGACCGACGCGAACCTACGAGGCCTGTATGAACCGAATTCATACGGGCTCGTTTTCTTTCTGGCGAGGGGAAGGCGAATCCGCGCAGACAAGCCGCCTCGCCGAAAGAAGGTGATCGCCATGGCCGACAAGCCCATGATCCATCCCGCCGATGTCGCAAGCCCCGTTCGCCCCGCGAAGGCTCCCACGGCCCAGAAGACCCTCGCGAACACGAACGTGTGGTCCACCCGCGTGCTCGTGACCATCGCGCTCATGTGCGCCATCTCCATCCTGCTCACGTTCGTAGAGTTCCCGCTGCTGCCCGGCGTGGCATGGCTGTCCTACGACGCCTCGTTCATGCCCGCCATGGTCTGCGGCTTCGCCTACGGGCCGGCGGCCGGTCTCGCCTGCGGCGTCATTTCGGTGGTGGCCCACGGCATCCTGTTCGCCGACTTCACCGGCGCGCTCATGAACTTCCTCGTGGTCATCGGCTACATTCTGCCGGCCGCCCTGGTGTACCAGCGCATCCACAACATCAAGGGCGCTGTCATCGGTCTGGTGCTCGGCATCGTGGTGGCCGTGGCCATGGCCGTGGCGGGCAACCTGCTGGTGACCCCGGCCTGGCTCGGCGTGCCGCTGGATGCCGTGGTAGCCATGATCGTGCCCATCCTCATCCCGTTCAACCTGCTGAAGGGCATTCTGAACTCGGTGCTCACGCTGGTGGTGTACAAGGCCATCTCGAATCTGATCACCCCGAAGAAAGACCAAGTGAAGGGCCTTTAAGTGACGAACCCCATCGATGCCGCCCCCGCCGACGACCTCTTCATCGACGCCGCTGACGCCGGGTTCACCTACGACGGGGAGCACTTCGTGTTCCGTCATCTGAACCTCACGGTGCCCCGGGGGCAGTTCGTCTGCCTGCTCGGCGGCAACGGGTCGGGGAAGTCCACCCTGGCCAAGCACATCAATGCCCTGCTCACTCCCGACGAGGGCGCGGTGCGCGTGTTCGGTTGCGACACCCGCGATCCTGAGAGCACCTACTTCATCCGGTCGAACGCGGGGCTGGTGTTCCAAAACCCCGACGACCAGATCGTGGCGAGCCTCATCGAGAACGACGTGGCCTTCGGCCCCGAGAACCTGGGCATTCCCAATCCCGAGCTGCGCGAGCGCGTGACCCCGGCGCTGAAAGAAGTGGGTCTGCAGGGCTTCGAGGAGCACGAGACCTGCGCCCTGTCCGGCGGCCAGAAGCAGCGTGTGGCCATCGCCGGCGTGCTGGCCATGGACCCGGCCATCCTCGTGCTGGACGAGGCCACGGCCATGCTGGACCCGCGGGGGCGCGCAGGGCTCATGCGCGTGGTGCGCGACCTGCACGCCGCGGGCATGACCGTGGTGATGATCACCCACTACATGGAAGAGGCCGCCTGCGCCGAGCGCGTCGTGGTGCTCGATGGCGGCGAGGTGCGCCTCGACGGCACGCCCCACGAGGTGCTCACCCAGGCCCGCGCCCTGCGCGCCCTGTCGCTGGAGGTGCCGTTTGCCTGCCGGCTTTCCCTGGAACTGCAGGCCCGCGGCGTGCCCGTGGCCACCTGCATCACCGACGACGCCCTGAAGGAGGAGCTATGCGCCTTGCGTTCGAAGCAGTGAGCTACAGCTACGCCGGCGGGGATGCGGCCAAGAAGCGCGGCCGCAAGAAACAGCGCGAGCGCCAGGCCGACTGGGGCAACGCCCCCGATGCCCTGTGGGCGCTGCGCGACGTGAGCCTCACCGTGGAGCCGGGGGAGTTCCTCGGCGTGGCCGGGCACACCGGCAGCGGGAAGTCCACGCTCATCCAGCACATGAACGGGCTGGTGCACCCCACCTGCGGCCGCGTGACGGCCGACGGGGCCGATCTGGCCGAGAAAGAGGTGGCATCGCGCGTGCGCTCCCAGGTGGGGCTCGTGTTCCAGTACCCCGAGAACCAGCTGTTCGCCAACACCGTCTACGACGACGTGGCCTTTGGGCCGCGCAACATGAAGCTGGACGAGGCCGAGGTGGATCGCCGCGTGCGGGAGGCCATGGAGCTGGTGGGCCTCGATCTGGACGCGATCGGCGAGCGCAGCCCCTTCGATCTGTCCGGCGGCCAGCAGCGCCGCGTGGCCTTCGCCGGCGTGCTGGCCATGGAGCCGGAGCTGCTCGTGCTGGACGAGCCCGTGGCCGGCCTGGACCCGCTGTCCCGTGCCGATTTCCTGGCGCTGATCGCGCGCTTCCACGCCCGGGGCATGACCGTGGTCATGGTGTCCCATTCCATGGAGGACCTGGCGGCGCTGTCCGATCGCATCCTCGTGCTGTCCGAGGGTCGCGTGTTCGCCCTGGGAACGCCGGCTCAGGTGTTCGCCGACGCCGCGTCGCTCAAGGCCGTGGGGCTGGGCGCGCCGGCGCCCCAGGCCTTCGCCAGCAGTCTGCGCGATGCCGGCTTCAGCCTGCCCCGCGAGCTGTACGACGAGACGAGCCTGGCCGTGGATTTGGCTGCCCAACTGGCTGCGGGCGCTCCCAATGCCGATGGCACAGCGGCCGGCGCGGCGGAGGCCGAATCGGCCGGGGAAGCGGAGGCGGCCCCGACCGGGGATGCGCCCTGTGGCGCTCCCAACGCCGATGCCCCGACCCGGGCGGGTGATCGGCGTGGGTGATCGCATGATGATGATCGGCCAGTACTGGCCGGCGGAGTCTGTCGTGCACGCCATGGACCCGCGGGTGAAGTTCATCCTGTCGCTGGTGCTCATGGCGGCGGTGTTCTGCGCCGCCACCCCGCTGGCCCTGGCCGTGGCGGCCCTGTTCGTGGTGGGGTTCTACGCGGCCGCCCGCATCCCGCTTCTGCGCGTGCTGGGATCGCTCGCGCCCCTGCTGGTGCTCGTGGCGCTGACGGCCGTGCTCAACGTGCTGTTCGTCCAGGGCGGCGAGGTGTACTTCCAGTGGGGCATCATCTGCATCAGCGAGAAGGGCCTCCAGTCGGCGGCCTTCATCGGGTGCCGCCTGTTCCTGTTGCTCATGGGCATGAGCCTGCTGACGCTGACCACCACGACCTTGGACATCACCGCGGCCTTCGAGCACCTCATGGCGCCCTTGGCCCGCATCGGCGTGCCCGCTCACGAGCTGGGCATGATCTTGGGGATAGCCCTGCGCTTTTTGCCCCAGTTCGTGACCGAGCTCGGCATCATCTACCGCGCCCAGGTCAGCCGCGGCGCGCACTTCAACCTGAATCCCTTCACCGGCGGCGTGCGAACCCTCACGGCCCTGATGATCCCGCTGTTCACGAGCACGTTTCGCCATGCGGAGACTCTGTCGGCGGCCATGGAGGCCCGCTGCTACCATGGCGGCGCCGGCCGCACGCGCCTGGTGCCCTTGCACCTGACCTGGCGCGACGGCGCGGGCTGCGCGGCTCTGGTGTGCATGACGGCCGCCGTCATCGCGACGAATTTCATTCCCCTGTAATATTCCGAGAAAGGAACCGGTTATGTCCCAAGGAAAAGAGACCATCGTCAGCTATCTGACCAGCATCCCCGCCTGGTATCTCGCCACCGTTGAAGAGACGCCTGAGGGCGCCAAGCCCCACGTGCGCCCCTTCAGCTTCGCCATGATGCAGGACGGCGACATCCAGTTCTGCACCGCCACCACGAAAGACTGCTACCGCGAGATGGCCGCGAACCCCTTCGTGGAGCTGACCGCCTGGAAGCCCGGTGCCGGCTGGGTGATCATGCGCGGCAAGGTGAACCTGACCGACACCGCCGACGCCGCCACCCGCGAGGAGGGTTTCAAGCACATGGTGGCCCTCGGCGAGACGTGGGAGAGCGCCGACGACCCCGCGCTCACCTTCTTCACCATCGAGGAGGCCGAGGCCTGGATCTGCGACATCGACGGCTCCTGGAACCCCGTAGAGCTGTAACGATCTCGTTTACTAGGCAGCGAAGGGGGACAGATGGGTCTTGATCTGCGGTAACGCTAAGTGAGAAGCGTATTTTCGTGAGAGAAGCCGAGCGGGGGGCGGGAGGGCTTCGCGCGCAGATTCCGCAGACTCGGAAATAATGGTGTAAAATTTCTACACCATTATTTCCGAAAGCGAGGACTTGTTTGAGCACGGGGCCCTCCCGCCCCCGCTCGGCGGTCGGGGCATGGGGTTCTGGCTCTTTTGCTCGACAGGCAAGTCCCTAAGGACCTCATGACTGAAATTCTCACAACGATCGATTCATTCGTGTGGGGGCCGGCGATGATCGCGCTCCTTCTGGGCACCCACATCTACCTTACCTTCCGCACTGGCTTCATCCAGCGCAAGCTGCCCCAGGCCATCCGCATGTCGGTGCGCCGCGATCCCGACGGCAAGGGCGACATCTCCAGCTTCGGGGCGCTGGCCACGGCGCTGGCGGCCACCATCGGCACGGGCTCCATCGTGGGCGTGGCCACGGCGCTTTTGGCGGGCGGCCCGGGCGCTATCTTCTGGATGTGGATCGCGGGCCTGTTCGGTATCGCCACCAAGTACGTGGAAACCTATGCGGCCGTGAAGTACCGCGTGCGCGACAAGAGCGGGTCTATGCTGGGCGGTGCCATGTTCGTGTGGAAGCGCGCCTTCGCCCGCAAGGACGGCAGCGTGCCCTGGTGGGCGACGCTGGGGGCCGTGGTCTTCGCCGCCTTCGCCATCATCGCCACCATCGGCACGGGCTCGGCGGTGCAGTCGGCGGCCATCTCCGGCATCGTGACCTCCTCGGTGCCCGCTGTCCCGGCCGTGGCCGTGGGCGTGGTCGTCGTCGTGGCCGTGGCGGCGGTCATCTTCGGCGGGGTGAACTCCATCGCCCGCGTCTGCGAATGGCTCGTGCCCTTCATGGCCGGTGCCTACGCGCTCGGCTGCGTGGTCATTATGATCATGAACGGCTCGGTGCTCGGCGAGGCCGTGGGGCTGATTCTGGAATGCGCCTTCACCCCCAAGGCCGCCTTCGGCGGGGCCGTGGGCTCGGGCATGATCATGGCCCTGCAGTTCGGCTGCGCCCGCGGTTTGTTCTCCAACGAGAGCGGCCTGGGCACGGCTCCCATCGTGGCCGCGGCGGCCAAGACCCGCAACCCCGCCGAGCAGGCGCTCATCTCCATGACCGGCGCCTTCTGGTCCACGGGCGTCATTTGCCTGCTCACGGGCTTGGTGCTGGTGTCCACCATGATCGCGCATCCCGAGATCGGCCAGCAGATTCTCGCCGACCCCTCCATCGCCACCGGCGCCGCACTGGCCAGCGCCGCCTTCGCCGAGATTCCCTATTTCGGCACGCCCATCCTGGTGTTGGGCATGTGCTCGTTCGCCTACTCCACCATCCTGGGCTGGTCCTACTACGGCAACCGCTGCGTGGCCTATCTGTTCGGCCCCAAGGGCATTAAGCCCTACCAGGTGGTCTACGTGGCCGTGGCCTTCCTCGGTGCCATCGGCGTGGGCGATGTGGTGTGGACCATCTCGGACATCGGCAACGCCCTCATGGCCATTCCCAACATCATCGTCATCCTGCTGCTGAGCGGTATGATCGCGAGGGAGACGAAGCATTTCGTCTACGACCACCACCTGGACGAGGAATACGCCGAACCCGTCCCCACCGTGGACAAAGCCCAACTGTAGGGCGGCGCGCGGGGGCGGGCTTTAGCCCGTCCGCGGCCCGGGAAGCGTCCGTGGGCTGAGGGCGGCCCGAAGGCCGCTTTCGCGGAGGGGCGTGTGCGTTTTTGTCCACAAAAAGGAAAACTGCTCTCGAAGGGACCATTGGCGACCCGCCGTTCGCTGGTAATTCTCTCATTGTTAACATTGCCGCTCAGCTTCTCTGCCTATAATGCGGATACTTTAGCGCGTTAAAGTGCCGGGGTCGTCCTGTCGGCGGCTCGGGTCGCGGTTGGGGTCCAGGGCCTCACGCTCGCGGCCCCATGCGCTGGCGCGCCCGTAGGAGAGGAGAAGCGATTCATGGACGCGATCGTGAACGCCATCAACGCCGTCGACGGCTTCGTGTGGGGGCCGCCGATGCTCGTGCTGCTGCTCGGCAGCCACATCTTTCTGACCATCCGCACCGGGTTCATCCAGCGCAAGCTGCCCACGGCTATCAAGCTGTCGGTGACCAAGGACCCGGACGCTCCTGGCGACATTAGCCAGTTCGGCGCCTTGTGCACGGCGCTCTCGGCCACCATCGGCACCGGCAACATCGTCGGCGTGGGCACCGCTATCATCGCGGGCGGCCCGGGCGCGGTGTTCTGGATGTGGATCACCGGCGTGTTCGGCATCGCCACCAAGTACGCCGAGACCTTCGCCGCGGTGAAGTACCGTGTGAAGGATCACAACGGCGACATGCTCGGCGGGGCCATGTACGCCTGGAAGCGCGGATTTGCCGACAAGGCCGGCAACACCCCCTGGTGGGCCCTGCTCGGCGCCGGGGCCTTCGCCCTGTTCGCGGGCATCGCCTCCTTCGGCATCGGGAGTGCGGTGCAGTCCTCTGCCATGACCGAGGTCATCGCCACGAACCTGCCCGGCGTGCCGGCCTGGGGCATCGGTCTGGCCATCGTCATCATGGTGTCCATCGTCATCTTCGGCGGGGTGAAGGTCATCGCGAACGTGTGCGAGAAGCTCGTGCCCTTCATGGCCATCGCCTACATCTGGGGCTGCGTGGTCATCCTGGGCATGAACTGGGAGTTCGTCTGGCCCGCCCTCTGCCTCATCGTGGAGAGCGCCTTCACGGCCAAGGCGGCCTTCGGCGGAGCGCTCGGCAGCGGTCTCATGCTGGCCCTGCAGTTCGGCTGCGCCCGCGGCCTGTTCTCCAACGAGTCGGGCCTGGGCTCGGCGCCCATCGTGGCCTCGGCGGCCGCCACGCGCAACCCGGCCCGCCAGGCCCTCGTGTCCATGACCGGCACCTTCTGGGACACCGTGGTCATCTGCCTGCTCACGGGTTTGGTGCTCGTGTCCACCATGATCGGCAACGCCGATTTGCAGGCCGAGATCATGGCCGGCAACATCGCCGCCGGCGCGGCGCTGTCCTCGGCGGCCTTCGCCGAGATCCCCTACATCGGCACGCCCATTCTCATCTTCGGCATGATCCTGTTCGCCTACTCCACCATCCTGGGCTGGTCCTATTACGGCAACCGCTGCGTCACCTACCTGTTCGGCAAGCGCGCCATCCGCCCCTACCAGGTGCTCTACGTGCTCGTGGCCTTCCTGGGCGCCATCGGCGTGGGCGAGGTGGTCTGGACGGTGTCCGACATCACCAACGCGCTCATGGCCATCCCCAACATCATCATGGTGCTGTTGCTGTCGGGGCTCATCGCCCGCGAGACGCGCCACTACGTGTACAATGGCAACTTGGATGAGCGCGACGAGACGCCCATCCCGCAGCTCGACAGCAAGTAAGCCGGCGGCTGCGCTATCGCGACCATTCCGATAAGGCGGCCAACTATGCATAACCATACCCCCGACGAGCGAGCGGCCCGGGTCCCCACTATCCACGTGGTCTCCGATTCCATCGGCGAGACCGCCCAGGTGGTGGCCCGGGCCGCCGCCGCGCAGTTCGGCGTCACGAACCCCCGCCTGGAAGTGTTCTCGAAGGTGAAGAGCTACCGGGAGGTCCACGACTACCTGACCGAGCACGTGCGCTACCATCAGCAGACCTTGGGCGACGATCGCATCCTCGTGTTCTACACCATCGTGGACGCGGGCATCCGCCGCGAGCTGGCGGCCTTCACCGCGCGCCACCCCAACATCTTGGCCGTGGACGTGATGACGAGCGCCGTGGATGCCATCGCCGAGATGAGCGGCATGGAGCCGGTGAACGAGCCGGGGGCCCTGCGCGTGGTGGACCAGAACTACTTCCGCCGCATCGCCGCGCTGGAGTTCACCATCGCCCACGACGACGGGCGAGCGCCCGAGGATCTCACGAAGGCCGACATCGTGCTTCTGGGCGTGTCGCGCTCCTCGAAGACGCCGCTGTCCATCTACCTGTCCCAGCAGGGCTACAAGGTGGCCAACGTGCCTTTGGACCCGGCCACCGAGCCGCCCTCCCAGATCTTCGACGTGGACCGCACGCGCCTGTTCGGCCTCATGACCACGCCCGAGGTGCTCGGCCCCATCCGCCAGCGGCGCATGAAGAAGTCGGGCCGCGTGGGGCTCATCTCGCAGCGCTATGCCGACCCCGCCTACATCTACGAGGACCTGGAGAAATCCCGGGCGCTCATGCGGCGGCTCGGCTGCATCGTCATCCACACCGAGCAGCGCGCCGTGGAGGAGACCGCTCAAGAGATTTTGCGTTACTACGAGCGAAGCCACCCGACGAGCGCTGATATTATCGATTAAATCCCTTATACTAGGGAACGTTCGCGCGCAACCGGGCTTCGCGCCTGGTGGCGAGCGCGCCTTCCGGCTCGTGCTGGCAGGGCGGACAAGGCAATCGCACCGCGCGGTGCACAGCTCTTAAGGAGAAGTAAGGTGACAGAAGCAGTGAAGCGCGTCTACGCCTTCGGCAAGGACGCCAACGGGAACAACGTGACCGAGGGCAACACCGACATGAAGTGGATCCTCGGCGGCAAGGGCGCCAACCTCGCCGAGATGGCCAACATCGGTCTGCCGGTGCCTCCGGGATTCACCATCACCTGCCAGACCTGCATGGAATACGCCAACGCCGACAACGTGTGGCCCGAAGGCGCCCTCGACACCATCGCCGAGTACCGCGCCGATTTGGAAGAGCGCATGGGCAAGCGCCTCGGCGATGCGGAAGACCCGCTGCTCGTGTCCGTCCGCTCCGGCGCCCCCTTCTCCATGCCGGGCATGATGGACACCGTGCTGAACTTAGGTCTGAACGACGCCTCCATCCAGGGCCTCATCAAGCAGACCGAGAACCCGCGCTTTGCCTGGGACTCCTACCGCCGCTTCATCCAGATGTTCTCCAACGTGGTCATGGGCCTGGACGGCGACCTGTTCGAGAACGCCATCGTGGCCATGAAGAACGACCGCAACGTGGCCTCCGACACCGACCTGACCGCTGAGGATCTGCAGGAGCTCGTGGACGAGTTCAAGGCCATCTTCGCCGAGAACGTGGACGCCGAGGCCTACCCGACGCTGGTGGTCGACGGCGCCGTGCAGTTCCCGCAGGATCCCATGGTGCAGCTGCAGCTGGCCATCGAGGCCGTGTTCGGTTCTTGGAACAATCCCCGCGCGGTGCTCTATCGCGCCACCAACAAGATCGCCGACGATCTGGGCACGGCCGTGAACGTGCAGTCCATGGTGTTCGGCAACAAGGGCAACACCTCTGCCACCGGCGTGGCCTTCACCCGCAATCCCGCCAACGGCGCCAAGGAGTTCTACGGCGACTACCTGGTGAACGCCCAGGGCGAGGACGTGGTGGCCGGCATCCGCAACACGAGCCCCATCGCCGAGCTGAAGGAAGTAGAGGGCCTGGAAGAGGCCGGCGCCCAGCTGGAGGAGATCTTCGGCGTGCTGGAGAACCACTTCCGCGATATGTGCGACATTGAGTTCACCATCGAGCAGGGCAAGCTCTGGATGCTGCAGACCCGCGCGGGCAAGCGTACCGCCGCGGCCGCGTTGGGCATCGCCATCGCCATGGAGCGCGAGGGCCTCATCTCCAAGGAGGAGGCCGTCATGCGCGTGGCCCCCGACCAGCTCGATCAGCTGCTGCATCCGCAGTTCGACAAGGACGCCACCTACGACGTGGTGGCCCGCGGCCTGAACGCGTCCCCGGGCGCCGCGGTGGGCGAGGCCGTCTTCTCCGCCGCCGACGCCGTGGCCGCCGCCGAGGCCGGCCGCAAGTGCGTGCTCGTGCGCTGGGAGACCAACCCCGACGATTTGGCCGGCATGATCGCCGCCGAGGGCATCCTCACCTCCCATGGCGGGAAGACCTCCCACGCGGCCGTTATCGCCCGTGGCATGGGCGCGCCGTGCGTCTGCGGCGTGGAGGCCCTGAAGATCGACGCGGCCAAGAAGGAGGCGGCCATTGCCGGCACTGACATCGTCATCCGCGAGGGCGACATGATCTCCATCGACGGCACCACCGGTATCGTGGTGCTGGGCGCGGTGGATCTGGTGCTGCCCGAGCTGACCGGCGATTTGGACACCATTCTGGAGTGGGCCGACGAGTTCCGCACCCTGGGCGTGCGCGCCAACGCCGACAATCCCGAGGACGCCGAGCTGTCCCGCGGCTTCGGTGCCGAGGGCATCGGTTTGTGCCGTACCGAGCACATGTTCCTGGGCGATCGCAAGCAGATCATCCAGACCTTCATCCTGAACGACGATGAGCTCATCCGCGAGAAGGCCGTGGCCGATCTCTACGAGGCCCAGGTGGGCGACTTCTACGGCATGTTCAAGGCCATGGACGGCCTGCCGGTCATCGTGCGCCTGCTGGACCCGCCGCTGCACGAGTTCCTGGAGAGCCCGCGCGAGCTGGACGTGGAGATCGCCAAGCTGGAGGTGTCCGGCGCCTCGGCCGACGTCATCGCCGAGAAGCGCGCGCTTTTGGAGAAGATCGACGGCTTCGCCGAGCAGAACCCGATGCTCGGCATGCGCGGCTGCCGTCTGGGCATCGTGTACCCCATCCTGCCCGTGATGCAGGTGCGCGCCATCGCCACCGCCTGCGCCCGCCTGCAGAAGGAGGGCTTCGCGCCGAAGCCGGAGATCATGATCCCGCTGGTGTCGGTGCTGCCCGAGCTGGCGAAGCTGCGCGGCGTGGCCGAGGCCACCATCGCCGAGGTCGCCGAGGCCGAGGGTGTGGAGCTGTCCATCCCCGTGGGCACTATGATCGAGCTGCCGCGCGCGGCCGTCACCGCCAACGAGATCGCCACCGAGGCCGACTTCTTCTCCTTCGGCACCAACGACCTCACCCAGACCACCTTCGGCTTCAGCCGCGACGACGTGGAGGGCGAGTTCGTGCCGCAGTATTTGGCCGAGCACCTGCTGCCCTACAACCCGTTCGCCACCATCGATCCCGGTGTGGCGAAGCTCGTGGAGATGGGCGTTGAGTTGGGCCACGAGGGCAACCCGGACATCGTGTGCGGCGTCTGCGGCGAGCACGGCGGCGATCCGGAGTCCATCCACACGTTCAACCGCATCGGCCTGGACTACGTGAGCTGCTCTCCCTACCGCGTGCCGGTGGCCCGCCTGGCTGCCGCCCAGGCTGCCATCCAGCAGCGCTAGGGCGCGATCGCGCATCGAGAAGGGCGCGGGAGGCTTCGGCCTCCCGCGCCTTTTTGCGTGGAAGGGGAAGAGATAGGGGAGGAGGCCGTAGGGGAGGCCTTTAGGCCTCCCGCGAGCCGCCGTGAGTCGCGGGCGGGCTAAAGGCCTCCCCTACGGGCCTGGTGGGGCGGGTCCTCGGCTCTTGTGCGGGACGCCCGAACTTGTTAGAATAGGCGCCAACGGAGGCCCGGCTGCTAGCGGGCAGTGCCGTTGGGTTTGTGAGCCTCGAGTGCGCTATCACTCGAGGCTTCTTTGCTGCGTGGGGCCGTCTTGACAACGGGGGACGGCATTCTATAATGGGGCAAATGACAGGTGGACACCTTGGACGGGACGGCTGCCTCTCATTTTCACATTGTGTGAAGAGGGGCCGTGCCGCCGGTTGGCGGGGCGGCTCTTCTACTCTTGTCTGCGCTCCAAAAGGTCGCTGGTCAAGCGTATAAGCTCAATTACAACTAGGCAAAACGTGAGAAGTTCCTGCGTAGTAACCATGGTTGGGCTCCTTCCTAGGAAAGAGGCAACCACTCCACCTGTCATGCTTACACTATACCATGGATATAATACAAACAAAAGTACTATTTTCGAAAGAGTCTGCGATGACGTTGCATCTCGATAACCTGCCCCGCACCATCTACGTTGAGCGGGAGGGGGATAAGCCGCAGGTCGTGATGATCGACCAGCGGGCGCTGCCTGGCGAGCTCCTTTGGATTCGCACCGATGACTGGCGCGCGGTGGTGGACGCGGTGAAGACGCTGGCGGTGCGGGGTGCTCCGGCCATCGGCATCGCCGGTGCCGCGGCGGTGATGCTGGCGGCCTTCTCGCTGGCGGAGGAGTGCTCGAGCGCGGCCCTGTTCGCCGCGCGGCTGCGGAAGGTGGCCGCTCGGGTAGCCGAGGCGCGCCCAACGGCGGTGAACCTGGCGTGGGGCGTGCGCAGAGCCACTCAGACGGCCGCTCGGGCGCTGGAGGCGGGGAGATCGACTCACGAGTGCGCCGAGGCGCTCTACGGGCTCACCGAGGCCCTCATCGCCGAGGACGAGGCGGCGAACCGGGCCATCGGTGCCCACGGCGCGGCGCTCTTGCGCGCGCGGGCGGCCGCGGCGGGTCGCCCTCTCGGTCTGCTGACCCACTGCAACGCCGGCAGCCTGGCCACGGCCTTCTACGGCACGGCTTTGGGCGTGGTGTACGCCGCGGCAGAAGAGGGGCTGGTGGCCCGCGTGTACGCCGACGAGACGCGGCCCGTGGGCCAGGGTGCGCGCCTCACGGTGTGGGAGCTGGCTCAGGCCGGTGTGCCCACCACGCTCATCTGCGACAACATGGCCGCTACCATGATGGCCGCCGGCCTCATCGACGCTGTGGTGGTGGGAGCCGATCGCATTGCGGCCAACGGGGATGCGGCCAACAAGATCGGCACCCTGGGCGTGGCGGTGCTGGCACGTCACTTCGGCATTCCCTTCTACGTGGCAGCGCCCGTAAGCACGGTGGATCTGGATACGCCCGACGGGACGGCCATCCCCATTGAAGAGCGCGACGCCTCTGAGGTGCTCCCCGCGCCACTGTCCGGCGTATCGGTGCGCAATCCCGCTTTCGACGTCACGCCGGCGGAGCTTATCACGGCCGTTGTCACCGAGCGCGGCGCGGTCAGTCCGGCCGACATCGGCTCCTTTGCGAAGGAATAGTGGTTACACCCTATATTCCCAACAACATTATATGTTATAGTGCTTCTTACCAATCAGGGGAGAGCGGTCTGCGGCCGCAATGACCGCAGGTGGAAACGGACGACGAAACGAGGAAGCCCATGATTACTCTTGCGGCGGCGTCGCAGAAGGGCGGCGTGGCGAAAACCACTACCAACTTGGCCATTGGCGGGAAGCTGGCTGCCGACGGGGCCCGGGTGCTCTACATCGACCTCGACCCGCAGATGAACCTGTCCACCACGCTGAAGGCCGCTACCTCCGGCGTTGCGTCGTCGCTCGATGTGCTCACTGGTGATGCGACCATCGCCGAGGCCGCCCAGGGCATCGGCAGCTACCACGTGGTGCCTGCGAGCCGCCTGAACGGCAAGGCCGACGACCTCATGTCCAGCGTGGGGAAGGACTACCGCCTGCGCAAGGCCCTGTCCACCGTGGCCGACGACTACGACTTCGCCATCCTGGACACGCCGCCGGCGTTGGGCACGCTGACGGTGAACGCGCTGACGGCGGCGGACTGGGTGGTCATCCCGGCTCAGGCCGACACCTATTCCCTCGACGGCGTGACCGATCTGGCCGCCACCATCGAGGCCATTCGCGAGTACACCAATCCCGACCTGAAGATCGGCGGCATCTTGCTCACGCGCTACAATCCGCGCACCTCCATGTCGCGCATCATCCACGAGGACGCCGAGGCCATGGCCGCGGAGCTGAACACCAAGGTGTTCCGCGCCTGGATCCGCGAGGCCACGGCCATCAAGGAGGCCCAGGCCGTGAAGCAGTCCATCTTCGAGTACGCGCCGTCGGCCAAGGTGGCCTACGATTACCGCTTCTTCATCGAGGAATTGATGGGGGACATCCATGGCTAAGAAGGATTTGCGCGCCCAGATGGATGCCGCCCGCGCCGCCGCGGCCTTCATCGGCGCCGCCCAGGAGGTCGAATCGCGCACGGCCGACCGCGAAGAGGCCGAGGCGGCTGGTGACAGGGCTCCTGTGGCTCGCGCGGGCGTCGCTGGGGCTCCGGCCGCAGGTGCGGCGGAAGAGGCGCCGGCTGGCTCTCGCGCCGCGGCCGCGGGAGCGTCCGCGCCGCGCGTGACAGGCGACGGGTCGCCCCTCGCCGACGGCGCGACGGACGCGGCATCGGCAGGGACCAAGGACGCACCTCGGGCCAAGCGCTCGGCGCGTTCGGCGAAGGGCGCTGCTTCCGACGGCACGACGGGCACCGCACGCGATTTCTTGAGTGAAGAGGCGGCTGCTCCCTCGGTCGAGGAGCTGCTGGGCTTCTCGCAGTCTGCCGGCGCGGGCGGGGCGCAGGATGCTGCAGCGAGGGGGACGGCGCCCGCGGCCGAGGCTCCTGAGGGGGCCGCGGGGCGCGGGGCGACGACGGCGTCGCGCTCCAAGGCGACGCGGACGCGCAAGCCCCGCAAGAAGGTCGAGGCGGCCGACGAGGCCGAGGAGGGCGAAGGGGCCAACGCCCGCATGACGGCCCAGGTGCTGGTGCCCATGACCGCCGAGCAGCGCGAGCACGCCGATCTGCTGGCCCAGGTGATGAAGGTCACCCGCGCCGAAGTGATGCGCCAGGCTCTGGACGAGTACTGGGACAACCACAAGGCCGATCTGCAGGCCGCTGTGGCCGCCTACGAGCAGCTCATTCGCAAGTTGATGAAGTAGCCTTGAGCGGCAAAAGCTCATTTGGTAAAATGGATGCCAACGGAGGCCCGGCTCTTAGCGGGCAGCGCCGTTTTTGGTGTGAGCCTCGGACGGGTCAGCGTCCGAGGCTTCTTTTTCACCAAACCTGCTTCTCTGCTCGGTGCTCTGGGTGCAGAGCTTCATGATCGCTGTGGCCAACCCTGTTAAAGCGGTTAGCAACCTTATCGCGAAAAGAATTATCTCCATAGGCCATCACCTCCCGCCTTGTTGGACGAGCCATGAGGGTTCAGGAGGCGCTGCCAGCACGCGGGGCTTACACCGTCGGTGCTGCCTGCTATATTGGAGCCGTTTACCGAATGGAATTGGAAAAAAAATTTCAAGGGATGGGACTTGTTGAGAAATTGTTACTTTTCTGATGCTTATGACATATAAGGATTATCACAAATAATGTCATAGTTACTATTCCACTTTGGAAAAGGTGAGAAATATAGTCATAGAATCATTTTATAATTATGCAAAAAATGAGAAAGTAAATATTCTACCAGGCATTCTTTCACTAATGCTTATGGCAATAAATGTCTCTACTATTAATTAGTAGAATGATAGAATCATATAATGACTATTCATTTTCAGGAAATTTTCAAGGATGAGTGAATTTCTCGCAATTTTGTGTGGCGGCATGAAGGGCGAAAGAGGGGTTGCGGAGCACAAATCTAACGCCGAGTCAACAGTAAAAGCCCCGTATAACAGCCGAAATTGAAACCTTCTCGACTTTACTTCGTTGCCATTTTGTAGATAATTATCCATGAACAAAAACGCTCTTTGGCATTCCTATGCCCAAAAGGCGAAACCGACGTTTTTGAGAGAGAAAAAACCTGTCGGCCTCAAAAGGGGAAACGACAGCGAAATAGCTGATCAGAGACAAAAAACCTCTGAAAAGGCAAGAGAGAGAACGAGCGAAGACATGAGCAACGAACGAATCGAAACTCAGGGTTTGAACGAAGAGACCGCCTTCCGCGAGCCCGGTGTGGTGCCGACTCCGGTGGACGTGAGCGCCTTGCAGCAGGGGGTGATCAGCCGCAACGCGCCCCGCCAGCTCAGCCCCATGGGCAAGGCCCTGGCCTGGGTCCTGTCGGTGCTGCTGGTGCTGACCTGCTGGAACACCTACGCTCTGGAAGAGGCCAAGCGCATGATCATCGGCGACGATGCCGTGCCCATGGCCTCGGGCAACGGCGGCGACGAGATCTTGGACGATCTGGATGACGGCGACACCAGCCAGATGGCCAACAAGAGCGATGACGCCGAGGCGGCCGACGAGGGGTCGGAGGACGGCGATGAGCCGGCCGACACCGGGGACGACGCGGCCGCTGACGATATCGTCAGCGAGGCAGATATGCAGGCATATCTGCCTGAAAATCTGCTCGATGCCGAAAAGGTGCTGCCGCAGCTGTCCGACGACGCTCAGCAGAAGAAGACCGAGGGTATCCAGAACGCCGCCTCCCACAGCGACGAGGAACTGGCCGCCGCCTTGGGTGCGCGCGCTGCGTTCTCGCTGAGCGCCACCGGCGCCTGGCGCGCCTCCGACGAGGCCTTCCAGGTGGCCGCCGGCTCGCTTACGCTCGTGCCCTCTCTGGGCAATCTGGCCCTCAGCCTGGAGGGCGGCTACCTGGGCGGCGCCGAGGACGCCGATGCCGTGGCCCTCACCTTCACCGCGCCCTACCTGTACCAAAACGCCGCCGGCGAGTGGGTGCGCACGAACTCCGCCGAGGACTGGAAGGCTCACGGCGGCGAGGCCGCCAATGCCCGCGCCGTCCTCAGCTTCCCGGGGCTGCCCGCGGGCTGGACGGTGTACACCGAGCACATGGGCCAGTACCTGAAGCACACGGCCGAAGAGGCCGCCGCCGGTCTGTCGGGCACCATCGTGGTGCGCTTCGACGGCGTGCAGGACGAGCACGGCATCACGGTGAACGAGACCCGCGGCCAGCTGCCCGCGGGCACCGCGCTGCCCGGCGCCATCGCCACGCTGACCGAGAACACCCCGGCCGCCGAGGCTGTGGAGGTGTCGGTGGCGGCCACGGTGAACTCCTACACCGCGCCGCGTAACGAGGACGGCACCCCCATCCTCGCCGATGACAACAAGACCCGCAAGATCGAGGACGTGCGCTACGTGGCCGCCGAGGACGCGCCGGTCACGGTGAAGCTGACCAACGCCGAGCCGCAGGTGGCCCTGACCACCAAGGTGGAGCCCGTGGGCGAGCCGGTGATGGAGAACGGCACCGGCTGGATGGCCTATCTTATTACCTTGGAATCCGCCAAGGGCGCCATCGCCGAGAAGGGTTATACCCTGCGCGTGGCCGACCAGCCCGACACCGCCGAGGGCGCCGGTGCGGTGAACGCCGCCGGCATCGTGGCCTTCGACGCCACGGGTCTGACCGCCCAGGATCTGGCGACGGTGAACCCGGCCGACCCCGCCACCGCCGAGGCGCTTCTGGCCGAGGCCGACAAGGATAAGCCCGAAGAGAAGCGGCGCGCCCTGGCCGCGGTGACCCCCGTCTCCGACGGCGTCGCGGATGTGGCCATCGCCACGAATGAGGGCGACGCGCTCACCTACGACGCCATGGAGGGCAAGGCTGAGAACAACCGCGTCATCTATGTGGCCGTGCCCTATGCGGAAGGCGCGCTCACGGTGCCCGCCATCGAGGTGGCCCCCGAAGCGGTCGAGGGCGACAACGCGGAAGGGGAGGGCGACGCCTCCGAGGGGGCCGAGCCTACCGAGGTGCCCGATCCCGACGCTACCACCTACAACCCCGAGACCTTCGCGCTCACGCTGACCGCGGCGGTGAACGTCAAGGCGGTGCAGGAGGAGAACGTGGCCGGCGCCGCCACGGTGAACGACACGTTGGCCGACGAGGATGCTACCTATATATATAGTATAGAGTCGCAGACCGTCACCTTCCCGAAGCCGGCGGCCCCCGAGCCCGTCGAGCCGACCGAGCCCGAGCCTAGCGACGAGCCCGCGACCGATGAGCCCGCGACTGACGACGAGCCTGCCGCTGACGAGTCGACCGACGAGCCGGCCGCTACCGACGAGCCCGCTGCCGAGGACGAGGCCGCCCCGGCCCCCGAGCCCGTGGATCCCGACCCCATCCTGAACGCCTCGCTCGAGGAACTGATGATGCCGCTCATGGCCTTCGGCATCGACACCTATGCCCTCGCTCCTTCCACGAGCACCGGCGGCGTGCTGTCCGATACGCTGTTCAATCCCGCCCTGGTTGTGGACAAGGTGTCCACGGCTCTCGGTTCCGATACCTATTTGGTGAATAATCAGGAAAAACCGACGATTTCGATGCAGGTGGAGTCCAGTGGCGGACAGGGTTACTGGGGCGGTTGGAGCCTTTATGGTGAAAACTACTTTGGCACTTACGTCAACAATACCTACAAGCAACCTACTACGGCGAATGGTATGACCTATGCCAGCGCTGATGCCGCTATTGCCGCTGCTGAGAACCCGGCTGGTGTGGCAGGCCTTACGGTGTCGGCGGCTTATAAATCGCGCGTGGAAGCTGCTGAGGCCAAAGGCGATACCAATCTTGTGAAGTCGCTGAAGCTCGAAGACTACAATCAACAGATGGATGCTCTGGGCTACCAGAAGTTGGGTACCCGACTGTACCTGCATGTTCCCTACTTGTACTATGATGCTGCCAGCGGTGCCACCATGTCCACCTACGAGTACAGTGACTGGAAAAGCAAGGGGGGAGCCTACAATCAGCAGACGGGCGAGCCCATGGAGCCTTCCAAGCACCAGCTATTCGCGGTGGAGTTGCCCAATGTAAACAATCTGCAAAACAATTGGAGTGTTTACCTCATCTTCACCCATGAGGGCGATGAAGTGAAAGTGAAGCTGGACGGTTTTCTCTCTTCGGGTGGTTTAGATACTTCAAAAATTCAAGACTTCGACAAATATCCCGAGCTTGATGGTCTGAATTTCATGCGTGGCGTGACGGGCAAAATCATGTTCGAGTGGCACGGCTCCACCGTGGGGTATCCGGCCGAGGATAATCCGAGCGGCACCGCTACCGGGTATGATGAAAAAATGCCCAAATATCAGTTGAACTCGAAGGTGCCCAATGGTGTGGTGAACATGATCGGCAATCTGCCCGAGAACGCGGGTGGCACCATCTACTATGGTGGTGAGGCTGGCGTGTGGACCGAGAATGTACTTGGCGTGGATAAGTACTGGTATCCCGCGGGCGGCCGCGGCGAGAAGCTGGTGGCCGAGATGGGAAAGGGCTATGGTGGCAAGTCCCGTAAACTGACGCTGTTGCGCACGAACCTGAATTGGGACACCACCTACGAGGCCATCTCCGACAACGTGCTGTTCGACCGCTACAACTATATGGTGTACAAGGTGGACACGAAGAACTCCTCCACCGGCAACTCCGAAGTGGACTATCTGGAGTACTTCTTCCGTCTGTTCAACACCTCGGACAACGGCAACCAGGGCATCACCAACCAGGACCTCATGCAGTGGAAGTACGACCCGGCCACCGGTTCTATCGACAAGAACACCTTCGGCCAGGTAACGCGCACTCCCTCGCTTGCGGCCGATGGCGATGACGAGCCAGCGGCCGATAACTCCATGTACATCGGCAAGCCCAACGAGGGCGGCGTGCTCATTTACAACACCACCGACTGGCTGCAGAAGGACTATGACGAGCTGGATATGCGCACCTTCGCGAATATCGACTCCATCAACACCCGCGCCAAGAGCCGTCCGAAGAACTATGTGGATTCCTATGATAAAGATGGCAAGCTCATCGGCAAGAAGATCGAGTACGACACGAGCCACGACGACGATTACCCCATCGTGGACGGCAAGATCGACCCGACCACAAAAGCGGAATTCAAATACCCCGCCGTTTCCATTCCCTACCGCACCAACGGCCAGTCGGGTCTGGTGAACTTCAACGTGTACAACGATAAGGACGAGAACAACAATCCCGTGAAGCCGGAGTACAGCGGCGGTCATCTGTACCCTGAGAACCGCATTCCCGCTGAAGACACCAGCGGTGCGGCTGATTCCCACTACAGCTTCCTGTTGGCCTCGCCCTACACCACCAACATCAACCTGAAGTCGGGCGCGGTGGGCAACGCCTACTACGTCACTCTGGGTGCTGTTACCACCATCAGCTTCGGCAAGCTGGGCGTGGGCAAGGACTACTCCTGGTCGAAGACGAACCCGTCCTTCGAGTCGCCCTTCGGCGTGCCCGAGTCGTCCATGACCGGCGAGAAGGCCGTCATCGACACGTGGCAGCCGCGCAAGAACGCCGGCGGCACCATCATCGGCTTCGATCAGCGCGAGAAGCCCGTGGAGACCCGCACCACCACCAACACCTTCTTGGGCTATCCCTTCAGCTACAAGATCAAGAACTTTACCACGGAAGGCAACATGCCGCTCTACGGTGAGCAGGCCCTCTCGCTTACGGCCGGTCCCGAGATCCTGGACACCCTGCCGAACAACTTCCGCTTGCACAATTTGGAGCTGTTGGTAGACACCGACTACGAGCTGGGCACCGACAAGAACAAGCCTCTGGAGGAGTACTTCAACACCCACAAGGGCGACTTCACCGAGCAGATCAGCAACCTGCCCGGCGGCGCGCTGAACGACTCGGCCGTGGCCCAGTTCGAAATTGCCGTGACGGGCACCTCGGAAGAAGAGGGGGACGCCAACAAGGAAGAGCACTACTGGGTGAATCTGGGCATGCCCAGCTACCTGAAGTCCGAGCAGGTGACCAACGAGAACGGCGAGACGGTGTGGCGCCACACCTATCGTTTGGGCGGCGACGATGACGACCGCTCTGCCAGCCTGGCCGCCAAGATGGAGGCGCGCGGCATCTCGCCTATTCCCGGCATCGCCACGAAGCTGACGCCCGAGAGCGACGAGATTATCGCGTTCACGGGCCGTATGCGCATGCAGCTGGTCACGCCCATCGACATCGAGAAGGACGAGCAGGGCAACCCGGTGCCCCTGCCCATCGCGGTGAAGGTGACCGGATCCATGCTGGTACCCCAGACCGACTACAAGAACACCACCAGCGTGAAGTACGGCCAGCGCACGTGGAACCACGCGGCCCAGAACTACACCTCGAAGGTGCAGACCTCCGAGCAGTCCACCGCCACCTTCCTGCAGGATCGCACCTGGACGCCGCCGAAGCCCACCGTGTCGGCCACGGCCGTGGCCATGGCCAGCCAGCTGTACGACCCGAAGAGCGCCATCAGCTCCAGCGATCCGGATGTGCAGCCCATCCTGTCCCGTTCGGGCGCGGGCTGGCGCTTCACCCTGGGCAATGGCGACAACTCCATGATGGACCCAGCCACGTTCACCGTGGGCGACATGTTCACCCGCAACGACGTGAACGGCAACCAGGAGGCCGCGGGCTTCACTACCGATTGCGTGGGCCTGTCGGAGGACCTGCTGAACGCCGGCACCATCACCTCCATCACCATCCGCTCGCTGTCGCAGCTGGGCAACGGCGCCATCACCACCACACCGACCACCTACACCGGCGAGGCATTGCAGAAGATGCTGGACGCCCATCGCGTCACCTTGGCCGACGGCA
This sequence comes from Adlercreutzia mucosicola DSM 19490, assembly GCF_000422625.1. Classification (GTDB taxonomy): domain Bacteria; phylum Actinomycetota; class Coriobacteriia; order Coriobacteriales; family Eggerthellaceae; genus Adlercreutzia; species Adlercreutzia mucosicola. Next base: position 76,541 of record NZ_AUGK01000005.1, on the reverse strand, counting down.
CCCCCAACGGCGTGACGCTCACGCCGGAAGTGTGGCTGAACCAGTACTTCAGCTCCATCAGCGTCGAATTCGAGCAGTTCAAGGGCACCCACGAGCTGTCGGGCAAGAAGATGTACGTGGAGATCAACGGCACTCCCGAGGAACTGGCCACCATGGCCATGACCGGCGTGTTCACCACGAGCTACGAGAAGTACTCCACCACCTTCGGCGGCCGCAACGTGAAGGCCTCGGCCACGGCGTCGTTCACGAGCCGCAAGGCCCCCTACAACCTGCAGGTGGTCACCGAGGGCATGCGCGAGAGCCAGACCTACGGCGATGCCGAGGCGCTTCTGGGCAACTGGGAGTACCTGCGCAATGCCGACGGCTCCATTCGCTGCGACAAGAACCACACCCACCAGGGCTCCTATAAGAGCCAGGACGGCTGCCGCCCCCTGATCGAGAAGGACACCCAGAACAACGACAAGGTGTTCGAGGGCTACATCGGCGACCCGGGCACCGGCTGGCGCGTGAACGTGTCCAACGACTCCAACTTCGCCATCGGCAACGCCGTGATCAAGGGCGGCGTGGTGCTGAAGGACTCCCAGGGCGCGGGCATTCCCGTGTCGTCCACCGAGACCGAGGATCGCAAGATCCCCTTCATCACCAACGGCCGTACCGACTACAACACCCAGGCTTTGGTGATCAGCCCCGCGCTGTGGAAGACCACCACGGTGACCGAGGACGACGGCGAGGGCAACTCGGTGACGAAGGACGTGTTGAAGGGCGGCGTGCTGGCTGACCTGAAGCTGGAGTACTTCGATGCCACCAACCCCGATCCGAACCAGGCGCCGCAGTACCTGACCATCGACGGTCTGCTGCTGCGCGCGGCCACTAACACCTTTACCGAGCAGGACGAGGCCGCCTTCGCTGCGGGCACCAAGACCCGTCCCACCGCCGCCGAGATCGCCGACGCCGGCATCAGCGTGGTGAACGATTACGTGATCATCAACCTGGAGACCAGCAAGCTGTGGGGCAAGAACAACTACCTGCGCGGCTTCGAGCAGTACTTCACCAACTTCGGCATGGGGCTGAAGCAGGAAGACCACGCCTACATGGACGTGTACGGCACCATCGTGAATCAGGACCTGCTCACCTTCGGCGCCGTGTTCTCCACGGCCTACGCGAAGGCCAGCTGGGACACGGCCGTGGACTCCCTGGGCAAGGTGGACGGCATGCCGTACCCTGCCAACGGCACGCCCATCGTGGACGCCTATGCGAACCTGGATTCCGCGAGCGACGTGGCGGGCCAGTTCAACCCCGACTTCATCGGCCTGAACCGCGACGGCCAGGTGGAGCAGGATGGCCTGCAGCTCGACTGGAAGCGCGGCATCCTGACCAAGAGCGCCACGGGCCTGGAAGAGAAGCCCGTGCTTGATGCGAACAACAAGCCCGTGGTGGCCCCGCAGCAGAAGTCCTTCTACGACTACGAGTCGGGCTATCGCGTCACCCTGGCCAACGACACCAAATACGCCATGAGCCTGGGCGCCACGGTGGACATGGGCCCCATGTCGCACCACAGCCTGGTGGATGCCCGCGACCATTCCGACGGCGTGGAGCGCCTCATCGACTTCCAGACCTATCAGGTGGTGCTGTCCAAGGAGCTGTTCTCTGGCAAGGCCTCGGGCCTGGATGAGAAGCAGAGCTATTATGCCGGCGACATGATGGACGCCTACATCGAGTACTTCGAGATGGACGATGCCGACGCCTCCGATCCGCTGCGCTTGGAGTTGAAGGATCTGATCGAGGGCATCTACGGCTATGAGCTGAACGACGACGGCACGCTGTCCTCCACCCCGGCGGCCATGCCCGCCTGGGCCGAGGCGTTCGTCACCGACGAGGCGGGCAATCCCACGGCGACCAAGGTGGTGTCCCAGGACGCCGAGGGCAACTACATCATCGACTGGCAGGCCTGGGGCCGCGGCTATCTGAACCGCGTGTTTCTGGACTACGCCAAGTTCAACGGCTGGGTGAACGAGAACACCGGCGCCTATGTGGAGTTCCACGGCAAGAACACCAACCGCGGCACCTTCCAGCTGGACGCCAAGTTCAAGACGAAGCAGGCCATCGAGGAGTGGACCCGTTCCTGGACGAGCAGCGTGGCCCTGCACGCGGTGCTGCCGCCGGTGCGCCCGAATTCGGCCATCGGCGCCTACGGCCATGAGGCCAACGCGAGTGCGCCCGGTACGCCGGACGTGGCCACGAAGCACGTGAACCAGCAGACGTTGTACGATCACCCGTCGAACTCGGTGGCCGACCGCACCAACTTCGCGCAGAACTATTACAAGCAGTACCCGGCCGTGTCGGGCGAGATCAAGGTGGACAAGCCCATCGCCTACCGCGAGGAGCGCAATTCCGGCTACCGCGCCATCGTGACCAACAAGTCGGCCTACCCCATGTACATGGGCGCGAAGTTGACCATCGGCAACCTGGTGCCCCGCTGGGACAGCTTCGGCAAGGCCCTGGACGAGACGCTGTCGTACCACGCCACCGACCTCACACTGTCGGAAGGCCTGCTGAACCACGCGAAGGTGGACTACATCACCGTGCGCCACATCCCCGCGAACAGCAAGGTGGCGAGCGGCTCGGGCTCCGGTAAGCTGAACGGCCAGTACGTGGTGCCCAGCGGATCGAACAACCAGATCGTGGTGGGCGGCAACATCGGCCTGGTGGCTGTGACCGGCGCTGCCGTGGCCACGCTGGACTGGGATACCACGCTGAAGAAGTACTGGGATACCGACGGCGACGGCGCCTGGGACGGCGGCAACGTGACCATCCCCGCCATCGAATGGCTGAACAACGACGCCTACTATTTCGAGGTGCACTTCAAGCGCATCGACGCCAATGTGACCGAGGCCGACAAGGCCTGGGCCGACGTGTTCGGCTACGCCATCGACTCGGCCAACGTGTCGCTGGCTACCGACCCGTATCACGCGGAGTCGAGCGACTATAACCCTAACTTCAATCAGCGCGATGTTGTGCACATTGGTTCGAACCACTCGTGGGGCTGCCCGGGCGGTGGCTATGGCGTGTCGGGTCGTGATCCAATTGCTAGCGATCACGGCGGTATCGACAATCGCTATCTAGGCTACAACGCTTACGTGGGCAACTACTACGTATGCATCCAGGCCGACTCGCGCCTGAAGGCCACCTATCCCAACAAGGATTGGGATCTGGCCGGCAAGCCGGGCGCGGTGAGCCCCGACGGCGAGCTGACCTATTCCGACGACCAGGCGAACCTGTACGCCATCGCCGGCATGCCGAACATGGCGCTGACGGCTAAGGCCTACTTCGATGCCGGCAAGACCGCCGATGAGGCCATGAACGATCTGGCTCCCTTGAACCTGAGCTCCCAGAACGACAACGGGGGCGCGAAGGCCTACTGGGGCGAGGACGGCGCAGCCTACCGCTTCAGCTTCAGCAACACGGGCCGCGCCGTGTTCGAGAGCGAGCTGCAGATCGGCACCACGAACCGCAAGAACTACCAGTACGCCGACGGCACCACCGACAACGGCTTCGTGCCCACAGGCTCCAGCGTGTCCTACGAGCTGGTGGCCAACCGCGACGACGTGGAGGAATACGAGAACGTGGTGCGCGGCTTCCAGACGAAGAACATCATGCTGTCGGCCGACCTGTTGGCGTCCGCCGATGTGAAGGAGATCGAGGTCCAGTACTTCCCGCGCGGTTTGGCCGCTTCCGGTCCTCTGACCGCGGTGCCGGCGAAGCAGACGAAGTACTTCGCCCTGGGCGATACCCGCGATATCATCACCCATCAGGTGCGCGTGGGCGGGGCCGTGGGCACCGACGCGCCGCTGGTGACCCATACCGGCGTGGTGCAGCTGCCCCGGGCCGATTACACCGATGAGGATGGCAACACCGTGGTCGGCTTCATCAACGGCGACGGCAACCTGATCATCCCTTGGGACGAGTGGGGTCAGGGATACGTGACCAACGTGGTCATCCGCTTCAGCCACATCGATGTGGATGCCGGCGCCACCAGCAAGAACGGCCAGAACGCCTATGTGGATCTGTGGGGCGAGGCCAACAACGTGAAGGACATGCCGTTGTCCACTTGGTTCGGCTGCACCTACAAGTATGACGGCTGGCACTACATGAAGGACGAGCCGACGCGTCCCTACGGTGCAAATGTGGCCAACTACAAGTTGGAGACTTGGCCTAACAAGTGGAACAACGGATCGAGCTCTCCCTACGGACACATCACTGGCTATACGCGCGTTGGAGATTTTGTTCAATACGCTTTTGGCAATACTGGCTGTCCTCAGTATAAGCGCTGCGTGGCCGAGTGGCAGACTTACTGGCGCGGCGCGAACGTGTACCAGTCGGGTGACGCCACGGCCTGGATCTACGGTCGTCCCTATGAATCGGACGAGCAGATCACGCCCACCACGTTCATGCGCTCGACCCATCCGGCCTCCGATTCGGGCTACGACGACTACACCGACGGCACCGATCAGACTGGCAGCAAGTTGCAGCGCGCCCAGACCACTACGGCCTACTATGAGGACGAGGGCTCGGGCTTCCGCTTCACCCTGCGCAACGAGGCCCAGAACGATCCGGTGAATACCAACATCGCCTTCGACATGAAGAAGGCCTACTTCGCTACTGAGGCCATTCCCTTTGTGGAGAAGATGGTGAAGGACGAGGACGGCAACGCGGTGAAGGCAGGGGAGTACGTGAACTTCACCACCGACGCCGTGGTGGTGTCCAAGGGCGTGTTCGATCGCTCGCGCCCCGTGGACCTGTCGCTGTTCTACCGCGTCTACGATGCCGCGGCCGACGAGCATATCACCGTGCAGGGCGCCGACCTGATCGCCCTGACCGCCGGCGAGGTGACCCCCGATCCCACCGATACGACGGCCGAGAACCCCTATTCCGGTGATGACTGGGTGAGCACCGTGGCCGTGGAGGACGGCTTGGTGACCGCTCGCAACGCCGCCGGCGAGGTGACGCTGTACCGCGATGCCGACGGCAACGTGATCATCAACAAGGCGACCTGGGGCGGTCACTACTTCCGCAACGTGGAAACCCACCTGCGCGACTTCAAGGCCAATACCACCGCCGCTGAGAACGCCTTCATCGAGTTCTGGGGCACGGGCACCTATCGCTGGGTGGACAACTCGGGCATCTCCCAGGCGGCCAACAACACCATCTACGCCACGTTCCGCTCGGACTGGCTGACCAGCTGGTGGAACAACAACACCCAGAACCGCTACGATGCGGCCCAGAGCAACCGCGGCTCCATCACGTCGCTGAACAGCAACTTCGCGGTGACCACCATTTACGATAGCCAGATCAAGAACTACGACTACCCGGCCGTTATCGGCAGCAACAACTACAGCGGGTACTCCACCTACAACCCCTATTCCACCTACCGCGGCTACTGGTTCAACCCGGTGGTGGCCGGCTCGCCCACCACGGCGAATTTGGCCAACCATCCCTCGGCCCACCAGTACAAGGACGCCTCGGTGGGCGGCAAGGCGTCGTACAACTACACCACCTGGGCGCGCCTGAACGTGGCCCTGCAGCCCGTGCGCCCGAAGGTGGAGATGTACTCCTACAACAACGCTGGCACCTGGAACCTCAGCCTGGATCAGCTGGGCGCCAACGCCGTGGAGGCGCCGCAGAAGCGCGCCACCACCTCCTCGGCCAACCAGGGCACCACGGGCAGCGCCCTGCGCTCGGTGACGTGGGAGTCGAAGCCGAAGGCCTACTGGCGCGACGAGGCCGTGGGCTACCGCGCCGTGGTCAGCAACGACACGCGCTACGCCATCAACCACGGTGCCCGGGTCACCCTGGGCAACATCCTGCCGCTGTCCAACAGCGCCGCCCCGGCCCTGCTGCAGAACGCGGGCTTCCGCACCACGCACCTCACGCTGTCCAAGGCGCTGTTCGACGCGGGCCAGCAGCCCGTCTTCGACGCGGCGGGCAACCAGACCGGCACGAAGAACGCCATCAAGTCCATCACCTTCAACTGGTACGTGAAGGACGCCACGGCCGCCTCGTTCCACGGTACGCCCGACTCGGGCGGCACCATCACTGAGGCCGGCGCCGTCATGGGCTCCCCGGTGTTCAGCACCACCTACACCGGCGAGCAGGTGGAGGCGTGGTTCACCAGCGGCGGCGACCTCACCGGTACCATCACCGTGCCCGGCGACGGCACGCCCGAGAACCCCGATTCCACCACGACCGGCCCTCTGGAGGGCACCTCCACGGGTGACTCCGGCGACAACGGCAACACCACTTCCACCCTGGGTGCTATCACGAAGAATGCCGCAGGCGACGTGGAGCTGACGAGCGCCAAGTGGCTCGGCGGCGACTTGGCCGGCGTGACCATCGAGTACGACTACTTCGACAAGCAGCTGAAGGCCACCGACAATGCCTACGTGGACTTCTTCGGCTATGCCATCGACTCGCCCGACGTGAACAAGCGCCAGGAGTACAAGGACACCTGGTGCGAGAACCACGGTTGGGAGAACAACGACGGCAATTCCGTGGTGCAGTTCTGGGATTGGTACTACGACATCGTGCGCCTGAAGAGCGAGTTCCGCACCACCTACGATGTGGACGAGTGGAACTACCTGTACGCCGGCAACGACACCGGTGCCAACAAGGCCCCCAACAGCTTCAACGCCTACGGTGCCAACACCTTCAACGAGCTGACCAACACCCGCGACTTTGGTGATCTGTACGCGCACATGCCGGCGTCCAGCCAGAAGGTGACCGCGAAGGCCTACTTCGTGGACGCGGCGGAGCCCTTGAAGAACATCGCTTTGGGTGCCGATTCGGTGAGCGTGCCCGACGACAAGCTGCACGACTCCACCCCAGCCTACTTCCGCTACTACGGCGCGGGCTGGCGCTTCACCTACACGAACTACGCCAACCCGCAGGTGGCGCAGTCAAACAACGCCTATACCGGCCTGACCGGCGGCAAGTCCACCTGGGATCCCGATTCCTACGTCTACGATAAGGCGAACCCGGCCACCGAGGGCGCCTACGAGATGTTCGACAGCTACATCCAGGTGGGTGCCATGCCCGAGGAGAAGGTGCCCGACGGCACCGCGGCGAACACCGTCGACGAGCGCAGCGACTACGACAACGACTGGCGCAGCTTCGACGCGAAGTACGTGAGCCTCTCGAGCGGCCTCATCGATGCCATGACCTGGGATCCCGCAACGTGGGACAACGCCACCTGGCATCAGCAGGCCATGACGGGCAACGGCTTTGCCGACGGCCGCGGCAACGCGATCAAGACCATCAAGCTGACGGTGTTCCCGTCCACGAGGAAGGCGGCGGGCAACACTGGGGAAGGCGGGGCCGATTCCGGCGACGCCGACGGTGACGGGGAGGCCGACCAACCCCTGTTCACCGAAGGGACTCAGGTCGACCCGGCCACTGGCGCCACCATCGACACCGTGCAGCGTGCCGATGGCACCTTCGTGCGCACCTACACCTTCACCGTGGAGCAGATTCTGAAGGTGCCGGGCGTTGAGTATAAGAACGGCAACCTGATCATCCCGGCCGAGGCCTGGGACGAGGGCTACTTCTCGGTGCTGCGCGTGGACATGTACCACTTCAACGCCAACGTGAAGGAAGCTGCCGAGGCCACCATCGACGTGCTCGGCCGCACCGACGTGTCCGAGAAGGACCTGGTGCTGCACTCCACCTTCAACACGAACTACGGCGAGCAGGACCGCGCTGGCCATCCCAACGGCGGCCGCCAGCAGCACGACGTGAACGCCGATGCCACCAAGAGCGGCTCGTGGGACCACCGTGCCGACAGCTACGCTCTGGGCAACGACACCATCGGTCGTGGCATGGACCTGGACGACGCGGCCACGCTGCGCGCGCAGATCGACCCCATTCGCCCCCGCATTTCCGGCTATACCTACCTGTACGCCGAGACGGTGGGCGAGGAGCAGGCCTATCCCAAGATGGAGTACAGCCCTGACGGCGTGCACGCCGGCGCCAACGGCGTGCTGAACCAGCCGAACACCCCGCTGGAGACGCTGATGGGCTCCGAGAACTCCGGCTGGCGCTTCTCGCTGACCAACGAGCCGTCCTACGCCATGGACTCGGCCCGCATCACCATCGGCACGAAGTACGATGCCAAGGAAGTGACGGGCGACAACAAGGGCACGGGCTGGGGCACCACCGATACCACCACCGGCGAGACCACATCCACCGGCTCGGCGGGCCACGCCGTGCCCGTGAGCGGCGCCGCCAACAACTACGACGGCGGCGACGCCATCTACGGCGAGCTGGTGGACGGCCAGTGGCGCGGCTTCGAGATCAACGAGCTGTACTTCAACAACGCCGCCGTGGCCGCTCTGCTGGCCGGCAAGATGGCCGAGGATGCGTCCGCAAGCCGCGTGGCCACCGGTGACTACGAGCAGCAGGGCAGCTACGTGGCCCCCACGGCCGATGCCGCGGCACTGAACGCCCTTTCCGAGGAGCAGGTGAAGAAGTACCTGGCTGATGCCACCGTGGACGTGTACGCCGTGGGCCACACCGACACTACCTTCAGCGCCACCAAGACGGTGCAGCGCGTGCAGGGCAACGGGTCCTACGCCACCGAGACCATCACCGTGGCCACCAAGCCCGCCAGCCTGCTGCCCATCCACCAGATGGCCGGCGCCGCCGACACCACCCCGGCCGATAAGGACGGCAACCAGGTGTACACCTACGCTGACGGCACGGCGAAGTTCGCGGCCATCAACCTGGCGAACTACGTGAAGAAGGTGGACGGCCAGTGGGTAATCGACGTGCCGCGCGAGGCGTGGCTCGCCCACGATAAGGACTGCCAGCACAAGGACGGCGTGAACCACACCGGCACCCTGTGCAAGGACGAGCTGTACGTGGTGGGCGTCACCTTCCACCTGCCCGGCTTCGCCGCCAATGTGACGGCTGCCGACAAGGCCTTCGTGGATGTGTACGGCGTGCCCACCCGTGCTACGGTGATGGCCCTGAACGGCGAGTTCTCCACCGAGTACAAGACCGAGAGCTGGAACCGCAACGTGAACAGCCGCACCATCGACGGCGACTTCGCCAAGATGCTGCCGCTGACCGCCGAGCCCGAGCTGAAGACCTTCTTCAACTGGACGGGCGGCAAGACGGCCGAGAAGAACCTGGAAACCGACCTGGTCACCCATCGCCCGCTGACGCAGACCACCAACAACGCCGGCGCTACGGTGAACACCAACGTCATCGACGACGCGCTGCGCTATACCGTGACCCACGTGCCCTATCGCTGGGGCGAGGGCAACTTCGCCAACATCGGCGCCGACGGCAAGCCGGTGTTCAGCACCGACAACCCCCAGGAGGACGCCTGGTACGAGTACATTCTGGTGAACCGCTCGAAGTCGACGGCCACCGACGGCTATGTGGACTTGGCCCTGAACGGCATGATGTCGCTGACGGGTAGCGACGGCCTGACGACCGCCACCCGCGGCTTCATGGGCGAGCGCCTGGAGATCGACGGCTACTACCGCTATGCCGACGGCGACGATCGCAACCGCGCCAAGCTGCCGGCGAGCGACACCACCACGAGCTACCACTGGACCAACCGCGCCGGCACCGTGAGCACCCTGTGGCTGTACGGCCACACCGCCACCGTGCCCCATTCCGGCAGCGTTGACTTCACCGACGGCAGCGTGAGCTGTCGCCGCTTCGTGGCCACGGCCGCCAACGCCGCCGCCTCGGGCGGCAAATACGAGGCCGGCGATATCGTGGTGCAGAAAAACGATGCCGCGGGCACCTTCGTGTCGGCCACCAAGCCCGTGGCCGTGGTCACCTTGGACGATGCCACCATCGAGGCGCTTCTGAAGCGCTCGGGCAGCTCCATCGCCTACACCACGAAGGCCACCACGGCGAACGCCTCCGAGCACGAGGCCACCCTCAGCCTGCCGCTGAATATCGACGACTTGGAGGCCCTGGTGGCCGCCGGCGGCGTGAACATCAAGCTGAACCCCAACACCCAGGGCAAGCTGGACGACATCGCGAACGTGCGTCTGGTGTACAACACCATGAACGCCGAGCTGTACGAGACCTATCCGACCGACGGCTTGAAGGCCACCGACAACCCAGCGGTGGTGGGCACCAACACGAGCCTCACCGCCCGCATCTATGGCGACGTGCAGACCCACGGCACTCCCACTACCCCCATCACCGGCTTCAACACCCTTACCGTGGGCGACCGCAACGCCAGCTTCAACGAGCAGACGTCGTCCACCATGTACTACTTCCCGCTGTCCAGCTTCTACGGCAACATCGACCGGTCCAGCGAGAAGAAACTGGATATCATCAAGTACGCCGGCGCCTCGGAGGCCTCGGCCATCAAGGCGGCCGCCTCGCGCCCTGCTACGAGCGCCGACAGCGTGAACAAGGCCAACGAGTACGTGACCAACGACACGCTGTCGTCGAACCAGGCCGTGGTGACCCTGGCCAACAAGTCGGCGGGCGGCTACGAGTTCACCCTGCGCAACACCACCCGCGCCCGCGCCGACAAGACCACGCTCTCCATCCGCTTCGAGAGCGTGGGCATGAAGGCCAAGAACATGCTTGTGCCCGGCTATGCCGACGACGATCTTGATTCCAACGGGCTGTACGCCTACCGCGGCGTGGTGCGCGGCTTCAAGACCGATGCGCTGACCATCTCGAAGGCGCTGAAGACCATGGGCGCGCTGACCAGCGTGGACCTTACCTTCTACCAGCCCAACGGCGAGAAGTTCATCCTGAAGGTGCCGGCGAATTCCAGCATCCTCACGGCCAAGACCGATGGTTCCTACGAGATCGACTTCAATGCCGTATGGGGCACCAGCGTGGTGAACACCCTGGGCATCGACAAAACGCGCGAGGAGTACATCCCCGTGGGCCTCGCCACGGCTGCAAACGATTTCAAGAGCACCGCCACGATGCCGAACCGCGCCGACTACACCGGTCCCACCACGGTGAACTCCCTGGCCTACAAGGTGACTGACTGCTACCTGTACCAGGTGGACTTCCAGTACGACTCGCTGGAGCCCTCGTGGCGCGCCAGCAAGGTGAGCAGCACCCAGACCGACGCCACCGGCGCCGCGGGCAAGCTGCCTGCCACCGCCGCCAACAACGGCCAGCGCGAGAGCGCGGCCGATGATCTGGGCATGCTGACGGTGAAGGCCCGGGGCAAGGCCGACTGGTACAACTCGGTGGGCAACACCGCCGCCTACAACACCTCCAACGTGAACAACAACAACTGGAGTGCAGCCGGCTTCCTGAACGCCACCGACAAGACACTCACGCCTTGCGTGAACGGCTACCGCACTTACTCCTACTCCTCGGGCGGCAATGACTACTACAACCATTACTACCCGCACAACCAGACCCTGCACGCGCGCCTGTTCCTGAAGCAGAAGGGCGACTACGACTCCCGCGGCAGCCGCACGAGCGACTGGCAGGACAACAGCGCCCTGAACACCGCCGAGAAGGACCAGACCTCACAGAGCAGCGCCCAGTTCACGTACGACACCGTGCGCAAGTGCGCCGCCCTTTCCGTGGCGCGCCCCTATATGGAGGTGCACTCCTATGTGCGCTACGGCAGTCGCGACAACTACACCAACGCCACGGTGGGCGGCGAGTCGTCCACCTACGCCTCCGACGGCAACCGCACCGAGGTAAGCGTGCCCTACGGCAAGACCTTCAACTTCTGGGCGAACCTGAAGAATGAATCCGCCGTGTCGAAGCTGGACGACACCGATGTGAACATCACGTTCCCCATCGACTACGAGCGCGACATCAAGACCGACAAGGGCGCCATCGCCAATTCCGTGAAGAACATGTACACGGGCTTCCATCCCATTAGCTACAGCATCTCGCGGAACTACCTGAAGTGCTTCCCCGACGAGTCGGTGGGCAAGATCCGCATCTTCGGCTACTCGCCGGCCCAGGTGGCCGAGGCCTCAAAGACCAGCTTCACGAGCGATCCCTACGCCAACGCCCGCGCCAAGGCCGTGCTGTGGCCCTACTACAAGGAGGAGGGCGGCAAGAAGGTGCTGGCCGGCTTCGAGCTGGAATACACCACCGGCGCCGCCACGGGCGAATCGGTGCTGCAGGCCCGGGGTGCCGCAGGCATCAACGAGACGGTGCTGAATGCCGCCACGCTGACCAAGCACGGTTTCACCGTGGCCGATGCCACCGTGGGCGGTAAGGCCGTGAAGAAGCTGCGCATCCCGCTGAACGGCGATGGCAGCTTCTCGCTGACCGAGCAGCAGGTGTACGATATGGGCATTGAAGTGCCCACGCTCTTCCAGCTGTACGCGTGGAAGAACATGGCCGAGGACTGCGCCAAGAACGCCAACAACACGGCCGGCGGCATCGACAAGCAGACGGTGCTCATCCAGGGTTACACCGACAGCAACTTCGAGACGTCCCGCTGCATCAATGTTAAAACATATAATCATTTAGACTCGTTCCGTGAGGCCCCGCTCGACCTGCCTGCCATCAGCGGCGGCGTGATGGGCAACGGCGACAAGGTGGTGAACAACACCGAGGATGCCTACACCCTCACGCGCCAGGACCGCTCGCTCATCTTCGTGTCGAAGATGTACTTCGATACCGTCAGCCGCACCGCCTACGCCGACGTGGATTCCGGCGAGACCGTGAACGACAAGAACCACGAGATGGACGACGCCAACAAGAGCGAAGTGGACAAGGTCGTCGGCACGAAGTACGAGGAAACGGCCGATGCGCCCGTGGTGGCCGTTGACGGCAGCGCCCAGAAGTTCTTCCGCTTCAACCAAAACCTGGTGAACGACGGCTACGCCGCCATCGACGCCGCGGACATCGACGCCTACGTGACCACCACTTCCACCGACCCGGAGAACCCGGCGCCCACGCCGCAGCAGGCCTACGTGAAGATGGAGGACGGCACCTACCTGGAGGCCGTCCTCACCCGCGCTGAGGACGGCACGTTGATGTTCCGCACCAATGAGGACGGCAGTGTTGACGCTCCCGCCGGTGACACGGTGTTCTACCGCATCCACGACGGCTATGTGGCCGTGGCCACCGAGGACTTGGTGAGCACCCAGAACGGGGCGGGGGAGACCAAGGGCACCCAGCTGTATATCAAGCAGGAGATTACCGAGAACGGTAAGAAGAAAACGGTTTACTACGCCGCCGTGGTGGAACAGGACAAAGAGGGCACCCTGACCTGGTGGCAGTCGACCCGCGGCCCGGCACCCGAGGAGGGCGCCCAGGGCGAGCTGTACGCGCCCACCGAGGCCGACAAGGAAACGGCCAAGTGGATTCTGCGTAATCTCGATTACGAGCTGCAGGTGACCTACGAGTACAGCAGCGCCACCTACCAGGTCGTGGACGGCACGGGCAACGCGGGGGAGACCCTGTACGAGGCCGTGGTGGACACCGACAGCGGCAACACCACCTATGTGGAGGTGGCCGATCCCACGACCGCCGTGCAGGCGGGCAAGCAGCTGTACCGCCTGGTGCCCGGCGTGCAGGCCGGCTACGTGATCTCCGCCGAGAAGGTGAGCGAGGCTACCGAGGCTTCGAAGGCCGTGGTGAAGGTAGTGGTGTCGCGGGGCGAGGAGCCCGTGGTGGACGAGGCCGCCGATCAGGTGGGCAAGACCCTGGAGGCTGCGCGCGAGGCCCTGAAGGAGTTCAACTTCGTCATCAACGACGCCGATATCACCTATGCCTACAGCGACAGCAAGGCGGGCACCATCATCAGCGCCGTGAAGCTGACCGAGCCGGTGATGAGCGACGACGGCAGCACTCCGCAGACCCAGGGCACCGTGAGCGTGGTCATCTCCCGCGGCCCCGACCGCTTCGCCGATTTCCGCGGCATGACCCAGGCCGAGGCCCTGGAGGCCCTGCCGAGGGCCACCTATACGGTGGGCGAGGAGACCTACACCGGCTACGAGGTGAAGACCATCACTATGGCCTTCAGCGACGTGGTGGCCGCCGGCGACGTGATGGACTACAAGGTGATCACCGAGGCCTTCACCGAGCCGGCCGTGGAGGGCACGCTGAAGCCCGAGTACCAGCCCGGCTACGTGAACCCCGACACGAACGCGCCCCTGCCCGAGCCCGATAACGAGGCCGACAAGTACGTGGACGGCATCGTGCCCAAGCCCGCCGTGGCGCACCCGGCCCAGATTGAGATGACGGTGTCGTCGGGCAAGAGCCCCGACGCCTTGGAAGTGGAGGAGCTGGCATCGAAGTACCGCGGCTGGGAGCTGGATGCCGCCATCGCCGACTTGGAGGGCCTGGGCTACACCGTGGACCGCACCCTGGGCGTGGTGGAGGCCGAGAGCGACCCCGTGGGGGATGCGGCCGCCGTGCCCGCCGGCGCGGTGATCAGCGTGAAGCGCGACGGCGCCTATTCCGTGGACCGCGACCACCGCGGTGCGGTGACCATCACCATTTCCAAGGGGATGAGCGCCACGGCCACCCGCGCCCTGCTGTTCCAGGATTGCGTGAACAACACCGTGGAGGAGGCCACGGCCAAGCTGACGGCCGCCGGCTACACGGTGGACGTGGCCACCGATTTCGCCTCCAGCGACGAGATTCCCGCCGACCACGTGGTGTGCGTGGGACTCGTGCAGGTGACCACCGATCCCGACACGAAGCAGGATGTGGAGGAGATCATCACCGGCGACGACGCGCCCCTTGATCTGAAGCGCGTGCGCCTGGTGGTGTCGTCGGGTGCCGACAGCTCGTCGGGCGGCACGGGCACGCTGACGCCGAGCATCCCCGGTGCGGGCAGCACGGCCAGCGACGAGCCGAAGTACGACACCTGGGACGTGCTGAACGGCGGCACGGTCGACCCGAAGACCTCGCGCTTCACGAACTACTCCGTGGGCTCCAACGACGGCCACTCCCACTACGGGCACAGCGAGTGCTGGGGCAACTCGCTGGACGAGACCTCGGGCGACTTGGCCATCGGCTACAAGGCCCAGGGCTCGTTCTTGGTGGACTTCCGCCAGGTGGACACCTATCCCACCGGCTACCCCAACGCGCTCGGCAACATCACCTACCGTCCGGCCAACCATTCGGGCTACGACCCGAATCCGGCCCGCGGCACGGTGACGGCCAATGCCCCCGAAGGCACCTTCTTCATGGAGCAGGGCAACTCGAACTTCTACCTTACCCGCTGCCCCAGCTGCTACAACTGGTCGTTCTACGACCGCAACAGCCGCTGGATCTACGGCACCAAGGCCGTGGGCGCCGGTTCCACCGATCCGGCTGCGGCGGGCAACATCGTGGACCAGGCCCACTACCATGCCACCCATTACGGCCATGCGTCGCACTACTGCTACGACTGGGCCAATGGCAACCCGAAGTACAACTCCATCGGGTCGTACACCTACAACACCGGCGCGCATCTGGAGATGGTGCAGAATTTGCAGGGCGACGGCTTCGATGCCTACTACATCAAGATCAAGCGCCAGGCCTTAAGCTACATCGACAAGGTGACGGTGAAGTACGAGCACACCGACGGCTCCACCAAGACGATGACGGTGTCGGGCAAGGACATCCGCGCCGCCTACTACAATTCCCTGGCCACCGACCGCACCCAGGCCGAGGCCAACGGCGCGGCGGCCGGCAGCGCGGCGGCGGCCACGTCGGTGCAGCTTGATAACGGCACGGGCAAGAGGGCCGATAACGGCACGAGCACCAGCTACGGCGCGGGCCAGTACTTCTTCCGCCTGAACCTGATGAAGTACGAGGACGGCCAGCACAAGCCCGACTTCGGCAACAACCCCACCTACGCCTACCGCGATTCCTTCAACGACTACCCCGAGGGCAGCCAGCCCGAGTTCAAGGTGACCCAGATCGTCTACGACGTCACCATCAACCAGGGCACGCTGGACACCGCCGGCAACCCGAAGTACCCCGACTACGGCCAGTGGTTCTCCGAGAGCCTGAGCGCCTCCAGCGCTGAGTGGACGAAGAACATGTCCTTCGAGGTGACGGGCCGCTTCATCAAGACCGACTCCCCGAACAACGCCGAGGTGACCTCTGCCACCGACAACAACACGGTGACGAGCACCACCACGGTGAACATGACCATCGGCGGCGATTACTCCGGCTCCGACTACGTGCATCCGGCGGCCCAGCGCTACGACTCGCCCGACCAGCGCGCTGACGGCGCCAACGCTACTACGCCGCCCAAGCGTCTGTCGACCGGCGCCTGGGCCGATGCCTATGGCGGCAGCGCTCTGGGGAATGTCTACGGCGAGACTGCTACCAGTGGTGCGGCTGAGTCGTTGAACATTTATTCCGATGAGTATAACCGCGGCACCTGGGGCTACAAGAACTTCCACCGCTCGGGCGCCTGCTGCCGCAGCGGCTGGTGCAGCTACCACGGTTATCACCACCACGCTCACTACTACCAGTTCGACGAGGGCAAGATGCGCCATTTGAAGACCTCGTCGCGCATGATCACCTATGAGAGCCGCAACTACGTGCAGAAGTCCGTGACGCGCGATAGGGGATCGCTGGGCTGGGCCGGTAACACGAATGTGTCGGATAATCACACCGATCAGGCAGAGTTCGGCGGCGACGAGGCCTACTACGTGTCGCTGTACCGTACCGAGCCGGGCACGAACGACACCTCCTACAGCGACCACGACTACAAGCCCTGGTCCACCTACGTGTCGGCGGCCGACAACATCCGCATCACCGACAACCTGCCCACCATCTATCCCGACCAGGATATCGAGTACTACGGCTATCTGGGCATGGGCATGAAGTTCTTCCGCACCAACGCGGCCAACGCGAACGCGGTGGACACGGTGAACAGCAAGGTGAGCTCCATCACCGGCATGACCGCCGCCAACGTGTGGGCGCACCTGAACCCGCTGACCAACTACGCCGGTATCGAGCGGGCGGGCAACCTGGACCGTGTGTTCATTACTCTGCGCACCACCGCGTGGGACAAGGACACCGATTGGACCGAGGATGACGCCGCCACCGACAACGGCTGGACGAAGAACGCTGCCAAGGCCCGCACCATCCGCATCCGCCTGAACAACATGTACCTGGTGAATGCCGACGGCACCGAGACCATGGTGGACTCCAGCCTGCAGCCCACCACCGACGAGAGCAAATCGCCGGGCCTGACCTACCTGTTCACCAAGGGCCTCGATGCCAACGGCGACGCGGTGATGTACTTCAAGCGCGTGAACGACGCCGGCGAGGCCGTGGACTACACCCCCGACTTCATGGACGCCCGCTACTGGAACAGCGCGCCCAAGTACAGCTACGTGAAGAAGGGCAAGGACGCCGCGGGCAACCCGGTGTTCGAAAACGACGGCAAGACGCCGGTGGTCGATCGCCTGACGCTGGACGCCCTGGAGGGCGACCATGCGCCGCTGACCATCCAGCTGGCCGAGGGCGAGTTCGTGACCAGCTACACGCTGGATCTGGGCCCCTACGGCGGCGATGCCGACGCCACGGCCGAGACCGCCCGCGCCTACGACGGCGACCGCGGAAGTGGCCAGGGCGTGAGCGACTACGCCGTGCTGGGCCGCCCCTTCATCTACAAGGGCCAGAACAACAAGCTGTTCGTGAAGGACAGCACCGCCCAGGAGACGAAGTACCAGGACTACATCAACAACGCCATCTCCACGGCCACGGTGGACTTCAACCATTTCTACGCTCCCGACACGTTCAAGCGCAGCGAGGACAAGCAGACCCATTCCTACAACAGCTGGACCATCACCAACACCTACCAGAAGCAGTTCAATTCCGTGGGCGCCGGCAACCGCTGGGTGCCGCGCAACTCCGCGGTGGACACCACCTGGATGGCCGGCTACAAGGTACGCTACGGATACAACACCGGTATCCAGACGGAGAACAACGGCGCTAAGGGCATCGCTCCCGAAACCGTGGTGGGCAACGGCACTAAGAAGGCCAGCGAGAACTACCGCAGCGAGGTGCTCACCCAGGGCAACAGCTTCGGCTACACCGGCACCTCGGCCTCCATCGTGCCCGCGGCGCCGTGGAACTACGACTTCACGGTGAGCTCGTCCACCTCGGGCGGCTACACCACCAACACCATCACGCGCCAGACCGACATCAAGCATATCTACGACTTCGGCGACGGCGTGGATGCCGATAACCTGACGCCCACCAAGGCCACCTACGAGGTGCGCTTCCAGAACACCAAGGACGCCGCCAAGGAAGGCGGGGTGCTGGGCGAGGACAACCTGCGCGCGGCCCATCTGTCCCGCGTGAAGCTGAAGAGCACCTTCGACGACAACATCACCAAGGCGGGCAAGGCCGCCTCCGAGAAGGTGTTCCGCCTGCAGAACGTGTACGTGCCGGCCTACCTGGTGCGCGACGGCGGCGCGAACGCCAACCAGTACACCGACCACGCCCACTGCGCCGACCACCGAAATGGCACCTGCATCGCCTACCAGTACACGCCCTATGTGAAGGTGGACGACAAGACCTACGAACCCTACACGGGCAAGCGCGTATTGAGCGCCGATTGGACCAAGCAGGTGACCGAAGACGGCCGCCAGATCTACCTGTCCATCGTGGGCGAGCAGTACACCACCGAGGACTATGCCTCCGGCCGTGCCTTCATCGAGGCGCTGGCCTGCGGCGGCCAGGACGGCAAGGACTGCCATTGCGTGGAATGCGACGGCGGCTGGTTCAATGCCACCGACTTCACCTTCACCTACATCGACGCCTTGGGCGTTGAGCAGCAGAAGTCCATCACCTGGGGCGAGCTGAAGGAGGCGGGCCTGGTGAGCGGCCCGTGGAAGATCGCCGACGGCACTCCCGTAGTGGACGCTTCCGGCAATCCCATCGCCACCACCGACCACAACGACAACGCGCTCGACGGCAAGGTGACTGCCCAGTTGGTGTACGGCCCCGACCATAAGCCCATCTACGACCCCGACGGCGATTACGTCATCGACTTCGAGGGCCTGTTCCGCCAATGCGTGGCCACCGACACCAACATGGGCACCGACGACGATCCGAAGCTCATTACAACATATAATCATTTAACCATTAAGAACGACATCCTGCTGAAGGACGCCAACGGCAAGGTGACCGAGGTTCAGAAGAACGTCGGCGATGCCCTGTCTTTCGGCACCTATCGGGCCACCGAGGCCACCAACTCCATCGCGGGCTTTGCGAACCCCGGTGCGGCGGCCGACCCCTACGACGAGGACGAGGTGGACCAGGTGTACGCCAAGGCGCTGTTCACCTCGCTGCAGATCACCTTCGAGGCGCCCAACGCCAACCGCCGCTTCACCAACACCCTGCTGGATTCGGGCCAGTGGCTCGCCCGTGCCAGCCAGGTGAACGTGGGCGCGGCCAACAACGCCACGCCCACCGCCGACGACATGCTGCTGAACTACGCCTTCAAGTACGACGGCACCTTCGTTGATCGCCCCGTGGCCCAGTTTTTGGCGGCCACTGCGGCCACCAACACTCTCACGCCGAACAATGTGCTTGACGGCGACAAGGACAACGCGGCCCGTTGGGACTACAACTCCACGCCGACCTTCGGCAAGGAGGCCAGCCACTTCCGCGGCACCGACGCCCGCCACCTGCTGACGGTGGACCTGAAGGCGAAGGATCCCAACACCGAGTCCATCGTCATCTCCAACGACGACACGGCCACCTACCGCATTGACCACAAGCTGGGCACCATGGACGTATCCTACGTGCGCGGTACGAAGATTCAGCCCGTGGGCCATGGCAGCGCCTCGGGCACCTACAACAACGGCACCGACGGCGACGGAAACCCGATCACGGCCACCCAGACCTACCCGGTGAAGAAGGACACCGTGTTCGCCTACGACGCCGACGACCGCTCCGTCACCAACATCTTCAGCTACCAGCCGGCCAATGCCGACGGCATCGCCAACGACATTCCCGACGGCGCCCTGTACGCCGGCGACTACTTGGAGTATACCCTGTACGTGGGCGCCACGCTGAATTCCATGCTGCCCTTACAGCATGTGGACGCCCGCTTCACCGTGGGCCGCGGCCAGCGCATCGTGGGCTGGGAAGTGGTCACCGAGAAGGTAGGCGCGGCGAAGCTGTCGCTGAACTCGGTGGGCAACGACACCGTGTGGGGCGTGACCGACGACAACGAGAACAAGCTGGCCGACAAGACGGCCACGGTGACCGCGCGCCTTCTGGGCGACGCCATCGTGACCGACAACGGCGACGGCACCACCACGACCTCGGACAACGTGACCATGGCTGTGGCGCCGGCTTCCACCGACCTCACGAAGTTCCCCCACGACAACCCCGCCACGCTGACGGCCGGGCCCTCGGCCCAGTCGCTCGTGGAGGGCGTGGCAGGGGAGTACGCGGCCTCGAACCGCGGCCTCGCCTTCTCGGTGGGCAGCCTCACCCAGCAGGTGCAGCCCGGCCAGGGCGTGTATCTGCGCGTCATCACCCAGATGACCGACGAGCTGGAAGCCGACGAGCATTACAACGACACGGTGAACGGCGCCTTCAACAACGACGCCGACGCGCCGGCCTACGACGCCGACAAGATCAACGCTACCTTCGAGGTGACCGCCAAGCCGCGCCACGGCTACACCCAGTACAAGGTGCAGCAGGCCGATGACCGGGGCGACGCCACCTACAAGATCATGCACGACGAGGCCCGCGACGTCATCGAGTACCACCACAAGGACCACGTGGACGCGAACCTGTCGGGCAAGGACCAGTACGGCGCCTTCGTGGAATCCAACGTGCAGTACTACAGCAACGGCGCCAACGCCAACGGCTACCATTCTACGGTGACCAACCGCACGAGCGGCGTCGCCCTGCCCTTCGACCCGGCCACGGCCGGCGATCAGCTGATCAAGGTGACGGCGGAGGACCGCGAGCTGAAGAACATGACCACCCTGGACGGCGTCACCGATGCCGATGGCAACCTGACCGACCCCAACCTGGCCCAGATCGCCGGTTGGAAGGGCACGACGCTGACGAAGCCGACCGACGTCATCACCAACAGCGGCGACGTGATGAGCGACGTGAAGGACGACCACTTAAACGACGTGCGGATCACCACGGAGTACCCCGAGGTGTCGCCCACCCGTAACACCACGGCCAACCAGGACGGCAACCCGCTGAAGGTGAAGATCTCCAACCTGGCGAACCCCACCTTCCACACCAACGACATCCGCGTGACGGTGCGCTTCACCGAGCGCTTCAACGACGAGCTGCAGCGCCCCGAGGGCAAGCGCATCTTCGAGGTGTACGGCCACAACCTGGCCTACCCCGAGAACCTGCCCGACAACACCACCATGGCCCCGGGCGGCGATCGCCAGAACACCGCCTTGGACGACGTGACGCCCAAGCACCGCTACGACACCATCTTCGGCGACCGCTACCCGGCAAGCGCCGAGGGCGCGGGGGATACGGCCCATCGCACGAATAAGGGCCGCGAGAACATCAAGGTGGAGTACTACGTGCCGCTTGCCTTCGACGCCGACCGCGCGAAGGTGCTCGCCATCATGGAGGCCGATGCGGCCGCGGTGGACCTGGTGTATCTGACCACCGTCACGCCCGAGGAGACCGATGGGGAGGGCAACGTGACCGCGCCGGCCGTGACCGACACGGCTCTCGTGGGCGCGTGGCTGACCGAGGATCAGGAGCACAAGGCCCTGACCAGCTACATGGCCGGCCGCTCGAACAAGGTGGCGGGCACCACCGGTGTCATCGACATCAACCTGTTCCGCGAGGCCGAGGCCATGCGCTGGACCTACTACGATATCCCGGCCACCGCCGACGGTCTGAACCCGTTCAAGCTGGACGACGTGGTGCTGGACGGCGTGGCGCGCTTCAACGACACCCGCGACCTGCTTTCCACCACCCACAGCGACATCAACAACTACTATACCGGCAACGTGGCCGTGGACGTGGCCTACACCCACCATCACAACGAGACCACCACGCTGCCCTTCGACGGCCCGCTGTACGACAAGGCGGCCACGGTGAACGGCACCGAGGCCGGCAAGGCCGCCTCCACCAACGTGCAGCATCTGGGCTGGAAGACGAAGCAGAACCAGTGGCAGACCTCCGCCGACTTCCGCGTGTACCGCCGCGCCCCCAACGCGCAGTTCCAGAACCAGGTGTTCCAGACGCGCGAGGAGGCCACGGCCCTGTACAACGAGAACGCCCCCCAGAAGGTGGGCTATGTGGCCGGCGAGACGTTCTGGTACAAGGACACCCTGATCAACGCCAAGCTGGCGGTGGCCGCCAGCGCCATTCAGTACAACATGGGCACCTGGGCCAAGGGCGACTCGCACAACCGTGGTGCCCAGTACTACTCGACGAACCATGCCGATGGCTCGAACGGTTCCATGAGCGTGAGCTTCAAGGTGTACAGCACCACCACGCTGTCGTTCCAGTACTTCGTGTCCTCCGAGAGCAACTACGATACGATCAACTGGAGCTCGTCGGGCACTGGCTCGAACTTCAGCGGCTGGTCGGGCAACATGGGCGGCTGGGCCACGGCCACCTACAACGTGACCCCCGGCACCTACACCATCACGTTCACCTACCACAAGGACGGCTCGGTGAGCCGTGGTGACGACACCGCCTACCTGCGCAACTTCTCCATCGTGAACGGCGCCGACGGCGATGCCTCCTTCGACTACGGCAGCGCGGACGCGGCCCCGGTGAAGACCAATACCTCGGTGACGGGCACCCAGGAGGAGAGCGCCGGCGAGGGCGAGATCTACAACCCGGTGTTCTACGAGCGCATCCCCATGGACTATCTGAAGCAGGCGGCCTACGGCGGCAACAGCTACGGTGATGCCGCTTCCCAGATCGGCCAGGACATCACCACCGAGTATCTGGAGAACGTGCTGAACACCCGCGCGGCCGACGGCACCCTGGAGAGCTTGGCTTGGTACGACCGCTACGGCAACGACGTCACGGCCGAGCGCACCCGCGGCCTCAAGGTGAAGGTGACGCTCGTGGGCGTCAGCGAGGAGGCTGCCGACGGCGACGGCACCACCACCGCGCCCGACTACGGCGGATCGATGAACTACGAGTCCCACGAGCTGGGCGTGTGCCCCAACGGCGGCCTGAAGAACCCCTGCACCTTGGGCGGTTCCTCGAACTACACCGCGGGCAAGACCTACAACGACATCGTGCCCACCGATGAGGGCGTATCGAACACCACCACCTTCGGTCTGTTCAAGATCGAGTGGGTCATGGATGACCAGTATGATGGTATCGCCGGCGTGGCCGATCCGACCGATCCGGCCGACACCCGTTTCCTGCCCGAGAACGAGCTGAAAACCGGCTCTCAACTGTGCGACGGCACTCAGCCCCAGAACGGCACGGTGCCCACCGACAAGCACCAGCAGCTGCGCCCGGTGGACCGTCCCGGCAACAACGGCACCGTGGTGGAGGTGGGCGACACCCTGTCCATCGCCATCCCCGTGCGCGCCGCCACCGAGAACCTGCCCCAGGTGTTCAAGGATCTGGACGCCTCCACGACCACGGCCACCGTGGGTGCGGCCCGCGTGGACGATCCGAACGCCGTGTCGAACACCACGGGCACCCGTCCGGCCTACCTGCCGCGCCTGGGCGAGTACTACTTCTCCAGCTACCACCTGCACTGCGGCCACACCGGCTGCGCTGCCGGCTCGTTCTTCGTGAACCCGGGCCCGGGCAGCGCGAACTTCGGCCTGTCCAACGCCGTGCTGGATCCGTTCGGCACCGGCACGGTGACGGGCAACCGCATTTGCAACGAGAACGTGCTCATGGACATGGACTCGCTGCTGCACGAGGCGGCGTTCACGGCCGACAAGCCGAAGAACGTGGACACCTACGAGATGTTCGACCATACCTACACCTTCATCCCGGGCACCGCGTCCAACGTGGTGAAGAACGGCTCGGGCGCCATCGGCGAGAGCGTGGTGAACACCGCCGGCTACACGGCGGCCAACGATTACGGCTCCTCGGGCCGCAACAACCAGTTCATGGACGCCGACGTGATCACCACCAACAACATGCAGAAGGTGAGCTATCTCACCACAGCCGGCAAGCCGGCCACCATGGAGCTGGGCCGCAACCACCTGCCCATGGAGTACACCTATACCACGCCGGATTCCTGGCAGCTGAACGCCCAGGGTTACTCGGTGGTCGATAAGAACTACGTGCGCGACTACTTCCGCTTCGTCACATCGAGCCGCATCGCCGACGCCCTGTCCACCAAGGCTGGCGGTGTGGGAGACGTGCAGTCGACCACGGTGAAGATGGGTGTCGACTCGCCGCTGCGCGACGCCGCCGAGGCGCTCTCTCCCACCCCGCTCGTGTGGTCTCAGACCCGCCTGCACATGCAGAAGGCGTGGCTGGCCACCACCTCCGAGATGGTGAGCGACTTCGATCGCGGCGTGGGCGCTGCCAACAGCACCGACGACTACAAGGCCGCGCGCAAGTACAGCCACGAGACCACCCTGTCCACCGGCTCCTCGGGCAGCTTGGCCCTGAACACCCGCTTCCCCCTGGCCCACGATGTGAACTACACCGACCCGAACAAGGATCTCTACGACGTGTCCTGGGCCAACGATCTGAAGCACTGGCAGTACGCCGCCGACTCGCAGATCGAGTTCGGCCAGTACGAGGACGCCTTGGAGCTGGGCCAGGAGTACACAAGCCAGCTGACCGCCTACAACTACGGCGACCGCAACCTGGACGGCGTGGAGTTCACCTACATCATGCCGCGCGGCGTAGAGCCCGTGCTGAACGACGACGGCACCGTTCAGGTGGGCGCCGAGCTGCTCAGCAAGGTGAACGGCATCTCCAAGGGCATCGGCGCTGACAACGACGGCGCGCCCTACGTGAGCGAGACCTACGCCGCCATCCCCGACGAGCTGATCGACGTGGAGATCGTGCAGACGCCCTACGGCGAATACAAGGGCTACGACGCCCCGGCGGCCAAGCAGGATCCGGCGGCCTATCGCACGGGCAACGTGACCACGGCCGATGTGGACTACTCCGAGCACGTGGAGCGTTCTACCTACACGAGCGTGAACGCCTCCACCGGCACTGCCTCGGTGCTCGGCGAGGGCGCCGACACCGTGGTGGACGGCAAGATCGTGGCCGACAAGGCCAAGATGACCGGCGCCGCCTATACCCAGGCGAGCCAGCCCTGGGTGCTGAAGATCACCGTGAAGCAGGATTTGGGCAAGTGGTTCGGCCGCGCCGTGGACAACGCCGCCAACGGCACCGACCTGGACCCCGTGTCCATGAAGGAGTGCTACGCCGAGGGCGGCTACAAGATGCGCGTGAACCTGCGCAGCCACATCTTCGGCAACAACGAGGCCGAGGCCTGGTACGACCGCGTGCTCACGGCCCCGTGGGACGATCTGGACAACACCGGCAATGTGGACGCCGCCACGGCCGGCACGGCGGGCGATGAGACCACCGCTGCCGTGCCCGGCAAGGAGCCCTTCAACTCCAGTGCCTTCTACCAGATCTACGACGTGGACACCTACGAGGGCGGCGCGGCCCTGCAGACCCGCCGCCAGAACGTCCAGCCCTTCGGCATGGACTTCAACTGGACCCTCATCGCCAAGGGCCGTCTGGGCGTGCACGCCCCGCTGTACGGTCAGTTCTACGGCTCGCCGAACATGCCGGCCGTGAACGGCTACACGGTGCTGAACAACGCCGTGGCCGCTGATGAGTCCTTCGCCACCAACGACGAGCAGAAGGCCTTGAAGAACATGGGCCTGCGTCTGACCGACAACGAGAAGATCGACTACACCGACGCGCTGAAGGGCGGCGTGAAGCTGTACGCCCAGACGGGCACCCATGCCGTGATGCGCAAGCCCCTGGTGCGCGTGTGGAACACCGTGAGCGCCTATGAGCCCGAGGTGGGGAAGACCTCCGACTCGGTGATCGCCGTGAACGAGACCTACTACGTGGACACCGAGGCCGACACGCGCCAGATCAACGTGCACGTGGAGAACCGCTACTGGCTCGATGAACAGCCCTACCAGTGGGAGCAAGTGGGCGGCTACCATGACCGCACCGTGTACACCTCGGCCTACCACAACAACTACGCCGTGGACGGCGGCCAGAAGGGCTCGCTCACCCTGCCCGTGGTGACCGTGGTGCTGCCCTACGGCGTGGCCCTGTACTCCAAGACCACCAAGAAGCCCTACTCCATCGAGGGTACCCAGGCCGTCGACGTGCGCGACTGGGACATCTCCACGCCGAGTAAGGCCGATGCCGACAACTACCACAAGCTCCAGATCGGCGAGAAGGCCTACTGCCAGTACGTCCCGGCCACCGACGCGGTGTTCACCGCCGTGGCCGACCCGGCGAACTTTGCCGGCGACTTGTACGTGACCGATACCGACGCCGACGACAACACCATCTACGTGAAGAAGGCCTACGACCCGACCGACACCACCGGTACCGTGTACTACGAGCTGACCACTCCGGCCGTGGCCGCCACCTACCAGGCGCTGACCCGCGACGAGCTGGAAGCCTTCAAGGGCGACATCTTCCTGCTCGCCGCCGCCGATCCCTCGGCAAACGCCGATGGCTACGTGCAGTACGCCCGCACTACCGACAGCCTGTGGGTGGAGAAGGTGTCCGTGCGCGGCACCGAGCGCGACGTGAACCTGAACAGGGATGATGCCTGGAAGAGCGCCAACTGGAAGGTGACGAGCACGTTCGAGCCCGTGACCACCAACACCGGTGCCACCGAGTACCGCTACGTGGTGCGCTTCGAGCCCACGTCCACCGGCTACAACGACGCCAACGACCTGGTGACCCAGATCATCTCGGGCGACATGGACATCTTCAAGCTGAACGTCATGACCTTCGACGAGCCGAAGATGGGTGTGGACCCGGCGGCCATGGCCCGCTCCTACGAGAACATCCGCGCCTTCGTCACCTCGAAGGTGGACGGCTACAAGTACCTGACCGACGACATGATCACCGTGGCCAACGCGCCGGAGACCAAGTCCATCGAGCAGCGCGACGCCGCGGGCAACGCCCACTACCTGGCCGGCGCCGGCTCCGACAACCCGTTCACTCCCGGCGCTGCCTCGCAGCTGTCCGACGAGGGTGGCATGAGCGCGCGCCAGAAGAAGCTGACCTGGCTGAAGTACCGTGGCGACAACGCCAACTGGGGTTCCATCAATTCCACCACCTACAACAACAACCTGCGCGCCACCGGTTGGTATTCCGCCGACAAGCGCCTGGACGCCACCGAGACCACCTACTACACCTACGCCGCGGTTCCGGGCGAGGGCTGGGGCGGCTCGGTGTACACCGCCGTGCCCCACACCGAGGGCTTCATCCCGGCGAAGTACATCAACAGCGGCCAGAACACCTCCGAGAAGGTGCCGAGCAACTACCTGGCCGGCTTCTCCGGTCGCTACACTGAGAACCAGGACGGCAACGGCACCACCCGCAGCCGCCTGGCCCTGGGCGGCAACGCCGTTGCCACCCGTCCGCTGTACGGCGCCGACATGGTCACCGTGGGCATCAACGGCGAGGCGCTGCCCGCCGATCAGCAGCGCGAGCAGGGCCGGGGTCTGCTCGTGGGCGACTACTTCTTCGACGGCACCCAGTACGGCCTGTCGAAGGCGACCACCGAGAACCTCAATCGCGAGGGCGATAACACGGCCAGCCGCGCCGAGCTGTTCGAAAGCCGCGTGACCGGCGAGGCCGCCACGCACTTCGACGACGGCGTGTACGCCACGGTGAAGCTGCGCACCAAGTCGCCCACGCTGAACGTGGACTACGAGGTGGAGGCGAACCCCACCGACCGCCCGAGTGACACGGGCAAGAACTACGCCGACAAGACCGACCCGAACTACGTGCACGGCACCGAGAAGACCGGCATGGGCGCGGGTGCCGGCTCCATCATCAAGGTGGACGGCTCCATCATCTCCGCGCCCACGTCCATTGTGGACGCGGCCGGCAACACCATCACCGACCGCGTGATGAGCGACGCCAACGGCCACGAGCTGATCAAGGTGGAGCGCACCGAGCGTCCCGACGGCTCGAAGGTCACCACCATGCACCACGACACCTACGACGAGGCCACCGATACCTCCATCCCGCAGCGCACCGCCAAGCGCGAGGTGAGCGCTGATGGCAAGACCATCGTGGTCACCCTGAAGAGCTACAAGAACGGCCAGGTGGAATGGTCGCTCGTGAAGACCTTCAAGAAGTCGCAGATCACCGATACCGTGGAGTCCACCGAGGCCAAGCTGTACACCGGCGACGTGGACGCTGGCGCCATCAACGTGGTGACCGAGAAGTACAGCCGCACCAACAAGGTGACCCTCACCGACATCGTGGGCGGCGGCACGCCCGAGACGGCCGTGGGCACCACCTTCTACACCCGCCAGAAGCACTTCGAGGAGGCCGAGGCGGGATACACCGGCGTGAAGTACGTGAAGCGCGTTGACAGCGCCAGCGGCAAGGACATCTACCTGCCCGAGGACCAGGCCACACCTCCCGCCACCACCACCGAGCCGCGCTACAAGCACGTGTCCGAGTTGGACGTGTACACGCCGGTGCCCTACACCTTCGAGGACCTGGAGCGCGCCTATAAGGCCCAGCTGAAGGGCGATGACGATGCGAAGCTGTACGTGGGCGAGGCCTCCGGTTCTGGCGAGGCCTACGTCGGCGTGGTGCTGACCATGCTGCCGCCGAAGGTGGAAGAGGCGGTGGATCCCTACAGCTACTTCGAGTACCAGGCCGGCAACCCGGGCAACCTGGACGTGTTCGGCACCACCTTCTACACCCAGAACCGCACCTCCAAGGAGTACGAGGTGGTCAGCCTCACCTCCGAGGTGGATCTGGAGTACTACAGCGGCGCCAGTGCCCCGAACCTGTACGTGAAGCAGCAGTTCGGCGACACGGTGAACTACGTGCGCGCCAAGCTGGCGAAGAAGACCATCGACCCCATGGAGTCCCACGGCTACATCGTGGAGGGCACCACCAAGGAGCTGTCCTTCGACGATGTGACCTTCTACACCTACAAGCAGGTGGAGGAGCCGAAGCTGGATGGCGATGGCAAGCCCGAGTATGACGACAACAACAACCCCGTCATGGTGAAGAAGGACGTGTACACGCCCTTCACCGTGGACGCCACCAACGTGGAAAGCCTCGTGGGCGCCCTGGACGCCGATAGCCAGCTGTACGTGGAGACCGCTTCGGGCTCCGGCACGTACAAGAAGGTGACCATCTGCGAGAAGACCGTGCAGCCGGCCACCAAGTACACCTACAGCCTGGACGCCTATCCGCAGGTGAGCGCTGTGGGCGGCGAGTTCTTCGTCATGGAGGAGAAGCAGCAGCAGAAGCTGGACGAGGACGGCGAGCCTATGGTGGACGAGTCGAACCAGCCGGTGATGGAGACCATCTACGTGCCCCGTGCGCTGAAGAAGGACGACATCAAGCTGGGCGACTATTTGGAGCCCGAGGCCGACCGCCTGTTCGTGAAGCTGGAGAACGCCCAGAAGCTGGAAGTGGACGGCGAGCTGAAGCAAGGCTCGGTGGTCTACGTGCGCAACGCCACCACCAAGGCGGTGGACGTGTACGTGCAGATCGATCTGGTGCGCGTGAAGGACGAGCCGGTGGCCGTGGAGCCCGACGAGTACGACCGCTTCGAGTTCAGCCGCGACCAGGTGGTCAGCGACGTGCGCGTCGTGGTGAACCGCTCGGTGGACTTCGTGGCCCCCTTCCGCGATCCTGACCACCTGCTCAACGACGACGGCACCGACCACTACATCGAGGGCGGCACCTATTCGGTGAACAGCAAGACCCTGGAGTGGGTGGCGGCCAACGACCCCTACTTCCTGTTCAACGAGTACGTCTACGATCCGAAGTTCCTCGAGCAGTTCGGTATGGAGAACGACTGGGTGAACCACGACACGCTGTTTTTGCCGGCTTACGAGAACGACGCCTGGCAGTACGACCAGACCCCGTGGTTCGCAGCCACCGTGCAGAATCTGGCCGACGAGAACGCCAAGCCCGGCGAGCCGGGCTACCTGGAGCCGGGCGACTACACCGACATCGTGGAGGCTCAGGGCGACATGAAACACGCCAAGCTGGTGTACGCCCTGCATCTGCCCAGCCAGGTGACCTTCTACGACGACCGCATGCTGACCGACAACAAGGAATTGGCCCAGGTGGATGCCGCGGGCGTGTCCAAGTCGAAGGACTACAAGTACATCGGCGACTACACCGATGACGATTACGCCTTCTACGTGGAGCGCGTCTACACCGATCGCAAGACCGGCGAGCGCGTGACCGAGCGGCTGACCCCCAAGCAGCTGATGGAGAAGGGCTGGACCGTGAAGGTGTCCTATCAGCCCAACTACGGCGACAACAACTTCGCCACCACCGGCACCCTGGCCCTGCGCGGCAAGGCGAACAACGCCCACTACGGCAAGGCCGATACCGATGATATCGAGGATACCGTGGCCAGCCGCGGCCTGGTGACCGACGTGCTGTCCGGTTCTACCGACGCCAACCAGGGCGAGGGCTCCTACAGCACCGTGAAGCCCCGCGTGCACGACCGCGAAGTGGTGGTCTTCGAGATCGCCGCGCCCGACGACGCCTCCGACTCGGAGTTCGCCGAGTTCGACTCGCTTTTGGGCGCCTACTACGCCGGCGTGCATCCCGACGGCTTCCTGGGCCATGGCGATTCCATGACCCTGAAGGTGAAGACCCGCCTGGACAACTTGGGCGACACCGACACCGCCCTGGACGACAGCCTGTTCAACGGAGACAAGCTCGTCAGCTACAAGAAGCAGATGGAGACTATCGCCAGCTGGACCGGCGACGATTCCCAGGTGTACGCCACGGCCCACGAGACCAAGCTGAACTGGATCGACGACGAGGACGAAGAGGGCTGGGACCACATCTACGACGGCGACGATTTGACCGGCGTGAACCCGGGCGATACCGGCCTCGGCCAGCTGCCCGACAACGGCGGCAGCGTGACGCCCGGTGCCGACGGCTCGGTGACCGAGGGCACCACGGGCCTGAAGCCGAAGAAGGATGTCATGACGCTCATCGGCACGTCCTTCCACGGCCAGTCCGTGAACCGCTTCTACCGCTCCGGCGAGAAGGCCGCCGACCATGCGGCCACCAACGTCAACTTCGACCGCGACAGCGATCTGGACGATCTGTACGTGACCGACGCCTCCGGCTGGTTCCGCATCCGCAAGCCCTCGGCCTCGGTGCGCATCGACACGGAGAAGGCCCGTACGCTCATTTACAACTCCGACTTTAACGTGTACTCCGGCCAGGACGTGCAGCTGCGCGGCTCCAACGGCTTCTACCTCACCCAGGCCATCAACACCGGCGGTGCGGTGAACAGCTTCGTGGTCGACTGGCAGGTGCCCTTCTGGGCCACCGCGTCGGAGAACCCGGCCAAGAGCGCCATGACCGTGGCCAACGCCCCCTTCACCAAGGACACCGAGTACGCCGTGGGCCGTATCCAGTCGGCCTTCGAGAGCGTGTCCACCGGCGTGTGGGAGGTGCCCGGCGCCCTGTACACCGATGACACCCGCGCCTATGTGGCGGGCAACGCCCCCGGTGCCAAGCCGGCCAACGAGGCGGCCGAGACCGAGACCCAGCTGCGCCTGTTCATGTTCGCCCGCGTGTCGTCCACCAACTTTGCCACGGCCGGCAACGTGTTCGTGGAGCAGAACGGCAACGTGGAGCGCGACCGCGAGAACTTCGCCCTGGCCGGGTCCGACGCCGACCGCGACTACTGGTACGGCGAGGACGAGATCGACGAGGCCTTCGGCGAGAGCACCGACTTCAACACCGCCGATGCCAAGCAATGGGTGCAGATCGGCGCCAAGGAGGGCTACGACATCTCCAAGAAGGAGAACCTCACCATCACTCGCAAGGAGATCGTCGGCGACGACGACTCGGTGCAGGTGCGCCAGATTCGCTGGGTGATCAAGGCCGTGCCCGCCGGCTCGACGGTGGAGGACGACTCGCTCGCCCACGAGGTGCCGGTGCCCCACGGCTTCCGCCTGGACGTGGACGCGGTGCCCGACAAGGCCACGGGCCTGAAGGAGCTGAACGGCCACATCTACGAGGACGACGATCCGGCCCTGTTCAAGGATGCCGCCAAGACCGAGTACAAAGACGGCGTGACCGATCCGACCTTAGACGACGGCACCGTGCTGTCCGACACCAAGGGCAAGTATTTGGCCGACAACGGCGTCCTGGTGGAGACCGCCGGCAAGCAGGAGGCCGACGACTTCGACCCGCTGCGCCTGAACGTGGGCTGGGGCTACCGCAAGACCAACATGGGCAAGGTGGAAGTGCTCGATGCCGCCGGCAACTACCATCCCGAGACCGTGGACGCGATGCACGCGGGCATCACCGACAACGCCCCCTACGTGAAGTTCACCACGAGCAAGCTGACCGAGCCCTCCCACGGCCAGGCCGTGGACGGCGTGCCTGACGATGCCGAGGACACCGGCAGCGACCTGGACGTGCACGTGAACCACTTCGCGAGCGCCACCCCGCGCTACGACGACACCAAGAGCGTGGAGACCGAGCGCTCCCGCGGCGGCTTCATCCGCACGGCCGAGTCGCCGGTGCTGGCGCTGGAGATCTTCCAGGGCTACTTCTCCGGCTCGTCGCGCAATTCCGGCTACGCCGAGGCCGATCCGACCGAGGGCTACAGCTGGACCCGCGGCGCGAGCACCATCAACAAGGGCTCGTCGCTGATGATGCGCTACAAGATCGTGCTGACCAACCTGTCCGACAACCAGATGAAGGCGCTGAACTACACCGGCTACGAGCAGGACTCCTGCGCCAACCCGCAGATCTCCCAGGTGCTGCCCTTCGTGGAGGGCTTCTCCTTCGATTCATCGGGCAACCTGGTGTCGCCGAAGGGCAAGCGTCTGACCTATGTGTCCTACAACGACCTGCAGGCCGATAAGTACAACGCCGACGGCACTGAGAAGACCATGTGGGAGCGCGCCTACGGCCACTTCGACTGGGATTACACTTCCGAGTGGATTCCGGGCAGGCCCTACGTGAACATCGACAACAAGGATCCCATCTGGACCTACTATGTGGCCGATATGACCGATTACCTGGAAGTGGAGTCGGTGAAGACCACCCTGTCCGAGTCGACCCCGCGCATGAACGACCCGGTGATCGGCAGCGCCTACAAGATCGTGGACAAGGCCTCCGGCGTGGATGCCGGCTCCAACCTGGCCCGTAAGTTCATGAACTGGCGCTTCACTGGTCAGAAGACCGACAAGGGCGCGGCCCGCGGTGTGCTGCAGCCCGGCCAGGCCGTGATCGTGGAGCTGTTGGTGCCCATCGACCCGGATGCCAACGATCTGATCTCCGAGGATTTGCTGACCACCTCGGGCTACGGTTACAAGCCCGGCAACTTCAAGCCCTACACGCCCTCTACGGCCTCTTCCGACGGTTCTACCCGCGGTTTGGTGTCCGATACCCGCGACGTGAACCTGGACAACCAGACGAGCCAGTCCATGATCATGATGCAGCTGCCCACGTTGAAGTTCGAGAGTGCCGGCACCGTGGACTCCGACAAGACCGTCACCACCCAGCTGGAGAGCTTGGCTAATTGGGCAAAGAACGGTCCGGCCGGCGTTCCCGAGGGCACGAGCTACACCTACTACAACACCGTGACCAACCCCGAGGGCGTGGGCGAGGGCGGCGTGAACTCGCCGACCCGCTTCCGCAACGTGGTGTTCTACGACATGCTGCCCCATGAGGACGACGTGGACGTGTTCAATAACAACAACACTATGGAGCCTTCCAAGCCCCGTGCCTCCAAGTGGGCCGGCACCTTGGCCAACCTGGATTCCATCCAGGTGCGCCGCTACACCGCAGCCGGTGGCGGTACGGCCGATCCCAACGGCACGCCGCTGGTGGACGGCCTGGACATGAACATCTGGGTGGGCCCGTTCAAGAAGGTGAACGGCGAGATCGTGCCCGGCGAGATCGACAAGCTGCTGTGGCTGTACAAGTTCGGCGAGCGCCTTGATATTGATGCGGGAAAGCCCAATGATAACGGCATCAATGATTACCAGGCCGACACCCGCTTCCAGGTGTTCGAGGAAGTGCGCAACGGCACCTACAAGTACGTCAACGGCCAGGCCGTGCCCGACAAGACCGGCGACGAGGTGAAGGAAAGCTACCAGATGGTGAAGCTCTCCGAGCTGAAGGACTACGTGAACGCCAACCCGGATAAGGAAGCCGAGCTGACCCGTGCCCTGCGCGCCATCTGGGCCCAGCCCAAGAGCGAGCTGCACGTGCAGGCCCGCGGCTACATGCGCCTGGTGTACGAACTGGATGCGCCGCTGAACCTGCCCAAGTTCCTGGGTACCAAGACTGGTGACCCGAGTACTGACCTGCAGGCTGAATTGGCCAACCCTGAGGGCACTTACAAGACTCCCGAGGAGCTGGCCGCCTACTACAAGCGCCTTAACCGCGCCAACCAGCTGCGCTCTGTGGTGCAGCAGAACTCCCTGCTCGTACGCGTGAACCAGAACGATGCTGGCGACCAGGCAGGTACTTATTTGAATGAGGTTGCTCGCGCTGGCGCCTTCATCGACGCCCCCGACGGCCGCGGCTACATCGGCGATTACGTGTGGCTGGACTCCGACTGGTCCGGCAGCCCCGAGGACGACGTGCTCGGCAAGGACGGCAACGACGTCACCGTGGACGCCAACGGCTCCGGCGGCGCCAACAGCGCCTACCAGACGAGCCTGAACGGCCGTAAGCTGCTGCGCGGCATCGACCCGGCCACGGGCAAGGCCTTCGACAACACCGGCAAGGACGGCTCGCACCTGAAGGATCTGGACTACGACAAGGAAGTCGAGGATCCGGGCATCAACGACGTGAAGGTGGAGCTGCTCAACGAGTACGGCAACCCCGTGAACCGCGATGGGGAAGTGGTGCAGCTGGTGAACAACGAGGGCACCGGCTTCCAGGACCGCTGGGTGCGCTGCGACGCCCGCACGGGCAAGCCCGAGCGCGACGCCTGGGACAACTACATCAACGCCGACAGCGGCGCGCCGTACGTGACCTACACGAAGTTCGACTACTACGGCAACCCCGGCTACTACATCTTCTCGAACCTGGCGCCGGGCTCCTACCGTCTGCGCTTCACCTTCCCCGAGGAGTACTACAACTTCTCGCCCACCCAGAAGTCCATCGGCCAGAAAGATATCTACTCCAACGCCGGCGATATTGAGGTGTCGGTCGAGCGCGTGGAGCGCGACGATGTGGCCGGCACCGATGCCGCCCTGCGCATCACCACCGCCGCCATCGAAGTGAACGAGGTGGCCTACGACAGCGCGAACATCGGCACCGACAAGTACAATGCCGCTATCCACGAGGCCTATGACGCGCGCATGACCTCGATGAAGTTGGGCATCGCCCAGGGCGTGACCTTCGAGGGCGTCACCTACCGCGATGATGTGCTGGCCACCGGCGATGTCGAGGAGAGCACCGAGATCAACTCGCTGCTGGATTCCGTGCGCGCCGGCTCGGGCGACACCGAGGCCCAGATGAAGGGTGCCACCTATGTGCCCGAGAAGCGCCTCGAGGGCATGCGCGTGTCGGTGTACGAGTACGAGGACGGCGTTATCAAGGCCGCCCTGGCCGACGACGCCGACGGCCAGCCCGCCACCGTGGTGACCGACGACACCGGCTTCTTCCGCTTCCGCCTGAAGGCCGGCCATACCTACGTGATCAAGACCTCCGACACCGTGTCCACGCGGCTCATCAAGCCGACGCTGGTCACCTGGAGCCAGGACCCGCTGGAGTACCAGCAAGACGGCCTGTTCTACGACGGCACTCGCAACCTGGTGTCCGACAATGACCTGCGCTACGTGTCCGGCTCGGCCCGTACCTATCCCATCAAGGCCCAGCTGCCGCTGGTGGACGGCAAGGCCGTCTACGAGGACGAGAAGGCCAAGTGGAAGGGCTACAAGCGCCAGAACAAGCTGGCCTTGGGCTACATCGACGGCACCAAGGGATACTTGGGCGACAAGGTGTGGGCCGACGAGAACTACGACGGCCTGCAGCAGGATACCGAGACCGGCGTGGGCCAGGGCCCCGAGAACGGCGGCCTGAAGGTGAAGATGGAGACGTGGTACTACGCGCCCGTGTCCTCTTCGGTGAAGTACCAGCAGGCCAAAGACGAGGCCGGCAACCCCGCGTTCTACAAGAAGGACGACGGCACCTACGAGCTCGACCGCGACGGCCATCGCATCCCCGTGATGGAATGGGTGGTGCAGGACTCCGAGGAGTACCAGTGGCAGCTGTACCCCGGCGAGGAGCTGCGCGAAGTGTACACCGGCGACCAGGCGGCTGCCGGCACCTACCTGTTCCGCGACGTGTCCAGCTACGTGATCGACCCGCGCGACACCCGTGATGTGGCCGACGACTACAAGACCAAGCGCTTGGCCGGCTACCGTCTGCGCGTGGATCAGGAGGACATGGCCAACCTGGACGAGGACTACGCCATCACCATCCGCGACGCCTTCCAGAAGACGACCGGTTCCGAGGGCCAGTCCATCGGCACCGATTCCGACGCCATGACCAAGCCTGTGGCCACCACCGTCATGCGCCAGGCCGATGCCGCCACGGTGAACGCCGTGGATAGCACCGAGTACTTCCGCTACGACGCCGCCTCCGGCGACTACGTGGCCACGACCGCCGATTTCGAGGGCGATCTGTACACCAAGGTGACCGATATCGAGAACGGTGCGCCGGTGGACATCTACGTGAAGGTGGAGGGCAAGGCGCCCACGGCGCCCGCGGCCCCGACCGATCCTGCGGCGCCCACGGTGCCGGCGTCCGGCACCCAGAACGCCGACGGCACCAACGACTTCGGCGGCAGCACCTATGCCTACTATCTGAACGAGAAGGGCAGCCAGCCCGAGACCGGCTCGTTCACCGACGGCTACATCGTGCTGGCCACGGTGGGCCAGCACGCGGCGAGCCCGGCGGCCTTCACCGAGTACAACGAAGACGAGACGGTGGACATCACCTACACCACCACCTACCGCAACGCCACCGAGACCACCCAGATCCTGAAGCTGACCGATCCGTTCCCCGAGGGCAACCTGCCCGCGGGCGCGGCCTCGAAGTTCGTGAGCGCTGCGGGCTCCTACACCCTGGACGGCACCACGGTGCCCGTGACCGGCGTGGTGGGCAAGGACGCGCAGCTGGGTGATGCTGTGGTGTTCCAGAACATCACCCTGAAGCCCGGCGAGACCGTCACCATCAAGGTGCGCTACCGGTTCGTGGCCACCCGCACGGTGACTCATGCCGTCACGGTGTCGGGCGGTCCGGACGGCGATGTGGAGACCAACACCATCGCCCATAAGGTCAAGCGCGACCTGGAGCGCATCAAGCCGAAGTACCCGCAGTTCAAGGGCGGCATGATCGACGATGCCGACATCATCATCCGCGACGAGGTAACCGACCAGATCCAGCAGACCATCAAGCCGAGCATCCCGACGCCCAACGTGGTGGGGATGACCTATGCCCAGGCCGTCACTGCCATCGAGGCCGCCGGTCTCACCATCGGCCGCATCACCTACGAGATGCCGGTGACCGTGGCCCCGCCGGCTACCGCCACCCCGGGCACCGTGATCCGCCAGATCACCCCGGCCGGCTCGCTGAAGCACGCCAGCGCCCCGGTGGAAGTGGTCGTCTACGGCACCAAGGCCCTGGAGGACTCCGGCGTGGTCACCGAGAAGGTGAACCGCTACGCTTCCAACGAGGACGTGGAGAAGGCCCTGGACAACCTGTGGAGCAACGTGTCCACGCTGAAGGCCCAGATTCCCAAGAAGCCCACCGAGCCGGTGAACCCCGACGAGCTGGATCCCGACAAGAACGAGAAGTACGATCCCGAGAAGTTCCTGACCGGCGTGGAGCCCGGCACGGCCCCCACCGACGACCAGCTGGCTGCGGCCGAGCAGGCCGCCAACCTGGCGTGGCTGGCCGACTGGCAGCTGTTCTGCGCCAGCTACTACGACGTGATCGGTTTCGGCTACTACGATGCCAACGACAACGGCAACCTGCGCATCCTGCCCACCGACGAGAACGCCGCCGAGGTGAAGCAGCCCTACACCAAGGAGGGCATCATCCTGACGGGCAACAGCGACAAGGAAGCCTTCCTGGCCTACAAGAACGCCTACGAGGGCGCTCCGGGCAAGGAGTACGTGGTCAACAGGCCCGATCCGGACAAGCACACCAACACGACCATCACGACGCTGCCCGACTTCCCCGGCTACAAGAAGATCTACGACACGCTGAAGGCCGAGTACGACTTGCGCGTAGCCCGCTACGAGGCGGCGCTGGCCATCTTCAACACATTGAACGACGAGTTCAACACCTATAAGAGCGACTACAAGCACTACCTGTCCGAGAAGCTGGCCTACGAGTCGGAGCAGGACTACAGCACCGGCAAGCTGCTGGACGGCCAGACCGTGAAGAAGGAGCCCGGCAGCCTGAACCCGGACGACGATCCGCTGGCGGCCACGGCCCCGGTCATCTACGACATGGGCGACGCGGCCCGTCTGTACAACTGGGATATCGGCCTGGTGCCGGTGCCCCGCTCGAGCATCGCCGGCAAGGTGTGGGACGACTCGCACTACACCGAGGTGCCCGCTCCCGTCGCTCCGGTGCGCGCCGACTTCGCCACCGACGACGAGTACAACGGCGCTGTGGCCACCTACAACGCCGATCTGGCCCAGTGGAAGGCCAATGCCGAGAAGAGCTACAACGGCATCCAGGACACTGGCGAGCCCGGCATGGTCGGCGAGACCGTGTACCTGACCCAGTGGTACTACCTGCCGCTGGCCAACCTGAACGCCGGCGCCGGCGACCTGTCCAACCCGGACGACACCTCCTTCCAGTGGAAGGCCGATGCGGCTTTGGCCGAGCTGGCCGCGAAGTGGGCCGCCGGCACCCTTTCCGCCGAGGACGAGGCGGCCCTGACCGAGGCGGCCAAGAAGGCCGGCGTGCCCGTGACCTACGCTACCGACGAGGACGGCAACGCCACCGACGTGGTGGACTCCATAGCCGACTTCGAGCCCGCCAGCGATGGCTCGGGCTTCTGGGTGCGCAACATGGAGTTCGGCCACGACAAGCTGACCGGCCGCTTCAAGACCGAGACCTACCGGGACGAGACCTCCGACGAGATCATCACCACGACCGAGTTTTTGGGTCCGCGTTCCACCGATTCGTGGTACGTGGAGGGCAAGCGCGGCGTGGTGGCCGTGAAGACCGCCGACGCCACGGTGGCCTCCGAGGAGGGCGCCGACGGCACCGTGACCGAGACCGTGGACGAGACGACCCGCGGCACCTATAAGTTCGATCACCTGCCCGCAGCCTACACCGCTCCCGACGGCGGCCACTACCTGGCCTCCTACCGCGTGGAGCTGGCGAAGACCCGCGAGGTGGACACCGACGCGGCCCATGTGGCCGACGATGCCAAGTGGCTGCTGTCCCGCTACCACCAGCCCCTGCGCACCGGTGCCGATCTGGTGCTGAACCTGGCCGAGGGCGTGGTGGCCGATATGAACGACGCCGCCCAGGTGGAGGCCCTGCGCAAGTGGGCCGACTCCGATGCGGCCAGCACCCGCGGCGCGGCCGACGGCCTGGCCCTCACCGCCGATGACACCGTGGTGTCCATCAACGGCACCTCCTACACCGGCACCCGTGCCCACACGGGCCATATCGTGCTGGCAGGTGAGGCGGCCGATACCCGCAACAGCAACATCGACGTGCGCACCCGCGGCGTGGATCTGGTGGCCTCCCGCGTGACCGTGCCGGTGACCGACCTGGTGGACGTGGCCGTGACCGGGGATGCGGTGACCGATCCCAACCTGCTGGTGCCCACCGATCGCTACATTACCTACGACTGGCTGAGCTACCGCTCCAAGACCGATGCTCTGGGCAACGTGATCACCGAGGAGGTGCCCGAAGTCGACCGCAACGGCAATCCGGTGCTGGACGCCTCCGGCAAGCCGAAGGTGACCGAGGTGCCCGTGCGCGAGGTGTTCGGCGGCGACGCCGGCGAGGTGGCGCCCCCGAACCAGGCCATTTCCGGCGTGGTATGGAACGACGCCGACAACGACGGCATGCGCGGCGTGGCTACAGCCGACGGGTCGGGCCGCGAGCTGGCCGAGGGCGAGGAGATGCTCGCCGGCATCCAGCTGACCCTGGAGCGCTACTACTACGCGCTGGACGACGCGAATGCCACCTGGACCTACGATGCCGACTGGGCCTCCAACGACGGCGACTACGCTACCGATCCCACGGTGGGCCTGGCCGGCCATAACACCCTGGGCGCCTACGTGGAGCCCGACCCCGAGCCCGAGCTGGACGAGGACGGCAACCCCATCGAGCCCGAGGAGGACGAGGGCGCCGACGAGCCCGCCGAGCCGGCCGAGCCCGCCACCCATAACACGGTGACCGACGAGGACGGCGCCTACCGCTTCGACAACCTGAAGAGCCAGGGCTTCGTGATGGTGCCCGTGGCCGCGCCGGCCGCCGACGCCGACGGCACGGTGCCCGTGGTAGACGGCGACGGCGCGACGCTGTACGTGCGCACCGAGGCCGCCAAGCCCGGTCGCATCGAGTACGTGGCCGCCGACGACGCCACGGCCGCCGACGCCCAGCGCTACGTGAAGAAGCGCGCGGTGTTCGGCTACAAGGTGCGCGTGACCGACGAGAACTGGTGGAACCGCTACTGGGGTACGGCGAAGTACCTCCAGGGCGACGACTACAGCCTTGACGGCACCGACTACTTGGCCGACTCCGATCTCGTGCACGAGACCGGGTATCTGATGGCCGCCGCCGAGGACGGCGTGCCCGCCGAGTACACGGTGCTGCTGGATGCGGCCACGGCCACGTCTCCCACCGAGAACGACGCGGCCATCGCCAATCCGAACCATGCCGCCATCAACACCATCGACCGCTACGGCGACAACGTGCGCTACGGCACCGCCGATGAGGGCTACGAGCCCCGCGACGGCGAGACCAAGATCGTGCCCGACGTGTACACCACCGGCGCGGTGGATGCCCACAACAAGACTGCGGCCGATGAGGACAAGCTGACGTTTGCGGCCACCACCACCTTCGACATGGCCCGCGGAGCCGACCGTGCCGGCAACGACGCCGGTCTGCGCGAGCCGGTGTTCGAGTCCATCGAGGGCATCGTGTTCCACGACGCCGACTACGACGGCCTCTACGCCGCCGACGAGAACACCGCCGATGCGGGCCTGGCCGGCAAGCGCGTCATCCTGAAGCAGTGGTACTGGGCCCCCGTGCCCGTGGAGGCCGAGGGCGATGGCGAGGGCGCCGAGGGCGAGACCCCGGACGTTCCCACCACCGCCGACGACGCCGAGGCCGGCGACGGCGCGGAGGGCGAGGGCGACGCTGAGCCTGCCTACCAGTGGCAGTGGGTGCTCAATCCCGCCTTCGGCAACGACAACTACACCTGGGCCGCCGGCAACACCGCCGATGTGCCCCACGAGTCGCTGACCGCCATCGACGGCGGCACCTACGATGCGGCCCTCGGCGCGGTGTACACCTTCACCGACGACGGCGCGGCCACCGCGGCCGACGGCGCCGGTGCGGCTGCGGTGCGCGGGCACTACGACTTCTCCAGCCTGCCCACCCGCTACGTGGCCGACCGCCGGGCCGAGGGAGCCGACACCTCCAAGCCCGCCGCCGAGTACCTGGCCGGCTACACCGTGGAGGTGCTGGGAGGTCCTGTGACCTCCACCAACGCCGAGGCCATCCAGGGCCTGCCCGCCACGCTGCTGCAGCAGGGCTCGCTGGAAACCGACGAGGTGAACTCCAAGGCCATCTCGGCTCTGGCCGCCAAGGGCAACGACGCCTACGTGGACGGCAACTACCCGGTGCGCTGGAACGAGCTGACCGTGCAGAACCCGGCCGCCGACGAGGACTTCAACGCCAAGGCCACCCTGGACGGCAAGATCGTGCTGGCCGCCCGGGCCCAGGCCAACAAGCTGGCCGGCGATGGCGACGAGCCGGAGCTGACCATCTCGGCCGTGGCCGCCGAGGGCATCACCGGCACCGGCGCCACCCGCAACGCCGCGGCCACCAACCGCGCCCAGGCTGCCACCGCCGCCGCCCGCGGCACGGCCAAGCAGTACTACGTGGAACAGACCCGCGATGCGGCCGCCGCCGGCTCCAAGGACGGCGCGGACGTGCCCGCCGCCGAGGATGTGACCGTGCGCTTCGACATGAGCCGCGGCCAGTCCGAGGTGCGCATGAACGCCGGCTTCGGCGAGTACGGCTACACCGAGATCAACGGCAAGGTGTGGCGCGACGAGAACTTCGACGGCATCTTGAACCCCGGCGAGGAGCTGCTGACTAACGGTGTCCTGTCCATCACCCAGTGGTTCTGGGTGACCGACGAGGCCCTGATCGCCGCCTTCGATGCCGACCCGGCCAACTACGAGGTGGACCGCCGCACCAACACGGTGACCCGCGCGGCCGACGGCACGCCGGATAAGACCGAGCAGGGCGCGTGGATTCACGTGAAGGAGGGCTCCGACAAGTCGAGCTTCGCGCGCGACGATGCCTACACCGACAACCGCACCGGCGACGGCGAGGGCGTCTATCGCTTCAAGCAGCTGCCGAGCTTCGTGTACGTGCTGACCGACACCGTGGAGGCCCCGGCCGAGCCCGATCCGGACGCCGACCCCGACGCGCCTGCCCCCGAGCCGGTGCGCACGGTGGCCGTCGATCGCATCCTGCAGCCCAACGACACTACGGCCGACGATGTGACCGAGGCCAACGCCGCCTCCCTCGACCAGCTGTACCTGTGCGCCTACCGCATCACCATGGCCGATGTGGCGCCCGACTTCGCGCTGACCACCCCGCACGTGGGCGTCAACGTGGACAAGAAGGTGCTGCCCAGCGACATGACCGCCATCACGGTGACCAAGGACGGGGCTCCCTTGGAGGAGTCCGACTCCGATGCCATCCGCAACGACGACCGTGTGATCCAGATCGTGCAGGAGTACTTCGACAACTCGCTCGATCTGCTGCCGGGCGACGACCACATGTCCGACGCCGCGGGCAACGCCACCAACTGTCGCACCGACGGCTACGTGATCGTGGCCAAGCGGGGAGACGCCTCGCAGCACTACCAGTACGAGGAGATCTACAATTCCGTGGCCTACGACGTGCCCCGTCCCATGGGTGAGCAGCGCGGCGGCGAGGCCGGCCTGGTGAAGATTCCGCGCTCGGCTCTGACGGGCCGGGTGTGGGACGACACCGGCGTCAAGACCGACGACGGCGCGGGCAATGCCGTGCTGAACGAGAACGGCCAGCCGGTGTACAACTACGCCACGGGCTACAACGGCGTCCAGGACGACGGCGAGTCGGGCATTCCCGGTCAGACCCTGTACCTCACCCAGTGGTTCTGGGTGCCCGGCGACGAGTGGGTGCGCTTCGCGAGCCTGCATCCCGAGCTGGCGGCCACCGTTGACGCGAACGTGAAGCGCAAGGAGTCCGGCGAGGGCGACGATGCGGCCGTGACCTGGGACACCTCTGCTGTGGTGGCTCCCGCCGAGGAAGTGGGCGGCTACTGGGTGCACAACACCGCCTTCGGTTCCGACACCTTCACGTCGAACCTGTACAGCCGCGGCACTGGCGAGGACGTGGCACCCATCGTGTACGACAACGCTACGGGCAAGCCGTTGGCCTACCAGGATGCCGCCAACGGCGTGCTGAAGGTGACCACCGACGATGAGGGCCGCTACACGGTGACGAACCTGCCCACGGCCTATGTGACCGACAACGACGATACCTACTACCTGGCTTCCTACCGCGTGGAGCTGGCCGAGCTGTACCACGACCACAGCAACGCCATCGACGACACCGAGAACCAGTGGATCCTCACCCGCTACCACGCCGACGGCGCGGACGCGGCGAAGACGGCCACGGTGAACAACGCCGCATCGGTGGTGTCCGACTCCGACGTGGCCAGCGAGGTGGACTTCGGCATCGCCGGCGGCATGGTGGTGGCCGGCCGCGTGAGCGGCGACTCTACTGGCGTGGCTTCCGATGCGGCCGATGCCTCCGGCACCACCCGCACCCACGACGGTCAGGTGATCCTGGCCCGCCAGGTGACCGATCTGGACGTGAAGCCCTCGGTGGACGAGGACGGCAACTACTCCGACGGCGACCGCAATGCCTGGGTGTCGCTGCCGGCCGGCCAGGGCGCGGGCCGCGAGGTGGAGACCTACAGCTGGATTTCCGACCCCGATGCCGTTGGCGGCACGGGCGAGCGCACCGTGGTGCCGGTGAAGCCCGGCTCCGATGAGACCGTGGTGGCCGTGGAGGCCGGCGACATCGGCCAGGTGCAGCAGCCGCGCCAGAGCATCTTCGGCACCATCTGGAACGATGCCAACAACGACGGCCTGTACAATGCTGGCGCGCTTACCGTTGATCCCATCACGGGTGACTCGCTGACGCCGGATGGTGAGAAGCTGCTGGCCGGTGAGAAGGTGGTGCTGGAGCGCTTCACCATCACCGCCAAGCGCACCGAGAA
The DNA here is from genome assembly GCF_000422625.1 of Adlercreutzia mucosicola DSM 19490. Classification (GTDB taxonomy): domain Bacteria; phylum Actinomycetota; class Coriobacteriia; order Coriobacteriales; family Eggerthellaceae; genus Adlercreutzia; species Adlercreutzia mucosicola. The sequence goes on along the minus strand of NZ_AUGK01000005.1, from coordinate 31,894 downwards.
CGGCTCCTTTGCCGTGGCCGAGGGCGCCACCTGGACGCGCGACACCGATTGGGCCGACGCTGATTCGTGGGAGGCGTACGAGAAAGACCCGGTGAACGGTCTGAAGAAGACCTTCACCGCGGCCGACGGTACCACCAAGAAGGAGTACGACCGCACGGCGACCACCGATAAGAACGGCCGCTTCGCCTTCAACGACCTGCCCAGCTACGTGATGGTGCCCGGCGCCACCACGGCCGCCGATACGCTGGTGCTGTACGGCTACCGCCTGCGGGTGATCGCGCCGGATTGGTGGGATCGCTACTACGACACCGCCAAGTACCTGGTGGCCGGCGGCGTGAACAGCTTCGCCGTGGATTCCGACCTCATTCACGAGGACGGCTACCTGATGGCCCCCGGCCAGTACGACGTGCTGCTGAACGTGGTGACCGACGAGTCGCCCGTCAGCAACCACCTGGTGGCCCCCTCGTCGAAGAACATGAACCAGAACTCTGCCGACCGCTACGGCAACGCCCCGAAGGCCACCGCCGCGGACAAACTGGTGAGTGCCGGCAACCTGAAGCCCGCTGCCGGCGAAGATGGCGTCGAGGCACCGGCGGCCGGCGAGCCCACGGCCGCGGTGAACCTGACCTACGACCTGGGCCTCGGCGCGAACCGCGACGACAACGACGCGGGTATGCGCACGCCCATCAACCAGGCCATTAGCGGTGTGGTGTTCCAGGATGCCTCGGGCAAGGCCACCAACTTGGCCGCTACCGACTACAACGGCAAGCGCGAGGAGGGCGAGCCCGGCATCGCCGACAAGAAGGTCATCCTGAAGCAGTGGTACCTCACCGAGGACGGCTGGAAGCAGAACACCGCCTTCGGCAACGACAACTACACTCGCGCCGAGACCATCGACGGCGACGCCGCCACCGAGAACCACGCCAACCGCAAGGTCATCCCCGGTTCCACCTACGATGAGAAACTGGGCGGCGTGTGGGTGCTCACCGCCGACGGCAAGCCCGCCGACGACGGCACCGTGGTGGAGGAGGGCCGCTACTGGTTCAAGCAGCTGCCCACCCGATACGTGCAGAAGCACCAGGGCACCCAGCCCGGCCGCCAGTACCTGGCCGGCTACACCGTGGAGCTGGCCGGCGGCAACGGCGAGAACGACATGCAGGGCGCGGTGGCCACGCTGCTACAGCAGGGCAAGGGCGTTGACGACATCGTGAACTCCCAGGCCTACAGCGGTCAGCGCACCGTGGCCGGCATCAACCTGGCCGACGGGGTGACCACGACCTACGCCGCCAACAACTACCCGCTGGTGTGGAACGAACGCACCGCCCAGGACACCTACGGCACCACCGTTGAGGGCGAGGGCGATGACGCCGTCGTCACCGGCACCGCATACACGAAGCACAACATCCAGGGCATGATCGTGCTGGCCGGCGCCTCCGACGCCGAGAGCGCGAACGTGGCCGAGGCCGTGGTGGCCGTGGACGCCGACGGCAACGTGGTGGATGCGGCGACCGAGGGCGCGCTCGTGTTCGACTGGACGCGCGGCCGCGACGAGGTGAACCTGAACGGCGGCTTCGGCTTCTACGGCACCGGCAAGGTGGGCGGCTTCGTGTTCCAGGACAAGAACGTGGACGGCTTCTACACCCTGCGCGAGCCCGTGGAGCTGAAGGAGGACTACAACTCCACCGACGAGAATGCGAAGGTGTACTACGACGCCGACGGCAACAAGGTGATCACGGCCTCGGCCGGCACCACCGTGTTCGAGGACACGGGAGATGTGCCCGTGGCCGGCGAGACGGTGCAGGTGGCCCAGTGGTTCTTCGTGCCGAAGGACGAGACCAAACTCATCGTGGACCTGAAGGCCGCGGGCTTCACCTTCGACGAGGCCACCACGTCCGACGGCGTGTGGTTCAAGTCGAAGACCTTCAGCTACCGCACCCACCTGTCCGAGCTGCCGGAGGTGGGCGAGGGCGACGCCGCTGCGCGCCTGGCCCTGGACGGCCGCATCAAGGTGGATGCCAACGGCTACTTCGAGGGCACCTTCACCGGCGTCGACGGCACCTACGCCTTCGACGAGCTGGCCAGCTACGTGTACGTGGACAAGCTGACGGTGGGCGAGGGCGATGACGCCGTGACCACCCTGAGCGACATCCAGCCCTACTTCGCCAACCGCGATCATGTGAACCTGCCCGTGGACGAGGACGGCACAGTGAAGGTGATCGGCGCCAAGCCGGCGGCCCAGGCCGACGAGGACGGCGACGACGAGAACACCGGTGGCAACGAGAGCACCGAGGACGGCAACGGCGACAACGAGGGCAACGGCGGAAACGACGGTAACGAGGGCAACGGCGGTAGCGAGGGCGGCAACGGCGGTGCGACCGAGCCGGTCTTCCCGGCCATCGACGCGGCCGACGATCCTCTGCTGGCAAACGCCCAGCAGGTGACCTCCGACAAGCTGTACATGACCGGCTACCGCCTGGTGCTGGACGAGGTGGAGCCTGATTACGCCATCACGTTCCCGCACGAGTCGATGAACCCCGATCTGACCCACGACGCCGACCACAACATGACCAACGACTCCGACGCCCTGCGCGGCGCCGGCAACGTCATCAACCTGTACGAGCAGTACGATGCTGCCAACGCCTACGGCACGGCCGAGACGTCGGGCGACCGTTTCGCCGAGCTGCAGAATCGCTACGGCACCAATCCGCGTCATGACGGCTACGCCATCGTGGCCAGCGAGCTGACCGACAAGGTGGAAGGCGACGCCCGCGGCCAGTACCAGATGAACAACGGCGCCGCGGCCGGGAACACCACCGCCTTCTACAACGGCAAGCGCTACGACCTGCCGCGCCCGACCACCAATCTGGTGGCCGGCGGTGATGCGGGCCTGGTGGAGCTCTTGAAGGGCGAGGTGACCGGGCGTGTGTGGGACGACGCCGACTACGACGGCGTGCAGGCCACCAAGGAGGTCACCGAGACGGTGGACGGCAAGGAGGTGACCTCGGTGGTGCCCGACACTGCCAAGGAGCCCGGCATCGCCGATCAGGAGATGCGCATCACCCAGTGGATCTACGTGTCCGCCGACAAGTGGCGCGCCTTCGCCGCGAACCACGGCGATCTGGTGGCGGCCTCCATCGAGGATGTGCGCGCCGCGGCCAAGGCCGACTCCGCCGAGGCGGAGATTCCGCTGACGGGTGCCGACGGCACTCCGATTGTGGGCGCCGACGGGGCGGCCCTGACCGCTCCCGGCGAGCTGCGCGAGGGCGTGTGGGTCCGCAACATCATCTTCGGCGAGGACCGCTACACCGCGCTCACCAGCACGGTGACCGAGCTGGACGAGACCGACCCGGACAACCCGGTCATGGTGCAGAAGGTGTTCCATAAGCCTTATATGACCGGCTCGTTCTACAACGGCAACGGCGTGGTGTCGGTGTGGACCGGCGACGGCAGCCAGAAGACCGACTTTAACGGCAACGACGTGGTGGACGCCGACGGCAACCCCGTGATGACCACCCCGGGCGTCTACGCCTTCGACAACCTGCCCACCGTGGCCGTGGTGCAGTCGGCCGACAAGCTGTCCGACGAGTTCTACCTGGCGGCCTACCGCCTGGAGATCCCGGCCATGAACGTGACCGTGGCCGGCGACGCGGCGGCCATCGCCGATTCCGCCAACGACACGTGGCTGCTCACCCGCTACCACGATGCCTCCAACGAGGACATCGCGCTCGACTCCGACGTGGCCGACCTCACCGACGCCAGCCGCGGCGTGTCGGGCGGCTGGGTGGTGGCCCAGCAGAACAACGACGCCGACAAGACCCGCCGCCAGAACAACGGCCAGATCATCCTGTCCGCTCAGGTGGCCGAGGGCGAGCGCAACCCGAATACCTCCGAAGAGGTGGACAAGAACGAGAATATGGACCAGAACAAGGTCATCTACGACTGGATGAAGGAGGCCAACGGCCAGAGCGTGCACCACGGCGGCGACGTGGGCGAGGTGCGCCCGCCCTACGAGACCTTGTCGGGCTACGTGTGGTACGACAAGTCCAACGACGGTCTGCAGGGCGAGTACGCTCCCGATCCGGAGCAGCCGAACGCGAAGGTGACCGAGCCGCCCGTGGCCGGCGCCCAGATCTCGCTCGAGCGCTACGTGCAGGTGGTGGGCGACGGTTACACCGGCGATTGGCTGTGGGATACCCAGTGGGCCGACGAGGCGCCGGAAAGCTACCGCGACCAGTTCGCCGGCAGCAAGAACAACATGAAGCCCGGTGTGGGTCGGTGGTACAAGAACGGTGAGGGCGTCGATGCTGACGGCAACCCCGTCACGGGCCTGGCCACCGATGCCGACGGCTTCAGTCTGGACGCCAACGGGCACCATGTGTTCAGCGCGACGGGCTACGGCTACGCCAACACCACGACCGACGCCGACGGCCGCTTCTCCTTCGGCAACCTGAAGACCTCCGACTACCGCTACATGAAGGACGGCGAGCTGGTCAGCTTCGACACGCCGGGCGCCACCCGCGTGCTGGTGATCTACGGCTACAAGACCCGTGTGACCGACGAGCGCTTCCGCAGCCGCAATCTGCTGGCCGCCAACTACCAGGAGGGCACCGACTACACGCTGGATTCCGATCTGGTCTACCGCGACGGCTACATGATGGCCGACGGCGAGTACGCCGTGCTGCTGAACGTGGCCGACGATGCCGACTACGTGGCCGATGCCGACAAGCACGCGGCCGCTCCGGTGTCGGTGGGCTCCCAGGCCTCCAACCTGGTGGAGGGCGCCAACTCGGGCAACGCCGACCAGAACAACGTCGACCGCTACGGCCGCTTCCCGGCTCTCGTGGCCGGCGCGAGCGAGCCTGAGGCCGCCGGCCACGAGGTGGTGGCAGGCGTCGCGCCCGCCACGCTGTCCTACGACCGCGCCAAGGGTGCCGGCCGCGCCCACAACGACGCGGGCATCATGGATATTCCCACCCACTACATCGCCGGCTACGTGTTCAACGACGCCAACTACGACGGCGTGTACAACAACGGCACCTCCGACGACTTCGAGGTGGCGGGCAACCGCTACCACGAGCAGGGCCTGGTGGGCAAGAAGGTCATCCTGAAGCAGTGGTACTTCAAGCCCGCGGCCGACGGCAACGGCGGCCAGTGGATTCAGAAGGCCGACTTCGACAACGGCCAGCGCGCCGAGGAGCCGAAGAAGCCCGAGGTGCCCACCGATCCGACCGATCCCGCCAATCCGGTGGACCCGGCCGACGACCCCGCCACGGCCGTGATGCTGGCGGCCTACCCGGCCTTCGCCGCGGCCACCCTGGCCGAGGCCGGCATCGCGCTGGCCGACGCCCCGGGCGCCGGCACCCCGGTGACGGGCAACGTGGAGGTGTCCACGCTGACCATGGAGGCCACCACCATCGACGGCGACAAGGTGCGCGATGGCTACTACCGCTTCGACAAGCTGCCGGTGTACGTGGCCGTGGACGGCACCGAGTACCTAGCCGGCTACACCGTGGAGGTGCTGGGCGGTACCGATGCCATGGCAGTGAACTACCCCGTCACCAAGATGGAGCAGACCCGCACCGTGGACGGCACCGGCGTGACCAACGACGATCAGAACTCCACCGCTCAGGTGATCGGCACCGAGCTGGTGAACGGCAACGGCATCACCTACGCCGCGGCCGATGGCGGCGACGTGTTCGCGAACACGAACTACCCGCTGCTGTGGGCCAACCGCACCGGCCAGGGCTTCGCCAAGGACACCCACAACGCCGGCTGGACCAGCGCCGACGGTGCCGAGAAGGTGGGCCCGGTGGCCAACAGCTCCGTCTCCACCCTGGACGGCATGATCGTGCTGGCCGGCAACACCACCGACTTCACCCAGGACGACAACTACAAGGTGGCGGCCACCCGCGGTGCGGGCGACAATGCCACCACCGTGGCCTTCGACATGGCCACGGGCCGCGACGAGGACAACCTGTCCGCCGGTTACGGATACTTCGGCACCACCGAGGTGTCGGGCTACGTGTGGTACGATGCCAACTTCAACGGCGTGCGCGAGGTGACTGCTGGCGCCACCGTGGGCGAGAAGGCCATCTCCGGTCAGGAAGTGCGCCTGACCCAGTGGTACTACCTGGACGGCGAGCTGTCCGCCGATAAGACGCAGTTCATCGCCGACGCCAAGACCTATACCACCACCGCCGGTGCCACTGCGGCCCTGCGCGGCGATCTGACGGCCGGCATGAAGACCTTCGACGCTACCGATGCGGAGACGCTGGAAGTGGTGTACGAGGCCGACGGCACCACGGTGCGCGGCGCCTGGATCCGCAACATGAACTTCGGCGACCTGTCCGCCGCGCCCGATCCCGACCCGACGCCGGGCGATGGCGACGGCGCGGGCAGCGGTACCGTGGCACCGGCCGCTCCTGCGGGCGGCACTCCGCTCGGCTACGCGCGCGCCTTCACCGAGGCCGACGGCGACTACCGCTTCGGTGATCTTTTGCCCTACGTGCAGTTCGACGCCGAGGGCAACCCGCTGACCACGGCCGAGAACGTGGCGAAAGCCACCGACGACATGCTGGCCATCGCCGCCTACCGCGTGGTGCTGCCCGAGCTGCCCGAGAGCCATGTGCTCACCCTGTACCAGTCGGGCCAGGGTGCCTCGAACAACGACTCCGACGCCAAGCGCGATGTGCTGCGCACCGAGGCTGTGACGGTGTACCCGCAGTTCACCGCCACCGGCGAGCAGGCCGACGGTGCTTACGCCAAGAAGACGGGCTTCATCACCACGGCCAACACCACGGTGACGGGCGTGAAGCACCCGCTGCCCTACACCATCAGCATCGGCGGCGCCGCCTACGACATCGCCAACGAGTTCTCCACCCGCGAGAACGTGAACACGGGCCTGTTCAAGGTGCCCACTTCCCAGATCACGGGCATCGTGTGGGACGACACCGAGCGCGATGCCAACGGCCGCGCCGAGAACACCGCCTCCGACGGCATCCGCGCCAAGGACGAGAAGGGCATCGCCGGCCAGACCGTGCTCGCCACCCAGTGGTACTACGTGCCCGCCACCGCCGCGGCCTTCGGCCAGCTGGTGGGCGATGTGCACGTGGGCATCATCGAGTGGGTGAAGTCCGACGGCGCCAAGCAGGTGAACGGCACGGTTCCGGCCGATGCCGTGGGCGCCTGGGTGCAGAACGCCCAGTTCGGCAGCGACTGGGTGACCACGAAGCTGCCGGACGGCGCCAGCGACCGCGTGCCGGTGGTCACCGGCGGCGTCAGCCGTGCCGATGCCGCGGGCCTGCGTTCCGTGGTGGCCGTGAAGACGGCTGCGGCCGACAGCAGCGCCACCAAGCTCGACAAGGACGGCAAGAAGGTGGCTGTGGAAGAGGGCGAGTACGTGTTCGACAACCTGCCTGCGGGCGTGGTGAAGTACAACACCCAGACGGGCACCGACGAGTACTTCCTGGCTGCCTACCGTATCGAGCTGGCAGATCCGGTGGATTACGTGCACGAGGCCGATGTGACCGACAGCGAGGACAATGTGCTGCACGCCCAGGGCACGCTGAACGACCCGTGGCACTTCACGGCCGCCAACCAGGGCAACGATGTCGCGGCCGATTCCAACGTGGCCGCCACGGCCGCCGGCATCGCCGGCAACGCCGACACCGTGGGCGCCACCCCGGTGGCCATGGCCGACGAGGACGAGCGCAAGCTGTATCACAGCTCGCCGGTGGTTCAGCGCTACGATGCCGCCGGCACCCTGCGTGCCAACAACGGCCAGGTTATCCTGGGCTCAGTGGCCGGCAAGGACGCTACGGGTCTGGACGCCTCCTTCTCCACCATTCCGGTCGGCCATGCCATGGACGACCGCGGGGAGGTGCGCTACCAGTGGACCGAGCCCGTCATCACGCGCAATGCGGGTGATGTGGGCGAGATCGAGCCCGCCTACCAGATCATCGCCGGCTACGTGTGGAAGGACAACGACTACCACGACGGCCTGTACACCTACAAGCTCGATCTGCCCCTGGCCTCGGCCACGGGCTACCCCGACCCCGAGGAGACCGATCCGAACTACGACAACCGCACGAAGCTGAAGCTGACCGATCCCGAGGGCGGCCGCGTGGGCACGCATATGTACCTGCGTCAGTGGTACTACGACCCCGAGAACACCAACCCGAAGATGGGCAACAGCCACTGGTTCCCCACGCAGGCCTACGGCGACAGCGTGGCCACCGACGAGGCCGAGGAAGCCTTCGCCTTCAAGAACACCACCACCCAGGGCGCCAACGCCGCCCGCGGCACGCTGGACGGCTACTACGAGTTCACCGACCTGCCGGTGCGTGTGTACGTGAAGGGCAAGGAGTACCTGGCCGGCTACACCGTGGCCATCAAGGGTAACCCGGGCTTCAAGCCCTCGGATAGGGAAGTGATGGTCACGCCCGACCCCTATATCACCACCGATAGCGGCTTCGTCGGGTTCGACCACTGGAACTCGAAGGGCTTTGCCTACGTGAAGCCCAACGCGTCCAACCCCGACGAGAACCGTCACGGCGCCAACACCTTCCCGCTGAAGCGCAACGAGGCCAATTCCAACACCGGCTACGTGCATACGCTCGACTCGATGCTGGTGCTGGCCGGCTCTACCGCCGACGATGCGGCGGGCACGAGCGTGGCCGCGGGCCAGTACGTGAAGGGCGACGGCACCTACAACTTCGACCTGAGCTACGGCAAGAACGACCTGTACATCAACGGCGGCTACGTGATTCCGCCCAGCGCGCCCATCGAGGGCTTCATCTGGAACGACGCCGACTACGACGGCGTGCGCGACGAGGATGAGGAGGGTATCGCCGGCGTGACCGTGCGCATCACCCAGTACTACCTGAAGGACGGCGTGTGGGTGCGCACCGAGAACGTGTTCGCTGACGAGGTGACGGCCGACGACAACGACAAGGACGGCCTGCCGAAGGGCAAGTACGTGTTCGAGGACATGCCCGCCAGCTACCAGCCCGATCAGACCGATACGACCGAGTACCTGGCCGGCTACCGCGTGGAGGTAGTGGAGCTGCCGAAGGGCGCCACCCTGACGAAGCCCCATGCCACCACCAAGGCAACCGACGACGGCTATGCCGACGACTCGGATATCTACCGCAGCAGCGAGGGCACCTTCCCCATGGTGAACCGCTTCACCACCGTGGCCGACGGTGCCACCGAGCCGCGGGCCGACGGCATGATCATCGTGGCGCGCAAGCGCACCAACGAACATAACGACGCCTACCCCTACGCGGGTGTGGACTACGACATCAAGATGGCCGTCCAGCGCCAGCAGGGCGGCGACGGCGGCCTCGTGTTCGTGCCCTCCACGAACATCGACGGCGAGGTGTGGGACGACAGCTACCATCCGGTGGCCGGCGACCCCGTGCGCGATGCCGCGGCCCGCGCCAACGCCTACAACGGCGTGCACGACGCCAACGAGCTGGGCCTGGCCGGTCGCACCATGATGCTGTCCCAGTGGATCTACGATCCCTCGGAGAGCACCCCGTGGCAGCCCTACGGTGCCTATGGCACGCGCGAGCAGGTGACCGACGGCAACGGTGCCTACCGGTTCGATAAGGTGCCCACGGCCATTTGCGAGACGGTGGCCGATCGCGCGATCTCGCTGGCATCGCTGCCCGACCACGCTGACGAGAAACTGTTCAACGACAAGTACTACCTGGCCTCTTATGAGGTTGAGGCGAAGGGCCTCGAGTCGGGTTCCGATGACGGTGTGTGGATGCTCACCGGCTTCCACCAGGGCACCGACACTGCCAAGGATTCCGACGCGGCCCACATCGACCGCGTGGGTACCGCCCACGGTATCGTGGTGACCGACACCACCACGGTGAACGGCAAGGACGCGGCGGGCAATGCCGTTACCTTCACGGGCACTCGCGCCGGCGCCACCACCACCATCGGCACGGGCGACGCCACCGTCACCCTGCCCAAGGGCGGCCGCATCATCGTGGCGGCCGAGGGCGCCGAGGGCGTGACGGCTTTGGCCGACACCGCCGACTACAAGACCGTGGCTGCCAACCAGCTCGTCATTGCCGACGGCACCACGGGCGCGAGCGTCGCCTACGACTGGCTCACCGTGGCCGGCACGTCGGTGGCGGGCGGCAACGTGGGCGCTGTGGCTCCCACGAAGCAGTCCATCTCCGGCATTTTGTGGAACGACGAGGACAACGACGGCGTGCAGGACGACAACGAGCGCGCCGACCAGCTGAACGGCTACGAGGTGGCCCTGGAGCGCTACTACTTCGACGGCACGAACTGGGTGAAGGACGCCGACTACCAGTACGGCGAAGTGGTGCAGGAGGACGACGGCACGGGCACCGGCACCATGGTGGACGTGCTCAAGCCGATCCAGGTGACCACCGAGGCCCACGCCATCGGCTCCATCGACAGCGCCTTCGCCGGCCTCATCAAGGGCTGCGGCCTGCGCACGGTGCCGGCCGTGGGCGGTTACGACATCGTGCAGGACGGCTACTACGAGTTCACCGACCTGGAGCCGGCCGGCAAGAAGGACGGCCAGTGGGTGGTGTACGGCTACAAGGTGAAGGTGACCGACGCCCGCGTGACCTCCGGCGACCTGTTCAAGGCCAAGGCCCGTGCCAGCGAGACCGTGACCGAGGACGGCGCCGAGGTGACCCGCCCCGTGGCCTACGAGAAGAATTCCGACCTGTTCGTGAACAATGAGCTCACCCAGACGGCCACGCCCGGGGCCGCCACCGTCGACCCGGCCGTGGAGGACGAGTTCATCGTGCTGCTGGAAGTGGTGGACGCCGAGGGCAACACCCCCGAGTACGTCCGCGACAACAACGGCACCCCCGAGGTGGTCATCGCGAAGCGCCATGCGAACGCCTCGAACATCGTGTACGCCCCGGCTTCCCATAACGACGACCAGACCAACGCAGCCAACGCCGACAAGCGCGGCAACCTGGTGGCCTACGACCTGATGATGTCCCACAGCCGCAGCCATTCCGACGGCGGCCTCATCATCCCGCCCACCTACAGCATTTCCGGCTACGTGTGGGAGGACTACGACTACGACGGCCTGTACAACTTCACCGACGAGATCCGCGTGGTGAAGAAGAACGGCAAGAACGAGATCGAGATGCACCGCGAGACCGGTTACACCGGCAAGCAGGTCGTCCTGAAGGCCTGGTACTTCGACCCGGCCGCGAACGGCGGCGCGGGCGCGTGGGTGGCCGGCGGCCAGTCGGTGCTGCGCGGCGCGGGCGTGACCGACAAGCGCGTGCCCATGGTGAGCGCCGCGGGCGTTCCCGACCAGCTGACGAGCCTCACCACCACCAAGAAGAAGGTGGAGATCACCGCCGACCGCCTGGATGCGGCGAAGTACGACAGCTTCGAGGAGCTGGCGGCCGCCGATGAGGCCGTGTACTCCGAGGGCACCGGCGACGCCAAGAAGTGGTACAAGGACGTGGAGGGCTACTACGAGTTCGCCGACCTGCCCACGGCTGTGAATCTGGGCGGCACGTGGTATCTGGCCGGCTACACCGTGGAGGTGGACGGCTCGAACACCGCCACCGGCATGGCCTCCACCCTGGTCACCACCCATCAGTGGCAGACCACCAACGAGGACGCCTGGAACTCCAAGAGCCAGCCCATGACCAACGCCGAGGATAGGGCCCACGGCTCCTTCTACGACGCGGGCAACTACCCCGTCTTCTGGGCCGAGACCGACCTGCAGACGGGCGAGGCGGCCCACGTGGGCGCCGGCTCCAAGACGGGCGTTTCCAAGAACGTGTACTCCGGCAAGACCGATGCTGACGCGAGCGTGCTGTTCGGCGGCCGCATCGTGCTGGCGGGCATCGCCGACGACACCTCTATGGAGGGTCAGCATCTGGACGTGACGGTGCCGAACAAGGTGACTGAGAACGGCGTGGAGTCGGTGGTGGAGACCCCGCTCGACTTCGACTTCGCCCGCGGCCAGCACCAGACGGCCATGAACGCCGGCTTCGCGCCGCCCGACCGGTCGAGCCTGGCCGGCGTGGTGTGGTACGACGAGAACTACGATGGCATCCGCGACAACTTCAACGACGTGGTGGACGACCCCGAGAACGCCCCGGCCGAGGACACCGAGGAGGGCCTCGAGGACATGACCGTGGTGCTGACCCAGTACTACTTCGTGCCCAAGTTCGACGAGACCCACACCCACCAGCTGGTGGAGGACGAAGACGGCAACATGTTCTACTACGCCGACGACGCCAAGACCAAGCTCACGCTGTACAAGGCTTCCGCCGCCAACAACGTGATGGCCGCTTCCAACGGCCAGGTGTACTACGTGCGCAACGGCCGCCTGTACAAGTACGAGACCACGAGCCGCTTCCAGAACCTGAAGGATTCCGGCACGTGGGTGGAGAACAAGGCCTTCGTGGGCTCGGGCGCCTACCTGGTGAAGACCCCCGAGGTGAAGAGCGCCGACGGTAAGGTGATCGAGGCCAGCCGCGTGGTGTTCGCCGATTCCGTCGGCACCATCACCGAGGATCCCACGACCCACTTCGAGATGGCCGACTGCGTCATCGACGGGGTGGCCGTGGCCGGGTGCACCATCCTCTCGAAGCCCTACGAGCGCACCACCCTCACCGACGGCAAGGGCACCTACGACTTCCGTCAGCTGCCGGCTTACGTGCTGGTGGACGATAAGGAGGCCATGCCCACCCAGCCGAACTTCGACAACGTGTACCAGCCCGAGATCGTGCTGACGGCGAAGTCGTTGGCGGCCCTGCAGGCGCGCGACGTGACGGCGAACATGCTGCGCTCGCTCACCTTGGCCGAGCTGGAGGGCCTCTCCGCGGCCCAGATCGCTAAGATTCACGAGCCGAAGTTCGTGGAGAAGCAGGTCCAGAAGACCGAGGAGCGCCAGGCCACCGACACCGACGGCAACCTGCTGTTCGAGGACGGCGATCCGATCATCGACCCGAATACCGGCCAGCAGGCCACCGATCCGGTTACCGGCGACCTGCTGTTCGAGCAGGTGCCCGTCATGGAGACCGTGCCGGTGTTCGAGGAGAAGCAGAAGGTCGACGAGAACGGTGAGCCTCTGTTCAACCGCGTGCCCGTGGTGGACACCGATGGTAACCCGGTCATCGACGAGACCACCGGCGAGCAGATGTTCGAGCGCGTGCCGGTGATGGAGTCGGTGCCCGTGATGGAAACCGTCACCGTCGAGGTGGAGAACGACCTGCTCACTATTTACAACGAGCGTCTGGCGGCCCTGAAGGCCGACAACGCCCGCAAGTACGACACCGCCTCCCCGTACCTGGCCGGCTATGCCATCAAGGTGCTGGAGGACGGCAAGTACGTGGCCAGCCGCTTCCATGTGGATTCCGAGGGCGCCGACCGCGACTCCGACCTGAAGACGTTCAACGCCTCTATGGCCGGCAAGTACAACGAGGACGGCTTCAACGAGGACACTTACGCCGTGGTGGCCCAGGCCGCCAAGGAGAACGTGGCGGTGTCCGAGCGCTACGACGTGGCCTACAAGGGCGTGCAGTACGACCTGGCCAACCGCCTGTATCTGAAGCACGCCGGCGACGCGGGCCTCGTGCTGCAGGACCCGGTGTACATCGCCGGCAAGGTGTGGGACGACGTGAACGGCGACGGCCTGCAGGACGAGGGCGAGCCGGGCGTGCAGGGCGCCACGGTGAAGCTCGTGCGCTACTGGTTCGACACCACCGGCGCCGGCTTCCTGGAGCGCGATCCGCGCGAGCAGTACGACGTGGAGCCCTCCGACGCCATCACCGAGGAGCGCATCAAGGAAATCCAGGCCATGGCCAACGACGAGATCACCGAGGCGTGGCTTATGGATGCGGCCCGCACCCTGGACGAGCTGAAGGTGCTCGCTGGCGTGGACGACCACTTCGACTACATCTTCGGGTGGTCTACCACCATCACTGATGAGGTCACCGGCGAGATCAAGATCATCGAGCATCCCGGTGCGCTCGACGGCAAGCTGGCCGCGGCCTTCGATGCGAAGTGGAACGAGCTGGAAAGCAAGCTTATGCCCGGCGACGACGACAAGGGCGTGTGGCGCCGCGACTGGAGCTTCACCCAGGAGGACGTGGCGGTGCTCATGGAGGACGAGGACGGCGAGGCCGGCTCTTCCAACTACACCATCGACGAGCTGAAGGGGCTCATCCGCGAGGAGACCTACGATCCGGGCGAGGCCGGCGAGGAGTACGTGCCCGGCGGCGCCTTCGACCAGACCGTGAGCAGCGGCGACTGGGCGTTCTTGGCACCCGGCACCGGCTATCACGACCTGCGTACCGACGACGGTTCCGTCGTGCCCTTCCCGGTGCTGTTCGGCTACCGGGTGGAGATCGTGAGCTACCCGAACGAGGAGAAGTACATGCCCACGCTGCAGCAGGTGGGCGACGACGACACCATCAATTCCAACTACGATGCGGTCACCGATGCGCTGCTGCCGAATGAGGCCGACGTGAAGCTGCCCTCCGGCTACGACGCCGTGGGCGACCTCATCGTGCTGTCCCGTTTGGCCGACGACAACGAGTCCGAGGGCTCGCGCACCGAGGGCCCGGTGGCCAAGTTCGCCGACATGAACGGCGGCGCGGGCTCCGGTTCCGGCTCTGGCTCCGGTGACGAGGGCGAGGGCGACGGCTCCGAGGACGGCGATGAGACCACTGGCGGCGAAGGTGCCGGCGGCGAGGGCGACGGTTCCGATACGGGTACCGAGGGCTCTGGCTCCGGCTCCGGCGACAGCGGCGCGACCACGTTCGCGACGGGCCGTTCGCTCCTGCGCGCCTTCGCGGCGATGGACACCGTGGCCTTTGCCAACGCCGTGGCCGCGGCCGAGGGCGACGCCGATGCGCCGGCGACACCCGAGCTTTCCCCCGAGCAGCAGAGCGTGCTGGACGAGATTCTGGCCGCGACCACCCTGGAGGAGCTTCAGGCCATCGACGCCGACGCCGCCAAGCACGTGCTCATCTTCGGCAAGCCGCTCATGAACGGCGGCGTGCCGGTCATCCAGGACGGCCTGCCGGTGTACGAGGTGCCGCAGAGCAAGCGGCTCATGGAGGCCTACGAGGCGCGCCTGGCCGAGCTGTCCGCTCCCGTTGAGGCGAACCTGTGGTCCGACATCAACTGGCAGAACTCCATGGACCACGACTTCGGCCTGGTGAAGATCGCCGAGGCCGACATCCGCGGCCTCGTGTGGCAGGACAACGGCTTCGACGGCACCCGCGACGCCGGCGACACCCAGCGCTTCGGCGGGGTGCCGGTGAGCCTGGAGCGCTACTGGTACGGCCAGACTGCCGACGGCTCCATGGGCTGGATCGCCGACGACGCCTTCAACAGCTCGGCGGCCGCGCACACCGTGTCGGCCGGCAACGGCGAGTGGGCCTTCGAGAACCTGCCCACCGCCGGCATCCGCCGCGACCAGAAGACCGTGGTGCTGTACGGCTACCGCGTGAAGGTGGACGACCTGCCCAAGGGCTACGGCGTTACCCTCATGAACGAGGGTGCGGCTGATGTGGATTCCGACCTGGACGAGATGACCAAGATTCTCGATCCGGCGAACCCGGTGTCCGGCATGATCGTGCTGGCGGTGCCGAGTGAGCGCACCGACCTGGCCACGGGCGGCCTGACCGTGTACCTGGCCGGGCCCGGCGGCACCTGCTGGCTCGCCAGCGAGGCCGAGGACTCCGACCACAACGACACGGGTCTGGTGCCCTACGCCACGGCCACCATCGCGGGCGTGGCCTACAACGATCCCGAGGGCGACGGCCTGCAGGATGCCACGGCCGAGTACCTGCCCGGCATGACGGTGCACCTGGAGCGCAAGACCCTGGACGGCCAGGCCGCCGTGGGCTTCAGCGGCGCGTCCTACACGCCGACGGCCCTGCAGGCCGTAAGCGGCACTACGGTGCGGGCCGACGAGGGCTGGACGGAAGTGGCCTCCATGGAGACCGACGTGAACGGCGCCTACCGCTTCGCCGGCCTGCCCATGGTGGACGGCTCCGACACCCCGTATCTGTACCGGGTGCGCGCCACCATGCCCGACGGCGGCGAGTTCATGGTGCTGAACGCCGGCGACGACGACAATAACGACAACGACTGGGGCGAGGCCACCGGCCAGGTCATCGGCGAGGGCCGCCAGGGCATCACGCCTTCCATGTGCGTGCTCGGCAACTTCCGCGTGGTGCGCAGCGAGCCGAACGCCTACGGGCAGAAGTTCAACCTGCTGTCGCCCTACAACTGGACGCCCGAGGTGAACCGCTCGGTCGACCTCGGCATGACGGGCGCGGGCGGCTGGCGCACCCTCATCTTCACCACGCCGTGGGGCACCAAGGTGTTCTACGTGAAGCTCCCGCAGACCGGCGACGAGCTGATGCCGCTCATGTTCGGCGCGGCCCTGCTGGGCGCCATGGCCCTCCTGCTGGCCGTGATCGCCCGCCGCAAGAAGAAAGAAGACGAGGAGGAAGAGGAAGAGTAGCAACCAGGGGCGGCCTTCGGGCCGCCCCTTTCAGTTGTGTGTCGCGCCTTTGGTGCTCTTGATGACGCCAAGAGGTGTGCCCATCCCGGGCGCCCTGACGCGGACGCAGACTCCGGGACGGTCCCGTAGGGGAGGGCTTTAGCCCTTCCGCGAGCGGGAGGCGCCCTCAACCGCGAACCCGGCTACCGGGCGGCCTGAAGCCCGCCCCTGCGGGGGCATGGAGAGGCTGCCAGCCGCAACCCGGGTTGCGGTTGCGGGCTGAAGGCCGCCCCTACGGGATAGCTGGTTCGCGGGCTGCTTGGGGCGTTCTTTTGTGCGGTTGCGCAAACTGGTGGTGCGCGAGGTGGGTCAGTTGGCTATAATGGGCGTCATGTTTTCTCGAGAGCACATACTTTCCGCGTTTTCTGCAGCGGCGCCTATCATGCTGGGGTACGTGGCCATCGGCCTGCCTTGCGGCATCCTGTCGAACACCATCGGTCTGAATCCCTTGCAGGTGTTCCTGCTGTGCGCCCTTTTGTACTCGGGCGCCGGTCAGTTCATGATCTGCAACATGTTCCTGGCCGGGTCGTCGATCGCCTCCATCACGGCTAGCGTGTCGCTGGTGAACACGCGCCAGATGCTCTACGCCGCCTCGTTCGCCCCCACTTGCGAGCGCACGCCGCGCTGGCTGGCGGCCCTGTTCGCCGCCACGGTGACCGACGAGTCCTACGGCGTGAACACCCAGCGCTTCGCCGAGGGCAACTGGTCGGTGGACCGTGCCCTCATGGTGAACCTGTTCTCCCAGAGCTCCTGGACCATCTCCAACGTCATCGGCTGCGCCGTGGGCGCGGCGGTGGCCATTCCCGTGAACATCGCTGCCTTCGCTATGACGGCCATTTTCATCTGCCTTCTGGTCACCCAGAAGTTCACGTCCGCGAATATCATCGCCATGGCCGTGGCGGCCCTCGGCGTGTACGTGTGCAAGGCCGCTGGTCTCACCGGCCCGGCCATCCTCATCGGTGCCGTGGCCGGCGTGGTGTGCGCCATGGCCTTCGCCCTCACGGTGGGGAAGAGGGACACGGTGGCGCCATCCACTGCGGCGACAGGCGACGCGGCCGCGACGGCCGGCGACGCGGCGGCCGGGCTGAAGGGCGCCTCTCCGGAGACGCCGCCGGGTTGCGCCCCTACGGGGGCGGCGGCCTCGCAGCCGGGCTCGGGCGTTGCGGAAGAGAAGGGCGGTGAGGGTCGATGAGCTGGGATCAGTTCTGGATCGTGCTGGTCGGCTGCGTGCTGGCCATGTGGGCCTGTCGCGTTATCCCGCTGTTTTTGCTGAAGGGCAAGGCGCTGCCCGAGAACCTGGAGCGCGCCCTGGGCTTCATTCCGCCGGCGGCCTTCGCGGCCCTTGTGGCCAACGACCTTCTGAACCCTGGCATGTTCGATGCCGGCATCTGGCCGGCGGCCATCCCGCTTGTGGCCGCGGTGGCCTCGGCCCTCGTGGCCGCCAAGACCCAGTCGCTTCTGTGGACGGCCGTGGCCGGCGTGGGCGTGTACGCGGCCCTGGCCTTCTTTGCCGTGTAGCAAGTGCGCTCTTTCCCGCCGTCTGCTCCCCTCTTTCGCCGCGCTTGTTCGCGTCACTTCCGCCGCTCTTTCCCGCCGCCCCCTCCCGCCGCCCGTTTCCGCCGCAGCCCCTCGCCCTGGCGCCCGTTGCCCGCTGCGTGCGCTGCTGCGCCCCGCGTTCCCGTTCCTCAACTGTTTCGCTGCACTTTCGGGGACCGTCGCGGGTGCGGTGGCGGGGCTGCATTAGAATGCTCGCAAACGAGACGGGCGCCGGGAGCGCCCAAGCGAGCGAGGTGCCTATGGGTGTGATTCGGTTTCTCGGCGGCCACAAGGGCGCCGTGGCGCTGGTAGTGCTGCTGTTGGCGCTGAAGGCGGCCTGCGATTTGGCACTGCCGGTGTTCACCTCCCAGATCGTGGACGTGGGCATCGCCCAGTCGGGCGTGGAGGACGTGGAGGTTTTGGAGGGCTATAAGGCCGCCGGCGTCGATCTGTTCCCCATGCAGATGGCCTATCTGGGTCGCATCGGCGTGGTCATGCTGGTCGTGGCGGCTTTTGCCATGATCATCGACGTGGCCATCAGCTTCGTGGCCTCGCGCACCGGCGCGAGCATCGGCCGCGACCTGCGCCGCCGCCTGTTCGCCCGCGTGGTGGCTTTCTCCGATGCCGAGATCAACCGCTTCTCGGCCGCCTCGCTCATCACCCGCGGCACCAATGACGTGGTGCTCATCCAGAACGTGTGCATGATGATGCTGCGCATGGTGCTCTACGCGCCCATCCTGGCGCTCGGCGGCGTGGTCATGGTGATGGTCACCAATCCCCAGTTGGGCTGGATCGTGGTGGTGGCCGTGGCCGCCACGTTCGCGGTGATCGCCGTGCTGTTCCGCCTCACCCTGCCGCGGTTCAAGATCATGCAGAAGCTGATCGACCGCGTGAACCTGGTGGCCCGCGAGATGCTGACGGGACTGCCGGTGGTGCGCGCCTTCAACCGCGACGGCTACGAGGAGGCCCGTTTCGACGACGCCTCGGCCCGTCTCATGCGCACCCAGCTGTTCACCAACCGCGCCATGGCGTTCATGATGCCCGCCATGATGCTGATCATGAACCTCACCTCGGTGGCCATCGTGTGGTTCGGCGCCGGCTCGGTGGCCGCGGGCAGCCTGCAAACCGGCGACCTCATCGCGTTTATCACCTACGCCATGGTCATCATCATGGGCTGCCTTATGATGGGCATGATCTCCATCATGCTGCCCCGCGCCGACGTGGCCGCCCAGCGCGTGAACGAGATCCTGGGCACCGAGCCTTCCGTGCGCGACCCGCAGAACCCGGCCGAGAAGGGGGAGAGCGGGGAAGCGCGCGGTGCCCGCATCGCGTTCGAACAGGTGTCGTTTCGCTACGAGGACGACAGCGAGCCAGTGCTCACGGACGTGTCGTTTACGGCCGAGCCGGGCACGACGCTGGCCATCGTGGGGTCCACCGGGTCGGGGAAGTCCACCATCGTGAAGCTGATCGAGCGCTTCTATGATGTGAACGAGGGCGCCGTTACCGTGGACGGCATCGACGTGCGCCAGTGGGCCCAGGCCGATCTGCGGGCTCAGCTGGGCTACGTGCCCCAGAAGGCCTTCCTGTTCGCGGGCACGGTGGAGTCGAACATCGCCTACGGCGATGAGACGGCCGATACGGACGACATCCGCGCGGCTCTGGCCGCCGCCGAGGCCCTGGCCTTCGTGGAAGAGCGAGAGGAGGGCCTGGCCGCCCCCATCGCCCAGGGCGGTACCAACGTGTCGGGCGGCCAGCGCCAGCGCCTGGCCATGGCCCGGGCCTTGGTGCGCCGGCCGCGGGCCTACCTCTTCGACGACTCGTTCTCGGCGCTTGACTACGCCACCGATGCTCAGGTCCGCGCCGGCCTGGCGGCCTTTGCGGCGGGCTCCACGGTGATCATCGTGGCCCAGCGCATCTCCACGGTGCTTACGGCCGACCGCATCGTCGTGCTGGACGAGGGCCGCGTGGTGGGCACGGGCACCCACGCCGAGCTGATGGAGGCCTGCCCCGCCTACCGCGAGATCGCCCTGTCCCAGCTCTCCGAAGAAGAACTGAGCTGCCAAGAGAAGGGAGGGGCGCTATGAGCGGACATCCGGCGGGGATTCCCCGGGCGGGACGCGGAGCGGGCGGCCCTGGTCGCGGGCCCGGTGGGCACGGACCGGCCGGGGCCGTGATGGGCGGCGAGAAGCCGCTGCACTTCGGCGCCACCATGCGGCGGATGCTGGCCTTCATGGGGCAGTTCAAGGGGCGTATCGCACTGGTGCTCGTCTTCGCCATCGGCTCCACGGTGTTCTCCATCGTGGGCCCGAAAGTGCTCTCCGAGGCCACCACCGTGCTCTTCGACGGTACCGTGGCCGCTGCGGCGGGCACCGGTTCCATCGATTTCGACGCCATCGGCCGCATCCTGCTGGTCACGCTGGGGCTGTATGTGGCCTCGGCGGCCTGCGCCTGGGTGCAGTCCTGGGTGATGAGCTACGTGTCCCAGCAGACCTGCTACCGTCTGCGCGACGCCATCGCCCGCAAGATCGAGCGCGTGCCCTTCGGCTATTTCGAGAAGAGCTCCACCGGCGACACCCTCTCGCGCATCACCAACGACGTGGACACTTTGGGCCAGAGCCTGAACCAGGGCGTCACCCAGCTCATCACCTCGGTGGTCACCGTGGTGGGCGTGCTGGCCATGATGCTGTCCATCAACTGGGTCATGACGCTGGTGGCCCTGGCCATGATCCCCGTCTCCAGCGCGCTCGTGGTCGTGGTGGTGCGCCTGTCCCAGAAGCACTTCGTGGCCCAGCAGCGGCTGTTAGGCGCCCTGAACGGCCAGGTGGAGGAGACTTTCTCGGGCCACGCCGTGGTGAAGGCCTTCGGGCGCGAGGGCGCCACCGTGGAGGCCTACGAGCGCGATAACGATGCTCTGTTCAACGCCGGCTGGAAGGCCCAGTTCCTCTCGGGCCTCATGATGCCGGTGCTCGGCTTCGTGGGGAATCTGGGCTATGTGGCCGTGGCCGTGTCTGGTGCGTTCTTCGCCGTGACCGGCGCCATCACCGTGGGCGACATTCAGGCCTTCATCCAGTACGTGAAGAACTTCACCCAGCCCATCACCCAGCTGGCCCAGGTGTCCAATGTGCTGCAGTCCCTCGCCGCGGCCGCCGAGCGCATATTCGCCTTCCTCGATCTTCCCGAGATGGACGACGCGCCGGCCACGGTGGACGCCAACGGCCTTGCCAGCGACGTCGCCTTCGACTCCGTGCGCTTCGGATACAGCCCCGATGCCCCGGTCATCCGCGACTTCTCGGCCCAGGTGGCCGCGGGGCGCACCGTGGCCATCGTGGGGCCCACAGGAGCGGGCAAGACCACCATGGTGAAGCTGCTCATGCGCTTCTACGACGTGGACGCCGGGGCCATCCGCATCGGCGGCGTCGATATCCGCGATCTGACGCGGGCCCAGGTGCGCGGCCTGTTCGCCATGGTGCTGCAGGATACCTGGCTTTTCTCGGGCACGATCCGCGAGAACATCCGCTACGGCCGCTTGGACGCCACCGACGAGGCGGTGGAGGCCGCGGCCCGCGAGGCCTGCGCCGACCACTTCATCCGCACGCTGCCCGGCGGCTACGACTTCGTCATCAACGAGGACGCGTCGAACATCTCGGCGGGCCAGCGGCAGCTGCTCACTATCGCCCGGGCGCTTTTGGCCGATCGCCGCATGCTCATCTTGGACGAGGCTACCTCGTCGGTGGATACGCGCACCGAGGCGCGCATTCAAAGGGCCATGGACCGCCTTATGGAGGGCCGCACCTCGTTCGTGATCGCGCACCGGCTGTCCACCATCCGCCGGGCCGATCTCATCTTAGTGATGCGCGACGGCGACATCGCGGAGCAGGGTACCCACGACGAGCTTTTGGCCGCGGGCGGGTTCTACGCCGATCTGTACGCCTCCCAGTTCGCCGCCTGCAACGATCGCTTCGAAGGCGAGGGGAGAGGGACTGCGGGGCCACCGACCCTTCGACATCCTCCCGCTATTCCCACGGCACGGTAAAAGTTTCCTGGTAATTCGCGGAGGTGTGGGCGCTCTTCGGGGTTTTTGGTATCATAGAGGCTCGTTTGAAGCGACCAACTCGAAGGATCGACGACTCATTATGGCCAGAGCGCAGAATTCCTACGTGCTTATCCCCGAGGGCGGCGACGATGCTGCAGATTGCGGCACCGAGACCCGGCTTCCCGAGGGCGTTTGCCGCGTGACGCCCGCCGCGCTCGGTGCCACGCGCCTGATCGGCGGTCCCTTCGCGCGTACTCCCGAGGGGCGCGTGCAAGTGGCGGCCTTCGACTTCGATGGCACCTGCATCCGCGGCAACTCGCCGGTGCTGCTCGTGCGCTACCTGGCGCGCCACAAGCTGCTGGCGCCGTCGGTGGTGGCCCGCATCCTGGTGTGGGCCGGCTGCTACAAGGCCCGCCTGCCCCAGAACGAGAGCTGGGTGCGCGGTCTGGTGTTCCGTGCCTTTGCCGGTATATCGGCGGCCGAGGTGAACCGCTTCCTGTGCGAGTTCTACGACGAGTACATCGACGAGCGCTTCCGTCCCGAGGCCGAGCGGGCCATGGCGGACCACGAGGCGGCGGGCCATGCGGTGCTCGTGGTGTCGGCAACCTTTGAGCCCATCATCGCCGCCGCCATGCAGCGCCATCCCATCCAGTACGCCATCGCCACGCGCATGCGGGTCGACGGCCGGGGAAACTACACCGACCAGGTGGCCAGCCTGCCCGTGGAGGGCCCTCAAAAGGTCCAGGCCCTGCGGAAGGTGTGCGACGAGCTGTTCGGAGAGGACGGCTGGGAGCTGGCCTGGGCCTACGGCGACCATCACTCCGATCGTGCGATGCTGGCCGCGGCCAAGGAGGCCTTCGCGGTCACGCCCGATCGTCCGCTGACGCGTACGGCCAATGCCGAGGGCTATGCGATCCTCGATTGGGCGTCGGGGGAGAAGTAGCCTGATGCGGGCGAAAACCCGCTCGCTGTCCCGTATTGGCCCCACAGAGGGAAAAGCCGTGGAGTGGGTTGTTGAAATGAGAAAATACCCTATTCAAGCGATCTTTTGTTCGATAAAATAGCGCCGACACACGATGAGCGGGCCAGTTTCGGGTCCGCGGCCTATGAGAGGTAGCAGCTTATGTTCGAAAATACGGATGCGAATGTGCCCCCTTGCGGCGATGGCGCTGCCAACGCGTCAACAGATTACCTGGCTCGGGCCACGGCGGCCTGCGAAGCAGGAGATGCCCGCCTGGGCCTTCATCTCTATCTGGCGGCCTTCGAGCAGGCCTCGGAAGCCGACTCGCCTTCGGAAGACGCCATCTTCGGCCTGAAGCAGGCGTGGCGGGTGGCCTGCTCTACGGGCGAGCGATCCCTGGCCGAGTACATCTTCGAGCGCCTGGAGCCCTATCTGTCCACCGACGAGCTGGCCGCCTGCACCGAGCAGCTGCAGGGCCTGGCCCTCGATCGCCTGGAGCAGTTCGGCATCTCCCGCGACGATCTGGAGGAAATGTCCGAGGCCCTGTCCCAGGAAGCCCTGGGGATGATTATGGCACCGCCGCTGGCAGGCGCCCCTTTCATTGCCGCGGTGGCGTCGGTGCCCGGCGACGCTCCGGATGATTCGGGACCCGGGGCCGATGGACCTGGGGGCAAGGTGCCGGGCCCAGATGGTCCGGCCGGCACGCCCGCCGGCGCGGTGATGCCGGGGATGGTTGGGCCCGGGGTCGTGCCCGGCGGGGCCGTGGCCGGTCCGGCGGCGGCGCCCGAGGGGGCGCAGCCGGTGGACATCTTCACCTACAACTCGGTGCCCGGCTTCGCCGCCGCCGTGGAGCGCATGCGCGCCCTCGGCATCGGCTTGGCCGGCGACCCGGAGTTCGACGCCTTCGTGGCCATGCTGAACAGCCGTCACGGCCTGGAGGGCATGCCCGTGGCCGATAACCTGCTGTTCTGCTCGCCGGCCCGCGAAGATGCCAGCCGCTTCATGATGGCCACCGTGGGCGAGCTGGGGCTTCCCGCGGTGCGCATGCGCATGGAGGAGTCCTTCCAGGGCGTGCCCATGCTGTGCGTCACGGCCCAGGCCGCCGATGCCGACGGGCTGGGGGCCCTACGTCGCGGCTTCGAGGGCGGCGGGGTGCTCGTGCTGGAAGATATCGACCTGTGGGGCTCGCCTTTGGCGGAAACAGCCGACGATATGGCGGGCTTTCTCATGGCCGCCATGTCCCGGGGTGCCCGCGAGGCGGTGAACCTCATCCGCCAGGCGGTGGAGAATCCCGACGTGTACGTGCTGGCCTCGGCCCATTCCCCCGAGGTGATAGATCCGTTCTTCCTCGATCTGCTCTACCCCTTCACGCCCGTCGAGATCGACTATCCCACCGAGGCCGAGCGCGCCGATATCTGGATGGACCTCGCTCGGGCCCATCCCTCCATCCGCGCCGTGAGCCGCGACGAGCTGGTGCGCCTGTCGGCGAACATGCCGCGCTACGACATCTACATGGCCGCCCGTGAGGCTCTGGAAGACGCCTACAAGCAGGGGCTTGTCGCCCGTCGCTACCAGCCGGTCACCCGCGACAACCTCTTCGACAAGCTCGCCGCCTACCAGCCGCTGGAATCGTCCGAGTACGCCGAGCTGGAGAACGCCGTGATCGCCGACTTCTCGGCGAGCTTGGGCGATTTGGAGGACTTGCTGTAGTGGGGGCGCTGTGGCCCGAGGGCGCCGAGCCCTTGGATGAGTTCGTTGCCCGTCTGCTGCGCGTCGGCGACGAGCTCTACCGCGATCTGCCTTGGCGCCATATCGACGACCCCTATGCGGTGCTCGTGTCCGAGATCATGCTGCAGCAGACCCAGGTGACTCGCGTGGGCCGGTTCTGGGAGCGTTTCTTGGAGGCGTTTCCCACGCTGGACGCGCTGGCGGCCGCCGCCGTGCCCGATGTGCTGGAACGGTGGCAGGGCCTCGGCTACAACCGCCGCGCCCTGGCGCTGAAGCGCACGGCCGACCAGTGCGCCGCCGACGGTCGGGGGCGCCTGCCCGACAGCTACGAGGGGCTGCTGGCCCTGCCCGGCATCGGTCCGGCCACGGCGGCCGGCGTGATGGCCTTCGCCCACCAGGTGCCCGGCGTCTACGTGGAAACCAACGTACGGGCCGTGTTCCTGCACGAGCTGTTTCCCCATGAAGATAAGGTGAGCGACAAGATGCTGGAGCCCTTGGTGGCCGCCGCGGCCTTCCATCCGACGGCTGCGGCCGACCCGCGCCGCTGGTATTACGGTCTGCTCGACTACGGCGCGCATCTGAAGGCCACGGGTGTGAATCCCACGCGGCGCAGCGCCTCCTACAGCCGCCAGTCCGTCTTCGAGGGGTCCCGCCGTCAGAAGCGCGCCTGGATCGTGCGCCGCGTGCTGGCCGCCCCCGAGGGCGTCGAGGTCGCCGCCGTGCGCGCCGACCTCGACCGCGCCGAGACCGAGGCCGCCCGCGACGGGGTGGACGAGGCCCTGTTCGCCTCCATCGTGGACGATCTCGTGACCGAGGGCTTCTTCCGTCGCGAGGGCGCCCTGCTGATTCCCTGAAGGAGCCGTGCCGTCATGGGCGTTATCGAACTCATCCTCACCGGTGCGGGGCTTTCCATGGACGCGTTTGCCGTGGCCGTGTGCAAGGGCCTCGGCATGCGCCGCATCCATTGGGGCCAGGCCCTGGTCATCGCCTTGTTCTTCGGCGGCTTCCAGGCTCTCATGCCCTTGGTGGGCTGGGCCGTGGGCAGTCTGTTCTCGTCCTACATCACGGCCGTAGACCACTGGATCGCCTTCGGGCTTTTGGCGCTCATCGGCGCCAAGATGCTGTGGGATGCCTTTCACGAAGACGAGGACGACCGGCGCTGCAACCGCAACTGCGCCTGCTGCGAGCGACGGGGTACCGCTGACTGCGCCGATGCGCCGGCGAAGCTGGACTACCGGGAGCTGACCATGCTGGCCATCGCCACGAGCATCGATGCGCTGGCCGCAGGGCTCACCTTCGCCTTCCTCGGTGTGAACATCCTTCTGGCCGTAGCCCTCATCGGCGTCACGACCTTCGCGCTGTCCTTCGTCGGGGTCATCGTGGGCAACCAGTTCGGCTCCCGCTTCGAGAGGCCCGCCGCCATCGCGGGTGGCGTGGTGCTCATCCTGCTCGGCGTGAAGATCCTCATCGAGCACCTCACCGCTTAAGGGCGGCAGGGGAGGGGCGGCCTCTTCGTGCGCCCGTGCGGCGGATTCGCCTCGGCACGCGCCTGTGCGGCGCGTTGCGCTTCTTCCCGAGCGGTTTCCGTCAGGCGCCCTAGGCGATGGGATAGCTGCCGAGCACCTTCACCTCGCGCAGCTTCAGGCGCAGGCACTCCAGGGCCGTCTGCACGTCGATGTCGTGGATGGAGCCGGCCAGCTCCACGAAGAACATGTAGTCGCCCAGCTGCTTTTTCGTGGGACGCGACTGCAGCATGGTCAGGTTGATCCCCGCATAGGTGAACTCCGACAGGATCATCTGCAGGGCGCCGGGCTTGTCGGCCCGCAGGAACAGGGCCAGCGAGGTCTTGTAGCGTTCCCCGGTCAGCAGGTCGGCGTCGGCCAGGCGCCCCACCAGCGCGAAGGCCGTCTGGTTCTCGGGGTTGTCCTGCACGCCCCGGTGCAGGACCCGCGCGCCGTGCACCTCGGCGGCCAGGGCGTTCGATATGCCCGCGCAGGTGACATCGCTCGCCGCCATGCGCGCGCTCTCGGCCGTGGAGGACACGGCCAGGGTGGACACCCCGGCCAGGTTCTCGGCCAAAAAGCGCCGGCACTGGGCCAGGCCCTGGGGATGGGAGGCCACTCGCTGAATGTCGGCCAAGCTGGCGTCGGGGTGGGCCACCAGACAGTGGTCCACGTTGATCACCTCTTCGGCCAGGATGACCGCTCCGGTGCGGAAGGCGAAGTTGTCCAGGGTGGCGGTCACGGGGCCCTCGAGCGAGTTCTCCTTGCCCACCACGCCGAAGCGCGCCGCGCCCTCGTCCACGCAATCGAACACCTCATCGAAGGAGGAGCACTCGATGAGCGCGGGATCGTCGATGCGAAGGCGCGCGGCGAAGCGAAGCGCCGCCTCGTTGCAGTACGTGCCCTTCGGGCCGAGAAAAGCGATGGAATGCTCGTATGAGGTCATAATGAGGTGCTCCTGAGTGATGTTTGCTACAACGGGAACCCATGATAAACGTTTCCGCGTCCTTTTCCCGCCCCACATCGGGAAGTCTGTCCCGTGGCCGTTCCTATTGACTGGTTGACGGTTCCTATGGGTTTGTTACCCGCATTATCGCGCGTAACATTTTCCGACCGTTAAGAGAATGTTTCGCCGTTCTCCGCAACTTGTGAAGCCCGTATGTTGATTGAGAGGATAACCTGATACCTGCATGTAAGAGCGACGAGAACACCTTGAGGAGGTGTACGCATGGAAAATCAGGCAACGATGTCAGATCTCGACAGCATCTTGTCCTCGCGTGGCGTGTCCCGCCGCAGCTTCATGAAGCTGTGCGCCGGCATCGCCGCGGCCGCGGGTCTGTCCCCGCTGGCCGTCCCGCGCGTGGCCGAGGCGCTCGAGTCTGTTATCGGCGCAACGTCGGGCAACCTCTATCCGGTCATCTGGATCGAGGGCGCGTCCTGCACCGGATGCACGGAGTCCTTCGCCCAGGTGGAGACTCCCGACGTGGCTTCCGTGGTGCTCGACTTGATCTCCCTGAACTACTCGGAGACCCTGTCGGCGGCCGCGGGACACTCCGTGGAGGAGGCCAAGGCCCAGACCATCGCGGCAGGCAACTACATTCTCATCTATGAGGGTGCCGTGCTCGAGGCCTTCGAGGGCAATGCCCTGCGCGTGGCCGGCGAGACGGGCATCACGGCCCTGGTCGAGGCGGCCGAGTCCGCCAACGCCGTGGTCGCCGTGGGTTCCTGCGCGGTGAACGGCGGCTGGATGGCCGCGCACCCCAACCCGGCTCAGGCCCTGGGCGTGCAGCAGTACCTGGAGAAGGTCGGCGTCACGACGCCGGTTGTCAACGTGCCTGGCTGCCCGGTGAACCCCGAGTGGGTCATGTCGGTGCTGGTGGACGTCGTGGTGATGAAGGACGCGGACCTGCTGCTGAGCCGTCTCAACGAGTTCAACATGCCGGGCGACCTGTTCAACCAGACCATCCACGACAACTGCGAGCGTCGCGGCCACTTCGAGAACGGCGAGTTCGTCTACGAGTTCGGTTCCGAGGAAGAGGCCCTGGGCTACTGCCTGTATCCCGTGGGCTGCCGCGGTCCGCAGACCCGCTCCGTCTGCGGCGTCACCCTGTGGAACAACCGTCGCAGTTGGTGCGTGCAGTCCGGTGCTCCCTGCATCGGCTGCTGCGAGGCCAACCCGATGAACCCCGGCGACAACTGGGTGGAAGTGAACACGCCCTTCTACAAGCGCATGCGCGACCTGCGCATCGGCGACTTCCAGTTCCAGCCCACCACCATCGCGGTCGCCGTCACCGGCATCCTGGCCGCCTGCCTGGTGGTGCACGGATTCGGCATGAAGATGTCCGGCCGCATGGACGGCGGCGCGCCCTTCGAGAAGATCCGCAAGTGGGACGCGAAGCATCCCGAGCAGGAAGTCGGCACCTACGCCGATCCGGTTGCCGGCGGCCCGGTTCTCGATGAGGAGCTCGTCCACAAGAACGCCGATCCCCGTAAGAAGAATTAGAAGGAGGTGAGCTGACTTGACACGTTCTGTTATTGATCCGATCACTCGTATCGAGGGCCATCTCCGCGTCGAGATGGAAGTTGACAACGGCATTGTGCAAGACGCCTGGGTTTCCGGCGGCTGCTTCCGCGGCATGGAACTCGTGGTGCAGGACCGCACTCCCGAGGACGCGGCCCAGATCGTCGAGCGCATCTGCGGTGTTTGCCCGGTGTCCCACGCCCATGCTTCCAGCATCGCCGGCGACAAGGCCTACGGCATCACCATTTCCAACAACGCCCGTATCGTCCGCAACCTGCTGGAGGGCGCCCAGTTCCTGCACAGCCATATCCTGTGGCTGTACAACCTGGCGGCTCTGGACTACGTGAACCCGCTGAATGCCCTGAACGCCAACGTTGACGAGGCCTACGCCGTGGCGCTGGAGAACGGCCTGGCGCTGCACTCCGATCTGAACCAGCTCTACGACAAGCTGGGCGCGTTCGCCAAGAACGGCCAGCTGTCCATCTTCTCGGGCAACTGGTTCGAGGCCGACAAGGGTCAGGCCTACAAGCTGACCCCCGAGCTCGACCTCATCCTCACCTCTCACTACCTGGAGGCCCTGAAGATGCAGGCTCGCGCTTCCGAGATGGCGGCGCTGCTCGGCGGCAAGATGCCCCACGTGATGACCTCCATCCCCGGCGGCAACATGTGGGTGCCCACCGAGTCCAAGCTCGATGACCTTCTGGCTATGGCCACCGAGGTGCGCGACTGGGTGAACGACACCGTCCTCGCCGATACCGTGGCGCTGGCCGGCCCCTACGCCGATGCCCTCACCTGGGGCAAGGGCTGCGGCCGCTACATCGCCTGGGGCGTGTTCGAGGGCCAGGGGTGGCCCTACGGCGACGACTACATCGAGCAGATGAAGAACCGCTACCTGCCTATGGGCGTGCTGGACGAGAAGTTCGGCGTCACCGACGTGCAGGAGGATCTGATCCAGGAGTACATGGGTCGTTCCTGGTATGAGGGCTCCGAGACCTACACCTCGCCCTACTTCGTCACCGATCCGGCCTACACCGACTACAACGTCGACGACCGCTACACCTGGGTCAAGTGCCCCACCTATGACGGCAAGCCCATGGAGGCGGGTTCCATGTCCCGAATCTTTGCGGCTTACGTGCGCGGCGTTCCCTTCATCAAGGAGAACGTGGACGCGGTGCTGGGCATCCTGGGCGCGAAGCCGGGCGACCTGTCCGCCTTCCAGTCCACCCTGGGCCGTACGGCCATCCGTCAGATCGAGACCATGTACGTGGCCGACCTCATGGTGCAGTGGGTCAACGAGCTCGCCGAGGCCATCAAGGGCGGCGACTCCGAGTACTTCCGCGCCCCCGAGCGCACGACCGGCGAAGGTTCCGGCTTCTGGGAGGCCCCCCGTGGCGCCCTGTACCACTCCGAGAAGGTCGTGGACGGCAAGATCGAGGGCTACCAGATCATCATCCCGTCCACGTGGAACCTGGCTCCCATCAACGCCGACGGCGAGCACGGTCCGCTGGAGCAGGCGCTCATCGGCATTCCGGTGGAGGACATCGAGATGCCCATCAACGCCCTGCGTACGGTTCACAGCTTCGATCCCTGCACCGCCTGCGCCGTGCATGTGACCGAGCGCCGTACCGGTAAGAGCTTCGAAACCGTGACCAGCCCTTGGGGGGTGAAGTAAGATGGCCCATCTCGCACATTACAAAGAGGCCCATCCGCTTCCGTTCGTGATCACCCATTGGATCAACCTCATCGCCATGGTGGTCCTCATCATCTCGGGTTTCCTCATCCACTTCCCGTTCTTGCCCTTCCTCATGGGCATTGCCCGCGGCGCGCACTTGTTCTTCGGCTTCGTGCTGTTCATCAACTGCATCGTCCGCGTGGTCATGGCCTTCTTCGTGAAGTCGGCGCCCACCGCGGGCACCCGTCAGCAGGTCACCGACATCAAGACCTGGATGCCCCAGAAGGACAACCGCCATCAGGCCGGTGCCTGGATCACCTACTACCTGTTCCTGAAGAAGGATCATCCGCTGGGTGCCAAGCTGGGCGTGCCTCAGAAGATCAGCTATCTGCTGATCCCGCTGCTGATCATCATCATGTTCTGGACGGGCCTGTGCCTGTGGGGCGTGACGATGAACGTGCCGGTGTTCCTGGCCACCACCAACCTGGTGGGCGGGCTCATGTCCATGCGCATCATCCACTACTTCATGATGTACGTGTTCATCTGCTTCATGTTCATCCACATCTACCTGGCCAACGTGGAGGGCTTCGAGCCCACCAAGCTGATGTTCCTGCACAAGGAGCACGGCGGCCTGGTGTACGATCCCGATCTGCACAACATCGTGGGCGAGGACCACGACGTGCACTAAGGTTCGCGCACAAGCATGAAGTGAGGGCGGCTCCTCCGGGGGCCGCCCTTCTTATATATCGAGGGACGGCTCGGCCGAAGGCGCTAGGGAAGGGGAGCATGAGCCGTTGATTGCCGCTCGGATGCCCTCGGGCGGCAGAAAAAAAATCCAAGAAATTGAAAATTGCCCCTTGCGCTTTGCAGCGGTTCGAGTATTATAAACAAGTTGCTTTTTTCGGAAGTAGAGAGCAACCCTCGAAACGGGGTTCTGTCAATGGAGAAAACAAAGTTGTCAAGATTTTGTGACTCGGTTGACAAGGAAAACCGTCGAGCGTAATATACTTCCTTGCGCCGCTCGCGAGAGACGGCAGCGGCCGGAAGGACCGCGGAACCTTGACAACCGGATACTGAGGATGGAAGCCCGAGACGAGCTCTCGGGCGTCAGACGGACATTCGAAGCGACAAGCTTTAACTTTGAACCCCGTCGGGGCGGCGGGCCCCGCGGAGAGTTTTAAACAGAATCGAGACTCACGCGATCTGTCGCGGCCCCCGGGCCGCACTTTGAACGGAGAGTTTGATCCTGGCTCAGGATGAACGCTGGCGGCGTGCCTAACACATGCAAGTCGAACGGTTAAGCCGGCTTCGGCCGGGAATACAGTGGCGAACGGGTGAGTAACACGTGACCAACCTGCCCCCCGCTCCGGGACAACCGCTGGAAACGGC